>JARKPK010000174.1 GCA_029975295.1 Thermoguttaceae bacterium | reverse complement strand
CAGTTGTTGCATGACACTCACACCAACAACAACTACCTTAGAGCCAAGCCTGTTCTCATTTCCAGAGGGATTTTGCGGCAAACTTCCCGGTCGACAAACCTCCCCGCCCAGCGCTACGCTCGCACCGTGGAGCTATTTAGTTAGATTTAGGATATTGAATAGCGCGTTGGGTAGGTGGCTGCAGCAAGATCCTGTAGGTTATATCGCGGGCTACTTGAACCTGTACTTGTACGCCAACGGTTCTCCAACATCCGGCGGAGATCCCTATGGGCTACGCGGGCCAATAGCACCGCCAGTCCGCCCGCCCATCACTCCTCCGCGGCCACCGGTGATTCCTGGCCGCCCTCCAGTCCGTCCCGGGCGCCCAGGGCAACAACCGCAACCGCACTGGCCTCCGTCGGGAAGTTCCGGACCATCTAGCTCGCCGCCGTCTCTGCCGTTTCCCTATCCCACTCCTTTGCCGCCAGGTTATCCGAAGGGAACTGGGCCTTGGCTGGAGCCTTTGCCTGGTACTAAAGAATGGGAGGATTATGCAAAACGATGTTGGCGAGAATTTCGCGCCGACTGCCGAAATGATTTACTGTCGAAACCCTGCCCTAAGCCTGGCATGACGTTGGATGAGTCGGTCAAGGAAGTCGCGCAGCGATTCTTTGCAGATCTCCAGTTCCTTGGAATCGTTCCGTACACAGTAGGCTTAGAACCAGTAAACTGCAATCCAGTGCAGTTGATTCCCGGCCCAAACGCCATCTGTGGTGCTTTCCCATCTCTTACATTCCATTGCAAGGCTCTGATAACTTCGCGCCTCGGAGTCTGGGTCACGGGAAAGGACATGGTGAGCGTATTTACATGTCCATGTTGTGATACAACGTCAGGTGTCTATGCCGGTTACGCCAAACCTTTTGGAACTCCCGGAGGACAGGGGGCACCGCACTTGCCCGGTGGCAACAAGACGGGAGATTACTCTAAATGAGCGAAGGATTTGGGTACAAACTCCCTTCTGGCGCTTGGGCATTTGAAGGGTTTTCGTTCACGGTTGCAGGTATTGGTGGCCAACTCACCATCACACCCGACAGCATCGCATGGCCACGCCTCGGCAATGATCCCAACAACCAAGTCGGGCTGAAGATTCATTTTGTCGGTGGCGGGTTCGCCGGTGAGGTACTATTCGGAGGACCGCTCTCAATGCTCCATGTCTTTTTGGATGACCTCGAACGCATTCTGCTGGGAACAACAGAAGCCGTAGAGTTTCCATCGGAGAGGGCCGTAGAGTTCTTACAGCGCCAGTTCGCATGTCGTTTAGTCTACGATCGATCTACTGGTACCGATTGGTTAATGCAATGCCAACTCGCTACACCATTCGTTTGGTCTAGTAGTTCGCCGTCATCGCTTTCCAGTGACGATCGCAAACGTTTGGCGGCAATGCTAAATATCTCATTGCCTGTCGAAGTTGGTTCAATAGAAACGTGTCGATGTGGAATTCGTGACTTTCTGCGATGGATTGAAACAACCGCGGCAGACGCATCCATCTGAATGCGAAAAATGGATGGTCGTAATGCCGACAGGAGGGGGGAGTCTTCAAA
Organism: Thermoguttaceae bacterium; assembly: GCA_029975295.1. Taxonomy (GTDB): domain Bacteria; phylum Planctomycetota; class Planctomycetia; order Pirellulales; family Thermoguttaceae; genus JARKPK01. The sequence continues at coordinate 41,732 of JARKPK010000174.1, read as the reverse complement.
AGAGCTGATGTTGCTTTGCCTCGGAAGGCACGCGAACACAGCAAGTGTTTCTCTCGTAATAGGTTGCGCAATCAGGCGATGCCGAGAGTCGTTACGAAGAGGGTTGGTTCGGGTGTGCTGGCGCGCACGACGTTCGCGGACTATCTTCGCATTATCACCCAATGCGACCGGCGGCGCAGCGCGCCGACCGCGCGTCGGCCTCCGCGGGGTAAAAGACACGGTTTTCTTTCGCAGTCCCCCACGAAGGGAGACCAAATGAAGTACTTACAGCTCGTTATCCCTGCGCTTGCCTTAATCGGCAGCATGCCCTCGGTCGTGCGTGGCCAATGCGACGGTCGTGAGTGGAACACCCTCAACCAAGAAGCGGAAGAGTTTTACCGTGCTGGCAAGTATGACCGTGCGGTTGAAGTCGCGCAGAAGGCCCTGCGGGTCGCGGAACAGAATCCCGGGCCCGACCATCTCAACGTAGCGACGAGCCTGCACAATCTGGCCGGTCTCTATCAAAAGCTGGGCAAGTATGCCGAGGCGGAGCCGCTCTACAAACGCTCACCGGCGATTGGGGGGAAGGCTCTCGGCTCCGATCATCCCGATGTGGCGACGAGCCTAAACAACCTAGCCATTCTCTATTTCGAAAAAGGCGAGCATGCCAAGGCGGAGCCGCTTTTCAAGCGTTCGTTGGCGATTCTGGAAAAGGCCTTCGGCCCCGACCGTCCCCAAGTGGCGGCGAGCCTTGAGAACCTTGCTAAATTGTATCGTCGCACAAATCGTGATTCTGAGGCCGAGGCGTTGGAGCAGCGCGCAGCGAGAATTCGCGCACTGAAGCGAGGACCCGACGAACAATAATCCGATGAGGCCGGCGAAGGCCGCCGTTTGCCGCCAACCCGATCTTCCAAGGTTGCGTTGCAGGCGATCAATAAGAACCCGTTTCTTGGGAACCGGTTTTGTTGCTTGCCGCGGGTGTTGGGCCCGGCTACATTAGCGGGCATGGGACGACCCTTGCGATCGGCTGTCGGCGGCTACGTGTACCATGTGCTGAACCGCGCCAACGCCGGGCGGTTGGTTTTCGAGGAACCGGATGATTACGCGGCCTTCGAGCAGGTGATGGAAGAGGCCGTCGCCCGCAGCGGCGCCCGGCTTTTGGCCTATTGTCTGATGCCGAATCATTGGCATCTGGTCGTTTGGCCCCGAGTCGATGGCGAACTGTCGCGATTTGTCGGCTGGCTGGCGCTGACCCACACCCAGCGCCGGCGCGCCCAGCGCGCGACGATCGAGCGCGGGCGTCTGTATCAGGGCCGTTTCAAATCGTTTCCCGTCGCCGACGACGAACACCTGCATGCGGTGGTGCGCTTTGTCGAGCGAAACGCGGTTCGGGCCAACTTGGTGAAGCGGGCCGAGGCTTGGCGTTGGGGGAGTCTTTACCGCTGGTCGCGGGGAACAACGGCTGAGAAAGCCTTGCTTTCGGCTTGGCCTTTGCCGCGAGCGGCGAATTGGGTGGAGCACGTGAACACGCCGGCGTCCGAAGCGGAGTTGGCCTCGCTGCGACGGAGCATCGCCCGCGGGGTTCCCTTCGGTCCGGCCGCCTGGATCGAAGCCACCGCCGCTCGTCTTGGCTTGGAAAGTACACTTCGGCCCCGCGGCCGCCCTCGCAAAACATCAGCGTAGCGGGCGCGGGCAAGCATGGCGTTAGAAAGAACAGAGAACGGGTTTTCGCGCCTTTTCAAGAAGGATTGATCCACATGGATTCACAGAACAGCGGCAAACGGCGTCGCACGTCGTCGGCAGTCCGGGGTTGTTCGGCAGCCTTGGGGGTGTTGTTGGCGTGGTTTCTCGCGCCGGCGATCGAACGGGCGGCGTTTGCGGCCGAGGCCGCCCGAGCTGACGCTGGCACCGACCTGTTCGCAGCGCCGGCAGCGGCAGAAGTGGTGGAGAAAACGGCGGCGGCAAAGCCGGACAACCCGGAAGGGCCGGCGCCGTCCGAGCCCTGCGGCGAAGAGCCCGAGTCGCCCGACCAAAAGCAGATCGAGGAGTTGATGCGCCGCATGGAGGAAGAGCGGCGAAAGGATCTGGCGGCCCTGAAGGAGGATCCGGCCTGGAAGCCGTCGCACGAAAAAGTGCGCGTGATCCGGCCCTGCGATCCAAAGGCCGGCGAAGTGCTCGAAACGTTCAGCATCGACGGCCAAGGGCGGATATTGGCCGGTTGCTATCAGCCGGCCGATCGGCCCGACGAGCTGCATGCGACCGACCTTCCTCAACGAGCATTCAAGGCGGCATGGCTGCGGATCATCTCGCCCGACGGCAAACAACTGGCTTCGTGGAAGCTCGACGTGATGCCGTCGGCCGTGTGCGTTGCGCCGGACGGAACGATCTTCGTTGGCGGCGATGGCCGAATCGCCAAGCTCTCGCCGGAAGGCAAAGTGCTGGCTGTGGCCGACACCCCCGGGCTGGTCGCCCTGCACGAGGCGGAAGTGGCCAAACAGAAGGCCGAGCAAGAAAAAGCGGAGAAGGCGAAGGCTGAAAAGGAAGAGGGCAAAGAGGACGCGGCGGCAGATTCCAAAGAGAAGAAGTCGGGCAAGATCGGAAAAGCGCTGCTCCGCGCCTTCGGGCTGGGCGGATCGGCCGAACAATCGTCGGCTGAGGAACAGGCGGCCATGGCCGCCTGGCAGAAGCACCGCGCTCGTGAAGTGACCGGCCTAACGGCCAACGATGCGGACGTGTTCGTTTGCGGCGGCATGCCCGAGGGCTTCGGCTACTCCGTTTGGCGGTTGGATCACGACCTACAGAACCCGCAACTGATTGTGAAAGACCTGCGGGGCTGTTGCGGCCAAATGGACATTCAGGCGGAAGGCGAACGGCTTTGGATACCGGTGAACGGCGAGCACAAAGTGAAGTGCTACGATCGCGACGGCAAGGAGTTGCTCAAATTCGGAAAGCGCGATCGAAAAAAGGCCGAGGGCTTCGGCGGATGCTGCGAACCGAAGAACATGCGGATTGCCGGCGACGGATCGATCTACACGGCCGAGTCGGGGCCGCCGGTGGTCGTCAAGCGGTTCGATCCCGCGGGCAAGTTGCTCGGCGTGGTGGCTTTGCCCGAGTACGCATCGGGCTGCGTTCGAGTCACCGTGGCCGCCAGTCCGGACGAAAGCGAGGTTTACCTGCTGAACACGGGCGAGCAATCGATTTACGTATTCGCCGACAAGCGTTCGACGCCCACGCATGAACAGACGGCGACCATCGATTTTTCCGGCGGCGAGCAGCCAACGCAATTGAACACGTTTTGCATCGGCAGCGACGGGCGATTGTACGCCGCCTGCGGGCGATTTGCGCCCGCGATGGCGTCCGAAGGAGCCGACGGGTCAGGCGCGGCGAGCCGCGGCCCGGCGGCGGAGATTCGAGTTTTCGACGCCGGCGGAACGCTGCAAAAGACTTGGAGCCTCGATTTCACCCCCCAGGCGCTGGCGGCCATTAGCGGCGGTGTGATCGTTGCGGGCGAAGGGCGTTTGGTGCATTACGATTTCGAGGGCAAGCCGCTACGCTCGGCCGATGCGCCGCACGTCCGCGAACTGCCGGCGCTGCCCGAAATTCCTCCTCCGGAAAAGCCCTTGAGCGCGGAAGAGCAAAAGGCTCGGGCCGAGCGATTGTCGGCCGCAAAGGAAGCCCGCGATGCAGCTCAAAAGGCGTTAGTCGAAAAGATGGCCCAGTTGCGGGCCGCGGCCGGCGATGCCGCGAAGCGCGAGGCGCTGCAAAAGGAATACGCCGAGCTGTTGCGCGAGTTCACCGAACAATCGGCGGCGATGAACGAGGCGGCCCAGACGCCGCGCACCAAAGCCCTGCAAGCGCGCGCCGCCCAGATGCGCCAGCGATCGATCAGCGCCGTGGCGGTCGGCGACACGGACTTGTTCATTGCCTGTCCGATGGCCAAAGGGTTCGGGTTCGCCATCTGGCGAACCGATCACGCCTTCGGCGAAGGCCGGCTGATTGCCGAGGGCCTGCGCGGTTGCTGCGGGCAGATGGACATTCAGGCGCGCGGCGATCAAGTCTTCGTTGCCGAAAACGCGAGGAAACGCGTGGTCGTGTACGATCGCGACGGCAAGCAGGCGGCCGCCTGGGGCGAGTCGCAACGCGGGGGATTGGAGGGGTTCGGCAGTTGCTGCAATCCGATGAATCTGCGATTCAACGCCGCCGGCGAGCTGATCACCTCAGAGGCTTCGCTGGGCCGACTGAAGCGGTATTCTCCCGCGGGGCAACTGCTGGGTTTGGTGGGAATGGCGACCGTTGAGGGCGGCTGCAAGAACGTGGCGGTCGATCTTAGCCCCGACGGAATGCGCTGCTACGTGATGGACCTGGGAAAGAACCGCATCTGCGTGTTATCGGCCAAGTCCGCCAAAAGCGCCGAATGACTCAATCGGTCCAATAGGTCCGCGCAATGAGGAAAGCGGCTGATGGGCGCAGCGCAGCGGGCGATCGCATGTTTCGCCCGTTCGCGCCGCTAGTTGTTCCGCGATTTCCTTTTTGAAAGCCTCACGATGCAACGAACTCTGCGTCTCTCTGTGTCCCTGCTGTCGCTATTGATGGCTGCCGTTGTTTCGACCGCGGCTTGGGCGGCAGACGCCTCCGATCCGCCGCCGAAAGCCGAGGCCATTACCCTGGCGGTGATGGACCCCTTGGCCGCGCCGCTTTCCTGCGATTGCGTGAAGGGCTACGCTCAGCGCGATTACGGCCGATTGGCGGCCTACTTGGAAAAGCCGTTGGCCCGGCGGGTTCGGGTGGTGTATGGCGAAGACTTGGCCCGTTTGGCTGCGGCCGAAGCGTCTCGGGGCGGTTTGCACTTCGTCGTCGGCAAGCAGTCGGTCGTGCGGTCGGACGCCGCCGAATTGCGTCTGAAAATCACCCCCCTTTGCCTGCTGACCGACAAGACGGGCGACACCACCCTGCACGGGCTGTTCTGCGTTCGGCAGGCCGACCCGGCGAAGACCCTGGCCGATTTGAAGGGCTATACGATCTTTTTCGGCCCCGAGGATTCGGTCGAGAAGCACGGTGCGGCGTTGCTGGCGATGAAGGCGGCCGGAGTCGATCCGCCCGCCCAGCCCGAGGTTCGCACCGGCTGCACCGACGCAGCCCTGGCGGCATTGGAGCACCCTGAACCGGCGGCGGCGGTCATCAGCAGTTACGCAGTGGCCACGCTCGAAGGCTGCGGCACCATCGACAAGGGCGCACTCCGCGTGGTCGGCAAAACTGCGCCCGTTCCGTTCATTACAGTCTTCGCAACGGAAGCCGCGGGCGACGCGCTCGCCGCGCAGATGACCAAGGCGTTGCTCGAATGGCGCGATGCCGACGTGCTTACGGCTATCGAGTCGTTAAGCGGTTTCGTCAAGATTCCCGAACCGGCGTAGAGAACGAATCCCGGCCGCGCCGGGGCCGAATCGCCCACGGCTCAACCGCTGTCGGCCGCAGCCGATGCTGCCGCGAAGAAAAATGCGGAAACCGACCGGGCGGATTCGTGGCCGGGCTGGCGCGGACCGAATCGCGATGGAACGACGCCTTGGCTGCCCGACGTTCTTCCCGCCGAGCCCCGATGGGTGTGGCGCACTCCGTTGGGAGGAATGGGTTTGGGCGGATTTGCCGCGACAGACCGCTACGTGATTGTGCCCGATCGCGATCCGCTCGACACCAACGACGTGTTTCGTTGCCTCGACGCCGCCGGCGGCAAGCCTGTCTGGGAGCTCTCCTATCCCGCTGCTGGAAAGCTCGACTACGGCAACTCGCCCCGGGCCACTCCGCTGGTGCATGGCGACAGAGTGTACACGCTGGGGGCTATGGGCGACTTGCATTGCGTGTCGCTCGCCGATGGCCGCGTGCTCTGGAAAACCAATCTGCTGAAGCAATTCGGCGCAAAGCTGCCGACTTGGGGCATGTGCTCGTCGCCGCTGATCGTTGACGGGAAGCTGATTGTCAATCCCGGAGCGCCGGCGGCCTCGGTCGTCGCACTCGATGCGGAAACCGGCGAGCTGGTTTGGAAGGCGCCCGGTGGGCCGGCAGCCTATGCGTCGTTCATCGCCGGACGATTCGCGGGAGTCGATCAGGTTGTGGGGTTCGACAGCCTGACCGCCTTCGCGCTCGATCCGCAAACCGGCCGGCGCCTTTGGACGCTGGCGCCCAAGCACAAGGGCGACTTTCATGTGCCCACCCCGATTTCCTTGGGCGACCGGCTTCTCTTGACCTCGGAGAACAACGGAACGCGAATCTACGGCTTTGCCGAAAGCGGTGCAATTAAGCCCGCGCCCATCGCGCGCCATGACGACCTCGCCCCCGATACGAGCACGCCCGTGGTTGCGAGTGGCCGAGTGTTCGGCTGCTGGAACGGACTGTACTGCCTCGACGCAGCGAGTTTGGAACAGATTTGGGTGGACGACGACGAAGTGTACGAGCAATATACCGGCTTGATCGCTTCGGCCGATCGGGTGCTGGCGATTGCCACCCGCGGCGAGCTGTTGCTCTATGGCGCCGCGGCAACCGAAAAACGCCTTCTGGGCCGCCTACGGATCGCGCCGGCCGATGTCGATCTTGTCGCCCATCCGGCCGTCAGTCGGCATCACCTGTTCATCCGAATCGGCCGCGAGGCGGCCTGCGTGGCGCTGGAATCGCGATGAGCGTTGGGGCGGCCGCGGAGCGGACAGGTGCGTTTGCCGCAGCCGCTGCGGATTGCGGCGCGGGCTTGGTTGATGTTGCGGCGCGCTCGGCGTTGGGCATTTGCGGTTCGTCTCAGGGACGGATCGCCCCATGCGTTGCACCATGCGGCGCGGGCGGCAAGTGCAATCGGTTTGCGTTGCCTCACGTGTGATCAGCATCGATTTTCTGCGGGAATCCATCTGCCATGACCGAATCGGCTGCGAATTCTCTGACTGGGCAAATCGCCGTGATCACCGGAGGCGGCAGCGGCATCGGACTCGGAATTGCGCGGTCGCTGGCCGCGGCGGGCTGTCGAGTGGCCATCACCGGACGCAACGAAGACCGGCTTCGCCGCGCAGCCGAGGGCATCGCCGCGCGCGAACCGGTGAAAACGTTGCCCTGCGATGTCACCCGCCGCGACGAAGTCGAGCGGCTGTTCAACACGGTTTCGGCACAGTGGGGCCCGGTGGACATCCTCGTAAACAGCGCCGGGGCCAATGTTCGAGCGCGGCGGATGGCGGAACTCGCTCCCGAGGCATGGGAACAACTAGTGCGGATCAATCTCGACGGCGTGTTCCATTGCATGCAAGCGGCCCTGACAATCATGCGTCCTCGCGGCAAGGGTTTGATCGTCAACATCTGTTCGGTCGCCGGCAAACGCGCGTTGCCGCTGGCCGGGCCGGGCTACTGCGCGGCGAAGTTCGGCGTTTCGGCGTTGGGCCTGGCCACCGCCGCCGAAGAACGCGGCCGCGGCATTCGCATCACCACCATTTATCCGGGCGAAGTGAACACTCCGATCCTCGAACAGCGCCCCGAGCCCGTGCCGCCGGAGCGATTGGCCGAGATGCTTCAGCCCGACGACCTCGGCGCGCTGGTGGCTTTTCTGGCGCAACTGCCGCCGCGGGTGATCGTGCCGGAATTGGTCGTCGTGCCGGCTTATCAAGAGTACCTGTAAGTTCCGCTTTCCCCGCGAGCAAAGGCCGCTCGCTCGACAAAACCGCCTGCTCCGCGCGACCACTCGCTCGGCCGATGGCTTCCGCACCCCGATGGTGGGTGTTATCATTGCATTGCAGGGCGCGGGTGGTTTCCGTTCTTTCGGTCAACCGCGCGCCGCTCTGTCGCAAGAACCGGCCGACAACGACCTGCCTTGTTTCGCTCGGCCTTGTGCGATTGCCTTTCCAAGCAGCAACAAAGGGAGGAGCCCGCCGGGCTGCGCTTCCCTGTGTCGCGGGAATACGATGGAACTGGTCATTCTGCGGTTGGTGTTCGTCATGGTGGCCGTCGGCCTGGGGGTGACGTTTGTCTCCTCCGGGCTGGTCCCGCGCGACAGCGCGTGGATGCAATGGGCCAGCCTGGGCGGCATGGTGTTGCTCAGCGCGGGCGTAATCGCCATCGACGCCGCGCTGCGCCGCAAACGGCTGGACACGATTTCGGCCGTTTACTTCGGCCTGCTTGTCGGGCTGTTTATGACGTACATCCTCAGCCTGGCGCTTACCCCGTTGCAACTCGTTCCCAAACACCGCGACGCGCTGCAACTGATTCTCGGGTTGGTGCTATGCTACACCTGCATCAGCCTTCTGATGCAAACGCGCAACGATTTCCGCTTCGTGATTCCCTACGTGGAGTTCGCCCGCGATATCAAGGGTTTGCGTCCGCTGATTCTCGACACCAGCACGGTGATCGACGGCCGGCTGGCCGACGTGCTGGAAACCGGCGTGATCGACAGCCGACTCGTCATGCCGCAGTTCATTATTCGCGAGCTGCAGAACATCGCCGACAGCGGCGACCGCATCCGGCGCAGCCGCGGCCGTCGCGGGCTCGACATCCTCAGCCGCCTGCGCTCGAATCCGAACATCGCCATCGAAATCTTCGACCGCGACTTGCCCGAATTGCAGGGCCAGTCGGTCGATTTGCAGTTGGTCGCGCTGGCCAAACACCTCGGCGGCAAATTGGTGACCAACGACTACAATCTCAACAAAATCGCCCGCCTGCACGGCGTTCCGGTGGTGAATCTGAACGACTTGGCCAACGCGCTGAAGCCGTTGTTCGTCCCCGGCGAACACATCGAGGTGCGAATCGTCAAACCGGGCGAGGAGCCGGGGCAAGGGGTAGGCTATCTGGAAGACGGCACGATGATCGTCGTCGAGGGCGGCCGCGATTTCGTCAATCAGACCGTGCCGGTCGAAGTAACCAGCGTGTTGCAGAAGAGCGCGGGGCGGATGGTCTTCGCCCGTCTGGAAAGCTCGCGGGCGTAAGAGACCGGCGCGCCGGGGCAAGACCGCAACGTTTGGCCGGCTTGCCGGCTCCACGGCGCGGCAGGGGTTAGCGCACTTTGTCGAGCAATTCTTTGAGCAGTTGGGCCACCAAGGCCGGATCGCCGCTTTCGACAATGTGCTTCCGTCGCTGGGGCGGAACCTTCAATTTATCCATGGCCTCGTCCACGCGTTTCCAGAGGCGAACGCGTTTCTGCCCCTCGGCCAAGTAAAGGTCGGTCACCAGTTCGCCGAGCCGTTGCACCAGAATGGCGTCGAGGTTCTGGTAGTAGTTGCGGATGATGCGGTCTTGATACGGTGTGCGATCGGCCATACAAGGGTTGCGCAGTTCGGAGCCGGCAAAAAAGGGAATAGCCCCCGCCTTCAAACACCGCGGCGCGGGCATTGCTTGGACGAGGCTGTTGAACAATCGCCGCAGCCGGTTCATACTACCATGAAGACCTGCAACGGCAAACACCGCTTTGTTCGATAATCGCCGCCGATGACCGATTCCACGCCGACCACGCTTTCGCTTGGGGCCGACCTGTCCGGCCGAAAGATCGGCGACTTTCAACTGTTGCGCCGCGTGGGCCAAGGCGCGATGGCCGAGGTCTATCTGGCCGAGCAGCAGCAGCTCCGCCGCCGCGTGGCCGTGAAAGTGTTGAAACCGGAGTTTGCGCAAGACACGAATTACATCCGGCGGTTCGAACGCGAAGCGCAGGCGGCCGCCGCGCTGGTCCATGCCAATATCGTGCAAATTTACGAGGTGGGCCGCCAGGGCGATTTGCATTACATTGCGCAAGAATATGTCGAGGGCGCCAATCTGCGGGATTGGCTGATTCGGCACGGACCTCCCGATTTGCCCCACGCCCTGTCGATCATGTGCCAAACGGCGGCGGCGCTGGCCAAAGCGGGCGAGGCCGGCATCGTCCATCGCGACATCAAGCCGGAGAACATCCTGATCACCCGTCAGGGCGAAGTGAAAGTGGCCGATTTCGGGCTGGCTCATTTCACGCGCGAGAACCAGCAAACCCATTTGACTCAGGCGGGCATCACCGTCGGCACTCCGCTCTACATGAGCCCGGAGCAGGTCGAGGGCAAGCCGCTCGATCACCGCAGCGATTTGTATTCATTCGGCGTCACCTGCTACCATCTGCTGGCCGGTCAGCCGCCCTTTAGCGGCGAAACCGCGTTGGGCGTGGCGGTGCAGCACCTGCGGAACGAGGCGAAACCGCTCGAGGCCGTTCGCCCCGATTTGCCGCCGCCCTTGTGCCGGCTGGTGCACGGTCTGTTGGCCAAAGCGCCGCAGCAGCGGCCCGGGTCGGCCCGCGCCGTGCTGCGCGAGTTGCGGCGGTTGGAACGCGAGTGTTGCGGCGGCGCCTGGCCCGACGAACTGCCGCCGCTGGAAGCGTTGGGCAACCCCGAACAGGTGGACGCCCGTTTGGCCGCCACGCAAGAGTTGGGCCGCTTGATGGCCACGCAAGCGCTGCGGCAACGGCGGAAGTCGCGACGGCGGGCGATGTGGATCGCCGCGATGGCGGCCACCGTGCTGTTGAGCCTGGCGGTCGGGCTCAGGGTGTTCGAGCGACGGCCGTTGCTTGCCGACGCTTTGGAGCCCGCCCCCCGCGTTCCCGTGCAATCGAACGTCATGCGGCAATGGTATTTGGCCACTCAAGAGGGAACGCCCGAGGCGTGGCGGAGCGTCATCGAACACTTCCCCGATCAGCGATACTACGTCGACCGCGCCAAACAGCAGTTGGCCCTCGCCTGCCTGCAAGAGAAGAACTTGGACGAAGCGAGACGGCTTTTCGAGGAACTGGCCGACTCCGGACAAACGCAACGCGAACTGTCGGCCTTCGGTTTTGCCGGCTGCTATCTGGTCGCGGTTCAGCAGGGCCGAACCGCCGAAGCGGAAGCGGCCCTGGCCCGGCTTTGGCCGCTGCGCCAATCGCTTCAGCATGCCGCGATGAAACGATTGCTTTCGGCCGAGTTGCGCCGCGGGGCGGAGGCCATGGGAGCCGAAGGCGTGAAATGGAAACGATGGTTGGATGAACAAACCCCGCCCAACGGTTGAACAAGTGCGGTGCGGGCCGGATCGGCCCCCGGCTGATCGGCCGGCCGCCGAAGAACTTCGATTTCAGGAAAGAACAACAGCGATGCCGAGCAAAACCTGGGTGTTGGCCGACTCCGAGCATGGAATCTCCGTCGATCATTGCGCGCTGGGGGCGAGCGAATTGGGGCTTCCCAATTGCTCGGTGGTGAAACGGACGTTGCAGGTGGGAGTGCGGCGCGGCGTCGATGTGATCGAGGTTTCCTCGGGTGCGGCCCATTGCGTGGTCGTGCCCACGCGCGGGATGGGCATTTGGCGCGCCGAAAGCAACGGCGTGCCGCTGCGATGGAAGTCGCCCGTCCACGGGCCGGTTCATCCCAGCCTGGTGCGTTTGTGGGAGCCCAGCGGCATCGGCTGGCTCGACGGATTTGACGAGTTCTTCGTTCGCTGCGGACTGGAAAGCAACGGCGCGCCCGAGTTCCATCCCAATGGGATGCTGCGTTACCCGCTGCACGGTCGAATCGCCAACACGCCCGCGCATCGAGTGGAGATTCACGCCGACAGCGAAACCGGCCGGCTGACGGTTTCGGGCGTCGTGGACGAGGCACGACTGTTCGGCAACAAGTTGCGGCTGACCGCGACGATCGCTTTGCAACCGGACTCGCCGGTGATCGTAGTCTCCGACACGGTCTCGAATCTTTCGACGATCGACAGCGAGTTGGAATTGCTCTACCACATCAATCTGGGCGTGCCGCTCCTTTCGCCGGGGGCCAAGGTGATTCTGCCGCTCGATCGGCTTTGCCCGCGCGACGAAGTGGCCGAGGGCAATCTGCCCGAGTGGGACGTGTACGGCCCCGAAACCCCCGGGGCGCCCGAGGCGGTCTTTTTCTGCTCGCTTCGCGGCGATGCCGAGGACCGCACGCAAGCCATGCTCAGAAGCGCCGACGGAGGGCGGGCCTGCCGGCTGCGTTTCAACCGACGCCAACTGCCCTACTTCACCCTTTGGAAGAACCGATTGCCGGCCGAAGACGGTTACGTCACCGGACTGGAGCCCTGCATCAACTTTCCCAACCCGCGGTCGTTCGAACACAGCCGCGGCCGAGTCGATGCCCTTTCGCCCGGCGATTCGCGCGTGTTCGAAATTCAAATCGAGGGGCTTTCCGGCGCCGAGTCAGTCGAGGCAGCCGCCGCCGAAATTGCCGCCTTGCAGGGCGATTTGCCGCCGGAGATCGTTCGTTCGCCCGATCCCGAATGGTCGGCCTGATCCCGTCGTCCGGCGATCGCGTGCCCTCGACGGGCACTCGCGGTGCGGCGAATGCCGGCCGCCCGCCCGACACCACTGACGAAAGCATCCGCCATGACGCTGCTTTACCGTGACGATTTGTTTTTGGCGCACGAGACGGGCGACCACCCCGAATCGGCGGAGCGCATTCGGGGCATTCCCGCTCATCTGGAGAAGTTGGGCCTTTTGGCGCAGTGCACAATCGTGCCGGCTCCCGAAGTCGACCGGCGGCGACTGGGCCGGATTCACACCCGCGGCTACATCGACGAGCTTTGGGCCTTTGCCAAATCGGGCGGAGGTCATATCGAGGCCGATACGGTCGTCAGCCCGCAAAGCTACGAAGTCGCTCTGCACGCCGCCGGGGCGGCGTGCGACGCGGTCGAGCGCGTGCTCCGCGGCGAAGATGCGTCGGCCCTGTGCCTGGTCCGGCCGCCCGGACACCACGCACTGATGCGGCGGGCGATGGGCTTCTGCCTGTTCAACAACGTGGCCGTCGCGGCTCGGGCGGCGGTGGACGAACTGGGCGTCGGACGGGTGCTCATCGTCGATTGGGACGTGCATCATGGCAACGGCACTCAGGCGGCGTTTTGGGAAGACCCTCGCGTGGGATTCTTCTCCGCCCATCGCGCCCCGTTCTATCCCGGCACCGGCGACGAAGACGAAACCGGCGAGGGCGACGGGCTGGGCGCCACGCGCAATCTGCCGTTCGCGTACGACACTCCGCGGCGCACCTATCTCGATCGCTTCCGCCGCGAGCTCGAACAGTTCGCCGACCGCATCCGCCCGGAGCTCGTGTTGATCAGCGCGGGCTTCGACACGCATCGGCTCGATCCGGTGGGCGGACTCGGCCACGAAACGGAAGACTTTATCACCTTGACCGAGATGGTCTTCGACATCGCCGACGTGCATGCCCAGGGGCGCGTGGTCAGCGCTCTGGAAGGCGGCTACGATCCGAAGTTGCTGGCCGATGCGGTGGCCGTGCATCTGGAAACGATGCTTCGTCGGCAGCCGAAGAGGCCGTCGGCCTGACGCTTCGCTCCGCAGCGGCCGACTCGCTGAGATTGCCCAAGCTAGTCGTTGCCGTCAAGCCCGCGGCATGCAGAATGGTGACCCGATTGCGGCCCGCCGAACAGCGCCGCATCGATCATTTTTGGGAGGCACGGTTCAAAGAGTCTCCCGCCGACGCGCACAACCCGCGCCCGGCTCCATCGGTCGAAGACGAGCGACAGAGGCATGGCGCAGGTTGTGCGCGGTCGTAAGAGAGAACTGCGGCCATTGGCCTGTTTCGCCGCGCCCGCCGGGCGCCGCCCGCCGTTATTGGCGGGAGCGATCGCCCGGCAAGTCAGGAAAAACGCCCGCGACGGTGGAGTCCGCTGTTTTCCGCGGAGCCGTTTATGGCCGCCTGTTCACCGCTCCAAAAGGAGCAGTGGAATGCCGATCCTTCGTTCTATCGCGCGCGAAGTGCGCCGATGCGAGCAACCTTCAGAACCTCAGCGCCAAAGCCACCACTAAGCGGAGAATCCGATTCCGGGTCGTTGGGAAAGGCCAAACTGATTGAGCCGGGAATCTGGAGGTTGCGTCCTGGTGGGGGGAGTTATTCGTCGCCGTAGCCGCCGCGTCGGCCGGCTCGCTCGCGTCCGCCGTAGCCGCCGCGTCCGCCGCCGCCACCTCCGCCGCCGCGCTGCTGATTGTCGGCTTCATTCACCCGAATCGTTCGGCCGTCGAGTTTCGAGTTGTTCATCTCGTTCACGGCCGACAGCGCCGCGCTGTCGTCGGCGAAGGTCACGAAACCAAAGCCGCGCGAACGGTTCGTGTCGCGGTCGAGGATCACCTTGGCCTCAACGATCTCGCCAAACCGAGAGAATGCGGCATGCAAGCCGTCGTCCGTCGTCCCCCAGCTCAACCCACCAACAAACAATTTCTTCGCCATCACGAAAACTCCGCCACGGGCGCTAATGCGAGCGCCCTTCCACAAAAGAAACTGAACGCGAAGCCTTGGAACCCATACGAGGCCCTTGTCCCCGCCGACGACCCCGGCGGTCGCCGCAACGCCGGCTAGCATACCACCTGTGCGGGAGCGGTGGCAACAGGTGTTCGCAAGAATTTGTCGGCCGCAAACAAGCTGATCCGGTTGCGCAGAATACGGCGTCTGGCGGGGCCGACCGCAGCCGGCTTCGCAGGTGTTTCAGGCCTCGGGCTCGGCCGTCCCGCCGCTCGCAGAGGACGGATCGGCAAACGCCTGAACGACGCTGAGCAACTGGGCGGGACGGAACGGTTTCACCAGAATTGCCCCCGGGGGCAACCCGGCGCGGCGGCACTTGACCAACACATGGCCCGCGTCGTAACCATAGCCGCTCATCAAAATCAGCCGCGTGGGTTTGGCAAATTCCTGCAACTTCAGGAGCAAGTCGTAGGCCGTCATGTCGGGCAGATAGAACGCCGTGATTACGATGTCGTAAGCTTCTTCGCCCAGCCCGCGCATCATCGAAACGGCCTCGGCGCCGTCGTGAGCCGTCTCTACCACGCAGCCGTATCGTTCGAGCAGATTGTGCGAGTCGATTCGCACGGTCTCGTCGTCGTCCACCACCAAAATGTGCAGCCCGACGAGCTTGGGGTAGGGGTTCTCGCGAACCGCCTGCGGGTGCGCCTCGACCGGGGCCATCCGCCGCCCCACCTGCTGGATGAGCTGTTTGATGTCGCGGGCATTGCGCAAAATCCGCTTGAGGCGATCGACCACGTCGGGATCGTGCCCGATGTAGCGTTCCATGACGTTGACCGCCTCGTTGAGGATCTCATCGACCGGCAACGCCACGGCGCTGTGAATCACCTCGACGGCTTCGGCCGTCACGCGCCCCTGTTCGGCCGCCAGCAGTTCCAGCGTGTTCAGCGCCACGGCCACGTTGCGTCCGAAGATTTCCAAAAACTGCAAGTCGCTTTCGGAAAACGCGTGCGGTTCGTGGCTCTCGACGTTGAATGTGCCGATCACCTGATTGTGAAGGATCAGCGGGACGGTGAGCGAGCTTTTCGCGCCGCGAATCCCCTCCAGGTACAAGGGGTCTTCCGTCGTGTCTTCGCAGAGGTAGCTTTTGCCGGTGGCGGCGACGAATCCGGTCACGCCATTCTTTTGCGGCAGCGCGTGAAGTTCGCGCTGCGCGGCCTCGGGAGTCATGCCCACGTTGAGCAAGGGCATCAGCCGGCGCGTTTTCGGGTCGAGAAGCCGAATCTCGATCACCTCGAAATTCAGCAGGTCTTTGGTGAAGTGAATGATGTTCGATTTGAGCAGCTCGACGCGGTCGCGCGCCGACATCTGAAGCAGCTCCTCGGGCGTCAGGTCGGCAAGCTCCGCGCCCGCTTGGTGGATGGCGGCCAGTTTCTGCTGCTGGTGAACCTCGTCGGTAACGTCGCGGAGGGTCACCACCAAGTGCGTGAGCGGACCCGAATCCATCAGCAGCGGCGCGGCATGAATGCGGAAGTAGTGATTGTTGGCGGTCCGCAGCGTCGATCCGGTGCTTTGCCCAGTGGCCAGCGCGGTGCGGAACGGGCAGAAGTCGGGGCCGAGGATTTCCGGGCTGTCGAGCACGCTGAAGAAGTTCTGCCCGACCACTTGGTCCTGCTTGCACCATTCGCACAGCCGCCCGTTGCTGTAGATGATCTGATTGTCTTGATCGAGCAGGACGACGCCGTCGGGCATGCCCTCGAGCACGCGCTCGTTCTGAACCAGCCGGCCCAGGTTGATGGCCTGCTTAAGATGCTTGGCGCTGATGAACACCCCGTCGAAGTGCTCGCGGGCAATCATCGCCAGGCCGCGAACGGGGCTTTGCACGACCACCAATTCGGCGCCGCCAGGCATCGGCGGCAACAAACCCGAAACGTCTTCCGCCGAATCGCAAACAACCAGGAGTTTCTGTTTTGCGTGTTCCGTCAACGGGGCGCTCCAACGCTGCACGCCTGCAATCATCATTCCGCTGCTACCATATCTTAGCGCGTTTGGCCGCCGCAAACAACGGGCCGGGCAAGGAACGGGGCCGCAGTTCTCCGGTTCCCTTTGCCCGCAGGGTTCGCCCAACCGGTTCGATCGGGTCGCGGGCGAAAAAGCGGCAGGCGTCTGCGGCGGAAACCCGAGCCTGGACAGACCGCAATGCCCAACGCGCGGCACTTGCCAACGGCTCAGTCAAGCCGTAAAACAAAGCATCGCCGGCGCGGTTCTTACCTCGCCGAATGCCGTTGTGAGTCCACATCGCCGTCCCTCTCTACAGCCAGCGGAGTGCTCGAACCATGTGTGCATCTGCCATCGTCAAGTCGGACAACGTGGGCGCGATCGTTCAACGGGCGCTGGACGCCGGTGAAGGCGTCTTGCGGCTGACGCCGACCTGGGTGCCGCGCAGTTTTCTCCAGCCGGGCAAGCGGATCAAGCTGGCGCCGACCGACTGGTACGCCCTGGGCACTCATCGCGGCGGCATTGACGAACGCTGGTTCGCCAGCACAACCGAAGCGGCCAACGACAACCGCGCCTGGGACGAAGGTCTGTCGTGGTGCGTTTTCGAAGGCCAACGCTTTCTGTTGCGCGACGCCGTGGCCGAAGCCGGCCCGCGATTGATCGGCTCGGCGATTTGGGAAAAGTACCAACGCTGGCCGGTCTATTCGAAGTTCTTCGACAACATGGGGCCTATTCCCCACCACATGCATCAGCGGCACGAGCACGCCGCTCTGACCAAGCAGCAAGGGAAGCCCGAGTGCTATTACTTCCCGCCGCAACTGAACAACGCGGAAAACCATTTCGACTACACCTTCATGGGGCTCGAACCCGGCACCACCAAAGGCGACGTCCGCCGCTGCCTGGAGAACTGGAACAAAGGCGATAACGGCATTCTCGACCTTTCGAAGGCCTACCGGCTGAAGCCGGGCACCGGCTGGATGATTCCCGCCGGCGTGCTGCACGCCCCCGGTTCGATGTGCACCTACGAACCGCAATGGGGCAGCGACGTGTTCGGCATGTATCAATCGCTGGTCGAAGGCCGCGCCGTGCCCTGGGACCTGCTCGTCAAAGACGTGCCCCAAGAGAAACATCAGGATCTCGACTTCATCATCGACCAGCTCGACTGGGAGAAGAACGTCGATCCGTACTTCAAGGAGCACAACTATGTCGAGCCGATCGTCGATCCCGATTGCTCCGGCCCCGGCTACACCGATCGCTGGATCGACTACGGGCATTTCGACGGCGAGCAGCTCGTTTCCGCCAAGGAACTGACCATCGAGCCCGGCTGCAAGTGCGTGCTGAAAGACCCCGGGGCCTCGGGCTGGATTACGATGCAAGGAACCGGCCGCATGGGCAAGCTCATGCTGCAAACCCCGGCGATGATCCGGTTCGGCGAAGAGACCTGGGACGAAGTGTTCATCAGCCACGAAGCGGCCACCCGCGGCATCGAGATCGAAAACATCGGCAAAGAACCGCTGGTCGGGTTGCGGTACTTCGGCCCGAACGTCCACAAGAAGATGCCCAGCATCGGCGACCACCGCAAGCAGTAGGGCGTTGTAGCCCGGGCCGCATCTGCGCCCGGCGGCGGCCGTTCGGACGGCCTTTGGTCGGGCCGCGCGCGGTCGGGCGCCCGCTTCGGCCGGCGCGGGCTTTTTCCCACTCGTTGTCGTCTGTTGCAAAACAACTCGAGGACGAATCATGGCGGAACACAAGCATCGGTTTCCCAAATTGCACAACGCGGCCTGGCCCGGCGTCGTGGGCAAAGGCGACGGCGGCGAACCGCCGATTGATCTGGACACGATGCTCGATCTAACGGCCGGAGCCGAGTATGACGGCATCAAATTCGACGGGTTCGACCTGTTTCTCTACCTGCCGCATATCGACATCGACTCCACGTTGCGGAGCGACGACGCGATCAAGGAACTGGCCGACAAGGCCCGCCGCCGGCAGCTCGACGTGGGCACGGTGGTGGCGCCGATTTGGCCGCCCACCGGCGGCGGTTCGGCGATGGACCCCGCCGAAGGCCGCCGCGCCTTCCTCGGCCAAGTGAAGAAGGGCTGCCGGGTCGCCATGAAGCTCCGCGAGATGGGCGTGCGGCCGCACGGCCACGTCCGGATCGATTCGGCCTGCGGCACCGCCGCTTGGTATGACGACCCGGAAGAAAACCAGAAGCGGATCGCCGAAACCTTCCGCGAGGCGTGCAAAATCGCCGAGGATCACGGCGAAACGCTGGCCGCCGAAGGCGAGATTTGCTGGGGCGGCATGCACAGTTGGCGACGCATGGTTCAGTTGCTCGAAATGGTCGATCGTCCGCAAACCCTGGGCTTTCAGGCCGACATGGCCCATACCTTGCTCTATCTGATGGGCTACAACGCGCCGGAAGACGCGATTGTGCCGCCCGACTTCGACTGGAACAATCGTGAAGCGTTCGACGCCGCCTACAAGAAACTGACCGACGCCCTGCGGCCCTGGACGATCGACTTGCACATCGCGCAGAACGACGGGACGGTGCACGGCTCCGGTTCGCACGACAAAACGGGCCGCCATTGCCTGCCCAACGTCGAGGGCGGAAAGCTCGATATTCCTTACCATGCGGGGTTCTGGCTGCGCGAGCCCTCGGGCAAGCCGGTCCAGCGCATCAAGCACGTGTGCTGGGATGGTTGCATGTTCCCCAATGCCGTGATGATGAAGCGCGAAACGTGGAACTCGATCCTCCGCGCCATGGTCGAGGTGCGCGATCGCCACGGTTGGGATGAATGAACCTTGACGGCCCGTCTGCCGAAGCGGCTGGCGCGTTCCGGCTGCGTCGCCGCCTGCTGCCGACGCCGGCGACGCACACGACGGGCTCGGTCGAGACAACTCAGCCGAGGAATTGAGACACCGGAGACGGGCAAACACGGGCCGATCGCCTTCGAACGTCGGAACGATCGCGATCTCCTGCAAATGTCGCCTTGATTGTCGCAGGGTTGGAATACCGTCGAACCGTGAACTGACTTGAAATTGGCGTAAGAACATCGAATCGCAAGGAGAGTGCCGTCATGTCGAAACCGCTGCGGATCGCCGTTTTAGGCTGCGGGTTTATGGGCCGCGCCCACTCGAACGCTTGGCTGCAAGTGAACCACTTCTTCCCCCGCGAGCATACCCCGGTGCTCAAGGTGGCCGTCGCTCGGCCGGAAGAAAAGGAGAAGCTGGAGAAGTTCGCCAAGGCATGGGGCTATGAGTCGATCGAACTCGATTGGCGCAAGGCGATTCATCGCGATGACGTCGATTTGATCGACGTTTGCCTGCCGAACAACATGCATCACGATGTCGTGATCGAGGCCGCCAAGGCGGGCAAAATGATCGTATGCGAGAAGCCGCTGGCGATGAACTTGGCCGAGGGCGAAGCGATGGTGGCGGCCGTCGAGAAGGCCGGCGTGCCCAACATGGTTTCGTTCAACTACCGCCGCGTGCCGGCGATTTCGCTGGCCAAGCAGGTGATCGACGAAGGCCGCATCGGCAAGCCGTTCCACTACCGCGCCACCTACAATCAAGACTATACGATTTCGGCCGATGTGCCCCAGGGCGGCATGGCCCTTTGGCGGTTGGACGCCAAGGTGGCCGGCTCGGGCGTGACCGGCGACCTTCTGGCTCACTCGATCGACACGGCCGAATGGCTCAATGGCCCGATCGTCAAGTTGGTCGCGTACACGGAAACGTTCATCAAACAGCGGAAACACGCCGAGACGGGCAAACTCGAACCGGTCACCATCGACGACGCCTGCATGTTCTTGGCGGTGTTCGCCAACGGATCGATCGGCACCTTCGAAAGCACCCGCTACGCTCGCGGACGAAAGAACTACAATACGTTCGAATTGAACGGCGAGAACGGCGCGGTGTTCTTCGATCTGGAAGATCCGCACATCCTCCAATACTTCCGCTATGCCGATCCGACCACCGGCAAGAAGATCGAAGATCATCTCACCGGCTGGCAGCGAATCCACGTGACCAATTTCGAGCACCCCTACATGAAGAACTGGTGGGTGCCCGGCTGCACGATCGGTTACGAACACACCTTCATCAACAGTTTTGCCGACTTTTTGGCGAGTCTGGAAGGCGGGCCGAAGTTCGAGCCGACGATGCGATCGGCGTTGCGCACCCAGCGCGTTTGCGAATGCATTTTGCAAAGCGCGCGCGAGGGTCGCTGGGTGGAAATCCCCGCGTAAGCGCGGCGCCGGCGCTCGGTGGCGAGGCAGCGGCGCGGGGTGTTGTGTGTGTGGCGGTTGATTGTTCCTCAAGCAAAAAAGTGGGAACTGCGCAGACGCTCGTTCTGCCGGATCGCCTTTCGGCCGGTCTGCGTCGATGGGTCGCTTGCGTGAGGAACAATCGTGAACTACTTTGCCCACGCAATGCCCTTTCTCAACGCCCCCTACGTCGCCGCCGGCGTCTGCGTGCCCGATTGGCTCACGGTGGTCGATCGCCGCCTGCGGTTGCGGCATCGGTCGGTAGGGCCGTTTGTCGACGACCCGTCGGCCGAGGTTGCGGCCTTGGCCCGCGGCGTCGTTCAGCACCTGCGCGACGACGCCCATTTCCACGCAACGCGGGCATTTGCCGAATGCCAGTGGTCGCTGACGGCCGCTGCGCGCGACCGGCTCGCGGGCGACGAGGGGTTTCGGCCCGGGTTCCTCGGCCATCTGCTGACCGAAGTGCTGCTCGACGCAGACTTGGCCGCCGAGCATCCCCGGGAATTGGAGCGATTTTTCGCCGTGCTCGACGAAATCGATCCGGCCCAGGTGGAACACGCCGTTGAGCGATTCGCCGCCCGCCCGCCGCTCCATTTGGCGGCAATGATCGAGGGATTCCGCCGGCAGCGCATCATCTTCGATTACCTGGACGACGGCCGCTTGATGTTTCGGCTCAATCAGGTGATGAAGCGGGTGGGACTGCCGGCCCTGCCCGACGAATTCGCGCAACTGCTGCCCGAAGCCCGAAAAATGATTGCCGCCCGCCGCGTCGAGCTGCTTGCGGGAATTCCGGCCGGCAACGATGATAGCCCGTAAGCAAGCGGCAACGGCTCATCGTGGTCCGCGGAAACGGGCCCTTCCGGGCCGCAGCGATGCGACGTTCGCGGTTTGCAGAACCCCCGCACGATTGGCGTTCTCCCGCGCCCAGTTCGGCCGATAGAAACGCGATGCGCGGATGGTCGCCGTTTCGCCCGCGAAGTCGGGCCTTTTGCGGGCCCCCTTGTACGAACGTGTTTTCCAGGGCGTAAACGTTGCGTCCGGCCGGATTCCGGCAGCGGCGCCAGGGTGGAACCAGCAGGCGGCACGGGACCATGTGCGGAATTGTCGGCGCAGTGTGGACGGAGGCTTCCGGCGCGGTTTCGCCCGACACACTGCGCGGCATGACCGCATCGCTGGCGCGCCGAGGCCCCGACGGGGAAGGCTTTTGGCAAAGCCGCGAAGGGCTGCCCGGCTGCGCGCTGGGCCACCGCCGCTTGGCCATCATCGATCGGGCAGGCAACCGCCAACCGATGACCGACGCCGCCGAAGACGCCGTCGTCGCCTTCAACGGCATGATCTACAACTACCGCGAGCTTCGCGATCAGTTGGCTGCCGCCGGCATTCCCCCGCGCACTTCCGGCGACGCCGAGGTGATCCTCGGGCTCTACCGACTTGAAGGCGCGGCCATGCTCGCCCGACTGCGAGGGATGTTCGCATTGGCCCTCTGGGACGCCCGCCGCCGCCGTCTGCTCTTGGCCCGCGACCGCTACGGCAAGAAGCCGCTTGTTTACTATCTGGGCGGCGCGGGGTTGGTCTTCGCCAGCACGTTGACGGCCCTGTTGGCGCATCCTGAAACGCCGCGGACGATCGATCGGCTCGCGCTCGATCAATACCTTGCCTTGCAGTACGTCCCGCATCCGAGAACGATCATCGAAGGGGTCCGCAAATTGCCGCCCGGTTGCTGCGCCACGTTTGCGGCGGGCCGGTGGTCGATCAGCCGATTCGCTCAACCCCTGCCGTCTGCGGGAGAGGGATGGACTTTGTTCAGCCCCGTTGTCGGCGGAACGCTCGTTGGCGCCGGCGCCGGTTCGGCCCAGGCCCCCGGTTCTGAAACGGCCGCCCGAGGCGACGCCGCAGCGGCGGGAGAGTTGGCGCCTTGGCCGCCCGATGGCCTTCTGCCGAAAGAGATCGAGTCGCGTCCGGCCGAGGCGCTGCGCACGGCGCTGACTCGATCGGTAGAACTGCGATTGCGCAGCGATGCCCCCCTGGGCGTATTTCTTTCCGGAGGAATCGATTCGACCGTGATCGCCGGGTTGATGCACCGGCTCGGGGTTGCTCCGCTGCGATCTTACTCGATCGGGTTCGACGATCCGCGATACGACGAAAGCCGCTACGCGGAGTTGGCGGCCAGCGCCTTCGGCGCAGAGCACCATGTGTTGCGGCTCGATGCGGGCATGGCCGACCGGTTGCCCGAAATCATCGCCGCCTGCGACGAACCGATGGCCGACAGCTCGTTGGCCGCCGCTTGGCGCTTGGCCGAGATGGCCGGTTCCGACATCCGCGTGGCTCTCAGCGGCGAGGGAGGCGACGAGCTGTTCTTCGGCTACCCGCGCTACACGGCCATGTGGTTGGCCGAACAGATCGTCGGCCGCTCGCGCTGGTTGCAAAACCTGCTCGCCGTGTTCAGCCGTTGGGGGCTGCCCGGGGCGATGGGGCAGCGCGGACGGATTCGCCGGTTCCGCCGGTTCGTCGCCGGCCTGCCTTTGCCGGCCGGCGCGCGTTACGCCCGCTGGATGGAAGTGTTCTCGATCGAGCAGCGCGCCGCTCTCTACACCGTCCCGATGCGCGAAGCGATTTGGCCGGGACAAACGCCCGACGATCCCGACAGCCTCGACGGCTCGGACGAGACGCTGCCGACCGCTCGGTTCGCAGCCGGCAGCGATTGGATCGCCGCGCTTTGGGCAGCGAGTGCCGCGGCCGAAGCTCCCCTGCCGGATCGCCCGACGGAATCGCCGGCCCTTCGCGCCGTCCGTCGGGCGGCCTGGGTGGATTTGGCGTCGTACCTGCCCTGCGATCTGATAACGAAGACCGATCGGGCGTCGATGGCGCACTCGATCGAATGCCGCTGCCCATGGCTCGACCCTGCCGTGGCGGCCGTCGCCCGGCACGTGCCGACCCGATTGAGCTTTCGTTGGGGTCGCGGCAAGCGAATTGTCCGCGAGGCCTTCTCCGATCTGCTGCCTCCGGCCGTGGCACGGCGGCGAAAGATGGGCTTCGGCGTGCCGATCGCTTCCTGGATGCGGGGCCCCTGGCAGGGGATGATGCAAGATGTTCTTTTCGCCCCGTCGGCCGGGTGGCGCGATGTTTTCGCCCCGTCGGCCGTGCGACGGCTGTATGATGAGCATGTCTCGGCAATGGCCGACCATAGCCATCGGCTTTGGACCCTGTTGGTGCTGGAGCTTTGGTGGCGCAACTCCGCATTGCTCGGCCTGCAACGGCCGCATTGATCGGCCGAATCGGAAAGCGGCGCCGTGTTCGCCTTGTCCTGGGCAACGGAATCCGGCGTCTTTTCGGCCGATCGGCTTGCGCTGTCAGCGCTTCGGGGCGACGAATCGGTTTGGGCGGCTTGCCCTTGCCGGCAGCGACGATGATTCAGGCGAATCGCCGTCGATTGCGCCGCGAGACGGCAAATTGTCGCTTTCGATCGGGAACGGTTTACTTTAGAATAGTTCGTGATCACCAGGAGGGTAGTCGCGATGAAAGACGTGTTGGCCGTCATCCTCGCCGGCGGAAAAGGATCGCGGTTGGATCCGCTGACCCGCGATCGCGCCAAGCCCGCCGTTCCGTTCGGGGGCGTTTACCGCATCATCGATTTCACCTTGTCGAACTGCCTGAACAGCGGCATTCGCAAGATGCTCGTGCTCACGCAGTACAAAGCGATGAGCCTCGACCGGCATATCAGCCTGGGCTGGCGCGACTACTTTTGCCGCGAATTGGGCGAATTCATCGACGTTGTTCCACCCCAACAACGCATCGACGAGCATTGGTATCAGGGCACGGCCGACGCCGTCTATCAGAACATCTACACCATCGAGAAGGAGCGTCCGCAGTTGATCGTGGTGCTCGCCGGCGATCACATCTACAAGATGGATTACTCGAAACTGGTCGAGGCGCACGAATCGAAACAGGCGGATATGACCGTGGCCGCCCTCCGCGTCCGCTTGGCCGACGCCGTGCAGTTCGGCGTAATGCAGGTCGACGGCGAAATGCGCGTCGTCGGGTTCGAGGAAAAGCCGCCTCAGCCGAAACCGATCCCCGACGATCCGGCGCACGCCCTGGCATCGATGGGCATCTATGTCTTCAACGCCCGATTCCTCTTCGAGCAGCTTTGCCTCGACGCCACTCGGCCGGGCAGCAAGCACGATTTCGGCCGCGATGTCATTCCGGCGATCATCAACACGCACCGCGTGTTCGCCTACCCCTTCATGGATGAAAACAAGAAGACCGAGGCCTATTGGCGCGATGTCGGCACGCTCGACGCCTACTACGAAGCCAATCAAGACCTGATCTCGGTCGATCCGCAGTTGAACCTGTACGATGGGCGCTGGCCCGTGCGAACGCATCAACCGAACCTGCCCCCGCCGAAGTTCGTCTTTGCCGAGTCGGGCGGACCGACCGCGCGCCGCGGCGAGGCGCTCGACAGCATCGTCTGCCAGGGGGCGATCATCTCCGGCGGCCAGGTGGAACGATCGATCATCGGACCAAACGTGCGGATCAACAGCTACTCGCGCGTCGAAGATTCGATCCTCTTCGAAGGCGTCGATGTCGGACGCCATGCCTATGTCCGCCGCGCGATCATCGACAAGGGCGTGGTGATCCCGCAAGGGATGCGGGTCGGCCTCGATCACGAACGCGACCGCGCCATGGGATTCACCGTCACGGAGAAAGGGGTGACTGTGATTGCGAAAACCGACGGCCTGGAACGCTTCGCTCAACGCTGAATCGCCCGCCCATAAAACATGGGGAGGCGCTGTGCGGGCAATTCGTGCGATCGGCCGCGAGAAACAACGCGTGATTTCGCAAGAACGGCCGAATTCGCACCGGTGGCCAATGCGCCGCAAACCACCGTCTCAAGGCGAAAATACGCGGCAGAAAGGGCGCGGCGAATCGCCGCTGCTCGAACCGATGGCGGGCGCCATCGCAGCCCGAAATCAGCGTCTGAGCCGGTCGCAGCCGGCCGTAAAACTCGATTCTGCCCAAAGGCGTTGCCGCCAAAGCTACCCGGCCAGGACTCGAACCTGGAATGAGGGAACCAAAATCCCTAGTGTTACCATTACACCACCGGGTAGAGCTGCGCCCGACTGCCCGGACCGTTGCGGCCGTTGCGGACGCGGATAGACAAGGGGGCCGAAAAGACGAAACAAACTTGTCCTTTACGACAGCCTTGCCCTGTACGGCAGCGACTGCTCATCCTACGCACTTCACCCGGATTCTGCAAGAGGAGTGGTCTCGGCCGAAATCAAGGCATTCGCCCGCAGCCGAACACCGAAGAGCGAAACGAAGACTTCGCGCAGCGTGCCGCGGGAATCGGCTTCGGCAGATGCCGCCGGTTCCGTCTGGAAACGGCAGCCGGTACATTGGGGCTTGCTCTTGCGATGTCTTCCCCTGGTTTTGTGCCCGTGCCGCTAATGTGCCGTCGGGATTCGGAATATCCCGAAAAAACCGGCCCAGAGGCAAGCTTGTTCGAATGGACGTGGGCAGATTGGTCCGCGCGAGGAGGAACCGATGCACTCTACGATTGCCACAGCCATCGGACTGACGTTCGAGCCGGTGGCCTTGATCTGGGCCGACGAGAAGCCCCCGCAGGCGTTGGAGTTCGCCCCCGGCAAATGGGGCTGTGTGCTCTTCCTGCTAGCGGCGGCGGCAAAAGGGAAGACGGCCGCAGCCGGTCGCGACTCATTCGGGTGTTTTGGCGGCGGGGTGGGCCTGGGATTCGGCAACCAATATGTCCATTTCCCCGGCGGCGAAGAGTGCTTCTGCCGGTTCCTTTCGTGCGGCAACGCGGGCAGCGAGCCGGGCGAAGCAATCGGCCGGGGGATGGCCGCCTCGGGCGCGGCCGCCATGGCGGAAGACTTCTTGTTGGGCGAACGATATCTGAAAACGCCCGAGTTGGTGCGGCAATTCATCGCCGAATTGCCGATCATCGACATCCCGACCCGCTACGTGGTGATCAAACCGCTGCGCGACGTGGCGGCCGAAGACGACGTGCAAAGCATCACCTTCTTCGTCAATCCCGACCAGTTGGCCGCGCTGGTCGTGCTGGCCAACTACGGCAGTGCGCACAATCAGAGCGTGATCATTCCCTTCGCTGCCGGGTGCCAGAGCGTGGGTATCTGCACGTTCGCCGAAGCCCGCCGCGACGAGCCTCGGGCCGTGGTCGGCCTGGTGGACCTTTCGGCGCGAAAGAACCTGCGACGGCAGTTGGGGCGGGATGTTTTTTCGTTCTCCGTCGCGCCGGCGATGTTTCGGCGAATGGAGGCCGACGTGCCGGGCAGCTTTCTCGAACGGGCAACTTGGAAAAGCCTGCTCGATGCGACGGGGCAATCGCCAACTGCAAGCCCATGATCTCGCAACTCGGCGATCGTTCGGCCGCCGCAGTTTCCCTCGTCAGAAGTCCGCCTTCAACGCGCGGGGGCGAAGCGCGCGCAGCTCTTCGCGCCGGGCGTGGATTTCGGCCCAGGGGAGTTCCGCGGGCAAGCGGTTGCTTTGGGCGGCCAGGGCGGCCGCCACGCCGGCCGTTTCGCCCATCGGCACGGAGTTGCCCGTCACCCGGTAGCTGGAATGGGCGATGAAGTCGCCGCTGATGCACCGCCCGGCGGTGAGCAGGCCCTGCACGTCTTTGGCCACCAGCGCGCGGTAGGGAACATCGTAGAACTTCACGCGGAATTCGGCGCGTTCGATCCCCTTCTCTTTATTCGGGTCGGTGGCATGAACGTCGATGGGAAACGTAACGCGGCAGACAGCGTCTTCGTGTTCCTTGCTGTGGCGAAGATCGTCGATATTCACCTCGTACAGGCCTTTGATCCGCCGGCCCTCGCGCACTCCGATATGCTCGTTGGTGGCGACGATTTGCACGTTGCTCCACGGATCGCCGAGCGAGCGCAGGGCATCGACCAGCCGATGCACTTCGGCCCGCGAGCGGAGCGTGGCGGCCGTGATGTCGGCCGCGCTGAAGGCCGAAACCCCGTATTCATGGTTGGCCATCAGGCAGAACAGCCCATCGCGAATGTAGAACAGCGTGGGCTGGGCATACGAAGGCGCAACGCCTGCCCGTTGCATTTCTTCGTACAGCCGCATCTTCGGACGCATTTCGCCCAGCGGTTCGGCCAGTCCGCGGACGAAGCGCGCCACCGCCTTCGGATCGAGCCCGACGAGCATGGCGATCATGCTCATCGGCTGCGTTTGCCGGCTTCCCTGCCGACCGACGGCGAAGGTGCAACCGGCCTGGGCGGCCAAGTCGCCGTCGCCGGTGGCATCGACGAACACTCGGGCCCGGAAGGCCTCGCGGCCCGACTTCGAGTCGGCAACGATCGTCGTCAGTCGGCCCTGCTCGCAGTAGGCGGCCGAAACCCGCGTGTGCAACTGCACGACGACGCCCGCCTCGGTGCAAAGCTGTTCGAGAATCAGCTTCATCTTTTCGGGCGCATAGCCGAGGTCGTTGTCGTACACGGTCGCGGCCTTGCCGTCGAGCAGCCGTTGCCGCAATTCGGCCATGAAGCCCGACTTGTTCTTCCAGTCGAGAATCCAACTGAGCAGTCCCGCGGTCCACACGCCGCCCAGGCAGCCACGAACCTCGATCAGACGGGTTTTCGCCCCGCAGCGCGCCGCAGCAATCGCGGCCGACACCCCAGCCGGGCCTGCCCCGCAAACGATCACATCGCAATCTTCAATAAGCGGCACCCGGCGCGCCGGCTCGACGAAGCTCGGCCCCTCTGCGGCCGGCCCGTTCGAAGAAGGCGCCGTTGGCAACGGATCGGCCGCAGCAGATTGCGCGGCGCCGCCGGCCGGCGACTCGGCGCCATGCACGCCCGCCCCTGCGGCCGCGGCAGCCAGGGCGAACGCTCCGGTGCCCAGAAAAGCTCGACGTGTCGATGGCGATCGTTCGTCGTTCATTGGTCCGCCCTTTGCGCTGAACAACAGAGGCCGTAGTGGTTCGTAGAACACTTGCAAAACCGCAGCAAACGGAAAGCGGCCTGAACGGGCAACTCTTGGAGCCCGCCCCTTCGCTGCGCCGGCGGCAACGGTCGGTCGCAGGCGCAGCCAGAAGCGCATCATACGACCGCGAACCCGGGATTTCAAACGAGAGCAACCCGTACGCATCGCCCGCGCCGGCAACCGAATCGAACCGACGAGGACGGCTGGCCACTCCGCTGGGCGGAACACGCCGTTCGGCCGCGTCGCTGAGCCGATGGCCACATCTGCCGGCGAGCGGATCTATTCGATTTCAATGCAAGATGTTCAGCGGCGGCAGGGTCGGCTCGCGACGCTGTTTGGCCGCCAGGTTGCGAACCAACCGCAAGACGATCGCTTCCAGATAGGGCCGGGCCGTCGGATCGTCGAAGCTTTTGCCGATTCGGCCTTCGTCGGCCCATTGCCGCAGTTGCGGCACCAGCGGCAGTTCGCCGAGGAAGGGAACCTGCAACTCGGCCGCCGCGCGCCGCGCACCGCCCGAGCCGAACAGTTCGTGCCGGCTGCTGCAATTCGGGCAGAGGAAGAAGCTCATGTTTTCGACCATGCCGTGAACTTCGATGTTCACCTTGCGGAACATGCCCACGGCGCGGACGGCGTCGAGCAGCGCCACCTGCTGCGGCGTACACACGACCACTGCCCCGCTCAGCGGCAGCAATTGCGAAAGCGAAAGGGCCACGTCGCCCGTGCCCGGCGGCATGTCGATCACCAGGTAATCGAGATCGCCCCAGGCGGTGTCGCCGAGGAATTGGGCAAGGTACTTATGCAGCATCGGCCCGCGCCACGCCACCGGTTCGCCGGGCGGGATGAGCAGGCCCATCGACATCACCCGCAGGCCATCGACGACGATCGGTTGGATGCGATCGCCCACGAGCACCGGTCGCTCGGAGGTGCCCAGCAGGTGCGGGATGCTCGGGCCATAGACATCGGCATCCATCAACCCCACCGCACAGCCCGCCCGGGCCAGCCCATAGGCCAAGTAGGCGGCCACCGAGCTTTTCCCCACGCCGCCTTTGCCGGCGCCGACGGCCAGCACGGTCTTGGCCGTCAGCCCGATTTCGCCGAGCTTTTCGGGCTTGCGCTCGTGGCGTTCGACGACGACGTTGATCGTTTTGTCGGGAAACTTGCCGCGCAGCAGCGCCAGCAGTTCGTCGCGGGTTTCGTTCCAGATCGGCGCGCTGTGGGTGGTCAGCCCGAGCACGACTTCGAGGCGATCGCCTTCGCAGGCGAGCCGATGCACCTGCTCCATCTGCACGATGCTTCGGCCCGACTCGGGATCGGCGAACGAAGCGAGAACCTCGCGGACGATTTCTTCACGGAAGGGCGTTGCAGCCATCGGGTGCTCCGTCGTTGGGCGAATCAAATGCGTCAAGAGATTGTTGTCTTGCCATGATGTATCCTTGAGAAGCTTGTTCCGCAATACCGGCGTGCAGTCGGTCCTTCGGTCTTAACGGACTCCTCTGTCGCTTGCAATTCTTCAACCCTCGGAAACGACTTCACGCAATGCATCACGAAAACAACGAAAACTGCGACTCGTACAGCGATTGGGATCGAATCTCGATCCGACGGATTGAGCCAATGCAATCTTGGCGATGCCGGTTTTGTAATACCCTGCCCTTTGCAAAAGGCGCTCCAACGTCTCCCAAGTTCCTCCGGCGATGGCGTCGGGATCGCGGAACTGCTTCTTCGACGGAACGTTCGATGACACCTTAGGAAAGATTTCGCGTACCGCTTCCCAATCGCCGAAGTACCAGGCTTCTAGTTCCTCGACGACGATTCTATTGATCATCTCCCGATCGGAGAGCTGGGCACTCCCTGCTCTGAGCCCGGCTTGAGCCGCAATGCTTTCAACTTCCTTCTTCAATCGGCGGCAATCGTCATCATCTCGATCGACCAGTACAACGATCTTCGAAGTCGGAGCCAGTACCCGAGCAAGACCGCGCAACCGATTCGGAAGTTTTCGCAACAGGTCTTGCTTGCCTTGAAAAGCGTGGATGTCCCAAAAAACGCGTCCGGGCAACAACTTCGGCAGGACGGCGCGCAAAAACGCCTCCATCGATTGCTCTTCCACGAAAAACACCAAATGCGAGGTCATCGGCGGCTAGTTCACGGACGATTGACGCACCGGCTCGCCCTGATTGACCAACGGGTCGCCCGAGCCGAAGAAACCTTCCATCCATAAATCGCCCAATGCCGCCCCTTGCGCGACAAGCTCGCGCACCTTTGCAATCTTGCCGACGCATTCCGTTCGCGTATGCCCATCTCGATCGCGCCACAGCACGCGCACTTCTTCGGGCCGCAACCCGTTGAGAAAGAACGGGGAATGGGTGGTCGCCAGTATTTGGGTTCGCTCGGAGGACTGCCTACATTCCTCGGCCAAACCCGGCAGCAATCGCGGATGCAAAAAGTTCTCGGGTTCTTCAATGCCGATGAACGGCGGCGGCGCAGGATCGTACAAGACCGTCAAATACGCAAGCATCTTCAATGTTCCGTCGGAAGAGAACTTCGCCAGGATCGGCTGCGAGAAGGGCGCGTCTTTGATTTGCAACAGGAGTCGGCCGTCGGGCATCGGCTCGGCCAGCACGCGCTCGACGCGGGGAACGCGTTCGCCAAGCACCCGATAAATCCGTTGCAAACGTTTCGGATGCTGTTCCGCCAAGTATTGGATCACATTGGCCAAGTTGTCGCCGGTTCGCGAGAGCCTCTCTTGCGGGCCGGCTTCGGGTTGGCCCCGGGCTGACTCGGCCGACAGGTAGGTAACATGCCAACCGGTGATGAACTCGCGCAGCGCCGCAACGCGGGGATGCTCCTCGAATTGTCCCAAAGCATTGACGGCCAGCAGATCCGCGCTTTTTAGCGGAATATCGACGCGTCGATCCTGGGCGTCGGGCAATTCGCCACTCACCGCCCGTCCCTTGCCCTCGCGGTATTCCAAGAAGCGGAACGGTTTTCCCCGTTGCATTCGCCGCCATTGAAGCCACTCTTCCACAACCACCGGGCGCCCGCTCTCTTCATTGACGGAAAGATGATAAGTGATTGTCGGATAGTTTGCTTCTTTGTACTTGATCTCGATCGTTATCGGCTCCGAAACGCCGCGAGTCTTCAGTTCCTTGGCACGCCCTCGCTTGTCCCAGGCACCCCGTAGCCCAACTTCAAAGCATTCCGCCAAGAATGCGAACACGTCGAAGATCGTGGATTTCCCGCTACCGTTCGGCCCCAACAGCACAGTCAAAGGCGTAACATCTTTGATTTCCACATCGCGCAACGCGCGGAAGTTCCTTACCCGCAATTCACGGACGCGAGGAGGAGCTTTCGCTGTCGGCAAGTTCGATGTCCGTGACATTCGATGTTCACCTCGCACTTACGCTCAAGGAACCCTTACGATACTCAGCAAATCGCGTCGGCGGAAGGCGGGCTGTTGGGGTGGTCGCTATCGCTTCGCGGCCGATCGTCTCCGGCGACCTCAAGCGGCGGCCAGGGCATCCGCGCGGCCACTTTCTTCCATGGCGACAGCTTCAAGACCGGCGACAGTCGGGCATGGCGTCGCCACAGGCCGGCCAGCGCCCCCGCCTGCCGCGGCGACCAGCAACAGAGCGTGGCCCCCGCCTGCCGAAGCCCCCACTCGCGCGATGCCCAGCGGCGCGAACCAACCACCACGCACCGCGCCGCCGGGCAGTGCCGACGCAGGGCGATCAATAAATCGAGAATGCGTCTCGCGTCGGGCTGCGTGTATTCAACGCACACCATGGCGGCGGGCTGCGTGGCCAAACACTCGGCCAACTGTTCGACAAACGCCACGCGCCGCCAGCGCAATAGCGGCGATGTCCCATCTGCGAACGCGTCCACCCAACTCCGCCGCAGAACAACATGCCATAACGGGTCATCTACCTTCACCAGCAAGCTGCCCGATGAGATGGGTCGCAGCAACTCGTCGCGCTCGCTCAATGCCAAGGCGGCCCCAAGCGGCAGGCCGGCATCGACCGGAACGACGGCCCGATGGTCGCTCTCCTTCTCGATCGCATCGGCCGAGGCGGCCTTATGCGTTGCGTCGGGCGGCGCGGGGCGACGGTTGCGTTCGGTCATTCCTCCGGCTCCATCGGCGGTTCCGCTTCTTCGAACACCGGCATGGCGTTGTCCCATGTCGCGTCCGGCGGCGCGGCATCGTCGCTTCCGCTCGTTTCCAGCCTTGGCTCGGCATCGCTTTCGGCCGCCGGCGCGGGCGAATCGCTTTGCGCTCGCGGCGACTGGGCTTGAGAACACTCGCTCAGCGGCGCGGCCCGACGACCGGTTCGACTCGGCCGCCGTTTGCCCAACGCCTTTTCTGCCGCATCCGGCAAAGCGTCTTCCGTCGCAGTGCGCACTGTGCCGCTCGACGGCGATTGCGAAGCGGGGGATTCGTCCATTTCGCCCGAGCCGGCCAACCCCAGCAACATCATTCGTCGGTAAAGCCGGGGACGACTGATGCCCAAGAGCCGCGAGGCCTTGGCCCGATTGCCGCGGGCCTGTCGCAGCGCGCGGATGATCAGTTCCTTTTCGACTTGGCGAAGGAACGAATCGAGATGAATCCGCGGCTGCCTTGGGCGACGTCGATGGGCATCGAGCGTCCAGTGGATGCGCCGCGGCAGGTCGGCCGGCAGCACGACGGCCCCCTCCGCGTTGGCATGGGCTTGACGCACGAATCGCTCCATCTCGGCCATGTCGCCCGGCCAATGGTAGTGATCGAGCAAATCGATCGCTTCGGCCGAGAATCGCTCGACCTGCTTTTTCCCAGCGGAATTGCACTGTTCGAGAAAGAATTGAGCCAGCAGCGGAATGTCTTCACGCCGCTGGGCCAGCGGCGGGATGTTGACGACGATGGCCGCGGTGGCGGCCAAGAGTTCCGGCAAGACCAACTGTTCGAAGGTCTCCGCGGCACGGGGGCGCTCGACGGTGGCCATCACGCGCAGGGGAAACCGCGGTTTGCCGATCTCTTCCAGAAGGGTCTTTTGCCACGGTTCGGAAAGCAGATCAATTCGCAGAAGCAGCAGCGTGCTTCGCCCAGTCGATCGACCAACCGCTGCCCCAGCCGCCATGGCCCGAATGCTCGACCGGATCATGTCGTCGTCGAGCACGGCGCAATCAACAGGCACCAAGGCGCCGGCCGCGTCGGGTTCGATGCCGAAGTGAACGGCCGAGGCGATCTGGTCCGTCTGCGATCCGATCGGACCGACAAACAACACGTTGGCCCTCGACGCCTTCGCCGCCTCCACCTGCCGAATCGTCCACCGCATGGCCGGACTGCGCCCGATGAGCCGCGCCACCCCATGACCAGTTGCCGCCTCGCGGACGGCGCGCTGCACCCAAAGGTGCCATTGGGCGTCGTCGGGTTGGGCCGCCGAATCAAGCGGCAGCACCGGCGATTCTGTTTGCTCCGGTGGATCGGCCGGTTCGACCACGACCAGCACGCCGGCCGGACGGGTTTCGCGGCCGGCCGAGCCGGCCCCCCAGCGCAAGGGAAGGAACGCCGCCCGTCGCGGCCGCGGCAAATCGCTCGGCAGGCAAATCAGATCTTCGGCCGACTCGCCTCGCTCGGTGCGGGGCGGAGCGGCCAGCGCGGCGGCGATCGCCTCGGGCCCCGAGGGCTCTGCCGGCGTTTGATAGAGGCAGGTTCGGCCGAACAGCTCGTCCCACGGCAGTCCGACCCAGGCCAAACAGGCGTCGTTGGCGAATGCGATCCGCCGTTGCTCGTCGAGCACATACACTGGCTCCGCGGCGTTCTGCAACACCCGAAGCAATCCGGCAAAAGGACGGCGGCGATTGGGCATATTCACGAGCGGCAGCCTGGGGCGGCGCTGGGAACCATTCCGCGGCAAAAAAGGGAAACGAGCGGCTGAAAATTGGGGCCGTTCCGCGCCGCTGCCGCGATGCTCCTCCCAAATATCGACGTTCAGCCGAAAGATCGACAACTCCACGCCGCACTGCGATAATACGCCGAACGCTCCACGGCGGCAATCCCGCCCCTATTGATGCACGGGACGACAATTCGGGCCAACCGCCCGACGAACAACATGTTTCTACTGAAGGACTAGAGATCCGGCGGTTATGCCGGTCGCTCGACGATCGGCAAAACGCCCATTGGGGGGAAATCGGTCGATGTCCGATCAAGAACATGGGGAAGGCGGCCGGCCGCCGTTGTCGGCCTACTCCGATCGGTTGATGGAAGTGCAGCGCGAGTTTCTGCTGTATCCCGACCGGATCGTCGTGCGGGCTCGTTGGTGGAGCGGTCGTCGGTTTGAACACGCTGTGAAGCTCGCCGATTTGACGGGCGAGGTTCGTGAAACCGTGGTCCGCTATCGCATCCACCGCTATGCCGGCTGGGTGCTGGCCGTCGGCGCCTTGATTTTTGCCGCCTGCCACTACTACGGCGACATCGCTTGGCTGCAACCGATCGGCTATGTGGCGTTGGCAGTCGTCGGAGTCGGCGCCGCGTTGCTGGCGCTCACTCACCGGAATCGGCGCATCCGTTTCGCGAGGTTTCTCGACCGGTCGGGCCGAATCGCTCTCGACATCGCCGGCGCCGGCAACACCAGCGAAGACTTCGAGGCGTTTGTCCGGCAGGTTAAACGCCAAATACGATAGGCCGCAACACGGCCGCGCCGTTGGGATCGCGGCTGGCATCGTTCGCGCGCATGCCGCCGGCGCCGATTCCGCCGCCTGGGCCGTTATTCGTTCGTCGCGGCATTGTTAACTCGCGGCCCGAAGGAACTCACAGCCCCGGCGCGGCAGCGTCGCCATCGACTCGCCCCGAACACGCAAAGCAAGTCCGTTTTCTCGACCAACCGGTGTCGCGCCCGTCGCGTCGATCGCAGCATTGATCTGAGCGAAGAAGAACGAAGAACACGGAGAAACGCCATGCGAGTGATCCTTCTGGGAAACGCCGGGGCCGGAAAGAGCACCCTGGCCAAAAAACTTCTCGCCCGTCAGCCCGCCGCCCGACTGTCGCTTGATCAAGTTGCGTTTGCCGGCGGCACGGAACGTCGGCCGATAGAAGAAAGCATCGCTGATGCCAAGCGTTTCATTGCGGAGAACGAAAGCTGGATTATTGAAGGCTGCTATGCAGACATCATCGAACCGATTCTCGAAGACTGCGAGGAACTGATTTTTCTCAACCCCGGGGTCGAAACATGCGTTGCCCATTGCCGTGCACGGCCCTGGGAACCGGAGAAATTCGATACGCCGGCCGAACAGAACCAACATCTGCAAATGCTGATCGCTTGGGTTCGCAGTTACGAAACCCGCGACGACGAGTACGGCCTTCGTCGCCATCGGGCCTTGTTCGATTCCTTCCCCGGACGAAAGCGAGAATTCAACCATCCCGGCCAATACGAACAGGCGCAGTAGTCTCGGGAAGCCATTGCTGCGAGCAACGCAATCAATGTGCGCGCTGAACCAGCGCGTCGAGGAATTTTGCGAGAAGCTCCTCGGTGCGGCGGGCCGCTGCGACCGACGGAAGCAGCTCGTCGGCCGACTGAACGAACGGTCCGGGCTGCAATTCATCGGCACAGTGGGCGATCATCCGTTCGATCGATTCGCGACTGTATTCGATGTGAAATTGCAGTCCTACGACGCGATCGCCCCAAAGGAAGGCCTGGTGGGGGCACGCGTCGCTCGAAGCCAGCAAGCGGGCCCCGGGCGCAATGGCGAACGTGTCGCCATGCCAATGAAAGGCGAGCACTTCGTCGGGCCAGGCGGCCAGCGGCGATTGCCGCGCCGCCTCGGTCAGCCGCACCGGAAACCAGCCGATTTCACGGTGGCGATTCCGAGTGACCGGGCCGCCCAGCACATCGGAAATCAACTGCGCGCCGAGGCACACGCCCAAGACGATCTTCCCGCCATCGATCGCCTGACGAATAAACGCCTTTTCTTCGGCGAGCCAGGGGAAGCGGTCGTGCTCGTAGATGTTCATCGGTCCGCCCATGATCGCCAGAAAGTCGTATTCATCGTGCGCCGGCAGGGGTGTTTGGCCCATGAGCCCAAGGACCAGCGAAAACCGTCGCCGCTGGGCCCATAGGGCGATGTTCGCGGCATCTTCAAAAGGAACATGTTGCAAACAGTGGATGCGCATGCGGGCTATTCCTCAAGGAAAAGAGCGGAATACGACTGCGAAGCATGAAAAGCGGCTCAAGCAGGCGCAACACTCGATCGGCCGCGGCACAGCGCGTGCCGGCTCTCCGGTTGTGTTGACCTTGTTTGGCGCGCGGCTGCCTCGATGGCGACAATGGCCCGAGGCGCCGCGGAAGCCCGGCAGTCGGCGCCGCCCCATTCGCGCCGGCGGCGGCGGGCCGATCGGAAGGGAAGGATGACCGGCCCCAGAGCAAGCATAGGGCCATCATTTGGTCGTTGGCAAGCCCGGGCGCGGCCTGCAATCGAGGAAATGGGCCCTCGTTTCCCATTTCCGACGTCGGTTGCAAACGCCGCCCGAGGCGAGAATAATGTCGGCATGGCAGATGTTGCGGAACAACTGGACACGGCCGTCGAGATCGTCACACCGGAGAACATCGCTTTCCGCTACGCGCTGGCCGGTCCGTTTTCGCGGTTGCGGGCGTACGGCATCGACTTGGCCATCCGACTTGGTGCGGCTATCGGGTTGGCGATCGGCGCGGCGGCAACCTTCGGCGTAATCGGACTGGGCGGCTTCGGCGTAGGCGTCACACTGGCCGGCTGGTTTGTGCTGGCGTTTTTCTACGGCGGGGTGTTCGAGGCCTACTGGAACGGTCAAACGCCCGGCAAACGGCTCGTGGGCATTCGCGTGCTGACCATCGACGGCCGTCCGATCAACGGTGTGCAGGCGGTTTTGCGGAATATCTTGCGCATGGCCGACATGCTCCCGTTTCTGTTCGCCGAGGTCGGTTTGCTGGGGCTTTATCAGGTCGGGCTGTGGACGATGATCAGCAACGGCCGATTCCAACGGCTGGGCGATCTTGTTTGCGGCACTATGGTTGTGGTGGAGGAGCGCGCGGCCATCGCCGCGGTGGCGCGGTTCACCGCCCCGCAGGTGTTGGAAATCGCGGCCGCGATTCCGCCGAACTATCTGCCGGGGCGTTCGTTGGCCCGGGCGCTGATGGCCTATGTCGAGCGCCGGGGGCAGTTCTCGCCTCAGCGTCGGAACGAGTTGGCCCAACACTTGGCCGAACCGTTGCGGGGCGTGTTGCAGTTGTCGGCCGACGTGCCGCCCGACGTTCTGTTGTGCGCCGCCTACCAACGCTGGTTCGGCGAAAGGGTGGAAAACCAGGCCGCGTCGCACGCGGCATAGCGGGCAACGCAGCCGCTTGCCGCCGGTGCCGGCCGGGAGATGCCGCGCGTGGAATTGACCAAGATCCTTGCAGCCAAACGGCCACTGTGGCAAGAGCTCGACCGGCTTTGCGCGGCGCTGGCCAACCCCATTCGCCGCCGATCGCTGCCGGCGGAAACGATCATTCGCTTCTCGTCGCTCTACCGAGCCGCCTGCGCCGATCTGGCCTTGGCAGACGCTTATCACTTTCCGCCCGAAACGGTGCGCTACTTGCACCAATTGGTGGGCCGCGCGCACAACCAGTTGTATCGGGCCAAATCGTTCGATGTGCGGGCGTGGTTCGTCGAGCTGTTCGTGGTCTTGCCCAGACGGTTGGCGGCCGACCGCATCTTGTGGCTCGCCTTCGCGCTGTTCTTCGGGGTGTTCTTGCTGTCGGCCTTCGGCGGATTTGTGAATCCCGACTTCGCCCGCGAGGTGGTTGGCGCCGACCATCTCACCGGCATCGAAAGCAGCTTTTCCGACGCTCCTCGCGGACGCGACTTCACCATCGACGTCGGCATGGCCGGCTTCTACGTGTTCAATAATGCGACGATCGGGCTCCGCTGTTTCGTGTTTGGGCTGTTTTGGGGCGTGGGCGGACTGTATGAAACGATGTTCAACGCCATCGTCCTCGGCGCCGTTTTCGGGCACATGGCTGCCAGTGAAAACGCAAAGAACTTCTTCGAGTTCGTCGCCGGCCATAGCGCGTTCGAACTGACGGCCGTGGTGCTCAGCGCGGCCGCCGGAATGCGTTTGGGGTTTTCGCTGGTATTCACGCAAGGCTATTCCCGAACCGACTCCCTGCGGCTTGCCGGGCGGCTGGCCATGCCGATGGTCGGCTTGGCCGTGTTGTTGTTCGTCGGGGCCGCGATGATCGAAGCCTTCGTTTCGCCCGCCGATGTGTCGCCGCTGCTCAAGGCGTCGGTGGGCGCAGGCACGGCCGTAATGCTGGCGGCCTACCTGATCCTGCCCCGATGGCTCGGCGACGACGCTGGAGAACGAACGTGAATCAGGCGGGGAAAAGCCGTCCGCAAGTGGTGCAGTCCCTCATGACAAGCCGAGCGGCCATACGGAATGACCATCGGCTGCCGTATCGAGAGAAGGACGCGGCCGCGCCGGAAGCAGTGGGATCAACAGGAACCGATCATCGCTTTTTGCCGAGATCGCCGAATAGACGCTCGGCCGCGGTCCGGCAAGCAAGGATCCGGTGCGGGTTCCGCTTTGCGGCGGTTGCAGTAAGATAAGGGCGGCCGGGAACCGAGCGACGACCGTTGCGGGCGTCCGTTCTGTGCCGACACCCGACAGATGCATTCCGCGCCGGCTGAACGAGGAGCCGTCGCTAAAGAACCCTTGCCGCCACAGTCCAGCAATCCCCAAGAGAACAGGATTAGAGGCGAAGAAAGACCTTTTCGACGCCGTCGGGCTCTATGCAACTAGATCGATGCCGCATCGTCGTTCGAGAACGCGACTTTATGCAGTTGCTCGATTTGGCGATGCGCGTCGCCCGAATGCACCTCGGCCCGCTGACGGCCGCGTGGGCATGCGGCGTGCTGCCGCTGACGGCGTTGTGGGCGGTGCTTATCGGGCTGTGGAGCGGCATATTTTCCGCAGGAAACACCATCGCGCCGACCAATGCTCAGTATTTCTTCCGCTGGATCGATTCGCCCGAGGGGGGCGGCGTGCCGAGCTACGTGTTCTTTTTGGCTGTGGCCGTGTATTGGACCGCCCCGTTGGCCTCTTCGCCGCTAACGCTCGTTTTGGGAAAGCTGCTGTTCGAAGACCGCCCTTCGTTCCGCGCCGTGGCGGGCGAGTGGATCCGTTCGCTTCCTCAATTGTTAGCCGAAAGCGTGTTGCGGCGCGGCCTGTGGATGCTGACCGTCGCCGGCGTTGTGGTGCCGGCGGCGATGCGGGCCTACGCAGCCGAAGTGATCTTGCTCGAACGCAATCCGTGGCGGGCCGCTCCGGGGCGAATTTCGACGCCCCAGCGAATCGTCGGGCTGCACGGCTACTGGTTCGGAACGCTGTTCGCCCGTTGGCTTGTTGCGGCCGTTGCCGCGTCGATTCTGACGGTCGCGTTTTGGCTTTCGTTGCGAGTTGTCTGTCAGGTTCTGTTCGGGCCGACCGAAGTGTTCTGGGACTTTCTAGTGTTCTACCCGTGCAGCTTGGCTCTAACCACCGGATTCTTCGCCGTGGTGCG
The DNA here is from genome assembly GCA_029975295.1 of Thermoguttaceae bacterium. Taxonomy (GTDB): domain Bacteria; phylum Planctomycetota; class Planctomycetia; order Pirellulales; family Thermoguttaceae; genus JARKPK01. The sequence goes on along the minus strand of JARKPK010000174.1, from coordinate 1,769 downwards.
GTTCCTCAGCTATCTCGACCTCCGCATCCGACGCGAGGGCTGGGAGGTAGAACTGCTTCTTCGGGCCGAGGGCGACCGAATCGCTCGACGCATGTCGTACTAACATGGTTCACGCGATGGAAAACACGGCCGCGTTCGCTCGTCGAACCGCACGAGTCGGGGTTCTTTGCGCGGCAATCGTTCTGGGATGGTGCGTTCCGAGCTTCACCCAGGCGGCAACGGCTTCGGCCGCAGCCGCAACCGACGCTGCCGATCAAGAGGCCGTTTCCGGCGGACAAAAGGCGCTGCGCCGCGCGCAAAGGTTTCCCTGGTACGACCCCGCCAACGACGCGCTTCGCCCGGTCGACCTGCCCGATCCGGAAACGCAGCGGCCGCGCGAAGCTCCGCCCCAGGTGGATTGGCTGCGGCCGGTTGTTTGGGCCCTGTTGATCGTTGCGGCAGTCGGGCTGCTGGCGGCCCTGGCCATCGGCCTCTCGAAACGGCGATGGGCGAACACGGCATCCGTTAAGACCAGTCGTCGTGGCCGCATCGAACATCTGGGATTTCTCGACGATGACGCCCCGGGCGACTATCTCGACCGTTGCCTGCGCGAAAGCCGCGCCGGCCGGTTTGAACGAGCCATTGTCTACCTCTACGCTCACGTGCTGACGGAAATGAACGAACGGCAGCTATTGCGTTTGGCCCGCGGCAAAACCAATCGCCAGTATCTTCGCGACGTCGGCGATCCGGCCATGCGGGCGGCAATGGAGGTGATTGTCGGCGCGTTTGAAGACGCCTACTTCGGCCACCATCCGATCGAACCCGATCGGTTCCAGTGGTGTTGGCGCCAGTGGCAACTCATAGAAGCGATGTTCGAACCCGAGCACGCCCCCGTATCATGAAGTGCAACCAGCGTCGGAAATTCGCTTCCGTTGCCCCTGCCCAGCGACGCAGGCTCGGCGACGGCGCCGCGCCGGCCGCGCGCCCGAGCAACCTTGGGCCCGGCGCTTGGCTGCGGATTCTCGGGGCAATCTTCTTGGCGTGCCTGGCCGGCTGCGGTCCAGAAGAACTGCAAACCGCCTACGGGCGGCGGGTCGCGCCCGGGGCGTCGAAAAGCATTAACGGCACGGCCGTCTTTGCTGCCATGTTCGCCCAGCGCGGCCACACAGTTCAATCACGATCGGCGTTGGGCGATTGGCTCGAAAAGACGGACTGCATCGTCTGGTTTCCCGACGATTTCGCCGGACCGCCGGAACCCGTTCGCTCTCGGCTGACTGAATGGTTGACGCTCGACGATAACCGGCTATTGATCTACGTCGGGCGAGATTTCGACGCGGCCTCCGTTTACTTCGATAAGATTCTGCCCTCGGTCGAACCCAAGCAGCGAAAGCAGTACGAGGCGATTCGAGACGGCCTTGCCGAGTTCTATTCGTTGCGCCGCCAATCGGCCGAGGCCGGCGAATTCGTATGGTTCGAACTCGAAGACGCCCCCCCGAATCGCGCGCTCGGGCCATTGAGCGGCCGACGTGAATGGATCGAGGGCCTCGACCAGAGCCGGCTGGAGATTCGTTTGGGCCGGCGGATTGTTCCGCGCGATGATGCGAAGATTCTTCTGGCCTCGGGCGACGACGCGATAGTCAGTTGCATCCCCTTCGGAACGAACCGACTGGTTCTCGTTGCCAATGGATCGTTTTTGCTGAACGTGCCGCTGGTCAACGCGGAACACCGTAAACTCGCCGCACGCCTGATCGACTTAGCCGAGCCGGGAAGTCGAAAAGTCGTCTTCCTCG
>JARKPK010000171.1 GCA_029975295.1 Thermoguttaceae bacterium | reverse complement strand
CTCGAATCGCGCGCGGGCCGGGGCGGAAAGCTCGTCGAGCTTTTCGGCCATCGGGCGGAGAAACATCGCCGGCCACAGGCCGATCCACACAATCGGCACCGTAAGCAGCAGCAGCGCGAGCGACTCGCGGGCGGTCAGGTCGGGCGGAAGCGGTTCGGCCGCCGTGTGCGGCGAAGAACCCTTTGGGCCGACGCCCGCCGCGGCGTGCTCGTGCTCGGCGGAGTGATCGGGATCGTGGGCGCCCCGAAGTTCGTCGTCGTGGGCCGGTTCGCGCAACGGGCCGAAGAACACCCGTTCGATCAACCACAGCATGTACCACGCGCCGAGCACCACGCCGAAAACCGCGGCCACGGCGATTACGCGAAGTTGAACTCCCCAAGAATCCATCGGCCAGGCGAACCCGCGCTGGAACGCGCCGATGAGCACCAGCAGTTCGCCCACGAATCCGCCCAGCCCCGGCAGGCCAATGCTCGCCAGGCTCATCACGAGCATGAAGAAGGCCAACCGCGGCATCCGCCGGGCCAGGCCGCCCAACTCGGCGATGCTGCGCGTGTGATAGCGCTCGTAGATCATTCCGACCAAGGCGAACAGCCCGCCGGTGGAAAGCCCGTGGTTGATCATTTGCAGCGCGCCGCCCTGCACGCCGGCGGCATTCAGGGCGAACACTCCCAGCGCGCAGAAGCCCAAATGGCTGACACTCGAATAGGCGATGAGCTTCTTGATGTCTTTTTGCGCCAGCGCGACCATCGCACCGTACAAGATGCCGATTACGCCCAGGTAAAGCATCACGGGCGCGGCCAAGGCCGAGGCCTCCGGCAGCATCGGCAGGTTGAATCGCAGGAAGCCGTACACGCCGATCTTCAGCAATACTCCGGCCAGCAGCACGCTGCCGGCAGCCGGCGCCTGCACATGGGCCAGCGGCAACCAGGTATGCAGTGGAAACAGAGGCACCTTCACGGCGAAACCGATCCACAACGCGGCGAACACCGCGATCTGCACGGCCGGCGGCATCGGCGACGCCTGAAGCCGGGCGGTCAATTCGGGAATCGAGAACGTCAGCGGCGCGTGCCCGGCCGCCAAATGGTCCCAAAGCACCAAGGTCAGGATTGCTAAAAAGGTAAGCAAACTGCCGGCCAAGGTATAAAGGAAGAACTTCACGGCCGCCCGGCGGCGTTCTTCGCTGCCCCAGATGCCGATAAGGAAGAACAGCGGAATCAGGCCGAACTCGAAAAAGACGTAGAACAAGATGATGTCTTGCGCGGCGAAGACGCCCAGCATTCCGGTTTCCAGCAGCAACAGCAGCCGGTAGAACAGTGCCGCCCGATCGACCACGGCGGTCCAACTGATCAGCACGCACACCACGCTCAACAGCGCGCTGAGGACGATTAGCCACAGGTTCAGCCCATCGACGGCCAGGGCGAAACGGACGTCGATCGCCCCGCCCGAGCCGCCCAGCCAAGGCCAATCGACCACGGCAAACGGCGCGGCGCCGCCGGGGAACCGCACGGCCAACACGCAGCACAGCCCGAACACGACCGCGGTAACCACCAGCGCCACGGCGCGCGCAACCCGAGCCGAACCGCCGATCACGGCGGCCGCCAAGGCGGGCAACAGCACGGCCGAAAGCAACACCAGCGACACCGATCTACTCTCCGCTCGCCGTTTGTTCGAAGGTTTTCGCTTCGCCCGAGTCAACCGTTTTCGCGGCAGGGCGACGCGGCGGTTACGATCCGGTCAACATCGTCCCTCAAATCAACATCGCCCCTAAAAGCATCAACAGCCCCACGACCATCGCCAGGGCGTAGAACGGCAACAGGCCGTTGTGCAGCGGACGCAAGAAGCCGCCCAGCGCCCGGGCCGCCCGGCCGACGCCATCGACCGCGCCGTCGATCACCGCATTATCGAACCAGGCGAGCACGGCCGCTTTGATCCGCAGCGGCGCAACGATCACCGTTTCGTACAGCTCGTCGATGTAGAACTTTTCGGCACACAACCGCACCAAGCCCCGTGCGGGGGCTTCGGCGGCCGAATCCTCGCGCCGACGGAACAGGTAGAGCACGGCCGCGGTCGCCAAACCGAGCAATGCGGCCGCCGTGCTCATCAGCGCCACGCGAAGATGGGCCGCCTTGTCGTGCGCCGGTTCGTGCGGCTTCGGGTCGGCCGGAACAGCAGGTGCAACCGAGGCCGGCGGCGCCGCGCTCGGCCGCGCGGCAGTCGATGCAACCGAGGTTGCCGCCGGTGCGGCGCCCATCGCGGGCGGCGGTGCGCGGTGCGGCGCGCCGGGCGCGATGGTCCATTGCGGCGTCCGCGCCAGGTAGTCGTTCAGCCGATGGGTCCATTCGCAATAGCCGCCCACCCCGGCAGCGCCCAGGGCCAGCAGCACCAGCGGCACGGTCATCACCGCGGGCGACTCGTGGGCGTGGCCGCCGGCTTCTTCTGGAGTTTTCGTCGGACCGTAGAAGGTGAGGAAGAACGCGCGGAAGGTATAAAAGGCCGTCAATGCCGCAGCGGCCAAGGCCGAGTAGAACAACGCCTGATAGAACGCGCCCATCGGCCCGTGCCCTTGGGCATCGACGGCCAACAGCACGGCATCTTTGCTGAAGAAGCCGGAAAATGGCGGCACACCGGCCAGCGCCAGGCAGCCGAATAAAAAGGTCAGATGCGTAATGGGCATGATCCGCCGCAGGCCGCTGAACCGGCGGATGTCGATCACCCCGCCCATCGCGTGCATCACGCTGCCCGCCCCCAGGAACAACAGCGCCTTGAAGAAAGCGTGGGTGAACAGGTGGAACATGCCCGCGGCCGCGCCGGCCCAAATGGCCGTGCCCAGGGCGAGGAACATGAAACCCAATTGGCTGACCGTGGAATAGGCGAGGATGCGTTTCAGGTCGGTTTGGGCCGTGGCGATCAGGGCCGCCAGCAATGCGGTGAACGTGCCGATGGCGGCCACCGTCGGCCCGGCGTACTCTACGGCCGAGTAGAGCGGGAAGCATCGGGCCACCAGATACACCCCGGCGGTTACCATCGTGGCTGCGTGGATCAGCGCGCTGACCGGCGTGGGGCCTTCCATCGCATCGGGCAACCACACGTGCAGCGGAAACTGCGCGCTTTTGCCGCACGCGCCGGCAAGCAACAACAGGCAGATCGCCAGCCCCAGCGCGCCGCCGTGGTAGAAGCCCGGCGTGCCCAGCGCCGTTTCGCCGAGGATGCCCGGGGCCACTTCGCTGCCGAGGGACGTATCGTGGAAGTCGAGCGTGCCGTAGGCAGTCCACAGCAGAAACAGCCCGAGGGCGAAGCCGAAGTCGCCCACACGGTTCACCAAGAACGCTTTTTTGCCGGCGGCGGCTGCGGCGGGCTTTTCGTACCAGAAGCCGATCAGCAGGTAACTGCACAGCCCGACCGCCTCCCAAAAGACGTAGAGCAACACGAAATTGCTGACCGAAACCAGCATCGTCATCGAAAAGACGAACAACGCCAAATAGGCGAAGAAACGCCAGTAACCCCGATCGCCGTGCATGTAGCCGATCGAATAAATGGCCACAAGAAGCGAAACGACCGTTACGGTAACGAGCATCAGTGCCGTGAGGGCGTCGGCCCGCAGGCTGACCGCGATCCGCAGCCGCGGTGCGGAAGAGGCGACGCCTGCGGACGACGGCGCTTGCTTTCCGTCGGCAGGCGCCGGCGAAGAGCTGATCGCCGACTCGGGCAAGGCCGACGACAACGCCGACGGCTCGGGCATAAAGTCGACGGCGGGCTGCGCCGCGGTGCGGCCACCCTGCTGAGCCGCCTGCACGTCAGCCCAAGTCCATAGCACGACGATTTGCTCGAAGCGCCCTTCGGGCGATCGACGCCCCTCTTGGGCCACGCGCACCGCCAAAGCGATCGAGGCCGCCGTTGAGAACGCCAACGCCAACACCACGGGCCAATGCGCGGCGCCGCGGAGCACCCGCGGGCCGAGCAGCCCGACCAACACCGCTGCAAGCAGCGGCGCGGCGGGAATCAGCAGCAGTAGGCGTTCGATCTCGAACATCAATTCAGTCGATATCTAAAGTGTTCACATTCTCAAGGGTTCGATCGCGTGGCGATGCGATCGGTGCTACGCGGCGGTTGTCGGTTCGGTTTCTCCGTCGGGTCGGATCAATCTCTCATTCAGATTCGATCTCGCTGATGCAGCGTTTGCGGATCGATCTTCGGCGGCACGCCGGCCGGGGGCAGCCGCGGCCAACTCGGCGCGGGCAGGGCCTCGGCCGAGTCGGCTTCGGCCGGCTCGTCGGCCTCGGGCAGGTCGGCCTCGCGCAACTGCCTGCCCAACAGAACATCGAGCCGGCCCCAATGGTGATAAATCGCCACGAACAGCGCCAGGGCGATCGCGGCCTCGCAAGCGGCCACCGCAATCAGGAAGATCACGAACACCTGACCATCGACGTTGCCGTGCCAGCGCGACCAGCCCACCCAACTCAGCGCGGCTCCCTGAAAGACCAACTCGATCGAAAGGAAGACCACGATCAGGTTGCGGCGGCAGATCGCCCCCACCAGCCCGATGCCGAACAGCATCGCACCGACCAGCAGGTTCCGTTCGAGCCACGCCAGTTCCAGGTTCATCACTCGCGCCGGTCGTATTGTTGGTTACAAGACACCCGTTACAAAACACGTTGCGCGCCGGGCAGGCCGCGGCCGATCATGGCCCGCCCAGCCCGTGCCGATGCACATGGCCGACAATTACCGCCGCGGCCACCAGGGCCACCAGCAGCAGCACGCCGGCCACCTCTACCGCAACCAAATGCCGCGAGAACAACTCGGCCCCCAACCGCCCCACCGAGAACGTTTTCGCCCGGTTCGCCGCGTCGTCGGCGGGAACGAACGGCGATGCAGACCGCGCCGCGAGCTTGCCGGCATCGGCGGCCGAACCTTTGCCGGCCGGACCATCTGTGGCCGAACCGTCGCTGGCCGCGGCGGCGTGCTTCGGCGCTGCATTGTCGTTCGGCGCCGCGGCGGCCGAGTGGGGGGCGGAAGTCTTTCGTGCAAGCGCGGACGATCGCGCGGCCGGATCGCCGCCGCTTTCCTCGCCTTGCGCGGCCGTTCGAAGTGTTCCGCCGACGATGTTCATCGTCAACACACCGACGAGCACCGCGCCGGTGGCCGCCGAAACCAGCGGTTCCCAGCCGTTGCGGTCGTGGGCCGCTCGGCCGTCGGGCTGCGAGAGCATCAGCACGAAAAGGAACATCACCAAGATCGCGCCGGCGTAAACGATCAACACGGCCACGGCGAGAAACTCAGCCCAATTGATGAGCATCAGCCCGGCCGCCCCGGCGATGGAAAGCGCGAACCAGGCGGCCGAGTAGATCGGCTGCCGAGATACGACGGTGCCCACGGCACCGACCAAAGCGGCGGCCGCCATCGAGCCGTAGATCATCTCGGCGGCCCACGATTGCAGCCAGGGCCCTTGCCCGAGGATCAACCCGCCGGCCGCGGCCAACGGCAGTGCGCCGAGCCAGCGCCGCCGGCCTCGCCCGGGGGGCAAAAGCAGCCAAAGGCCCATCGCCCCGAGGATGGCGGCCAGAGTGTACCAACCGTGAGGATCGTTCACGAATCGCTCCGCTGAGTCCGCGACGGTTCGGCCTGACAGGTCTGATCGTAGATGCTCAACAGCTTCTCTTTGTCGAAGATCATCTCTTCGCGGCTCTTGCCCGACAGGTTGTACAAACTGGTCAATTCGATGGCGTCCACGGGGCAGGCCTCTTCACACATGCCGCAAAAGATACAACGCAGCTCGTCGATCGTGAAGGTCTGCGGATATTTTTCGCGGTCGGGCCAAGGGCTTTCGGCCGCCACGATGTCGATGCAATGAGCCGGGCAGGCCGTGGCGCAAAGAAAACACGCCACGCATTTCACGCGGCCCTGCTCGTCGCGATTGAGCCGATGCACGCCGCGATAGATGATCGGGTCGGGGATTTCGTGGTCTTGCTCGGGGTATTCGACCGTCTTCTTCGGCGAGAACAAGTGCCGCACCGTCGTCGTCAGCCCCTGCACGAACAAGGGCAAATACGACTTGCCGGCCAAGCCCAATTCGGGCGGTTCGACCCAGGAAATCGAAGGATCGTCAGGTTTCATCGGAGGAACCTCGCAATGCGGGCGGGATGCGCAACGGGCGATTGTCGGCCGTGGTCGGATCGGCCCAAGCCGTCAGCACGACGGCCAGCGCCAGTGCGACCCAGCCGGCCAAGGCCGTCGCCGCCGCCGGCGAAATGCCCCAAGCGGCCGCCCATCGGCCGGCGAACTCGATCGCCGCCGCCACCACCACAATATTCAGCACTCCCCACGGCAGCATCACCTTCCAAGCCAAATTCATCAGTTGATCGTAGCGGAATCGCGGCCAACTCCAGCGGGTGAGCATGAAGAACAAGATCACCAGCAACACTTTGGCCATCAGCACCGCCACGCGCGCCAGGGCGGCCGGCCAAGCGACCACGTCGCCGCCGGGCGAATCCACTCCGTCGGTCAGCCCCCAGAAGTGCCAACCGCCGAGGAAGAAGATCACGATGAGGAACGCGGCCGTAATCATGTGCAGGTATTCGCCCACCAGAAGCATCATCAGCTTCACGCCCGAGTACTCGGTGTGGTAGCCGCCGACCAGTTCCTGTTCGGCCTCCGAAAGGTCGAACGGCAGCCGCGACGCCTCGGCAAAGGCCGCCACGATGAACACCACAAACCCCAGCGGTTGCACGAAGATGTTCCACCAGCCCGAGTCGGCCTGGCGGGCGATGATCTCGTTGAAGTGCAACGAACCGGCCGCGGCCGCCACGCCGAGGATGCCCAGCCCCAACGGAAGCTCGTAGGAAATCAGTTGGGCCGAACTCCGCAGCGAACCGAGGAAGCTGTATTTGTTGTTGCTGGCCCAGCCGCCCAACAACACGCCGAACACGGCCGCGCCGCCTACGGCAAACACGAACAGCACCGCCACATCCAGCGCCGGCACCACGGTCAGGCGGATCGGTTCTTCAACACCCCAATCGGCCGGCAAAAAGTCGGGCAGCACGCTGCCGAAGGGGATCACCGCAAACGCGCACAACGCGGCTGCCATCACCACGGCCGGGGCCAGCCAATACAGCACGCGATCGACATGCCGAGGGGTTACATCGGCCTTGAAGATGAACTTCACCCCATCGGCCAACGGCTGCCCCAGGCCGAACAGCTTGATGTTCGTCAGCGGAACACCCACCCGGTTCGGACCGCGACGATCTTGCACCCACGCGGCGATCCAACGCTCGAGCAGCACCAAATACGCGGCCGCCGTCATCAGTCCTCCGACGACGACCGCGAACTTCACCAGCGTTTCGATCATCAACGCGATCATGGGCGTCTCAACGTCGTATTGCGGTCGGACCTCGGCTCAGCGGCGCGGCCGACGGCTCGTCTGCGGTGGGCGGCGTCAATTGCACGCCTTCCTCGGGCACCGGCCCGCGCGCGGGCGAAAAGTAGGCGATTTCGACGGCCGCCTCTTCCAGCACCGCCTGCGCACGGTACAACCCCTCGCGCCCCAGCAGTTCCCAGAACAGGCTGCCCTCGGTGCGCACGCCCGCCGGCGGCCGGATCGTCCACCGCGCCGTTTGCAACCAATGATTGCGATTGACATACGAGCCTTCGCGCTCGGCCCAAGCGGCGCCGGGCAATTCGAAATCGGCCCGATCGGAAAGCGGCGAAGGGAAAAGGTCTTGCACGACGAGCGTCTCCACGCCGGCCGGCTTGCTTGCCTGCTCAGCGTCGATCCACGGCAGCGGGTAGCCGGCCGTAATCCACACGGCGTCGAACTCGCTGCGCGCGGCCCGCGCAAGAAACTCTTCCCAACCGATCACCCCGCCGGCGAAATGCGACACGACGGCCTCGACCCCGCGGCGGTTGGGACACTTTTCCGCCGAGATGACGAATCCGCCCGGAAACGTCTCGTCCGCATCGGTCGAAGGGACAGGCCCGACGGCCAACACCACCTGCCCGTGCCATTTGTGCAGCAGCCGACAAAGCAGGAAGGCCTCTTCCACCGTTAGAAACGGCGAGATCACCCCGGCGGGCCGGCGCGCCGCCTGGAACCGCTTCGGCGCCTCGTCGATCACCTCAGACCAATCGACCGGGGCCCGGCCGGCAGCGGTGCGGCGCACCGGCGAGGTCAGCCGACGCGGATCGTGAACATACGAATGACCGTATCGTCCCTCGTTGCAAATCCACCAACGGTTGACGTGCGGGTTCTCGCGCGGGCGCACCCGATAGATGCGATCTTGATTCTCGTCGATCCAGATCGAACAGCCGGTGGCGCAGCGGGTGCAAACACTCTTATGGTTGCGAAGGAACCACACGCGTTGGCGATATAAGAAGTCTTTGTCGGCCAGCGCCCCCACCGGGCACAGATCGACCACGTTGCCCGAGAGCTTGTTGTGCAGCGGATAGCCCGGCGCCACGTCGATCTCTTCGTGGGCGCCGCGGTTGACCACCATCAGCTCGCCGGTGCCGCTGATCTCGTTAACGAATCGCACGCACCGGCTGCACATGATGCAGCGATCGACAAAAAGCGTGATGTCGCCGATGTCGCGCCGCCGACTGGTGAACGGCCGAATGTCCGCCCGACGCTGATCCTGCCCGTGCTGAAAGTGATAGTCTTGCAAACGGCATTCACCCGCCTTGTCGCAAATGGGGCAATCGATCGGGTGCCGCAGCAGCAGGCCTTCTTCCACGCGGGCGCGGGCTAGGGCCACCTTTTCGCTCTCAGTTACAAGCACCATCCCATCGGCGACGATCGTGTTGCAGGCCGGCGCCAGCTTCGGCTGCATCGTAACTTTGCCGGTTTTCGGATCGCGGGCGCCGACTTCGACCAAACACATCCGGCAACTGCCCACCACCGACAGGCCCGGGTGCCAGCAGTAATGCGGAATCTCGATGCCCACGCGGCGCGCAGCCTCGATTCCGTTGAGGCGTTCGCCCTCGGAAAGGCGGAGTTCGCGGCCGTCGATGATCACCGTAGGCATAATTGGTGTTCACATCCTTTGGAACCAACTTCGTAAACGACCCTGCAACCGAAACCGCTTGCCCCTTGTTCCGACGAAACGCCGCCCACCGTCACCAAGGTCGCCTAACTTTACGAAACACGTCAATGCTTGACTGCCGCACTGCCGGCGCCCGCCGAGCCGTTTCCCTCGAACCAGGCCACCGGGTGAACGGTTTGATAACCACCGGGGTTGGTTCGCTTGATGTAGTCTTCGAACTCGCCGCGGAACTTGCGGATCGCGGTCTTGATCGGCCAAGCGGCCCCGTCGGCCAGCCCACAAATCGTTGTGCCCGGGATGATGCCGATCGTATCGCCGATTTCCAGCAGCAGTTCAAGGTCTTTCAGCCGCCCGCGGCCGGCGCGAATCCGTTCGAGCATCGCCACCGACCAGTGCGTGCCTTCGCGGCAGGGCGTGCATTGCCCGCAACTTTCGTGCGCGAAGAACCGGCAGCTATTGTAAAGGAAATCGACCATCGAATACGTTTCGTCGAGCACGATCAGGCAGCCCGTGCCCAACCCGAGGCAGCCAACCTTCAGCGGTCCGGAAAAATCCATCGGCGTGTCGATCTCGTCGGCGGTCATCACACCGGTGCTCAGACCGCCGGGCACCACCGCCTTGAGCTTTCGGCCCTGCCGCACCCCGCCGCCGCACTGTTCGATCAACTCGCGTGCGGAGATTCCCAAGGGGCGCTCGTAGCAGCCCGGGCGGTTCACATGACCGCTGATGCCGAACAACTTCGGCCCGTAGCTGCCCGGATCGCGCGGGTTGTCGGGTGCGGGCGGAACACCGATCGACTTGAACCACTCCAGCCCGCGATCGACGATGTGTTTCACGCAGGCCAGTGTTTCCACATTGTTCACCACGGTGGGTTTGCGGAACAAGCCTTCCACAGCGGGAAACGGCGGCTTGATCCGCGGCCAAGCCCGTTTGCCCTCGATGCTTTCGATCAGGCCGGTTTCTTCGCCGCACACATACGCGCCCGCCCCGCGGTGGATGTACACCTCTAACGACCACCCGGAGCCGAGAATGTTTTTGCCCAGGTAGCCTTTTTCGCGAGCTTCGTCGATGGCCGTCTGCATCCGCCGCAGGCACAAGGGGTATTCGTAGCGGAGGTAGATGTAGGCGGTCGATGCCCGCGTCGCGTAGGCGCTGATGATGATCCCTTCGAGCACCTGATGCGGGTCGTGCTCCATCTGCACGCGATTGACGAAGGTGCCCGGCTCGCTTTCGTCGGCGTTGACGCACAAGTAGATCGGGCCGGGGTGATCCTCCGGCAGGAACGACCACTTCAGCCCGGTGGGAAAGCCCGCCCCGCCGCGGCCGCGCAGCAGGCTGGCCTTGACCAAGGCGACGACATCCTGCGGCGACTTCTCCCGAAGCACCTGCCGCAGCCCGCGGTAGCCCCCGCCGGCTTCGTAGGCGCGCAGCGTGTGGCTTTCGGGCTTGCCCACATTGGCCAGCAGAACGGGTTGATACGATTGCTTCGCCACGGTCGTTTCAGTCGGTCGTTATGTCGCGCGGGATGTTGTTTGAACAGTGGTTTGTTTTACAGCGATTCACTTTACTTTGTGTCGCCGGCTGCGGCGGTTGATTTCGTATCGGGTGAAACTGCGGCCTTGGTCCTGCCCGCAGGCTCGGCCGGCAGGGTCTGCATCCAGCGGTCGATCAGTTGGTCGAGCATCTCTCGGTTCAATGGGCCGTGAACCTCTTCGCCGGCCAGCAGCGCCGGTGCACGATCGCACAACCCGAGGCACTCGGCGAACTCGACGGTGAACCGCCCATCGGGCGTGGTTTCGCCGGGCCGAATGCCCAAGCGGCGGCAAAGATGGTCGAGCAGCTCTTCGCCTCCGCAGGCCGAGCAACTGATCGAGCGGCAGACCATGATCCGCAGTCGGCCCACCGGCCGGTCTTGCCGGAAGAAACCGTAAAAGCTCAGCGTGTCTTGCACCTGGGCTGGTGTCAGGCCCAGCATCTCGGCCAACTCGGCCACGGCCGCCAAGGGAACATAGCCCAACTCTTCGTTGATCGCGTGCAGTGCGGGCAGCACTACCGCGCGGCGCGTCGGGTATCGCGGGTAGAACTGCTCGATTCGCCGGCGGAGCGCGTCGCCGAGCACACGTTCGGCTGCCGGCGGCCGGTCTGATCGTTTTGCCGCTGTGGTTTCGCTCATCGATCCAACTCCGCGGCGATGATGTTCAAACTGCCGAGCACGGCCACCACATCGCTCAGCGTATGCCCGCGAATCAAATGCGGGAACAAGGCGAAGTGGATGAACGAGGGCGGGCGGCACCGAGCCCGATAGGCCGTCTGCGTGCCGTCGCCGACGATGTAGAACCCCAATTCCCCGTTGGGGGCTTCAGTGGCCGTGTACAATTCGTCGTACGGGGTTGCGAAGCCCCGATTCCACATCACCAGTTCGAAATGCGATATTAGGCCCTCGATCGTCGTGAAAACCACTTTTTTGTCGGGGATGGCCACCCGCTTTTCGTCTCCCACGTTCACCGGCCCGGGCGGAAGGTTCTCGATGGCCTGATGGATGATCTTCAGGCTTTCGCGCATTTCGCCCATGCGTACCAAGTATCGGGCGAAACAATCGCCCTGCTTGGCGCAAATGACGCGGAAATCGAAGTCGCGGTAGGCCAAGTAGGGTTCGTCTTTGCGCAAGTCGCGGGTTACCCCGCTGGCCCGAGCCACCGGACCGCTGCACCCGCGATTGATCGCTTCTTCGCGCGTCAGCAGCCCGATGCCCTCGGTCCGTTCGCGGAAAATGCGATTGCGGAGCAGCAGCCGGTCCATGTCGTCTAGCGCGCGGGGCAAATCGGCGACGAACCGGCGGATCATCTCGATCGCCTTGGGCGAAGCGTCGTGCATCAGCCCGCCCACGCGCGTATAACTGTTGGTGAACCGCGCCCCGCACAGCGCTTCGAAGATGTCGTAGATTTGCTCGCGGGGATTGAAAGCATAGATGAAGTGGGTGAACGCTCCGGTGTCGAGGCCCATCGCACCCAGGCAAAGCAGATGGTCGCTGATTCGGGCCAGCTCGGCGATGATAACGCGGAGATACCGGCAACGCGGCGGAACCTCGACGCCCAGTAGCCGCTCGACCGCCAGATGCCAGGCCACATTGTTGGCCATCGGCGAAATGTAGTTCATCCGGTCGGTGACGGTAACGTACTGATTGAAGTCGAGATGCTCGCCGATTTTCTCGAAGCCCGAGTGCAGGTAGCCGATATCGGGCATGGCATCGACCACCCGTTCGCCTTCGAGCTTGAGCACCAGCCGCAGCGTGGTGTGGGTGGCCGGATGCTGCGGACCGAAATTGAGCGTCCACAGATAGGGCTGCGGCTCGTTGCGTGCCGAATCGTCGGAGAAAACCGAAGGCGTCAGGGGCATGGCTTCGAAGTCGTCCTCGCGGCTGTTCCGAATCGTTTCGCGGTTTGCGCAGATCTCGTCGAATTGCTCTGTTGCCGACAAAGGCTAACGTCGAAATCGTGCCGCGTTCGAGTGTTCTGATCTTGCTCGCGGCCGGCCACAAGTATTGCCGAAGCGGCAGGCGGCTCAGCCGCTTTCTCGTGTTATCACGGGGAAATTGTGTCGCTCGCCGCGTCCTTGCAGTGGGTAGTCCTTTCGAAGCGGGTGAGCGGTGAACTCCTCCGGCAGCAAAATGCGTCGCAGGTCCGGGTGGCCTTCGAAGCGAATCCCGAACATGTCCCACACCTCGCGCTCCAACCAATTGGCTGCCTCGAATAGCGGCACAACCGATCGAACAGCCGGGTTCGGATCGTTCACGTAGCAGCGGATCACAAGCCGCTTATTCTGCTCGGTGTTGGTCAAAACGTAAACTAGCCCGAATCGGTCGGTGGCGCCGCGGTAGTTCAAATAGTCCACACAGGTTATATCGACGAGCATGTCGAACCCGTAGCGATCGCGGAGCACGGCCAGCGCGTCGTAGATTCGCTCGGGTGGAACGACGATTCGCTGCTGCCCGCGGAACTCGCTGGGGCGCGCACCACCGACAGCCGCCACGATCTCGCTGAACAGTGGCTCAGGAATGTGCGCGGGGGAATCGACCCGCCCACCGGTTTCGCTGCCGCCCGTCATGGATTCTCTCGCAGTGCTCGCTTCGGTTGTTGCGCCTTTTCTCCGGCGAACTCTCGCCCAAAAACGGTTCCCTCGCGTTGAATCTTCGCCTGCAAGTCCATCACCGCTTGGAGCAGTTGCTCCGGACGCGGAGGGCACCCGGGCACGTACATATCGACCGGAATGAACCGATCGATCCCCTGCACGACGCAGTAGGTGTCGAACACTCCTCCGGTCGAAGCGCACGCACCCATCGAAATGCACCACTTCGGTTCGAGCATCTGCTGCCAGATGCGTTGCAGCACCGGCAGCATCTTCATTACCACGCGCCCGGCGACGATCATCAAATCGCATTGCCGCGGGCTGAAGCGAAACACCTCGGCGCCGAACCGCGCGATGTCGTGCCGGCTGGCCCCGGTAGCCATCAACTCGATGCCGCAACAGGCCGTGGCGAACGGCATTGGCCAGAGACTGTTCTTCCGGCACCAACTGACCAACTGGTCGAGGTTGGTGATTGCTACGTTGTCAGGCAGTTCGTTCACCGCCATTGGAACACGCCTTTGCGCCAATCGTAAGCCAAGCCTAGCACCAGCAGTGCGAAAAACACGGCAACACCGCCGAAGATCTCGTTGCGACTGGAAGTCCAGCCTTGGGCCACGGCGGCATCCAACGGCGACCCGTTGGAAGAGTATTCGCTTGGAGACCCCAATGCGGATGAAGTGTCTGCAACGGTCGGAGCGGCCGCCGCGGCATCGTTTCTGGCTGCCACGATAGAACTTCGACCGAGTCCGCCCGAGGCCGCTGCCCACGGATAGAGAAACAGAACCTCGACGTCGAACACCAAGAAGGCCACCGCGACCAAGTAGAAGCGAACGTCGAACGGCCGTCGCGTGTCGTGAAACGGATCCACGCCGCTTTCATACGGCATTTGTTTAACCGGGTTCGGCCGGCCGCGATAGACCAGCCGAGCCAGCAGCAGCAAAATGCCCGCCAGCGCCGCCGCGCCGCCGACGAACAACAACAACGGGACTGTCGCTTCCCAGTGAGTCATTGATTGAGTCGTTCGGAATCTCTCGGTCAATACGATGGTCAATACGTTTACGATACTGTCGGCAGGGGGCGGGTCGTCAGGAGAAAGCACGCGACGATTCCACAAACCTTTGGCATTCTAAATGGGTCTGCCATATCGGGAAAGTGGCGGCCAAGCTCAGATCGCCGCCAATGGCGAAATTTGGAGCCCACGGGCCGTTCCTGGGCGTTTTCGCATGGAGGGGGCCAGCCCGTGGTTGCCAGCCGGCCCCGCGCGGCGGAAGACGGGGATTCTGTGACGGGCGACCGCACCTGCTGCCCGATAGGTTCGGCTGTGAAGAGCAACGGCCAAGACTCTCGCTAAGTCCGCATCGAGTGCTCGCAGCCGAATCAGTCGCGAAGGCTTTCGAACATGGCCACTGCGGCCGGCACAAAGACGAACAAAGGCAGCCATGCGGCCGTGGCCGGGGCCACTAGGCAGACGTTGCCGAGGTACTGCATGACGATCACCACGGCCGAAAACACGGTCACCAGCGCCATCCCTTGCCCGATCGCCAAGAACAAATTGCGGTCGTAACGGGTGGCCACCAGCGGCAGGCCCATCAGAAGCAAAAGGACGTCGAGAATCGGCTGGACGATTCGCGCATGGACGGCCACGCGCACGTCGGCTCCGTAGTCCATGCTCGGATTCCGCAGCCCGGCAATCAACTCGGCGGTCGAGGCGAACTGTTTGAACGCTTGCCCTCCGGCCAGTTGATCGAAAGTGACGTCGCTGACCACAAAGCACTGGTTCGGCTCGAGCCAGGGGTAATCGTGGCGTGTGAGCACGACCGGCGCACCGCGAAAACTCAGCGACGGCCGACGATCGAGCCCCTTTGGCTCGCGCACATTGACCAGCAGATACCCGCCGGGCCGATCGCCTTCGGCCGGGCGGTAGAAGGCCTCGTCGGCGGTGAATTGCTTGCCGTAATGGTCGAGATACGAGGGGAGTACGAAGCTGGGTTCCACGATCCGCTGCGCGTCGCGCAACGTGCCGGCGCCGCGCAGCAGAACGCCGGTTTGGTTGTCGTAAACGGGTTTGAGCGGCTGGGCCACGTCGCCGATCAGGTCTTGCGATTTTCGGCTAAGCTGCTCGCGGAACCGCGGAATGAGGAACTCGCGTCCGGCGGCCGACACGCAGGCGATTGCCACTCCGGCAACAATCAACGGTCGGACAATGCGCAACCGCCGCAGGCCGGCGGCCTGCAAAGCGGTCATTTCGTTGTGCCTCTGCAACCAAGCGACCGTGAACATCGAGGCCATCAGCGTCAATAGCCCGCTGAGCCGCTCGAAGAACATGATGCACTGGTAACCGTAGAACGACAGGAAGAGCTGCAACAGACTTCCCGTCTTTTCGGCGGCCCGCAGGAAACCGTCGAGATTGGTGAACGCGACGAACACGATATACAGCCCCGATAGGCTGCAATAGCAGATCAGAAACGATCCGATGAAGTGCCGCAGCAGGTAACGGTCGATGATCAGCATGGCGAACACTGGGGCGGCGCCCAAGGCAGTTCCATCTGCGTACGAAACAACAACCCGCAAGACCGATCTCGAACAGCAAGGGGCGTCACCGGCATTCGGTGGCGCCGCTGCGCCCGCGGCCGTGCTCGCGATCGCGCTTACTCTTCAGTCCGTTGGTCACTCTGTTCTCGCCGGCCGGCTCTGGCGGCCTTGCGCCTGCTCTTTTCTGATGGCTCGGCCCAAAGCGGCTACGCCGTCGCAAATCTGCCGGATGGAAGGGATTCCGAAACACAACCGCAATCCGCCGGCGGGCCGTTGCACTCCTTCGCCCGGGAAGCAGAGTTCGCCGGGGATGTAGAGCACGCCTTCGTCGAGCGCCCGCTGAAAGAGCGATCCGTTCAAACCCGTGTCAATTCCCTCGGGCAGCTCCACCCACAGGTACAGGCCGCCCCGAGGCCGAGTCCATCGCGCCCCCAGCGGCCCGAGGTGCTCGGCCACCACATTGATCATCGCATCGAGTTTGCCGCGGTACGATTGCCGCAGGCTTTCCACGTGTGGTTCGTACAATCCCTCGCGGATCACCGTATCAATCAGATACTGATTGAACGTGGGCGACCCGAAATCCATGTGGCCTTTCTGCGAAGTCACCGGCCCCCAAAGCTGCGGCGGCAGAACGGCCCAGCCCACGCGGATGCCGGGCGAAAACGATTTGGAGAAGGTTCCCACATAGGCTGTTTGGCGTCCGTCGCCGTCGCGCGACCAAAGGCTGGGCTCGTCGTCGCCCTCGTAGCGCAGCTCGCGATACGCGGCGTCTTCCACCAGGCAGATCGTCTGCTCGCGCGACCAGCGGCGCGCGATCTCGATCAATTGGTCGCGCCGCCGGGCCGAAACACTGCGGCCCGCCGGATTGTCGTAGTAGCTGGTTACGTAAATCGCCTTGACCCGCGATCCCTCGCCCAAGCGATGCCGGCGGCGCAATTCGTCTTCAACCGCCTCGGGCACGATGCCGTCGTCGTCGCTATCGACGCCCACCACCCGAGCGCCCAATCCGCCGGCCAGTCCGAGATAGACGAAATAGCTCGGCGCGGCGCAGAGCACGATATCGCCGGGATCAAGCAAGGCGTCGCTAATCAAGAACAGCAGCGGGTTGCTGCCGGCCGACAGCACCGTTCGCTGGGCGAGCTCGTGCGGGTCTAAATCGTTGCGACCATCGGCGGCGATCAATCGTTCGGCCAGCCGGCGTCGCAGCGAGGTCAGACCGATCGTCGTGCCGTACTGCAAGGCCGCTCGCAGTCGAGTTTCGTCGGCCGTCAGCCGACCCAGGGCCGTTTTGGTCGGCCCGACCGGCAGCGTATCGGGATCGACAAACCCAGCGGCCAACGAAATCAACTCGGGCCGGTCGAGCGTGCGCGCCATCAACCGGCTGATCGGCGCCTCGTCGCCCGCCCAGGCCGCACGAAGGCTCAAAGGCGAACGACGGGCGCAGCACGCCGCGCCGCTCGCCGTCGAGTCGGATTTTTCAGAATCTTCCGTACGCATGTCGGTT
>JARKPK010000169.1 GCA_029975295.1 Thermoguttaceae bacterium | reverse complement strand
CCACGGCGGGACGGCCCCATTTGCGCACGGCCCCGGCGAGCACGATTGCCACGGGCGAACCGTTTTCTTCGCAAAGGCTCATCGCCTCGTCGCGATCGAGTTCGCCCGACTTGATCTGCTGAAGGAATCGCTTGACAAACGGCCGTGGAATCACGCGCCCGCGCCGCAGGCTGACAAGCCGCTCGAACGTGAACGCCAGCAGCAAAAAGGAACAGACGGCAATCGGGTACATCAGCTTGCCGCCCTTGCGCATGATGTCCCAGAGATTGACCGTGGGGATGGCCGATTGGTTGTCGGCCGACTTCGCCGCCGATGCGTCGCCGGGCTTTGCCGCCGATGCGCCGGCAGGCTGTGCCGACTCGATCGAACCGAGCGTCACCGCCGGCTCGCCAGCCACCGCCGCGACCGGCGGAAGACCGAGCAGAATAAGTCCAACTGCGAAATACACGCGCCGCATTGCCTGCGCCTCCATGCCCAGGTCGTCGCTGGGGAAGAACACCACTTCATCAGTTTCGGCACGTTACAATCGCTTCGGGCAACAAACTTGCGCCCCGCGATTCGTTTTGCGCAGCTTGCGCCGCTTGCCTGGTTCGAGGGCGGTGGTTGGTTCTTGAGAAAGGTATGGGCGGCTCGCAGCAGGCAAAAAACATCGCCTTTTGTCGATTGATCGTAATCGGGCACCTACGGTTCGGCGACCTTCGGCAACCGGCCGCCTTCGGGGGACAATGGAGCGCGTTTTCGGATGTAGTTCCATTCATGCCGGCCCGCTTTCGCACAATGCTCGACTGTTGCATACGATATACGGGCGGTGTTATCCTCTTGTTCGCAGCGGCTGGGACCAATGGCGCGGTGCGGCTAGCAGCCCGTTGAAAAACAAAATGCTTGCACAAGCCCTGGTGGGCAACATAGATTGCTACCGTTAGGAAGTGTGCTTGCAAGTGCTATTTCAACAGGCTGTTAGGGCCGATTTCCGTTTCTCCGATGCGAACCTATTAGCAACTCTGCGGTGACTGCGATGAACAGACATCTTTGGGTTTGCCTGGGCTTGTGTTTCGGTTGGACTGCGTTGGTTGCTGCCGCCGAGTCGCCCAAACGCTTCAACGTGCTGATGATCGCCGTGGACGATTTGCGGCCCCAGTTGGGCTGTTATGGCGATCGATTCGTCCAGTCGCCGCATATCGACCGCTTGGCCGCTCGCGGGCTGGTGTTCGATCGGGCGTATTGCCAAGTCGCGCTCTGTTCGCCATCGCGGATTGCTCTGTTGAGCGGGCTTCGACCCGATACGACGGGCATTTTCGAAATCGGCCCGACGCTTCGCAGCCGAGCTCCCGACGTAGTAACCTTGCCGCAATTGTTTCGGCTCAATGGCTACTTTGCCCGAAGTCTGGGCAAAGTGTATCACGTGGGGATCGACGATCCCGACTCGTGGAGCGTGCCTTCCTGGCATTCAAAGAAGCCTCGCTACGGACCCGAAGGGCAGGCCAAGGTGCGCAATGCTTATGCCGCAATGAAAGCAGCCGGAAAGACCGAGCCGGAGAGCGGCCCAGAATAGCCCTTTTATGCCGGCCCCGCTTTTGAAGCTCCGGACGTGGACGACGACGATTTACTCGACGGCGACACGGCCCGCGCGGCGGTTGCCGCCTTGGCCGATCTGGCACGCAAGCCGGAAACGCCGTTCTTTTTGGCCGTGGGATTCGCCAATCCCCATGTGCCGTGGGTGTCCCCGAAGAAGTACTGGGACCTGTACGATCCCGAGCGGTTGACGCTGCCCGAGTTCCGCGAGAAGCCGCAAGACGCTCCGGCTTTTGCCGCAGTCAGCGGCAGCGACTTCTACTGGTACGGGAACGTACCCAAAGACCGTGTGATCACGCCCGAATTCGGCCGCCAATGCTTGCACGGCTATTTGGCGGCGATCAGTTACGTCGACGCCTTGGTCGGCCGCTTGCTTGCCGCGCTCCAAGAGAATCAACTTGCCGAGAACACGATCGTCATTCTCTGGGCCGACCACGGTTACTACATGGGCGAACACGGCTGGTGGGGTGGAAAGCACAACAACTATGAGGGCGCCACTCGCGCGCCGCTCATTATCGCCGTGCCGGGCCAGAAGAGCGCCGGAAAGCACTCGGCCGCCTTGGTTGAGTTCATGGAC
>JARKPK010000051.1 GCA_029975295.1 Thermoguttaceae bacterium | reverse complement strand
TGGTTCATCGCCCTTCGCTGCGTCCGTCGTGGCAACCGAGGGCACATCTGCACCGGATCGGCCGGCCGGGCCGCCTTGGGAAAGGGAACCCGCCGGGCCGCCCCAGCGTCGCTCGATCAGTTTCGACGCCGCCCAAACCATTCCGGCGGCCACCACGGCCCAGCCGCCCACCAGCACATGGAACGCCCCGGCAGCGCCGAACAGCATCCACGCACGGTTCCACCGCCGAAGCACCAACGCCTCCAGCCCGAGCAGGTAGAACACATAGGCGAACCCTTTCGCCTCTACGCCGCCGACAACCCACTCGCCGGCCATGTGGAAGCGATTCAAGCAGGCCACCCAAAGGGCGGCGGTGAGCACGGCATACCATCGCTGCGGCAGCACGGCCCAACTCAACCTTCGCCAGGCCCAGGCCAGCAAGGCCCAGGTAAGCACCCGCCCGGTCCAGGCCAGCGCCAGCGGGGGCAGCAGCAGGCTCAGCCAGCCGAAGGTGAAGTAGAACACATAGTGGGCGTCGGCCGAGTCGAGGAAGAAATCGCCCGCGGCCCATTGCGGGTTCCAAAAGTGGATCGCCTTGCCCAGGTAGTTCGGCTCGTTCACGTCGGGCACCGGATAGGCGCCCTCGATGAAGAACACCAGCAAGATCAGGGCCGACTCCAGCAGGGCTTGTCGCCGTGCGTCGTTCATCGGCCGTCAGTCTCCCAAGGCGGTAATCGCCTTGAAGTCGTCGCGGAGCGAGCGGTAGAGCTGTTGATAGAGCGGGAAAGCCCGATCGTAGTGCTTGGCGGCCGCCCGATTCGGCGCTGTTTCGCTCACCACGCGGATGGTGGCCTGGCAGGCCTCGACGACGTTTTTGAACGCGCCGGCGCCCACGGCCGCCAGCAGCGCCACGCCGTAGGCCGGACCTTCTTCCGTGTTGATCGTAACGACCTTTCGCCCGAACACGTCGGCCTGAATTTGCCGCCACAGCGGGCTGCGCGATCCGCCGCCCGAGGCGCGAATCTGTCGGACCGGCACGCCCAGGCCGTCGATGATTTCGAGGCTGTCGCGGAGCGAATAGGTTACGCCTTCGAGAATCGCCCGAACCAGATGCCCCCGGGTGTGCGCGTGCGTGATGCCGACGAAGCAGCCGCGGGCGTCGGGGTCGGCGTGCGGGGTGCGTTCGCCCGAAAGATACGGCAGGAAGAACAATCCTTGGCTGCCCGGCGGCACGCGCGCGGCCTCGTCGGTGAGCACTTCGTAGGGGTCGATGCCCGAGACCTTGCAGGCCTCGATATCGGCCTTGCACAGTGCGTTGCGGAACCACTGGAGCGAGCCGCCGGCCGAGAGCGTTACGCCCATCATGTGCCATTTGCCGCGCACGGCATGGCAGAAGGTGTGGATGCGGCCTTGCGGATCGATCTTCACCTCGTCGCTGTGGACGAACATTACGCCCGAGGTGCCGATCGAGGTCGAGAGCACGCCTTTGGCCACGATGCCGTTGCCCACCGCGCCGGCGGCGCAATCGCCCGCCCCGCCCACCACCACGCACTTGGGCGAAAGGCCGAGTTGTTCGGCGACCTCGGGCCGCAGCGTGCCGGTAACGTCTTCCGATTCGTAGCAGCGGGCCAACAGCGATTCGTCGAGCTCCAAGGCCGAAAGCAGCTTGCTCGACCAGCGACGCTTGGCCACGTCGAGCAAGAGCATTCCGCTGGCGTCGCTGACCTCGGTGGCATACTCGCCGGTCAGGCGGCGGCGGATTTCATCCTTCGGCAGCAGCACCTTGCGGAGCTTGTCGAAGTTGCGTTTTTCGTGATTGCGCAACCAAAGGATTTTCGGCGCGGTGAAGCCGGTCAGCGCCGGGTTGGCCACCATCTTGATCAGGTTCTTGCGCCCGCCGGCGCGTTGTTCGATTTCGGCGCACTCGGCCGCGGTGCGTTGGTCGTTCCACAGAATAGCCCGGCGAATCACCTTGTCGTTCTTGTCGAGGAACACCGAGCCGTGCATCTGTCCGGAAAGCCCGATCGATTTCACATCGTCGGGCTTCAGCCCGGCCCGATCGACCACCTGCCGCACCGAGGCGACAACGGCCTGCCACCAGTCTTCGGGGTCTTGTTCGCTCCACAGCGGCCGGGGGACGTAGCAGGGGTAGGTTTCCGTGGCCGAGGCGAGGATCTTCCCCGATTCGTCGATGGCCAGCGTTTTGGTGCCCGATGTGCCGATGTCGATGCCGAGAAAAACAGCCATGGCAACCCCCTGGAACCGGTTGTCTTTTCCGCCGAAATGTTCAGAATGCCCAACGAGCCCGGCGCCGCCCGCGGCAAGCGCGGCGCGGCAGCGTCCGTCCTGTTATAAACGCCGTGGGCAAGTGCGGCAACGCCCGGTGTTGCCCCTATGGGCCTGCAATTCGCGGTCTGTCAGCCTTCGGCCGCCCAAAGCCGTTTAGCAACGACTCGGCGTCTCAATGCCGCATCGGCGGCCGTGGTTCGGCCAGGTGATCAAGCGATCAGTAAATCAGCCCGCGTTGCTTCGTTTGGCCGTGCGAAAAAGAATTGGGTTTGGACGTTGCTCGATCATCTGCTAAGTTGGGGCGGCCTTGTAAGGATTACACGTGTTTGGGCCGCGGCCTTGCAAGTTTTTCCGCTTCGGCCGCGGCACATACGCAGACAAAGGCCGGCTGCCGGCCGATGGAATTCGGCCGCGCCGCGAGGATGAAATCGCCGCGTTTTCGTGCGAGGCGTTGCGTTGCCGGCACCAAGGCGACGACCGTTCGGGCGGCCTGAATCGCCCGGGCGTCGTACAGAATTGGTCCGGCAATTGCACGGCAGACGAAGGAACTCGGCCCACCCTGCCAGGGGCCAACGCTCGCGCAGCGGCGATGGCCGCGGCGGCACGGGGCGCAACGAGTTCCCTCGGGGGGCGGTTGATCGGCAATTCGGCGTCGGTGCGCCGAACAACTTGGGCGTTGGCGCCCAAGTGCCGTTGCAAGGAAGCAACCGATTTCGAGGTGGAGCATGGATGCTCGAAACTCAGTCGCCGCCCCTGGGGCGGTTGACGATGGGCTGCGCCGCGGCGTTGCGGCGGGCGTTCTTTGGGGCCGAAGCGCTCGGCCGTCGTTCGGCCGGTTCGCCATGGCGTTTGGGCTGTGCCTTTTGGCGGCAGCCTCGATGGGCGCCAAACACCGCACGCGCAATTTCGTGGTGGAAACGGCCGATCCTCGCTTTGCCGTGCAGATGGCCGAAGCAGCCGAATACTATCGCCGCGAGTTGGCCCTGCAATGGCTCGGGCGCGAGTTGCCCGACTGGCCAACGCCTTGCCCGATGACCGTGCAAGTTGGCCCCCAGCTCGGCGCGGGCGGGGCCACCCGTTTCGTCTTTGATCGGGGCGAGGTGTTCGGCTGGCGGATGAACATCCAGGGCTCGGCCGAGCGCCTGCTCGACTCGGTGCTGCCGCACGAGATTACGCACATGATCTTGGCCAGCCATTTCCGCCGGCCCGTGCCGCGGTGGGCCGATGAAGGCGCCGCCACGAGCGTCGAGTCGGCAGCCGAGCGGCAGAAGCACCGCCAAATGCTCTATCAATTCCTCCATTCCGGCCGCGGCATCGCCTTCGGCCGCATGTTCGCTATGCGCGAGTATCCCACCGACATCTTGCCGCTCTACGCCCAGGGGCATTCCGTGGCCGAGTACCTGATCGAACTTCGCGGGCGGCGACCGTTCATCGAGTTCGTTGGCGAAGGAATGAAGACGGAGAACTGGCCCGCCGCCGTCGAACGCCACTACGGCACGCGGACCTTAGGCGACCTTCAGAACCAATGGCTTGCTTGGGTTCGCGAGGGCTCGCCGCCGCTAAAGCGATCGCAGAATCACCCGGCCCCGGCCGGCCCCATCGAATTGGCGGCCGCCCCGGGCCAAGCGCCGGCCGCAGGCAACTGGGCCGGTGCGGCCTCGTTGCCGCCGGCCACGGGCAAGGTTTGGAATGGGCCCAACCCCGGCGGACTTGCCGCGGCCCCGGTTCGCGCAGCGCCGCCGCACCCGCCGACCGGCGGCTGGGAACCCGCCGACGACCAGCCGCTGCCTTCGGGCACAATGGCCCCGGCCGCGGGCAATCGGCCCGCAACGATGCCGCCGCCGCTCAACGCCGCCGACAGCGCCGCGCTGGCCGCCAACACAGCCGCCGTCGGTCAGCGCACGGCGCCAACGGGCAACTACTACGCCGACGTCGCCGCCGGACGAATCGCACCACCCGGACCAGACGCCGCCGCCTCGTTCGACGCGCCCGCCGAGTCCGTCGAACTCACCCGGCCGCAGCCGTACCAACAACCAAAGCAAGCGATTCTCGAATGGAGTCGGCCCAGGCAGTTCTGATCGGCCGCGCTGCCCGCTACTGCGCGCTCGGTTTCGACAATTCGGCAAGCCGCTGCTCGGCCAATTGCTTCAATGAACCTTCGGCCCGGGCGACAACCATCTGATAATAGACCCGGGCGGCGCCGAGCTTGCCTTCGGCCTGCGCTTGTTCGGCCCGCCGAAAGGTTGCCGACCATTCTTGAGCGCGGGCCTGCCGCTCGACGTCGCGCATCCGCGCGGCCTCGGCCACCGAGGGCACGGCGAGCTCGGCCGAACTGATCGAGCCGTCGCCGCTGCCGGGCAGACTCGGCCCGACGCCGCTTTCCGCCGCTTGCGCCCCGCGATTGCTCGGCGACGTTTGGGCCGCTGCCGACGAACCGCCCGCCCGCAATCGTTCGGGCAACGCCGTGCCGATGGCCGCTCGAGCGTTCACTTCGGCCGAGGGTGGATCGGGCAATTCGCCGCGCCGCTCGCGCGCGGCATGCTCGGCGGCGATCCGCTGCCAAGTTGCCAGCCGCTCGGCGTCGGCCGCCGAAGCCACCGACGCCCACGGATTCATCGGCAGCGGGGCGATCGGCTCGGGCCCCATGAAGCCCATAGGTGCAAAACCACCAACAACCGGAATCACGCTGATGACGAACGGCGACATCGAGGCGTCGCTAATGTAGGCCGTCCCGCCGTTGGGCAAAGTGACCGACGGCGTTTGCGAGATCATGCTGCTCCGCGCGCCTTGCATCGCCTGGAAGTTCAAATGGGCGGTGGCCGAAGGGCCGATCCAGGCCAACCCTCCGGTCAACCCGGCGGCCATGTCCGGCCGTCCGGCCGGGGGCAGCGGAATCTGCGGGCCGCCGAACTGGAAGAAGAACCCGTTGCCGCGAATCCCCCAGCTCGTGCCGATCCCCTCGAAGAAGCTGTTGCTGATCGTGTGCGTCGGTGCGCCGACGGTCACCTGCTGCGCGTGCAACGACGCAGCCGTCGGCGCAAGCCAAGCCGCGACCGCCGCCAACGCGGCATGTCGAACCAAAGGCATCGACATCGCTTTCTCTCCTCGGGCAACCGCCGAACGCAACCTTGCCCTCAGCGCCCTCGCGGCACGCCTTCCGCCCCCCATTCTACGCCGCACGAATAACCCGGGTCAATCAACGATTGCACCCTGCGCGCAGCGATCGGGCGCCGCGGAGCCGCTCCCGGGAATCGCCGCTGACGAGGCGTTTTCGGGCCCCCTGCCCCGTTTGCCCGAGGGTGATGGTCGGCTAGCGATGGTCAGACGGTCAGGAGTTACTTTACGCAGCCGCTCCGATCGAATATGATGGAGCACGGTGTTCGAGGGGGCTCCGTCGGTCGTCTATCCATCCCCGCCCGGCAACCTCTGCTGTCGTGCCGACGAGAGCGACAGTTACGTACGAGCGGTCGGCCGTTGCGCGCCGGGGGTCGCGCTATCGACTTGAGTCCACGGGCCGGCCCAAACAGCCTGGTTGGTGTATGCCGAAGAACGACGAAGCAATTGAGGTTGATGGCACGGTAACCGAAGCGTTGGCCAACACTCGTTTTCGGGTTCAGTTGGACAGCGGGCACACGGTCATTGCCCACGTGGCCGGGCGGATGCGGAAAAACTTTATTCGCATCGTCCCCGGCGACAAGGTCCGCGTGGAGCTCTCGCCCTACGATCTGACCAAGGGGCGAATCACCTACCGCGAACGGTAGACCGTCTGTCCCCTGCTCCGGCACATCGAAAACGCCCGGGCGGCCGAGGCCTTCCGCCGGGGACGATTGCGCCGGCCGGAATCCATTTTCTCGCCTAATGCCTGCCCGCTGCTGCTTTCCCCACGCGGCAAGGACGCCCACTGAAGTCGGCAGCCCTTCTCGTAAGATCAACCGGGGCAACCGGTTTCGCCTTTTCGAGATTTTCTCGCCAAGATTGCCCCAGGCGCGGCGAATTACCCTTCGACAAGCCGCGCCATCGGGGCGCGCCTCGCTGCTTGGCAAAGGTCGCGACTCTGCGGAGCCTGCTGAAGTCGGCAATCGCGTCGGCCTGCGCCGGCGTGCTCGGCTCGGCTGCGAGGGCATTGATTGGTTGGGTCGTTAGGGTTCGGTTGGTCCGTCATTTTGGAGGGTTCTTCGATGAAGCGTATCGTCATGCCGCTGGTCGGCGCAGCCCTGTTGGCCGGGGCCGTTCTGTCGTGTTGCTGGGCCGTTCCCGCTGCGGCCTCCGAGAAGAAGCCGCTGGCCGTGATGGGCCTGGCCGGCTACGACCGCATCCGGTCGGACATCGCCTACGTAGGGCAGATTTCAGACAACCCGGGGCTTGATGTCAATTTGGAGGCCATCCTGAAGTTGTTCACGCGCGGGCAAGGGCTGGCGGGGATCGACAAGTTCCGCCCCTGGGGAGTGGTGCTCTTTGCCGAGGAGGCGGGCCGTCCCAGCGGATTCGGCTTCATCCCGGTCAGCGACGCCGCCAAGCTCGCCGAAGTGCTTTCGCCGCTGATTGGCGAAGGCGAAGACGTTGGCGACGGCGTCAAGAAGTTCGGCCGCGGCCCGCGCGCCGTGTTCGTCAAGCAACACGAACAATGGCTGCTGCTTTCCGACGCGCCCGAGTCGTTCAAAGACGTATCGGGCGACCCCAGCCGCTGGTTGGGTGATCTGACGAAGGAGTACGACGCCGCCGTGCGGGTATTTGCCGCGCACATGCCGCCGCAATGGCGCCAGCGCGCCGAAGAAGCGATCCGCCGCGGGGTCGAGCGCGAGCTGCGCCGCCGCGGACACGAGACCGACATCGAGCATCAGATTCGCACGGAGATCTTCGAATCGATCGCCAAGGTGGCTCGGGCCGTAGTCAACGACGTGGATGCGTTGACCGTCGGCTGGACGCTCGATGGGACCAAGGAACGGGCCATGCTCGATGTGAGCCTCACTGCCCGCCCGGGCAGCGATTTGGCCCGCGAAACCGTAGCCGCGTTGGAAAACCTGAAGACCGGGTTCGCCGGTTTCATCCTGCCCGAAGCCGTTCTCAGCGGCCACTGGGGCGGCCGGATCCCCGAATTCAAGGCCACGGTGCTCGACAGCGTGCTGACCAAAGCGCGGACGCAGGTGCTGGAAGACCTGGAGAAGTCGAACCGAGGCGACGAGGAGAAAGAAGTCCTCAAGTCGCTCATCGAAGAGATCAGCTCCGTGGTGATCGAATCGGTGAAATCGCGGCAAGTGGACGGCGCCATGTCGGTTTCGCTCAAGTCCGACGCCTCGGTGATGGTCGTCGCCGGCCGCCTGTCCGAAGCCGGCCGGCTCGACAAAGTTTTGCGCACGATCTCCAGCGCGGTCGATCGCTTGCAGCCCGGCGCGTTGGAATGGGCGTCGTACGAGAAGGAGGCGTGGCGCGAAATGACGCTGCACTCGGTCGCGCTGCCGATTGAAGAGACGGGCCGAGACGCCGAAAACATGATCCGCCTGTTCGGCGAGAAGATCAACATCGTTGTCGGCGTGGGAAAAGAATCGCTCGTCTTGGCCGTGGGCGCCAACGCCAAACAAACCCTCAAGCAAGCGATTGAGAAGTCGGGCGAAGCCGCTCAAGCGGTCAACCCGATGCAGATCACCTTGTCGCTGAAACCGTTGGCCGAGTTGATCGCCGAGTACGGCGAACAGAAAGATCGCCCGCAGGCGGCCGCGGTCGCCCGCGTGCTGGCCGACCAAAAAGACAACGACCACATCACGCTCACCGCGGCAGCCATCGCCGACGGGGTGCGCTGGCGGGTCGAGATCGAATCGGGCGTGTTGCGGCTGATCGGCAAAATGGCGCAAGAGGCGCAGAGCCGCCGGTAACGCGTCGTCTGCCGTGTGAAGCAGCGATCGACGATCGCAAGAATGCCCAAAATGCGAAGTCGGCAGCGAGGCAGCCCGAACCGGGCCGTCTCCTGCCGACTTCGTTATTCATGAGGCGAGGAAAACGATCGCAAACCGCGGCAAGGCGCTTACCAAACCACGGCGCGCACCCGGCCTCGCGGGCCCACCCACACGCCCGGCCCCGGCGCCACATAAACCGGCGCGGGACCGTACACCGGGCCGCGCACCACGGGCACGGCGGGCGGATAGCCCACCACCACCGGCACCGGCGCCGGATAGGCATAGACCGGACCGACCGGGTAGTACGAGTGAACAACCACCGGGCCCGGAACGACCCAGGCGGCCGACGCCGTTGACGCCGCCAGCAACACGGCCGAAACAGCCGCCCCCCACACAAGATACTTCACCATCGTTGACAAGCCTCCTCTTGACTGGACCTGACCGAACGATCGCACAACGAGGCGACGCAGCGTTTCTCCGACGTTTCGGTCCGCGCCCGGCTCAAACCTGAAGGAGTAAAGCCGCAAGGGCGGCGAGAGAAGCAGAGAAACAATGCTCGGCCCTGAAGACGACCGACGGAAAGGCAAGACGAACAACCTCCTTGAAAACCCTTCGCCGCCGTACGGATCGCGCGACCGACACGCAGTGCACATCGCCGCGGAACTACGTTCGTCAAAGTCAAATCTTGCCCCTCGGAGAACCGAAACCCGAGCCGGCGATCGCCGGCTGATCCAACGAACGTGCAGCGGCCGCTGCTGTTGGTCTCCGAGGATCAGTAAAGCCTACCGCGCCAATCCGCTTTTGGCAATCGGCAGACTTTGCCGTAACTACCCAAACCCGGCTCGGTGGTGCAGAATGGGAACATCTTGACGGGTCGGACCGTAGTAACGATGCGGCGGGGCGACGAAGGCGTTGCCCGCCGGAATCAACGGAGGATGCAAAGATGAGACGGATGGCCGCGGTGCTGTTGTGTTGGGGTTCGGTGGCGACGGTTTCACTGGCGGCAGCCCCTGCCGCCGAGCCGCCCGACGTGAGAAAAGTGCTGGCTTCTTGGGCGGACACTTGGCGAACCGGCAATGTCGATCGCATGATGGCGTTCTACGACGACAGCCGAACGACCGTGTTGATCGAGTCGCGCGGCGTAATGCACCGCGGCGCAGCCGCCATCCGGCTCTACTACCACAACGCGCTGACGCAAATGGTGTGGGAGAAAGTCGAACTCGAAGAACTCGAGATCGATCGGCACGGCGACTTGGCCTGGACGGTCTTCCGTTTCAAGGGCGAGGGGCAGGCCAAAGAGCCCGCAATGCCGCTGGCCTTCGATTTCCGCGGCACCATCGTCTTCAAATGGGACGGCCGAGCCTGGCGCATCGTGCAAGAGCATCTCTCACCGATCGCCGAAGTGCCCCGCGTGCGCACTCGTCAGCAGTAGGCGACGGCCGCCGGCGATTGCATTTGGGAAAAGATCGGGGAATCTGAGCGAAGCTTCTTGGAGAAGCAATGGTCCGAGGCCGACCAACAAGAGGCCGAATCCCGCCGGGCAATCGCAAGCCGCGCTCGAGATCACGGATCGGGCGATCAACAATCGGCCAGTTCGAAAACCGCCTCGATTTCCACGGCAGCCCCCAGCGGCAGGCTCGGCGCGCCGATCGCGCTGCGCACGCCCACGCCCGCCTCGGGGCCGAACACGGCCGCGAACAACTCGCTGCACCCGTTGAGCACGGCCGGCTGTTGCGTGAAGTCGGCCGTGCAGTTGATCACGCCGAACACCTTGACCACCCGCGCCACGCGGTCGAGCGAGCCCAGGTGCGCCCGAACCGTGCTGAGGATCGCCAGCCCGACTTGGCGGGCGACTCCATGGGCCGCTTGGGCGTCGATATCCTCGCCCGCCCGTCCGCCGGCCACGCGCCCATCGCTGCCGATCGGCAGGTGGCCTGCGGTGAAAAGCAACTGACCCGTCTGCACGACGGGCCGATACGTTCCTTTCGGTTCGGCCGGAGGCGGCAACTCCCACGAATGTTGTTGCAGCAGGGCCAGCAGCCGGGCTTCGTGCGACATGGAAGACTCCTCCTCATGCCGGTTTCACGTCGATCGTCCCTCAAAAAAGCAAAACACAACCGCAAGTCAACCGCAAGTCAACCGCACTGCGACCTCGAAATCCCCGCCCGCCGCCACACGTCCGCAGGCCGCCGAGCATCATCGCTTTGTTGTTCCGAGCATCATCGCTTTGTTGTTCCAAGCATCGGCATACGGCGCTCGCACCCGATGGCGTTCCCGTTGGAGCCCCGCACGGCTCACTCGATCACTTTGCTCAACGGGTATTCGACGATCCCTCTCGCTCCGGCCGCCTTCAACCGCGGGATGATGTGGCGCACAACCGATTCGTCGAGCACGGTGTTGACCGCCACCCAGCTTTCATCGGACAAGTTCGAAATGGTCGGCTGCTGCAATGCAGGCAGCAGGCTGAGCACCTGTTTGAGCCGCTCGCACGGCACGTTCATCATCAGCCCGACTTTTCCTTCGGCAGCCATCGCCGCGCGAAGCATCAGCGAAATGTCTTCGATCTTCTGCCGTTTCCACGGGTCCGTCCACGCCTGCTTGTTGGCGATTAGGCGCGTGGTGCTTTGCAGAACCTCGGCCACGATGCGCAGGTTGTTCGCCCGCAGCGAGCTGCCCGTTTCGGTCACTTCGACGATCGCGTCGGCCAACTTTGGTGGCTTCACCTCGGTGGCGCCCCAACTGAACTCCACTTTGGCGGTCACGCCGTGCCGCTGGAGGAAACGCTCGGTCAGGCCCACGGCCTCCGTGGCGATTCGCTTGCCCTGCAAGTCGGCAACGCTGCGCACCGGCGAATCCTCCGGCACGCACAACACCCAGCGAACCGGCCGGCGGCTGACCTTCGAGAAGACCAGTTCGGCCACCTCGTGGACATCAGCGCCGGTTTCCACCACCCAATCGTAGCCCGTCAGACCGGCGTCGAGCACGCCGTCTTGCACGTAACGGGCCATTTCTTGCGCGCGGATCAACATGCAGTCGATCTCGTCGTCGTCGATCGCCGGGTAGTAACTGCGCGATGCGAACGTGATTTTATAACCGGCGCGGCGGAACAGTTCCGCGGTCGCTTCCTGCAAACTGCCGGCGGGGATCCCCAATTTCAACGCCTGAGCGGTACCTGCCATGATCGTTCTTTCCCAGTCTTTGTGTAACGCCTATTCCCTGTTCAAGCAGCGATCGACCGCGGCTAAAACCGGAAAGAAAGACGCCCGTTGTCGCAACAGAACGCTCGATCCGCCGTCGAGAGTCGAATCCGCTCTTCGTGTCGGTCATCCGTTCGCAACCGCGACAAACCGTGCGGAACGCCGCCGGTCGGTCGGCCGAGCGAACCGCCGCGGCCAACACGGCTTTGGGCGGGCCGGTCACTTCTTGCCGTACACCTTCTCGGGGTCGAACACCCGTTGCCCAACCACCTCGACGCCCTGAGGTGTTATGCGGCGGAAGAAGCAGCTTTTGAACCCTTCGTGGCATGCCGCGCCGCCGATCTGTCGGACCTTCAACAAGATCGTGTCGGCATCGCAGTCGATGAAAACCGATTCGACTTGCTGGACGTTCCCGCTCTCTTCGCCCTTGCGCCAAAGCTTGTTCCGGCTGCGGCTGAAGTACACAGCTCGGCCGGTGGCCAATGTTTCGGCATAGCTCTCCGGGTTCATCCAGGCAAGCATCAGTACTTCGCCGGTGTCGGCATCTTGAGCGATCGCCGGGAGCAAACCGCCCCCGCGATCGAAATTCGGACCCACCACAGCGGAATCGGCCATACGTCCCTCACTATTCAGCCGGCACAAAGCGTCGGCGGCGCGGGCCGCAAGATGCTCCGGCAAGACCGCAAGCAACCCGAAGCTCCGGCACGGCCGAGAACAAAGTCTGCCACCCCCAAGCGCCCGACGTGCTCACGCATCACTTCGCCACAACGGTCCGGCGGCGCTTCCCGTTGCCAGAATCACCAAACGCTTCCCAAAAAGAAATGCCCCCAATAATGATAAAGCTCCCAGTCTAATTGCATTGCCCCACTGATACCAGGGGATGGGAACGACCGCCTCGGGCCACGACGCCTTCCGCTGAACGCTAATGGCGCCTGGTTGCCCACAACAACCCGGCTCGATCGCAATTAACGGCCGTTGCCGACGGCAACGCCCGCGAGGTGTCTCGTCGTTGGCCCTCCATGGCGCAACCCGATCAATGGCTGGCACGACGTACCCGCAAGCCAAGTGATGTGGTAGTTGCGGCGAGCATACAGTGCGAGTCACGGGCAATAGGTACTTTCGCGGGCCTGAACCTGGTCGTCCCGGCGGGAGAGCATCGGTGCAATTTATTTTCGATCTTTTTTGAAATTGATTTCAGAAAAAACACTGGGGCTTTGCCGATGGTTTTCGTAACCGCAAGCAGTTTTACACCTGCGGTTTGCGCTCTGTCACGGCAGAGCAAGGCCATCAATGCCCGGAATCGAACCAAAAGATCGTCTGTTTCGTAATGATTAGTGCGTAATTACTTTTGCTGCAAGACGATCGGATGGTCGTCGGTTCGGCTGAAGTAGCATGCGAATCGCGTGCCGGATGGTTGCGTTACGCCTGTCGGGCGTTTATAATCGGTCTATTGGCGTGATTGGCCTTGCCTGCTTCTAGAGGCGCCGAATCCTACCAGGGGCCGCAGCGCCAATCGGACGACTCGGAAGCCCTAGTCTGCAACGACTTGGGCCACGGGTAAGACCGCCCCACCGACAGGTTGATTGCTCTGCCCGGTTACGGACGCCAGGCGTTTAGGGCATGGAGCTGGTCTGAGTTGTGGAGGGCAAACGCCCACGCAGCCGGTTTTCCGGAGGCAAGTCCCGTGATCTCGGTCGCCAAATTGAAAAATCTGACACTAAAAGACCTTGCAGCTCTGGCGCGCAAGCAGAATATCCCTGGCTGGCACGACATGCGCAAGGAGCAGCTCCTGCGAGCGTTGCTGCGGCGGTCGAAAACGGCTGCGGCCTCAAGCGCTTCGCGCTCGGCGGCCGGCGAGTCGGGCAAGCGGCGGGCCGCGGTCAAGCTCTCGGTGGCTCGGGCGGCCGCCAATGGCTCGGCTAAACCGGTGGCCAAGGGCGCTGCCGCGAAGGCGTCGGCCAACGGTAAGGCGCGGACGAGCGGCAAGACCGCGCCGCGGACAAAAGCCGTGGCGGTCAAACGCAATCGGCGTGTCGAACGTCGCCTGCAAGAGATCAAAGCCAAGGCTCAGGTAAGCAAAGACTTGTCGTTCCACAGCGTCGAGGCGGCCGGCGCCCAGGTCCGCGACCGTTTGGTGGTCATGGTCCGCGATCCCTATTGGCTGCACGCCTATTGGGAACTGAGCCGCAAAGCGATCGAACGGGCGCAGGTGGCGATGGGCCAGCACTGGCACGGCGCCCGGCCCGTACTCCGCGTTACCGAAGTGAATCGGGACGGCACGACCACCTCGACGCGTCAAGTGGTGCGTCATATCGAAGTTCACGGCGGCGTGAACAACTGGTATATCGACGTGCAGAACCCGCCGAAGAGCTACCAGCTCGAGATCGGGTATGCGTCGCCCGACGGCCGTTTCCTTTCGCTGGCCCGGAGCAACGTCGTTTCGACACCCGCGCCGGGCTCCCAGGAATCGTTCGACAAGAATTGGGCCGACGTGGCCAAGGATTTCGACCGCATCTACGCCCTTAGCGGCGGCTACGAAGACCGCGATCGGGCCAGCGAACTGAAAGAAGTGCTCGAAGAGCGATTGCGCCGTCCGGTGGGCGAGCACGAGAACGGCCGATACACCATCGCCGGGCCGCTCAGCGGGCAGAAGAAGCCGTTTCAGTTCCAGGTGGACACCGAATTGATCGTCCACGGCGTGGCCGAACCCGACGCCCGCGTAACCTTGCGCGGCGAGCCGGTTCCGGTTCGGGCCGACGGGACGTTCGCCGTGCGGTTCAACCTGCCCGACCGTCGCCATGTGTTGCCGTTGGTCGCATCGAGCCGCGACGGCGCCGAGCAGCGGACCATCGTCTTGGCTGTTGATCGGAACACGAAGGTGATGGAGCCGGTAACCCGCGACTCGGCCGACTGATCGGGCGTTAAGAGCTTCTTTCTCGCGGTTGGGCTCGGTTGTTCGCCGTCGCGCTGCGCCCCGCGGGCATAGAAAGCGATTGTCCGCGGGCCGCCGGGCTATTGCCGCTTCTCGGGATAGACGACCAGTTCCACGCGGCGATTCATTTCGCGGCCTTCCGCCGTGGCGTTCGAGGCCATCGGGTGGTTGCCGCCGTGCCCGCACACGAACAACTGGTTCGGCCTCAACTGAGTGCGCGAGATGAGCAGGTCGTACACAGTCATGGCGTGGGCCATCGACAGTTCGTGCGCGCTGCGCCAGCGACCGGCGAGCATCGGTTCGGAGTCGGTGTAGCCTTCAACACCGATCATCTGCTCGGGATAGAGCCGAAGCAGTTCGCTTCCAGTTTGAACGATCAGTCCGGCCGCGTTTGGACGCAGTTGGGCCGTACCGGGCTCAAACAGTTCGCGTGCCGGCAGGGCAATGCGAATCACGTCGCCGTCGCGGCGCACGCAGCCCGGCGGAAGATTCAAGTTGGGCAGCGCTTGCGGCAAGCTGCTGTTGGGCGTGATGGTCGTGCCGCTTTGCCGTTTCATCGAGGCATTGACCGTTTCCACCTGCTTTTCAGCAGCCACGCGCTCGGCCTTGGCTTGGGCCAATTGCGTGGTTACGCTTCGCAATTGGTCGCGCGTGCCGGCCAGTTGATCCTCAACGATCTTGCTTTGCTGCCGCACTTGGGCCAAAGCGGCCGACAGTTCTTGGTTGTCGCGATCCAGTGCAGCCGCCCGCATTTGCAGCTCTTGATACTGGCGGGTCATGGCCACCTGCTGCTGCTGGAAGCGATCGACTTGGCTTTTGAGCACCATGGCGTTGTCGGCGCAGCCCGCCGCCAGCGCCAACGGGGCGATCGTCAGGCAAAGGCGCGGCAGCAATCGCATATCCACCCTTTCGCTCGGAAGCGGCAACGTGGCTGCCCAGGCTACAACTCGGCCGACCAGCCCACGGCCACGCGAGGTTGACACGCCCGGGCCAAGCCTCGGAACGAGCGGCCCCCGATGTTGGAGCGCTCCGCACGCCGGAAACGGCCCGGAAACAGTTCAACGCGCGCGAATCATAGGAACGGCGGCCGGGCGACGCAAGGCCGATTCTGACGAAACCCGAAACGCAGGCAAGCTGGGCGGACTGAGAAGACCCGCATCACGAGCAAAGCGACTGGCCGCGCGGCAAAGGGGGCCCATTGCCTGTTCTGCCCGATCGAGCCGCTTTTCGCCTTACGCAGTTTGATTCAGAGAACCGGGCCAAACGGCTCGGTCGCAAACGAAAAACGGTTCAATGGTTTTCCGTCGGCAACCGGTGCCCGTCGCGCCGCTCGGCGCCGCCTTGATGGCCAAGCGCGCTTCTTGCTCAGTCGCGAACGCTCCAAGTCACGTTCGATCGCAATGCGAACGCGCGGACATGCTCCCGAAGGTCGCGAGTGCGGCCGGGCTTGTATGTGAAGAACACCTGCTCGGGATACGACTCGGCAACCACGGCGTCGATCCGATCTTGCCCGGAACCCCGCCAGACGAAGATCACGACGACTTGCTTGCCGAAATCGACTTGTTTAGTCAGTTTGGCGAGTTCATCGCCGCTGAAGTGGTCGGCCGCGTCCTTCTCCGACTTCAGCACCAGCGGCTTTTTCCAGGTTGCGCCCTCCCAGGCGGCGCGATTCGGCCGAGGTGAATCGAGTTCAACCACGGGCGGCAACGGGCTGCTCACAACGCCGCCCGCAACGTCTTCCGGCGGTTTGCGAGGTCGGGTGCCGCTCGACGGGGGGCTTTCGACAGGCGCATCGGGGCCGAACTCGGAGGGCATGGCGTCGGAACTGCCCGACGCGCCCGGAGCCGACGAACCAGGCGCGCCCGGCACAGCGCCGGGCACGCGCGGCGGTCTTTGGGTCCCCGGCCTTCGGGGCGGCAATTTCTCGCCGGGCAGCGGGATGCCGTTGACCGATCTGACGCCTTCGCGCGGAATGCACAAGATGAGATACCCGAAGCCGGGCCCGCCGATCAACGTGCTCATGGCCAGCGCCTGAACGTTCCCCTGGGCGTCCAATGTCGGTTCACAGCCGACGTTGTTGGGCCCTTCGGCCGTGAACACCAAGATCATCTGCTTGTCGAAGTCGATCTCGGGCAACTCTTCCCGCCCGCGCCACGCCTTCCAGAGCTTGGCCCAACGTTCTCCTTCGACGACGAAGCCTTCAGCGGGCGCGAGTTCTTTCCGTGCGGCGTCGGTCATCGTCCCCTTCCACGAGTCGAGGATTTTGATCGGCTGCGGCTTTCGCTGTCGAGGTTTTGCCTCGGCCGCATCGGCCGCTGCCGCCAGCAAACATGCCGAAAGGACCAAGACGATCGCACCGGCAGAAACACGCGGACGAGGCCGCGCCGCGGCCGCACTTTGGCGGTTCGAAGGAACAAAGTACGCCGTCACACCCTGTTGAGCTGTCATCCGACCATCTCCCGGATTCGAGGCGACCGCGAAGAGACAACGCATCGTCAATTCTTGAGCCCAGCGCCGGTCATGCTATCCCGTTGCCGCGCGCGCTGCAATGGAACGGTTCATTTTCGGCCGATCTACCGCCTTCTCGGCGAGAAATGTTGATCTCGGCTCGACGAAATGCCAGAATTGGGCCATCGCTTGCATACGGCCGTTTTCGGCCCATCGAGGGCGGGCGACCACTCGGGGGAGGTCTTTCAACATGGTGAATCCACGCCATCGGGATCGGCTGGGGCGGATGAGATCGAACCTCGGGCCAATCGCAGCGTTGGCCGTTGCTCTCACGGCCGCGGCGATTGCGGCACCCCGGGCCCATGCGGCCGATGCGTCCGGCCCAGCGGCGGCCAATTCGACGCCCGCCGCCGAGTCGCCGGCCCTTGTTGCCGCGCAAATCGAAGCCGATTGGGAACGCCAAGAGCAGTTGCGCGGTTCGGGAGCGATCGACGCCCAGGCAGTGAAAACGGCGATTGCCCGCGGGCGGATGCTTGCCGCCGCGCTGAAGCGGCAGGGAGTCGATGTTTCGGCCGCGTTGCAAGAGCTGGACCGCTGGTCGGCCGCGGCAACAACGGCCGAGGGAACCGCCGTGGGCGCCAACTCAAGCGACAACACCAGCGTCAGCTCAAGCGCCAACTCAAGCGTCGTTCCCAGCGAGCAGGCCAACGGCGGCGTTCAAGCCGACTCCGAGATTCGCCGCCGCTATTTCGCCGTTCGTTGGGTGGTGCGTCGTTTGGCCTTGCTCAATCCGTTGCTAAGCTTCGATCGTCTCCTGTTGGTCAAGCGCAAGCCGCCGCTGTTTCCGCACATGTCCGACCAGTATTACGGCTGGTGGGCGCGGCCCGGCGGCGGCCTGTTCGTGCTCGAAGGCTTCAAAGGCGATCGGCCCCGGCTTCGCTGCCTAACCGCCGACTTTCCCGAGGGAAGCTTCATGCGGCCCGACATCTGCTTCCAAGGGCGGCGGGTGCTTTTCGCTTTCGCCCGACACCACGCAGAGGTCTATTCGGCCATCAAAGTGAACAAGCCCGCATTGCCCGAGGATGTGTTCTACAAGATCTACGAGCTCGATCTGGAAAGCGGGATTGCGCGGCGGCTGACGCACGGACGGTATGACGACTTTGACGCACGTTGGCTGCCCAACGGCGAGATCGTGTTTCTCTCCACGCGCAAGGGCTGCGAATTGCAAACCGGCTGCCAGTATGCGCAGCGCACGACCGAAGCCGACCTGCCCGACAGCTACGTACGGTGCGGCGGCGACGATCGCCGGCCGGTTCCGGTGTACACGCTGCACCGGATGGATGCGCAGGGAGGGCGGCTGCGACCGATTTCGGCGTTTGAGAACTTCGAATGGAATCCGGCCGTGGCGAACGACGGGCGAATCCTCTACGCGCGGTGGGACTACATCGATCGACCGAACGGTCCGTTGATCAGCCTGTGGTCCACCGCACCCGACGGGGCGAATCCCCAGTTGGTTTACGGCAATTTCACGGTTCGTCCGCAATGCGTGCTCGAAGCCCGGCCCGTGCCCGGCTCGCGCAAAATCGTGTTTACGGCCGCCGCGCACCACTCGAACGAAGGCGGATCGATCGTGTTGCTCGATCGCAATCGCGGCTCCGAGTTCGAAACACCGATCACGCGGCTGACGCCCGAGGCGCCCTTCCCGGAAACAGAGGGATGGCCGAAGCACTACTACGCCAATCCTTGGCCGCTGAGCGAAGAGTTCTTCCTGGTTTCTTGGTCGGACAAGCCGCTGCCGCCGCATCGCTTTGTCGATGATCCGCGGCAGAACCCGCCGGATTCGATGGGCGTGTACCTGCTCGACGCCTTCGGCAATCTCGAGCTGCTCTATCGCGACCCGGCCATTTCCAGCATGTATCCCATTCCGCTGGCCGCCCGCCCCTGTCCTCCGGTGGTGGCCGACACAGCCGATTGGGATGGCCTGCAACAAGGCCGCTTTCTCCTTCAAGATGTTT
This sequence comes from Thermoguttaceae bacterium, assembly GCA_029975295.1. Classification (GTDB taxonomy): domain Bacteria; phylum Planctomycetota; class Planctomycetia; order Pirellulales; family Thermoguttaceae; genus JARKPK01. Next base: position 46,739 of record JARKPK010000051.1, on the reverse strand, counting down.
ACCGTGGGATGGAGCCGCTGCCGCGGGGGACAGTGGAACGGCTGCGGATCGTGGCCGTGCCGCCGAAGGTGCAACCCCACATGAACCGGCCGAATCTGGGCGTCTCGGCCGAAGACCCGGGCAAGTTCGTTCTGGGAACCGTGCCGGTGGCGCCCGACGGGTCGGCCCATTTCACCGTTCCTTCCGGGGTGCCGGTGTTCTTTCAGGCGCTCGATCGTCGGGGGATGGCGGTGCGGACGATGAGGTCGATCACCTACGTGCAACCGGGGCAAACGCTCGGCTGCATTGGGTGCCACGAAGACCGCGACTCGGCCCCGCCGCCGGGCGTGCCCGTGCAGGCCGCCGCGGCCGAGCCGTCGCGGATTACGGTCGGGCCGGAGGGTTCGTGGCCGCTGGATTATCGGCGGCTGGTGCAGCCGGTGCTCGATGCGCATTGCGTGCGCTGCCATCGCGCGGAAAGCGATCAGCCCGGGGCCGCCGCCCTCGATCTTTCGCCGCGGGCATCGTACGACGCGCTGCTGAACTACGCCGACAAGAACTTGCACAAGCTGGCCTTCGAACGGGATTATTCGGCGGTGGGCGATTGCGCAGCCCGGCAAAGCAAGCTGCTGGCCCTGATCGCCGAAGGCCGCCATTACGAGGCGACGTTGACCGACAGCGATTGGGAGCGGCTGATCACCTGGATGGACGTCTATGCCCATCGCCAAGGCCACTACAGCGACGAGCAGGCTGAGCAAATCGGCGCGCTGCGCCGCCGTTGGGCCGATCTGCTGGAGCCGGCCGGGCCACGGCCCCCGTCCGATCGCCCGGACTAGCGCGGCTCGCCGCGCCCCTGCGGGATTCCCGCAACGGCCGTTTTGCACCGCGCGCCGTTCCTTGCTACACTGAGGGCGTGCATTGCGAGGGGGCGGACGGCCCTCTCGTTCGCTCCCGCCCAACCAAAGACGACACACCGGCGAAAGAATGGACGAGCGTTCGTGCCGCATCCCAGCCGATGCGCCCCAGCCAAACCGGCGGCAGCCGGCCCCAAGGACGCAACGCCTCCCGCGAAAGACCACCGGTGATCGTGTCGAACGAATCACTTGTTCCAAGTACCCGCCTATTGACGGACTTGCCGTGACGACGCCTGACAGGAGTAATCAGATGAACGCTCGCGAAATGATGGGTCGAAGGTTTTCTTATTGGTGCGGCGCGGTTGCGCTGCTGATGGGAGTCGCGGTCCAGGCTTCGGCCGGTCCGCTCGACGAGGTGATTACGGCGAACGGTCCGCTGCGGGCCGGCGATGTGGTGGCGTTTCTGGGCGACTCGATCACGCAGGCGGGCGCCGGCCCGAACGGCTACATATCGCTCATCGAGCGCGCGGTCGAGAAGAACGTCCCCGGCGTGAAGCTGGTCAAGGCGGGCATCAGCGGGCACAAGGTGCCCGACTTGCAGGCCCGGCTCGATCGCGACGTGTTGGCCCATAAGCCCACCGTGGTGTTCATTTACATCGGCATCAACGACGTATGGCACAGCGAACGCGGCCGGGGCACCCCAAAGGACAAATACGAGGCCGGCCTGCGCGACCTGATCGACCGCATTCAGGCGGCCGGGGCGGTTGTCGTGCTGGCCACGCCCAGCGTGATCGGCGAGAAGGCCGCCGGCGAAAACAAGCTGGACGAGATGCTCGGCGAGTATGCCGAGATCAGCCGCAAGGTGGCCGCCGATAAGAAGGTGACCCTGTGCGATCTGCACGCCGCCTTCCGCGACTACTTGAAACAGAAGAATCCCGAAAACAAAGACCGCGGCATCCTCACCACCGATGGAGTGCATCTGAACGCCGAGGGCAACAAGCTGGTGGCCGGTCGAGCGGCCGAAGCGATCATCGCGGCGTTGCGTGCGGCCCGCAGCACCAGCGCCGAGGAATCGCCCAAACCGTGCGCCTGCTCGGACAGCGCGGTCGTCTCTGTGGCCGATGCCGACGGTTTCGTTTCGCTGTTCGACGGCAAATCGCTCGACGGCTGGGACGGCGACCCGAAGTTCTGGCGCGTGCATGAAGGCGTCATCGTCGGCGAAACGACGGCCGAAACCCCCACCAAGCAGAACACCTTCCTCATCTGGCGCGGCGGTAAACCCGCCGATTTTGAACTGAAGCTCGAATTCCGCCTGCACAATCACAACTCGGGCGTGCAATATCGCAGTTGGGAAGAACCCGAGAAGTGGGGCAAGTGGGTCATCGGCGGCTACCAGGCCGACATCGAAGGCAGCGGCAAATACATGGGCATCTGCTACGGCGAACGCTACCGCGGCATCTTGGCCCTTCGCGGCGAAAAAACCGTCATCGGCGAAGATCACAAGCCGAAGGTCGTCGGCAAGATCGGCGACGCTGACGAACTGCTCAAAAAGATCGATTTGAAAGGTTGGAACGAATACCACATTGTCGCCCGCGGATTCAAATTCACCCAGGCGATTAACGGCCAGTTGATGGTCGAAGTGGTGGACGAAGACGCGCAGCAGCGCCGCGCCGACGGGTTGATCGCCTTGCAACTGCACGCCGGTCCGCCGATGAAGGTCGAGTTCCGCAACATCCGCCTGAAGGTGCTTCCGGCGGGCCAATCGTCGCAGCGGGCGGCGCCGCAAGCCGGCGAACTCTCCGCGGCAGCCATGCCCGAGGCCGCCCCGTTGCAGCCGATCGCCGCCCCGGCCGGCGGCGCGAAAGCGGCAGGCGCGAAGAAGATCGTCTTCGTAGCCGGAAGAAAGAGCCACGGGTTCTTTTCGCACGATCACTACCCCGGCTGCCGCTTGCTGGCCAAATGGATCGCCCAGGCCGTGCCGGGCACGGAAACCGTAGTGGTGCAAGACGGCTGGCCGAAGGACCCTTCGGTGTTCGACGGTGCGGCGGCGATCGTCGTCTTCGCCGATGGCGGCGGCGGCAACCCCATCCTGCAAGGGCTCGACGTGGTGGACAAGCTGGTCAAGCAAGGCGTCGGGCTAGCGTGTTTGCACTATGCGGTCGAGGTTCCTAAAGAACGCGCCGGGCCGCAAATGCTCGATTGGATCGGCGGCTATTTCGAAACGAACTGGTCGGTCAACCCGCACTGGAAGGCCGAGTTCCGCGAGTTTCCCAAGCATCCGGCGGCCAACGGGCTGAAGCCGTTCGCCATCGACGACGAATGGTATTATCACATGCGATTCCGCGACGAGATGAAAGGCGTGACACCGATCCTCACGGCCGTGCCGCCCGATGCAACCCGCCAACGGCCCGACGGCCCGCACAGCAACAACCCCACCGTTCGCGCTCGGGTGGGCATGCCCGAGCACCTGGCTTGGGTGGCCGAGCGGCCCGACGGCGGCCGCGGGTTCGGCTTTACCGGCGGGCATTGGCACTACAACTGGGCCGAGCCGAACTTCCGCAAGTGCGTGCTCAACGGCATCGCCTGGGTGGCGAAAATCGACATTCCGCCGCAGGGGATCGTTGTCAAAACGCCGACGATCGACGAGCTGAAGGAAAACGCCGACGAGCCGATCCCCGAGAAGTTCGATTGGGCCAAGATCGAGCGTTTGATCGAACAATGGAATCCGTAGGCCGGCCGGTTGCGCATTCCCGTCCGCCGAGCCGACGACAGCGACGACGCACGCAACAACGGCCCAATTCCACCGGCAGCCCAATCGGCCCGACTCAGGTCCAATTCGCAAGCCTGTGCGGCCGGTTTTCACGCAACAGGCTCGCCTTAGCGCGCTTGTCCGTCGCGCGTGCGGCCGATAGACTGAATCGGAGCGTTGCCGCGTGCCGCACTGTCGGTCGTGGGTGAACTCGGGGGCATTCGCCGGTCATTGTCCGCCGCACACGATGGGAACCTACCGCTTCCAAGTCGAGCCGCCCGACCGCCTAACCGAAGAGATCGCGCAGCAGGCGCTGCTTTCGGGCATCGACCGCGGCTGCTGGCCCGTCCGTTGGAGCGTGGAAAACGGGCATCTGATCCTGTCGCGCGGGGCGGCGGAATCGGGCAGGCTGCATCTGCCCTGGCCGGCGCCGGGCCGAGGCTGGGTGACACTGGTCACCGGCAGTTTGATGGAAACGCCCGAGCCCTATCTCTTGCCGCTCGAATTGGCCCGCGGCACGGTGTGCCAGTTGCGCAATCAGTTGTCCGACTGGCAAGCCATCGGATTGGCGCCGCCGGCCGCCGTCGTTAGCCAGGCCGAACAAGCCGTCAAGCAGCTTGCGCGCGCCGCCGTACGCCGGAGCGACCCGCCGGTTTCCGCCCAATGGGCCGAAGCCGCGATTGCCTCGGCCCTCGACGCCGGCGATGCGCTGGCAGCGGCCTACGTCGAGGCGGCCGCCTACTCGGGGCGCCGGACCGGAACGCGGATGTCCGGCTGGCTGGGCTGCGATGTCGGCCTGCGCCCGATCGATCCGGCCGCAGCGCCGCTGTTGACCTCGGCCTTCTCCGCCTTTCAAGTGCCCATCCGCTGGCGCCAAATCGAAGATGTCGAGGGCACGCCCGATTGGTCGCCGGCCGATCGGCAGATTCAGTGGTGCGCCGAGCAAGGCGCGAAGATCTGCGCCGGCCCGTTGCTGCTCTTCGATCCGCAAGGACTGCCCGACTGGCTTTGCCTTTGGGAGGGCGACCTGGAGGGAATCGCCGGGTTCGCCTCGACCTACGTTCGCTCGGCGGTGGAACGCTATCGCGGGCGCGTCGGCGCGTGGGTTGTGGCCGGAAGGGTGAACACCGGCAACGTGCTCGGCCTCTCCGAAGAAGACAAGCTGCGGTTGACCGCGCATTTGGTCGAACTGGTCGCCTCGCTCGATCCGCAAACGCCGGTGCTGGTCAGCTTCGATCAACCCTGGGGCGAATACCTTGCGCGGCGACCGATGGATGTGCCGCCGCTGCACTACGTCGATGCGATGGTGCAGGCCGAGCTGAAGCTCGGCGGGCTGATGTGGGAGCTGAACATCGGCTTTCACCCGGGCGGCACGCAGGCGCGCACGCTGTTCGAGTTCAGCCGCCACCTCGATCTGTGGAGCGGCTTTCAACTGCCGCTGTGGATTTCGCTCGGCGTGCCCGGCGGAACCGGCCCCGACTCTCTGGCCGTGCGAAATGCGTCGCTGCTCGACGGCAGTTGGTCGCCCAAGGCCCAATGGTCGTTCGTCGCCCGCTACGTCTCGATGATCTTGGCAAAGCCCTACGTGCAGGGAGTGTTCTGGAACACGCTCACCGAAGCGGAGCCCCACGACTTCCCCGGCACGGGCCTGTTCGACGCCCACGGCCAGCCGAAACAGGTGCTCCGCGCCCTGGCGGCCATCCGGCAAACCTACCTGGCTCGCCCGCACACCGAAGCGGATGCCCGCTGAAGCAGCCCGTTCGACCGCTGGGCAGATGTTGCGGGCAGCCTTCGCGCAGGCGCGTGTCGCATAAGACCGGCGAGCGGCCCGCTGCGTTGCTCGCGCAATCACTCGAACGGCGCGCGCGGCAGACGAATGCACAACACCGCCCCCGGCGCGTTGGGTTCCACGCTGATCGTGCCGCCGTGCCGCTCGACGATCTGGCGGCAGATCGTCAAACCCAACCCTGCGCCCGACTTTCGGCTCGTGAACAACGGCTCGAACACCTGCTCGGCCAGCTCAGGCGCGATGCCGGGACCGGTGTCGATCACACGAATCTCGTCGGCCTCGTCGCCGGCGCGGGAACGCACGCTGATCGTCCCCCCTTCTCCGCCCATCGCCTGCGCCGCGTTGAGAAACAGGTTGCCGAACACCTGCACAAATTGATCGCGATCCAAATGCAAAGTCAGCCCGGGGCCCTCGCGGGTCCACTGGATGCGCAGCCCCGCGGGCAGGCGATCGCGGGCCGCGGCGAGCAATTCGTCCAACTCAACCGGTTGCCGCCGCGGCGCTTCGCCACGGGTCATGGCAACCAACTCGCGGATCATGCGGTCGGTCGTCGAAAGCTCGCGATCGATCAAATCGAGGTATTCCAGCGCCTGGGTTGTTTCGCCCTTGGCCAGCTTTCGCTTGATCACATAAACGGTGTTGCGCACCACAGCCAGCGGATTGCGCAAGTCGTGGGCCAAGCTGGCGGCCAGTCGTTCGATCGCGGCCAGTTGAGCGGCGCGCACCAACTGCCGCCGATCGAGCGCGAGATCGTCGTCGGCCGCGCCGTTGCCCGGCAACTGAGAACCACCCCGCTCACCGTGCAAGCCGGAATCTGTCGAGGCCATGCCGTTGCCCTCCCTGTGCCGATCAGGCCCCCGCGCCGCGACTGCGCTGCAAAGGCCGCCGCCCATGATGGTCTCTACGATTATCGCACCGCAGAGCATCGCGGCAAGCGCTGCCGAGAAGGGAGCGCCGCAGCGCGCATGCGCGCCGCAGGGATTATCGAAACAGAAGCAGCCCCGCGGCAGCGCCGCCGGCCACCAACCAAACCGGTCCGACGCGCCAGCGCAACGAAAGCGCTAAGGCAATCCCAAAGATCACCGCCGGCGCCGCGCCGCCCAAGGCGGCCGCGCCCAACTGCAAGCATACGGCCGCCATCAAACCCAGCGCGGCCGCGTTGACGGAATCGAGCGCCCCGGCCGTCCAGCGCCAGCGGCGGCAGCGCTCGATCCACCGATGGCTCAGCGCCACGAGGATCAGCGCCGGCGTGTTGATCGCCACCGTGGCGGCCAGCACGCCCGGCCAGCCGCACAGCAGATAGCCGACGAAACCGGCGGTCGAGACGAATGGACCGGGCGTGATCTGTCCGGCCGCCAAGGCGTCGAGCACTTGCTGCGTCGAAAGATTCCAAGGCGGCGCGGTCAATTCGCCCTGGATGTAGGCGGCAATCACATACCCGCTGCCGTAGAGCACCGCGCCGATCTTCAGAAAGAACCACCACACCTGAGCCGCCGTAACCGCCCCAATGCCCGACGCCAACGGCGCCGCAACGGCCATAGTCGTTGCCGCACCGGCCGTCGCTGCACCGGCTGTTGCCGCCGCCGCAGTCGAACCAGTGACGGTGGCCGCCCCGCCGGTCGCCGCTTCAATCGCCTGAGGGTCCGCAGGCTGCCCGCCTGCGCGCATCAAGGCCGCTGAACTCAGCGTGATCGCGGCACTGCCGGACAGCCCGGCCGCACCGCCCGACGACGAACGATCATCATTCTCGCCGCCGCCGTCGTGCCGGGTCGTGCCACGGGTTGCATAGATCAACAGCGCGCCCAACACGGCCGCGGCAAAGAACGTCGGAACCTCGGCAAACCCGGCCAGCGCCGCCCCGACCACCCCGGCCGCAATCAACCATTGTTGCGGCCCACACAGCACCGAGGGCAACAGCCGCAGCAACGCCCCGGCCAAAATGGCAATCACCGCCGGCTTCATGCCTTCGAGCAGCGGGGCCACAGCCGGCAAAGCGCCGTAGCGCACGTAGCCCCAGGCCAGCAGGCCGGAAATCACCGCCGAGGGAGTAATGTAGGCCGCGGCCACAACCAACATGCCCAACAAGCCCGCCCGTTGGTAACCGATGTGCAGGGCCACTTCGGTGGCGTTCGGACCGGGGATCAGATTCGTCACGCCCACCAAATCGGCAAATCGCTGATGCGAAATCCATGCGCGTCGCCGAACCGTCTCTTCCTCCATGATAGCGATATAGACGGCCGGCCCGCCGAAACTGGTGGCGCCGATGCGGAAAAAGATTGCTGCAAGCTCGGCCAGCCGCCGGGCAAGCGAACCCTCGCGCCGCGGCAACGGTTCCGCTGCGGCCGTCGGCGCCGACGAAGCCGAATCAGCGGCCGGCGACAAGGACGTTGAATCGTGGGACTGCTCGGGCGGCATGATGCAAAGTGCGGCTGCTGGGAACAACAAGGCCACGGAACCGACGGACGAAGAGCGGTCGCCGGTGCGCCGAATGCGACCGCGCGGCCGTGTTGCCTTTCCGAAGATCAAGGAACCGTTTTCGGAGATTCGCCGCCTCGACGAGCGCGGTCAGCGGACGGCCTGCCGGCCCGCCTCGGCGACTCGCGCCGGCAATTCCGTCGGCCGGTCGGCAACCGACGACGGCCGCTCGGCCGCGCCTGCCGTGGCAGCCGTCGAGCGCGCGGATTGGCTTTGCAGCTCTTCCTCAAAGCACGTTACGTATCGGATGCTGCTGGTTTCTCCGCGGAAGCCGACCACATGCCGATCCACCTCGGTGCGTTGGCTGCGGATGCGGCCGGCCTCGATGTCGAACCGAATCTCGCCGTCGGCGGCGAATTGCACCACTTGCGCCTCGACGGCCGGATCGCGAATCGGCGTGAGAACCAGCGTTCTCATGCGGATCCGCGCCACGCCGGTCTTCACTTCTTCCAGCGTGAACCGCTGCTCCATCTTCACGCGGATCAAGCGGCCGTCCTTGGCCGTCACGGTCACCTCGCTGGGCTTATTCCAGGTTTCTCCCACGGCAACAGGCTGCTCGGGCAACGGCATGGTGATGTCGCCCTGCGCCGGGGCCTGGGCCTTCACCGTCTTCTGCTCGCGTTTCACCACCCGGCCGCACGGATCGATCGTCAACGTTGCCAGCGGCACGCCGACGGCCGACGAGACATCGTCGAACCCCGGCGGCGGCTCCTTGTCGGTCCGGCTGTTGTAGCGCACTTCGTCGCAGCCGCTCAGGTGATGGCGCATGTCGATGTCTTCCACTGCCTGCTCGAACACCGCCGATCCGTCGGCCTCCAGCCGCTGCACCCGCCACACCTTGACCGAGCGACTGGCGGTTTCCACCGTTTTGGTCGCCCCGGCCACGGTCGTCTTCACCTGATTGCGGTGAACGACGTTCCAACGGATCGTCTCGCCGGGAACGAAGCGATAACGCAGCTCGTACTTCGACGGCTCTTGGCCTTCGTCCGCCCAGGCCCGGCCGCACGTCGCCAAGCAAAGCAACCCGCCGGCCATCCCCGCGCCCCACCCGAAGAAGGCCCACGCCACCGGCAAGGCGGCCGCAAGCGAAGCAGCTCGGCCGATCGCACGCACAAGGCGACCATGCCGCGTTCCGTTTCCAAGGATTTCATTAAGTCCTGCCACGGCCGACTCCTTTCGGGCGTTCGAAGGGGGCTCTCGGTCCGGCCTCGGGGCTTCGACGCGGGCCGCGACCGGATCGTTCCGCCGCGACTGGGCGTATGGCCGACCACACCGTGCGCGGCGCCACACGCTCGCACAGTGCCGGGCAAGCCTCACCCGGCCGGGCCGTTGGTCGGGCGAAGCCGCCCGCCCCAACCCAGTTTGTCGCGGAGCGTGCGATAATAGCTATGTCCGGGCGCAGCGACAAGCTTGAAAGTGACCGCCGCCTGCTCGACGCGAACCCGATCGCCCGGCAAAAGCGTGCCCAACACGCGCCCGTCCACCACCACGCTGGTCCCCGCGTTGGGCCGCTCGACCACCAGTTCGTACACCCGCTCGGCCGAATCGACCACGGGCCGGTTGGTGAGCGTATGAGGGCTGATCGGCAAGATCACGAACGCCCGCAGCGTTTTGCACAAAATCGGCCCGCCCGCCGAAAGGCAATAGGCCGTCGAACCGACCGGCGTGCTGATGATTACGCCGTCGCAAGTGTATGTTGTGGCAAGCTCTCCGTCGACAAACAGATCGACGTTGAGAATCGTAAACGGCGTGCCGGCGTGAACAACCACGTCGTTCAGCCCCAACTGGTGCCACAGGCGCTCGCCGTGTCGAACCAGCGAGCAACCGTACATCAGATGATTGAGAACCACCAAACGGCCCGCACAATACTCGCGAAGGACATTCTCCAGCTCGTCGGCCGAAACATCCGCCAAAAACCCCAACTTCCCTAAATTGACAGCCACAACCGGAAGCTGGTGATCGCCCATCTGTCGGGCGGCCCGCATGATCGAGCCGTCGCCGCCGAGCACGATCGCCAGATCGGCCTCGACGCTGCTCAGATCGGCTCGGCCCGAAAAATCGGTGGCCACGATTCGACAATGTCGTTCGATCGTGGCCTGAAACTCCTCGGCCCGCCGCGAGACATCGAGCCGATTGGTCGCTCCCAACACGATGGCGCGCGGCAGCGAGGAAGACGATTGCGCACTAGCGTGATTGCTCATCGTTGCAGCCCGAGCCGAGATCGTTGCGGGAACACGGCCGAGCAGCCCGGTTCTCGGCATCGGCTGCCGCGGCTTCGGCAAAAGCGTTCACGTTCCCACCGGGTCATTATCGCCTGCCGGCTCGCCCGTCGGAAGGGAGTCGGAATCGCCCGGGGGGTCATGGCCACCAGCGGGACGAATACAATCCCCGCATCGCATCTTCGGCGGCCAGGGTGGAACGCCGTCAGCCCAAGGGAACGTCGCCCGAAGAGAGCGAATGCTGCCTGAAAGGAGCAAGCGCCGCTGGAAGATGCCAAACGCTGTGAGAATAGTGTGAACACCGCCGGACAGATCGGATGCCGCCGAGAAGCAGCGAACGTCGGGCAATGCTTCCGCCCATTGGCGCTTGCCGCCGCTTCCGGCGGAATCAGTCGGTCCGGCGGCGGAGGGCGAGCATCGTAACATCGTCGTCGAATCCGTCTTCGGCAAACTCGCCGACGGCCTGAAGCACCGATCGGCAGACCTCGGCGACCGGCTCGGCCGCCAGACCCAGCAGCAAGCTCTCCAGCCGTTGCTCACCGAACAGCTCCTTACGGCCGGCGCCGGCCTCGGTGATTCCGTCGGTATAGAGGAAAAGCAAATCGCCTTCCGCCAACGTGCGACGATCCTCGCCGTAGGTCGCATCGGGAAAGACAGCTGCCAATGGGCCGGTCGGGCCGAGCGATTCGATTCGGCCGCCGTCGCCGGGTGCGTCGTTGCGCACCAAGTAGGGCGGGTTATGGCCCGCATTGCAATACGTCAGTTCGCCGGTCGCCCGATGGTAGTAGGCCAAGAACAACGTGACGAACATGCCGCGCGTGTCTTCTTCGCTCAGTCGGCGGTTGAACGTTTCCATCACCGCCTTCGGACTCAGCTCGGCCGCGGCGCAATCGCGGAGCGTGGTGCGGGCCACTGCCATGTACAACGCCGCCGGCAGTCCTTTGCCGGAAACGTCGGCCATGACCAAGGCCAGCCGATCGGCGTCGATCATGAAGAAGTCGAAGAAATCGCCGGCCACCGACTTCGCCGGCAGATTCAGCGCGTGCAGAGCGTAGCCGCGCTGCTCTTCCGCCGGCGGCAGCGGCGGCAGAAGCGACGTTTGAATCTCGCGGGCGGCCGCCAGTTCGCCTTCGAGCCGCTTTCGCGACGCCTCCTGGCGGAGCCGGTCGTCGATATGGCACTTCAGTTCCGCCGCCATCGCGTTGAAGCGCCGCCCGAGTCGGGCGATCTCGTCGTCGCCGGCGGTTTGGGGCACGCGCGTCTCCAGATCGCCCTTGGCCAGCGCGTCGGCGGCGACGGCCAACTGACCGATCGGACGGGTGATCCGCGCCGAGGCAATCCAAACCGTCAACAAAATGATGGCCAAGGCCGCTCCCGGCAACAGGGTCAATCGCGCCAGCCGAGCGTGAATCGATGCCGTCACCTCGCTTTCGGCAACCACGGCCGCCAGCGACCAGCCGGTGGCGCGAACCGGGGCGTACACGATCCAATGCACTGGCCCGTGGCCGCTTATGCGCACCGGCTGCGCGCCCGACTGGCCGGCGATCATCTGCCGTCCGACGTCGTGCAAGTCGGGCGCGTTCCGCTTCTCCGCGAGGCTGAAGATCGTTTCGTTCATCACCAACGACCGGTCGGGATGCGAAATGATCGTGCCGCTGGGACTGATCAACAGGCAATAGCCTTCGCCAACGGCCAGGTGCTCGAGAACGTCGATCAGGTCGTCGGTAAGCAGGTCGGCCGTCAACACGCCGCGGAACGCGCCGCCCTGGACGACCGGCGCCGTGAAGGTGCACATGATCCGCTCGCCCACTCCGGCGTCGAAATACGGCTCGGTCCAAAAGGCCTCCGGCTTGCTCCGCGCCGGCCGGTACCAGTCTGCTTCGCGGAAGTTGGGCTGAACTTCGGCCAGATCGACCCTGCGCAAACCGCCCGTCCCATCGCGGCAGTAATACACGGCCGACGGCGCCCCGCCCGCCGGTTCGAACGCGGCGCACATCCCAAAGATGTAGTCGTTTGCCGCAAGCTGCCGTTCCAAGGCCGCCTGCACGCGCGGGAGAGTGAAGTCGGGCCAAGCCGCCGCCTCGATCGCCAGCGTGCTGACGACTTCGTCCGCCGCGGCCGCCTGCCGCTCGAACTCCGCCGCTCGATGGGCGACCAGCTCGGTCAGGTAGAGCTTGGCGTCGGCCAGCGACGAACGCCGGTTGAGCGCAAACTCGCCGACGAGCATCGCCCCGTAGGCGGCCAGCAGCGGCGCCCCAATCGCCAGCAAGAGCTTATCGCGGATGGTCATTCGCGGCCGCACTCCACGCCAACCACTCGGGACGAGCGGATCACCCTCTGCAAGACAGCCGAATCCGCCACTAAATCATAAGCTATATTTGCACACCGACATCAGCCAAGAGGAGCAATGCCGTGGAGCAAGTTATCGACTCTCTCGCCGCCGGGGTTGAAGAGTTCCTCAACCGCGCCAGCGCGGCGGCCGCCGTCTTCACCCAATTCACGCAGAAACAGACCGATCGCGTTGTGCGCGCCGTTTACGAGGCCGCGCTGAATCATCGCGTGGAATTGGCGAAACTTGCCGCGGAAGAAACCGGGCTGGGCCGATGGCAAGACAAGGTCGTCAAGAACGTCGTGGCCGCGCAATTCGTTTACGAAGACATCAAAGACCTGAAAACCGTGGGAATCATCGGCGAAGACCGCACAACCGGCATCGTCGAAATCGCCCAACCGATGGGACCGATTTTCGGGATTATTCCGGTGACGAACCCGACCTCGACGGTGATCTTCAAAACGCTTATCGCCTTGAAGACCCGCAATCCGATCATTCTCAGCCCTTCGCCGCGAGCGAAGCGGTGCAGCGCGGCCGCGGCCGAAATCTGCTACCGGGCGGCGATCGAAGCCGACGCGCCCGAGCACTGCGTCCAATGGATCAGCGAGCCGAGCCATCAGTGGACTTCGGCAATGATGTCGGACAAGCGTTTGGCGCTGATTCTGGCCACCGGCGGCAGCGGTTTGGTCCAAGCCGCATACAGTTCGGGCACGCCGGCCATCGGCGTCGGCGCGGGCAACGTGCCGGTGTACATCGAATCGAGCGCCGACGTGCCCTTCGCCGTCGAACAGATCAGAACGTCGAAGCTTTTCGACAACGGCACTGTTTGCGCCAGCGAGCAGGCGATCGTCGTCGAGGAGTCGCTGGCCGAGCGAACCGCGGCCGAGTTCCGCAAACGCAACGCCTATTTCCTTTCCGAGGCCGAAGTGGCCCGCGTGACAACGATCGCTTACGATGCCGTCAAAGGCGTCATGTCGCCGGCCGTGGTCGGCCAATCGGCGCGCAAAATCGCCATGATGGCCGGGATCGAGGCCCCGACCGACGTGGAACTGCTGATCGCTCCATTGTCCGGCGTCGGCCCCCAGTGGCCGCTCTCGGGCGAAATCCTCGCCCCGATCCTCGCCTGGTATGTGGCCGACGACTTCCAGAAGGCCGTCAACCTTTGCCTCGACCTGAACTACTACGGCGGCACCGGGCACACGGCCGTCATCTATTCGAACGACGATCTGCGCATCAAACAGTTCGCCATGCTGATGAACGCCGGACGAATCTTGGTCAACACCCCTTCGTCGCAAGGGGCGGTGGGCGGCATCTACAACACGCTTCACCCCTCGTTCACCCTGGGCTGCGGCACCGGCGGACGGAACATCACCACCGACAACATCACGGCCTACCACCTGCTGAACATCCAACGGATCGCGCGGCGGCGCGACAACCAACGGCTGCTGCGCTGCGACCCTCAATTGTTCTTCGACGAATCGATCGAGGCCGCCGACCTCGACGCCGCGTTCAACCGAAACAGTTGACGCGCCGCCGCCGAACAAAGCGGTCGCCCCCGCCGACGACCCATTCCACTTTCCATCTTTGGCAACCATCATGAACGAGCCGAATCAACTTCAAGAACCGCTGTGCATCCGCTTCACCGGCTGCATGGACACCGCCAAGTGCGGCGACATGGAGGCCGAGGTGCTTGCCGCGCTCGAGTCCGCCGGCGATCGCCCGATCGTGTACGATCTTGGTGGAGTCGAGTTCGTTTCTTCCGCCTTCCTGCGGTTCTGCGTTCTCGCCAGCCGCCGGGCCGGCCCCGCCGGCTTCCGCGTCGTTAACGTCGATCCGCTGGTAAAACGGGTGTTCAAGATCGCCGGACTCGACGGCATGCTGGAAGCCTAACCGCCAGTCCTGGGCCATCGCACCGCCCCATCCCCGGGGAGAAGTTCTCCGGCCCGCACTCGGGGGCATTCACTGGGAAAACGGCCCCGGAGGCGGCGTTCGGCCGTTGCCGCTCCACGGGCAAAGCCGCGAAGCTGCGCCGATTGATTGACGGCGTTTATCGGCGTGATTAGAGTAGCGCTGGGGTTGCGCGCCGCGCCGACGACGGCTTGGTCGGACCGACGGCCCCGATGGTTTCCGCTTGTCGCACGGCTCTTATCTTGCTGCTGATCCGGTTCTTGCGGGTGTTCCGTGCAGCCGATCAATGGCCGCGGCGTCTCCACCGATCGGAACTGAGCCAGCGGCGTTGTGCGTGCCGTCGATGCGCGGATCGGCCAACGGCCGAAACTTGGTTCGCAGATGGGCATAGCGCGCTCGATCGCAACAGCCGGCGCGTCATCCCGTAAAGCGAATGGCGGCGAAACACTCTATCAACATCGAATTGCGACCAGTGATTGCGGGGGAATCTATGCGACGATGGTTGATCGTTTGCCTGTTGGCCGGAGGGATGGTTGGTTGCGGCAGGCCGGCGCCTCAGCCGCCGAAGGAACCTGCCCCGGCGGCGCCGCAGTCGCCGGCCGAGCGATCGGTCGAAGCGGCCCGCACGCCGCCCGCCGAGGCCCGTTGCAAGCGCCCAGCCGACGAGGAGTTTGCCGCCTTGTTGGCGCAATCGGCCGAGCCGGTGGTTGCGTGCTTCTATTCGCCGGCCGTGGCCGAAAGCACGGCGTTGCTGCCGATCATGGAGCGGTTGGCCGGGCAGTATGCCGATCGAGTGACGGCCGTACTGATCGATATCGACGCCGCGCCGCTGACAACGACCCGCTGGCGCGTGGATGTCGCGCCGACGGTGATCGCCTTTCAAGACGGACATCCGATCGAAATTCGCACGCGCAACATAGCGCAGCCCGATCTCGAAGCCGTGTTCACGTTGGTCACGCTCCGCTAGCGCGGCGCAGAACACAAGGCGGCCGCGCCGCAGCGGGCCGGAGCGCCCACGGGCGGCCCTGATGGCTGGATGACACCGCCCTTTGAAATAGGCCCTCTTGGGGAATGCGCCGCCCGCTCACGGGACCGGCAGCACCTGCACTTCGATTTCCGCGGCGGGCACGACGAGCTTCGCCGCTTCGGGGGCCGGCAGCGCCTGCGCCGCGGCGGGCTTGGCCTCGGCCGCTGGTTTCGATTCCGCCTCGGGCTTTTCGGCGGTGGGCTTGGTCGATGAGGCGGGCTTCTCCGCCGGTTTTGCTGCCGGATCCGACTTGGCGCCCTTCTCGTCGCGAGCCTTGATCAACTTCTCAATCTCGGCGATTTGGCCCTTGAGTTCGTCGAGCGATTTCTTCAGCTCGTCCACGCTCTCTTGCGGCGCCGACTTGATCGATTCCTCATCGGCAATTCGCGAAATCGACTGCGACATGCTCCTAATCAACCGCGGCACCACTTCGATCTGCGATCGACGCACTACGGCCGGAGCGATGTTCGGCACGGGTACAGGAACGGCCCCGCCGCCGATCTGCACCTGAATCACCCCGCCGGCTTCCTGCTCGCCGTACTCTTTGTACAGCTTGTAGGCCTCTTCGTTCTTCTTCTTCAACTCCTCGGCGTCTTTCGCCTCGATCGTCTGCGTCTCTTCCTTTCCTTCCTTGTTCTTTTTGGTGATCTCGACCTTGATCCCCTTCTTGTCATCGACGGTGATATGGTAGCGGTTGTCGTCCTCTTGAACCTTGACCTCCTTCACCCCATCGCGTTTGCTGATCGAGATGCTTTTCCCTCGAGCCCCCTGCGCGATCTGAATGCCCGGCACGATGTTGCCGCCGATGATGATCCGCCCCGGTTGCACGTTTTCATCGGGCTTCGGCTCGCCGCTGGGCTTCACCTTCAACACCGACTTGGCCCGCCAGGCCGAAGGGGCGTGATTGCCTTGTGAAAGCTTTTCCAGGGCGGCCTCGGCCGCCTTTTGCGTGGCCTCGTCTTCCGACTGATAGAGTCTCTTGAGAACGTCAACCGCCCGGGTCGTCACCTCAAGGCTGTCGCCGGCGGCGGCTTTGGCCAGGGCCTCGATCGCCTCGCGACCGATCTCGGCCAACCGCTTCGCAGCCCGTTGCCGAACATCGAACTGATCGGCGTCGAGTTCGGCAATCAGCCGATCGATCTCCGCCGATCCGGCTTCGGCCGCCTTCGGCTGTTCGGCCGCCGGTTTGGCGGAATCCGCCGATGGGCCATCGGCCGCCGCGGCCACGACCGACCAAACCATCCAAACACCCAACGCTACGGCCGTTCGCACCATACTGACTCGCAACATGGCTCGGTCCCTTACTGTGAGATTCTCACAAAACCCGCACCAAAAAACCGCGGAAATCCGACATCGGCCCAGTCGCGTCTCGTCCGCGTCCGGCCGATCCGTACAAGCGTGGCCGACTTGGCCCATGCACAAAGCGTCTCGTTCTTGGCTCTCGTGCGGACCAATTCGTTCTGCCCTGAAGCGATGCTCAGAAACCGACCAGCGAAAGGTCGGCGTTGGCCGCCGAAACGTCAGCCGCACCCCGAATTGCGCCACCGGAAAGCAACGCTTTCCGTCGGCCCAAGGGCGAGGTAATCCCATGTCAACCTTCTATAGTTGCCGATGCGCGGTTCGTCTTGCAGGCCAACCGATATTCTCCGCCTCGAATTCGGCCGCGTCAAACTTCGGCAGCGAGAATTCCGGGAAACCGCGGGCGAGAATTCCGGGAAGCTGTGCCGGCAAGGACAACGCGGCGTTCCCCGAAAGGGTGCGATCGGCTCCTCGAGTTCGCCCGCCTGCCCGTGCGCCTGCGCGCCTCCCTGCTTAAACCATCCCGCTCCCCCACCTGCCCAAATCATATCCCTGTCCGAGTCTCCTGCCTGCCTCCCTGCCCAGACCACCTTCCTACCCAATCTGCCGGGCTGTCCCAGTCTTCAGCCTGCACCACCGAGCCCAGGCTGTCTGAGCTCGCGTGCAGCGGACGATCCGGCCGCAAGTGGAGTGTTCTACTGTGCAAGAAACGCCCGACGACGGCCCCCTCGGATGAAAAGGCCGTCGCCCAAGGCAATTCGATCGATCGTCGCAAACCGAACGCCCGACGCCGCGCCCCGCGAGCGACGCGAAGCAACGCAGCGCGTTCAGCCAACGGCTCGAACGGCTAGCAGCCGCAACGGACCACGGGCGTGCAAACCTGCACGGGCACTTCGCGGGTCACTGTTTTCGGCACGCAGCGAGTGACGGTGTAGGGCACCTGCTTGCTGACGTAGCGGCAAACGTTGATCGTTTCCTGATACCGTTCGGCCCGGCACTCGGTGTAAGCCACTTGGCAGGTTCGCTTCTCTGCGACCAGCTTGCACACGGTAACGCACACCTGCCGTTCTTTCTGCACGGGCACCAAGCGGCAGGTCGTCACCGGCACTTTGCGGACGTGCTGTTCGGCCACCATTCGGCACACCTTCACCTCGACGTTCTCCACCACTTGCTCGGCCACCATCCGGCACACCTGCACCGGAACCTTCTCCACGACCGTTCGGCGAACGTAGCGCGTGCATTCGACCTGTTTTTCGATGATTTCGGGCACCCAAACGCGGCACACCTGCGCGGCCGCCGCCGGAGCGCACGGTCCGCACGTCGAAGGAGCAACCTGCCGGGTTTCCCATCGGCCGCTGCACACGCGGATCGTCTTCGTATAGGTCTCGGGCACGCACTCCACTCGGCACACTTCGCGCATCTGCGTTTCGACGACCGGCTTGCACACCGTGCGGCAAACCTGTCTGGTTTGCGTTTCCCAAACCGGCTTGCAAACCGTGTAGCGCTCTTCGCGCTCGCTGGTTTCATAAACCGGCTGGCACACCGTGTACGCTTCGGTGCGGGTTTGCGTTTCGTACACCGGCCGATGCACCGTGTACTCGACGGTGCGGTACTTCGTTTCGGGCACATAGCGAACGCGCTCGACCACCTTCTGCTCGTACACCGGCTCGCAAACGGTGCGGTAGCAGGTAACCTGCTGCTGCTCGTACACCACTTCGCAGATGGTCTTCATCACGGTCTGGCACTCGTATTGGCACGGTTGCACGCAGGGCGCGCACACGCGACGGCAGCGAATTCGGCCCACGCCGCAACATGCCTCGACCATGCCCGCCGCAAACATCGCCACGCTCATGAACGCCGCCACGCCGATCCAAGGAATCCTCATCGTACGTCTCCCATGCTGCAAAACCCGAGTGATTCAATGCCGCCGGCCCACTGCGCCGTGCAACGGCAATTCCCGACCACCGCACTCCCCGACCGATCGACGCCCACAAGCCGACATCGCCGCTGTTTTGCCGGGGTGTTCACCCCATGAGGCGCGCCGGCTCCGCCCGTCAACTCATGGCGTGATACCACATCATACCTTGTTCGTCAACAAAAGGCGGCAAAATTGCCCCGATCGGGTTAGGGGAAATCGCACCAACGAAGGAACAACCGGCCGCCAAGCCGGAAAAACGGCGCAGGCGCCCGCCGGAGAAGTGCCGGACCGAAAAGCGCCACCCCCGAAAAACCGCACCAAAGCCCGACGATCCGGTTCGGATTAGCTCATCCAATAATGGACGGCCAGAATCCTCAGACCGATCAGCACGAGCACCAGCCCGCCGGCCGCTTCGGCCCACTGCTCGAAGCGTCCCCCAAGCCGGCGCCCCCAGCAGATGCCCGCGGCACTGAGCACGCCGGCCACCAAACCGATGACAACGGCCGGAAACCAGATGCCCGATCCGCTCAGCGCCAGGCTCAGGCCGACTGCGGCTGCGTCGATGCTCGTGGCCACCGACAGCGTCACCAGAGTCAGCCCGCGCGTGGGATCCTGACGCGCCGATTCGGGATCGTCGCGCCGCCGCGATTCCCAAATCATCTTCAAACCAACGCCGGTCAGCAGGCCGAAGGCCAGCCAGTGATCGAAGGCCGCCACCTGCTCGGCAAAGCTCAGCCCGGCGTAATACCCCAGCACGGGCATCATGAACTGAAACAGTCCGAAGTGGAAACCGACGCGAAACACGTGCCGCCGGGTCACTTCGTCAACGGTCAGGCCGGCGGCAATCGACACGGCAAACGCATCCATCGCCAGGGCCAACGCGATCATCAGCACTTCAAAGGTGGTCATGATTCTCGGAGCGTCGGCGGTCGCGTCTTTCGTTGAGAACGACGGCCGCGGGCGGCGATGTCTCTGCCCTGGCCCGAACCGGGCTGCCCGGCGCCCTGCGGTGCCATCCCGTCTCAAACGATATTGCCGGTCTTGCTCTCGGCCGTTCCGAGATTATTGCGCTTCAGAGAAGTAATGCAATGAGGCCGGCGGGCGGCCGGCCGATTTTTCGGAAAGAATGCGAACCGGGCGGGCGCGTCGGCACGCGGCGACGGCCGAAGTTATAATCAAACCGAACAGCCGGCAACGGCCGAAGCGCAGCGTTTGTTTGATGCTCGGAACAATGCAGCGCGGCCGCGTCGGCGGCAGGCCGGTTTCTGCCGGCAGAGGGCATCTTGCCGTTGCCTTGCTGTTCTCACGATTATTAGAGGGCCCCAGAACAATCGGTTCGATCGCCCATGGGCGATGATCGAGGAACGCCATGAACGACGACGCCCTGCGGCAGCTTCGACTGGAGATCGGCCGGAATCGGCGGTTGATTGATCGACGATTCCGCGACGCCACCGACGGCGTGCGGCTGATCCTCACGTTGCGTAAACAGTTCCAGCAGGCCTCTTGGTCGCGGCTCTGGACCTCGTTCGCCTTGGGGCTGTTCAGCGCGGCCGACGTGCGGAAGTACCGGATTGTGAGAGTGCTGCGCGACAAACTCGAACAATGGCCGCGCCAAGGCGTTTGGACGGCGCTATGGAACGAAACCGTCGGGCAGGGGCAGTCTCCTCCGCCGCTTCCCGACGAGCAAACCGCCCCTGCCGGCGATGCAGAACCGGCCGAACCTCGTCCCTCGTCGCGGCGCGAGCCGCCCGAGGCTTCTGCCGCCGTCGCTTCGGCAAATTCGGCGAACGCCGATCGTGCTCGGTCGGGCCCAACCAAAACGAAAGAACGGCCATGAGCGAACAGACCACTTCCACCTGGCGACGGCTGGTGCGGCATTGGGCCGATCTGGGCCTCGAAGTCCGCTCGGCCGTGCGGCTGCGATGGCGTTTGGCCGCGGCCGAGCTGCGCGCCGATGCGGCCGTGCTTCGCCGCGCGGCCGTGCTTGCCGCCCTGGCCCTAACGATCGCGGCCGCCTCGTTGCCCCTGCTTCCCGTTGCAGCCGCCGAATTGCTCGACGGCCGACTCGGTTGGAATCGGACCGTTTGGCTGTTGGTTCTCGCCGGGGCCGGCTTGGTTGCGGCGGTTCTGTTGGCTCTGGGAACGTGGATGCGCACGCGCCGCGCGTTGGTGGCCTTGAAACAAACCCGCGAGGAACTGGCCGAAGACCTGATCTGGCTCGGCGAATGGCTGGGACGCGGCGATGACGACGGCAACGAACCGTCCGACCCGACGGCCGAGCCGCTGGCGGATTCGCGCGAGACTGCGGCCGCAGCGCCTCGGGCCGTCGCGGCCGAACAACGCAGCGGCGATCCGTCGGACGAGTGAGCGTTCTCTTCCGGCCGCCGCCGGATTCTTATCGCCGGCTTATTGTCGGCTT
Source organism: Thermoguttaceae bacterium (assembly GCA_029975295.1). Taxonomy (GTDB): domain Bacteria; phylum Planctomycetota; class Planctomycetia; order Pirellulales; family Thermoguttaceae; genus JARKPK01. Next base: position 25,774 of record JARKPK010000051.1, on the reverse strand, counting down.
ATCGACGAATTCTCGCCGGGCTTGTCGCCGGCTGTTCATCGGCAGCCTATCGCCCGGCCCATCCGCAAGCGGTTTCTTGCCGGGCGCGCCCCTTCGGCAGCGCCGTCCCGTCAGGCGACCGTCCCGCAGCGCCCGTGGCGGCGCGCCAATCGTCGGGCTAATGAATCGCTCCGTCGGAATCGGGCGGCACGATCGGCGCGAGCGGTTCCGCTTCGCGCGGGGGCGAAAGACGCTGGGCGACGATCGAGGCAGCCACGCCCAACGAAAGAATGCCCAACACCATGCCCAGCACGTAAAAGTTGAAGTTTTCGCCCAGACGTTCCTTGAGTTGTTCGGCCACCATCATCTTCGCGCCGATCAGCAACAGCACCACGGCCAGCGAGAGCTTCAAGTAGCGGAACATGCGAATCATCCCCGCCAGCGCAAAGTAGAGCGAACGCAGGCCCAAGATGGCGAATACGTTGCTGGTGAAGACGATGAACGGATCGGCCGTGATCGCAAAGACGGCCGGAATCGAATCGACAGCGAAGATCAAGTCGGTCGCCTCGATCATCACCAAGGTCAGCGCCAGCGGCGTAAGCAGCACCTTGCCCGATGGCGATTGATCGACCACCGGATCGTCTTCCACGGCCGCGCCGGGCGTGGCCGCCTCGTGCGACGCCCGGGAGCCGGCGCGAACGAAAAAGTGCTCGCCGTGGAACTTCGCCGTCACCGGAAAAAACCGCCTTGCCAACCGCACGGCCCAGGTGTTGCTTGGGTCGTCGTGGCTTTCGCGAATCACAAGCATCTTGATGGCGGTGAATATCAAGAACGCGCCGAACAGATAGAGTATCCAATGGAATCGGGCGATCAACTGCGCGCCGATGCCGATCATCAGCCCGCGCATCACCAGCGCCCCGATAATCCCCCAAAAGAGCACGCGATGTTGATAGATCGCCGGCACGGCCGTGGCGGCGAAGATCATGGCGATGACGAAGATGTTGTCGACGCTCAACGACTTCTCAACGACATAGCCGGTCAGGTACTTGACCGTGGCGCCGCGGCCGTCGTTGATTCGCCGATCGATCGGGTCGGGTTTGGCGCCTAAGCCGGCCCATTGGTTCTCGTAGCCGTAATAGATGAACACCGAGAACGCCAGCCCCAAGAAAATCCAGAACGCCGACCAGCCCATCGCCTCACGAAATGAAATGACGTGAGCCTTGCGGTGGAAAACGCCCAGATCGAGCGCCAGCAGGGCCAAAACCAATACGACAAACCCAATCCAGAACCAGATCATAAAAAATCCGCAGATTGCCGTCCCGGGCGTCCGGCGGCGCAGCGTGAACGCGTTGCACGCCAGCGCCTCAAGAAACGAATCGCACCATCATACGCATCGACCCGAGGTTTGTCATCGGTGCTTTTTCGCCTTCGGCCGGCCAACAAGGCGACGGCCGCCCTGCGCCGGCGGCAACCCGAGAACGGCCCATCAGCGCAACGACAAATCGCGCGCCGGCCCGCCATCCGCAGACCGTTGCCGTAGAAATGCGGTCGCTCCGCCCTGCCGCTCCGTTTCGAACCGCCGTGAAGCCGCTTGCCGCTTGCGCTAGCGCGGACGCTCGGCCAACGGCGGCGCTGCCATGCGTGCCGCATCGGCCGCTGTGGTCCGGGCGTCGATGAACACCAGCAGATCGCCGCGCGGCGGGCTGGTGTTCAGCGGCAAGGGGATGCCTGCCAGGTTCGGCTTCGAATCGACCGGGATCGGCAGCGCCACCATGCCGAGCCCGACGACCAGCACTTGATCGGCCGGCCAACGGAACCGCTCGTGAAAGCGGAAATGGACTGTCTGGGGCACCTCAACCTTCGAACGCTGCCGTCCGCCCTGGGCCGTGGCAATGTCCATCGGCACGGTCGTCAATTTTTCGAGTTGGTCGATCTCGCACTTCAACGAAGCATCGATCACCCGCCGGTCCAAGGAGAGCAACGGGTTGAACTCTAAGGCGTATCCTTCCTCCAACTGCCCCATCTGCGACTCGAAGCCGGGCCAAACGTCGGGCCGCATCAGCAGGTCGCGCACATATCCTCGCGGCCTCTTCGCCGAAACAACCGTGCTCTGACCATTGGCCACCAGCAAGTGCGGCGAACTGTGCTCGCGGAAGTCGGTCCGCCGTTGCAGCTCGGCCAACAGCCCGGCCGCGTCGTCGCGCGTCATCAACCAGGCGCTCACGCCGGGCGTTTGCACATTCACCGGCTTGAGGAAACGCTGGGCGCGGGTGCGCCAATTGGGCTGATCGAGCGTGATCAGCCGCAGCGAAAAAGCCACGCTGTCCGCCTCGGAGGCCACGAACCGATCGACCACGTCGGCCACGGCCGCCTGCATCTGCGGCGTGTGATAGACCCGCAACGAACGTTTCGACGCGCTGAGCACCGCCACGGTGTCGCCATGCCACGCCTCGTAGCCGGTTTCGCGCAGTATCCAGTCGATGATCGCCTGCTCGGGCCGCTCGGTGGCCGTCACGCGCATGGTGTAGGGGCTGATGTCGTATTCGCGCCAAACCTGTCCGCGGTCGGCAGGCAGCGTGTTCCCGCCGGAGGTGACGCGCGCAATCGGGCGCCGCGACAGATCGGCGGCCGAAGGCGCCGCGGGCCCAACGCCCATCGGCGCCGCAGCAGCAGCCGATGGCTCGGCCACGGGTGCGGAACCCGCGCCGCCGGCGGGCGAAAGGGCACGGCCTGGCGCGCCGGCCGCCTCGGGCGCTACCGGCGTCTCGGCCGCGACGGGCCGAACAGCGCCCCCGGCATGCGTCCCCGGCATCGAGTGCGGTTGCTCGGCCGCGGGTCGCCACGCCGAAGCCGAAGGCGGCACTGCGGCCGCAGGCGGAGACGCGGTGGGCGGCGCCGCAGGGATGGCCGCAGGCGGCATCGTCTGCCCGCGCACCACTGTCGTCCAGAACACAACCAACGCCGCCAGAAAGAGCGCTCGGGAAAGCATCGATTCGGCCTCCATGCCACGCGGATCTCGCTATCGAACGTCGGTCCGCCGATCGCGTCGTCCAGCGCCAGAGTATAGGGATTTTCGAGGAAACGATGCAACACCGACATCGGCCTTTTGCCTCTTGTCCGCTCAATCGGCCGTCACCGATGGCAAGAAGCGATCGCCGGCCCCGCCCGCCACGCATTTCGGCCTACGGCCATCGGGATGCTAGCAGTGCCGACTTCTTCGCCAATCGTTCGGCACGAGCAAGAGGCAGCATCGGCGTAAAGAACGGTCGGAACCGCTCGCCCGCGTGCAACGCCGGCCCCAACCGTGGACATCTGGGAGGGGAAGCGAAGATAGTAGATCTGCAAAGTGATTTTGCGCGCCTATTTCATAACGATCCCGACATACGTCGGTTGCGTCGAGGGTGGCGGCGAGGGACAAGTGGCCTCGGCCGACCCGCGGCGGGTGATCAGCGAAACCACGCCTTCGGCCTGCAAGCGATAGCGGCCGAACGGAACCTTGGTGAACTCGAAACGGCCTTTCGAGTCGGTCGTGGTGGTCACTTTCGTGTCGCCCAATCGGACCGTGCCTCCCACGACGGGAATGTCGATCCCCAACACCCGAACGATGCACCGCCCCCGAATCGTGCCGGTGCGATCGGGCGTGCCTTCCGGCATGGTGATCCCTTGGTCGGCCGCCAGACGGATCAGGGCATGTTTGAAATACTGAACTCGCTTGCCTTCGGGCTTTTGGCGGGCCCATTGCATTGCCCCCATGGCAATTCCGACGGGCAACTGCCCCTGTTCGACCAAGGCGGAAACGTAGAGGCAGTACGATTCTTCGTCGGCGTCGCGGGTTCGCAAAACGTTGATCAGGGTGTCGGCATCCAGCGGCGAGCGGCTTTCTTCCGTCCAGCCCGGCCCAGCCGGCCAAATTGAAGTGCAAACGCATAACAGAAGCCCCGCCACGCACAACATCCATCGCCAAGACGACGCCATCCGCATCGTGGGCCAACCAAGAGCGGCCCGCACCATGAGCCAAGCGGCCGAGAGCAAAGCGAAGCGGCCGGCTTCGTGCCGCGGACGTCCGGTCCGCCGACCTTCTCTCGCGGTTTCGTTGAGCAGTTCGAGCTTGTTCATGATCGGGTCTTTCCGTCGAAGATCGCCAGCGATCGCTCCCGGCCCGGGAGAAGCCCCCGGCCAGAAAAACGGGGGCGTATTTATCCCAAACACGCCCGAGAAAGACAAGATCAAAACCTGCACCAGGATGGGGGGGCGGAGACAGCAGAAACCGGCGCGAAAAAAACGCTTGCGGTTCGATGAGTCAGTGCAATCCACAGCGGAGAAACCGGCGTATTCAGAACACCCTCGGTGCGTTGAATCAGAGGAATCAACTGCCCGCGGCAACCGACCCAGCCATGCGGCCGCGTTGGCTGCGGGCGATGAGCGGCACCGGCGTTGAGCGGCAGGCAGCGGCGCGAGGCCCGCGCTGTTCGGCTTGCGCTGATGGGCACCCGGCGGGTGACGGGAGGCCGGCGTTGGTCGCCTAGCGGCTAACGGGAGGCTGGCGTTGGTCAGCCGTCGGGAAGAACGGCAACTACTCGAAGATGCCCGCGCCAAACTGGTTGGTTTTCGGCGCTTCGGTCTGGGCCGGACCGCGGCTCAGATGCGAGTGCGGCGTCCGCGGACCGCTGGGCGGCGTCTTGGCCGGGGCGATGTGCGGGCCACGGGGCTTTTCCGCTCCTTCAAACGCCGTCGGGTGCATCGGCGCGGAGGGTTCGCCGACCACTTCGGGCTCTTCGCGGGCGGCGGCGCGCGGCAGCGGCGTTTCGGCCGGACCGGCGTCGAAATCTTGATCGTCGTAGCTGGGCACATAGCCGGGCAGCTTCGACCGCCGACGCTCTTCTTCGTAAGCGGCGATCACTCGCTGTTGGATCATCTCGCGGCAGGCGGAGTTGATCGGGTGTGCGATGTCGGCGTAGAGCTTTGCCCGGCCTTCCTCGTCGCTGCCGGCCGACTGCTCGCGCAATCGGGCCCCGCACTGATTGCAATAGCCGGCGCGCAGGTGATTCTTGTAGCCGCACTGAGGACAATGGGTCGTCAGTTTCCGGCTGGGCATGGCCACAAACGGGCCGGTGGCGCCCTCGATGATCTTCAGATCGCGCACCACAAAAGCATCGTCGAAGGTGATTGAGCAGAAGGCCTGCAAACGTTCGCCCGACTCTTCCATCAGTTTGACACGGACTTCGGTGATTTCCACGGTGACGCTCCTTCTGTCGCACGAGGCCTGCGCTGGCAAGGGATCATCGAGTCAGGACCAAACGCTACGATCACTTCAAATCCGGGGGCACGCCGACGACGACGCGCGCCGAGTTGCGCCGGCGGCAGGCGCCGGGCGCCGGGCACCGTCGCCCTCATGGTCTCTTGTTATGTCTCGAGTGGTCCAGCGGCTATGCTCAAACGGCGGGGCACCGCCCCTGCCTGGTTCACACACCGCCGCCCACCGCAAACACTTGCCGAAATCCCATCGCGGTCAACCGCATCGCCGCGGTGCGGGCATGCCGCGCATGCCGGCAAACGCCGAAGAACGCGGTGCCGCTGCCGCTCATCTGGTGTCCGCACAAATCCAACCGTGCAAAAGCACGGTGCAGCCGCTCGATCCACGGCGACAGGCTCGCGGCGGCCGATTCGAGCCGATTGAACAACGCTCGGCCCAACGCAAACGCATCGCCGCGCCGCAGCGCCGCCACGGCCGGACCAACGCTGCGCGGCTGCTCCGGGGGACGGCAATGGCGGTAAACCTCGGCCGTCGACAACCCTTCGTCCGGCCGCACCACCACAAAACTCAGCCCGCCGCCTGCCGCCGGTTCAACGACCTCGCCGCGCCCGCGACACACCGCCGCCCCGCGGCCGAGGAAAAAGGGCACGTCGCTGCCCAATTCGGCCGCCCACTGTCGCAGCTCGGCCGGATCAACGCGCAGCCCCCAAGCCTGCAAGGCGACCACCAGCGCGGCAGCCGCGTCACTCGAGCCGCCGCCCAGCCCGGCCTGCATCGGAATTCGTTTGATTAGGCGGACCTCGGCTCCCTGCCGACATCCGGTTCGCTGACGCAGCAATTCGATGGCGCGTACGACGAGGTTGCGTCCGTCGGCGGGCAAATCCTCGCCACCCGATCGCGCCGATTTCACGCATGCAAAGTCAATGCGCCCGCTGTCGCTCGGAGAAAACAGAACCGTATCGTACAAACCGATCGGACACATGAGCGTTTCGATCTCATGGTAGCCGTCCGAACGCCTTGCAAGCACCTCAAAGAACAAGTTCAGCTTCGCTGGGGCGTCAACTGCCCACTGAGCGGCAGAAACCCGGTACAGGCGCATCGGCGAATCCGTTCCCCTCGCCTCGGTGCTCCCGAGCAAAAATCAGCAAATTGCTGACCACACGCACGAGGGATTCTATCGGTTTGGCCCGAATGCGTCAATCCGATTTGCCGTCAATAACTCGTTGCCCGCTGAGGAGTTGTTAGGCCCAGCCGCCCTTGGTGTCGGCCGAAGGGAGCGCCCAACGCCCGAGCCGAGTCGCTGCCGTGCAATAAATCGCACCCTCGGAAGATGGCAGCGGGGGATGCGGTTCTAAGTCAATTCTCGCAACCGCCTTGCGGTCGAAGGGTTCAAGCCGGCTGCCATCGCCAACCGAAGTTAGCAGTACAGCGATCGCGCAAGGTTTGCCGATTACGGCCGAAGGTAGCGGCCCGCAATCTGAGTGCGACAGAATGGCCCCCCCCCTGCGGCGACCCCGGCGAAGGACAGATTGCCGTCCGGCCACTTCGCACCACCCAAGTAGAAACCACGACAACCACGGTGCGTCTGGCCCTGCCGACGCTGATCCGATAGACTGGCGAGACGATGGATTTTCGCGTTCAACTCGGTGTTTTCCGTGGTCCGTTGGACTTGCTCCTCTATCTGGTGCGCAAGCGCGAGGTGGAGATCACCGAGGTTTCGCTTGCTCAGGTGGCCGAGCAGTTCCTCGAATACCTCGATGTAATAAAACAGCTCGACGTGAACGCGGCAGGCGACTTTTTGGCCGTGGCCGGCGCGCTGCTGGAGATCAAGTCGCAACAAGTGCTTCCGCACGGCGACGAAGTTGAGGAACCACTGGACGACCCGCGGCAAGATCTGGTGCCGCGCTTGCTGGAATACAAAAAGTATCGCGACGCCGCCGCGATGCTCGAAGAGCGGGGGCGGGCGTGGCTTCAGCACTTCCCCCGGCTCGACGGCGACTTGCCGCCGGGCGAGGTCGATCCGGCCGATCAGCCCATCGAAGAAGTCGAGCTTTGGGATCTGGTCAGCGCCTTCGGACGAATCATCCGCGAGTCGGAGGCGGTTAAGCCGGCCAGCATTGTTTACGACGACACGCCGATCCACGTCCACATGGAGCGGATTCGTGAGCTGTTGGCCGCTCGCGGCACGGTTGTCTTTCGCGAGTTGTTCCCGGCCGGCGCGCATCGTTCAACGCTGATCGGCATCTTCTTGGCCATTTTGGAACTCGTGCGGCATCATTACGTCCGGGTCGAACAAGAGCAGCTCTTCGGCGAGATTGTGCTGCGGCCCGACGTCCGCTGCGACGCCCCCGTGCAGCCGACCGACATCGATCAATACGAGCACGCATGATCAACAACCTGCCGGTAAAGAGCTTGGTCCACAAGGACCTCACGATCGAAGGCTATTCGCGCGCCGCAGTGCAAACCTACTGGCGCGTGCCCGAATTGAAGCTGGGGTTCGATCTCGGCGCGCAGCCGTGGTCGTTCATGGGCACGCCGTTGTGGTTCGTCTCGCACATGCACATGGACCACATGGCCGCGTTGCCGATCTACGTGGCCCGGCGGCGGATGATGAAAATGGAACCGCCGACGATCTATCTGCCCGCCGAGGCCGTCGAGCCGGTGCAGCGCATCTTGCGGCTATTCAGCCGGCTCGATCGCGGCCGGCTGCCCTGCGAGCTTCGGCCGCTTCAGCCCGGCGACGAAGTGGAGATTTCGCGCGAGCACGTGGTAACCGTGTCGGCTACGCGCCACACGGTGCCGTCGCTGGGGTTCGTGGTTTGGGAGCGACGGCGGAAGCTGCGGCCCGAGTTCCAGGGGCTCACCGGCCCGCAAATCCGCGACCTGCGGCTTGCGGGCACGGAAGTGACCAGCGAAACGCGTCTGCCGCGGGTGGCCTACTTGGGCGACAGCGCCCCGGAGGGCCTCGACGCCTGTCCAGCCATGTATGAAGCCCAAGTGCTGATCATGGAGGTGACCTTCGTCGCGCCAAGCCACCGTAAAGACAAGATTCATAAGTTCGGGCACATGCACCTCGACGACTTGGTCGAACGCCGCGACCGCTTCCGCAACGAGTTGATTGTTGCGTCGCACTTCAGCACGCGCTACAATCAGCGGCAGGTCGAATCGTTGGTGCGCCGCGCCGTGCCCGACATGCTCGACGGCCGAATGGCGATTTGGCTGTGAACGAGGCTTCGCGCCCGCCCAATCGCTTCACGCCGCAACCGCCCGCCGACGCCGTGCATCCCCTCTCTGCCCATCGAAAGGAGCCCCTGCCGCCATGACTCTGCATCGTTGCCGGCCGCTTTCGGACAACCGATTCACGCTGGATCGTCGACGGTTTCTTTGCGGCGCCGGGGCGGCGCTGGTTGCAACGGCAACCGCTCGCCCGGCGTCGCTGCGTGCGGCCGAGGCCGCCGCTCCCGCGGTGGCGGAACCGAGCGGCCTTTCCGTGCCGATCCGCGCGCTGACCCGCCCGCCCGGCTTCCACTGGTTCGCCTACTACGACAAGCTGCAATTCGATCCGACGAACCGCTACTGTTTGGCGATGAAGGTCGGCTTCGAGCATCGCTCGCCGCGGCCCGACGATGTGATCGAGCTGGGCATGATCGATCTGGCCGACGGCGACCGTTGGATCGCCCTGGGCGAGAGCCGTGCGTGGTGCTGGCAACAGGGCTGCATGCTGCAATGGATTCCCGGCTCGGCCACCGAGGTAATCTACAACGACCGCGAGGGCGATCGCTTCGTCAGCCGCATCCTCGACGTGCGCACCGGCAAGCGGCGGACTATTCCGCACCCGATCTACGCCTTGTCGCCCGACGGCGCCACGGCCGTTGCCTGCGACTTCTCGCGGCTGGCTGCGCTTCGGCCCGGCTACGGTTATGTCGGCGTTTCCGACCCGTGGGCGGATGTGCCGGCCCCGAAAGAGTCGGGCATTCATCGCGTCGACTTGGTCGGCGGCAAAGCGGAGCTGATCATATCCTTTGCCGATCTGGCGGCCATTCCCTTCGAGGGCGAACCGTTCGGCGACGCCCCGCATTGGTTCAATCACCTATTGGTTGCGCCCGACGGAAAGCGATTCGTGTTCCTCAATCGCTGGCGGTCGGGCAAATCGTGGCGTACGCGGATGGTCACCGCCCGGCTCGACGGCGGCGACCTGCGGATCGTCAACCCCTGGGGCATGACCTCGCACTTCATCTGGCGCGACGCCGAGCACATTCTCGCCTGGGCCGCGCATCCGAAGCACGGCACGGGCTTCTTCCTGTTCCGCGACCGGCCCGACGGCTTCGTCGAACACATCGGCAAAGGCGTGATGACCGCCGACGGGCACTGCACCTACCTGCCGGGCAACCGCTGGATCCTGTGCGACACCTACCCCACCGGCCGCGAGCGGCTTCAAGAGGTGTACCTCTACAATATCGCCGAGAATCGCAAGGTGACGCTGGGCCGCTTCCCCAGTCCTGCCGAATACGCCGGCGAGTGGCGTTGCGACACCCATCCGCGCCTCAGCCGCGACGGCCGATGGGTCACCATCGACTCGCCGCACCGCCATGGCCGGCAGGTGCATTTGCTCGATATCTCGGCGATCATCACCGGCTGAGGAGAACTCAGAAACACGGCGTGAAGCCCCTGCCGCGATTAGATTACACGTCAACTGGCAGCAAGGCAGGCAGTGGCTCGGCGGCCGAGGGGCCACGCCCGATTACGACTCCGCCAACCAACCACCGCTCTCAAGACTGGCCCATGCCAAACGGATGTCTGCTTCGCGGAACATCCGTTTACGAGGATTCCACGAGTACACTTTGGTTAGCGCCTCATCGGCATTGCCCGCCGATTCGTGGCGTGCGACCCAATGAACAGTGGCCAGCAATTCCATTCCGAAAGGCGTCTCGAAGCCGTCGATCAAGGAAGCGACTCGATTGAGCCGTGCTTGGGTTTCCGGTTGCCCGTGCAGATGCTCTTCCGCAAGCTTTCCCGCACTGGCGCTCAACTCGATTTGCTTATCGGGGGCGTCTTCGGCATCATTATAGCCGCTGATGAAGTGCCCCTCGATCTCCGTCAGCACATGCCTCAAGTTCTCGGCATACGGCCCATACAGTCCTTTTGCGAATCGCAATCGCAACGGTTCGCCGGCCTCCTGCATCAGATACATCAGCTTGTGAACTTCCAACAGTGAAAGGAATGGGTCCATCACGGCTGCCAGGTAGCGGCGCATCAAAACAAGCAAGGCCGCCCGACCGGTCGTCATCTTCGGCGCCTTCTCCGTCGCCAGTTCGGCGATTCGACGCTGCGCCGCTTCTGTGCTGCCCAGCGGTTCGTACACAAGGACCTGCACTGCCGGAAGCGAAGCAAAAGAATCTTCGATCAGCGGACGAACTCGCTGCCAATCGAGCCCCCCCAGACCGCATCCTAATGGGGGAACGGCAATCGATGAGATTCCTCGCCGGCGAACTTCCTCGACCAGCGATTCCAGACCGAGCCGGATATCTTCGATTCGGCTTTTCCCTCGCCAATGCCGCTTTGTCGGAAAGTTGATGATGAAACGCGGACCGTGCAACCGGTTAGCTTCAAAAACGAACAATGCTCCCGGCCGGAGTTCGCCTCGGGCGCACGCCTTTCGATAGGCATCGAAGTTTTCCGGAAACGCTTTGCGAAACTGCAAGGCGATGCCGCGGCCCATAACGCCCACGCAATTAACAGTATTGACCAGGGCCTCTGCTTGTGCAGCGAGGATGTCGCCTTGAACCCATTGAATCATCGCGACCATCCTTCAGAAGTACCACGAGGATTCCACGGCAGCCGGAGGCCGATGTTCGGCCTGACTGAGGATTCCTCGTGCGGAATCCAATACTATTCTATCGACCACGCCGATACGCTCGACCAGATTCCAGGGGAACGCCTCGAAAACGAGGAATTCGGCCTGTTTGCCTTCCTTCACCGACAGATCGCGAAAATCAGTCGCCGCGATGGCGGCCCAATTCAGTTCATTCAATTCCTCCAACGACCGATAGAATCGCGCGTATTTGGCCCCGGCATTCGTATGGCTGAAGGCCCATCGGACGCCGAACTCGTTCGCCCAACGAACCACCGTTTGCAAGTCGGCCTGCAAATGCACGATCGGCCGTTGCCCTCCTTGAAAACGCACTTCGGGATGATTTCCCCGGTGAAGAATATAAAGCATGATCGAACGCGGGCAGAAGTAGAACGGCACATACTGACCGACTCTCGTGCCCGGATGACATTTCACTTCCAGTTCGTACAGCCGGCGGCGTTTGATCTCGGACATGCCCACAACGACGCATTCGATCGCCCGGCGGATTCTTTCGGCCTCTGACCAAACAACCCCATCAGAGACAATACGCGAAAGATTATTCAGATGCGTGATATGGTAGATCTTCGGTTGATCGGGCGCCGACGACATAGTGGGCCGCCGTCCAAAGAAAGAAGGCCGTCGGTTTCGGCAGACCAAAGCCGAACACACATCCCGCAACGACACGAACGTCGCCGGCGCTGCCAACTTTTGTGACGCGGCATTCCACACCCGCGCCGCTTCCACATGCTACACGCATTTCAGTTCACGCGGCGTTCGATCGCCCCTTCGCGGAAGGCGGCCGCCAAGGCCAGCGGCACTTCGCTTTCGGCCAGCACGACGTCTGCCCGGTTTCGGGCCACCTGCGCCCGCATCTCCTGTTCGAGCGCCTGAGCCTGCGCGCGGCGTTCTTCGGCCTTGGCTCGGGCCACGCGCATGTCGGCCTCGGCCTGATCGACTTGCAGCCGCGCGCCGATGTTCTGCCCCACGTCGATGTCGGCAATGTCGATGGAGACGATCTCAAAGGCCGTCTGCGCATCGAGCCCGCGCTCGAGCACGGCTTTGGAAATCCGGTCGGGGTTCTCCATCACCTCGAAATGCGTTTGCGCCGAGCCGATGGCGGTGATGATCCCTTCGCCCACCCGCGCGATGATCGTTTCTTCCGTGGCGCCGCCGATGAGTTGTTCGAGATTGGTGCGCACCGTCACGCGGGCCTTCACGCGGAGTTCCACGCCGTTTCGCGCGATGGCGCTCAGGGTGCTCTTGTTCGAGCGTTGCGGGTCGGGGCAGTCGATCACCTTCGGATACACGCTGGTTTGCACGGCCTCGAGCACGTCGCGGCCGGCCAAGTCGATCGCGGCCGCGCGATCAAAGTCGAGATCGATGTCGGCCCGATGCGCGGCGATCAGCGAACGGATGACCTTCATCACGTCGCCGCCGGCCAGGTAATGGGCTTCCAGCCGGCGCGTGGTGATGCCCGTCTCGCGCTCGCTGCCCAACCCGGCCTGGGTGGCCATGATCTTCGCCGGAACGATCAGACGGCTGGGCACTCGGCGGAAGGTCATGCCCACCAAGCTCCACAGGCTGATGTTGGCTCCCGACATGTACGCCTGGAACCAGATGCCGAAGTAGCTGAACAGCAGGATCACGCCCACCAGCGCGATCAGCAACAGCAAAACCGCGAACACGGCGACGACGGGCCACGTGGCGCCCAACAGCAGGCTGGAAAGCAATTCGCTCGGCATGATGCACCCTTTCACGCAAATCGAGCCGTTTGACGGGCAGCCGCCGGCCGCGCCGCGATGCCGACACTTGCGCGGCCCGCCCCGCGCCGCGTCGAGGTTGCCGCTCCCGACGGGCAGCGCGCCCGGCCGCACCCCAACAACATACTCCATCGCCGCGACGATGGAAAGCAGAGCGCGCCGCCGCAAGGGCACGAAAACCGGAATCGGCCCGTTCCGCCCGCATCCGCCAGACGGCCGAGAGGGGCGCCCAGCGGACAATCGCCCGGCTCATCCTCGACACCGGCAACCGAACACTCCGCCCGCACTTTGGGCAAATGGCGGCAATCGCGTTGCCAACGCGAGCTTCAGCGCCAGGCGTTTTCGGGCGGTTGGTGCGAGAGCGATTCGGTTGCGCGCGGGCCGTCGGGAAGCGGGAGCAGACGGGCCAGGCTCTGCGCGCGGCGGGTGAGCGGCAGCGGCGTCTCGTCGCCGGGGGCCAGCACCTGCACTACCGCCGAAAGCGGCTGCGGCTGCAGAACCGGTTCGAGCAGCAATGGCCCGCGGTGGTCGCACAACACGGCGCCGGGCGCGGGCCCGACGCAACAGCCGTGCAGCCGCAATCCGCCGCGATCAACCACGGCATGAAAGGCCAATTGTTCGAACGACACCAGTTCGCCGGGATGCACCGGCTCGGCGGCCCGCGGGGTCTTCAACCGCGAAACGAGCATCTCCATCAAGTCGCGGCTGATCAGGCCCGGCCCGGCCGATAGGGTGAAAACCCCTTCCTCCAACCGGCCGGCGCGAAGCCGCGCCGAACGGACCACCATGTTGGCCCGGCCGCTGAATCGATAGCCGGAATAGAGCGACGCCAACCGGCCCAAATCAATCGCCGCGAACTCCCCGGCCAAGTCGGCCGCCGGCGACTCGCCACCGGCCGTCCAAACACAACCGCGAAACGTCGCGTCGTCGCCGCAGGGTTGGAACGCCGGCCAGGCATGGGCCAACAAACGGCACGGCAGGGCCGCGTCGCGCGTGTCGAGTTCCACCTGGTAGGCGGCCGCCGAACCTTGGCGATTGCGCGTCACCTGCACGCGAGCCGGTTCGGCCGACTGATCCCAACGGAAGCACGCCCGCAAGGCCGAACCGGCCGGCTGCTCGTCGATCGACGCCAGCACGTCGGAAAACGAATCGCTTCGCCCGTCGGCCTCGAAGCGCAGCCGCCCCAGCGCTATCCGCACGCGAGGCTGCGGTAGTTGCCCGCGCAACGCGCGATCGGCCAACGCAGCGGCCGCGGCAAGCCCATCGCACGAAAGCTCGGCGGATTCGGCCGACAGAACCAAGACGGAAGCCGACGCCGTTGGGTCGTCGTCGGCCGTTTGCCGGCGCACTTCGATCCGCGAGGTGCGAAACACCACCGCGCCCGACTCGGGATCCTTCAGCGTCAACCCGTCAAATCGAATTCGGCCCGGAAGCGGCTCCGAAGAAGCGTCCATCTCGACACGGAGCCCAAGCACGGCTTCAAGGCGCTCGAGCTGCGCGGCCAGTCGGCCCGGCCAGTTCTTCACGGCGCAAAAGCCCGCCACGGCCGCGGTGGGCCCTAAACAGAAGGCCACGAAGGCACGCATCAACCAGCGCCGCCGCGTCCGTTCGTACATGGCCGTCGTCCCTGATCGGCACGCCAACGGAAGGGCCCGTTACGACTCGGGCTGGATCTTCCGCCGGGCAAGTTGATAGAAGGAGCTCCAATGGGCTTCGATTTCCGCCAAGCTGTCGCCGCCGAATTTCTCCAACAGCGCAGCGGCAATTTCGAAGGCCACCACGTTTTCCACAATGCAACTGGCGGCCGCCACCGCGCAGACGTCGCTTCGCTCGTACGAGGCGATTTCCGGCTCGAGTGTTTCCAGATTGACCGACGGCAGCGGACGGGCCAGCGTGCTGATCGGCTTTTTGGCCGCGCGAATCACCAGCGTTTGGCTGTTGGTGATGCCCGCCTCCAAGCCGCCGGCGTTGTTCGTCGGGCGGGTGAAGCCCAGGCAGCGCTCGCCGATCAAACGCGGATCAAATTGAATCGGATCGTGCACCTCGGCGCCGAAGCGACGGGCCATTTCAAAGCCCAGCCCGATCTCTACGCCCTTGATCGCCTGCACCGACATGACGGCTTGGGCCAATCGACCGTCGAGTTTGCGGTCCCAATGGGCATGGCTTCCCAATCCCACAGGCAGCCCGTCAACGCGAACCTCGATCACCCCGCCCAGCGTGTTGCCGGTCTTTTGGGCCGAATCGACCAGCGACTTCAACTCGCCGTCGCGCGAGGGATCGAGCGTATATAGTTCGCTCTGCTCGCGGCGGCGGCGAAGATCGTCGAGCGAGCCGCCCGGCGACGCCACGTTCACCGGCCCGACCGCCACAACATACCCAAACACCGATATGCCCAACGGCGCCAGCAATTGCTTGGCCAACGCGCCGACGGCCACGCGCACCGCGGTTTCGCGAGCGCTGGCGCGCTCGAGCACCGCCCGAACCGAGGAAAGATATTTGATCGAGCCGGCCAAATCGGCATGCCCGGGGCGCGGACGATAGAGGTCGTCCATCCGTTCGAGTTTGTGATCGCGGTTGACGACCATCAGCGCGATCGGGCTGCCCAGCGACACCCCACGCCACCAACCGCTGAGCACCTCGACCTGATCGTGCTCCAGCTTTTGCCGCCCACCACGGCCATAGCCACCCTGGCGGCGACGCAGCTCGACGTTGATCGCTTCCAAATCGATCGGCACCCCCGCTGGGAACCCATCAACGATGGCCACCAGCGCCTTGCCGTGCGACTCACCCGCGGATAAGTATCGTAACATATTACCAGGTAACGCCTTTGGTTTATTCCTGCTTTGCCGCCCCTAGGGGTGGCAGCAAGTCATGCTCACCACACAACCCCCGTTGCCACTGCCCGAAGCCGAGCGAGCCCGCCTTGCCAACTTCACACGTTTCGCCAACTTACCAACGCGGCCGTCGCAGCCGCGCCAAGATCATTAAGAACTCACACGAATCGTTGAAATAGTGTCGGGGCGCGTGCCCAGCGGTGATCGGCCCCATTCGCACGTGGCAGCTAGTACGGTTGGCGCGCCGCACCCTGCGTGCCGCACTGCCGCAACAGCCCGCAGCAGCACCCACAACCATTTACCCGATAATCAGTTGCGGCATTGCTCGCCAAGCACGAGCCGCCGGCAACAGGTTCTCGTGACAACAGGGCACCAACGGCAAGCCCCCGACGTACTGTCTTGCAACGGGCTGACCAAGCAGCGCGATGGCCCATTGTAACGGCCCAATCCCCGTGCGGACAGAGCATTTGTTCGATCCCGAAGCTCCAAACCGCTCGTGCGCCCAAACCGCTCGTCCGCCTGAGCTGCCCGCCCGCCGCAGCGGCTATGCCGTTCAGCGATCTTGGACCGCAGTCGCCGAACCGGGGGAACGGCTGGCTCGCAAGCACCCCCAACCCCGTGCTTGAACAGGCTTGCGCCATCACCCCAACAACCGAATTTCAACCAACACCGCCCATTCGCCCCCAGCGGCCCAAACCGACACTCAAGAAGGGCAAACCAACCGCTAATCACCTGCATCCCCACCCGCAAATCCTACGGAATCGTTGCAGTTTGCCAGAAGAACGGCCGATCTATGGAACACCATGTGGTGTCACACGTGCCAACAGGATGTTCCTGCGCTGGCCAAGGGGATCGGCAAACTGGCCTGCCCTCGGTGCGGAACCCGAATGCGCATGGGCGAGCCAGCCACGGCAGGTGACCGGCGCGAACGCTCTCGTCCCAAGGCCGACGCCCGAACGGACGCCCCGGCAGCTCGGTCGAGCACGGCCCGTCAATGGGAAGAAGAAGAAGAGCTTCGGCAGATCGAAAGCCTATTGGCTTGGGAAGGCTCGAACGATCCGAATCAGCAGAAGGCCTATCGCCGCGAGTTGGCCCGTTTCGACCTCGGCCACGGATTGCCGGGTGCCTGGCATGTTGATGCCGAACGGGAAGCCGAAGGCCAACCGGAATCGGCCCAAGTGGCCACCGGGGTTGCGGCGAGTAGTGCGCAGCGGGCGAGTCGCTCAACGATCGGCCCCTGGACCTACCTGGCCCTATTGATCGGAACGACGGCGTTGGTTTGCGGCGGTTCGCTGCTGGGCTGGTCGATGATCTCCGGCCGAAGCGAGCTTTGGAATCTCGGGCTGCCGATCGCGCTGGGCGGACAAATCGCTTTGCTGGCGGCCTTGTTGATTCAGTTCGAGCGGCTCTGGGCCGATCATCGTCGATCGGCGGAGCGAATCGAAAAGGTCAACTCGCAATTGCACGACTTGCAGCACACCACAACGTTGCTGGGAACCTCGGCAACAAGTCCCGCGTCGCAATTCTACGCTCACTACGCGCACGGAGCCGACGCCAAAGTGCTGCTGAGCGACTTGAAAAGCCAACTCGACCTGCTCGCCCTTCGGGTGAGCCAGCAGCGAGGCCAATCGACGTAGCCGCTATTTTGATTTCAGGTGGAATTCGAATGTGGTCTTCCCGCGGGCGACTTCGGCCGTCAGCTCCGACTTCTCCGGATCGGTGAACTTCTGCGGCACGATCCACTCGGTTTTCACCTTCTCGGGATCGACCATTTCGTCGTTGCCCACGCCGGTCACCTTCGTCTTGGTGATGCTCACCTTATGTTTGCCCGGCACCGCGCCCTTGCGGCCGGCCGTGCTCAGTTCGAATCGCCCAGCCGAGTCGGTTTGACCGTAAGCCACCGGGCCGGTCTCTGGCTTGAACAACACCGTCGCTTGTTCCACCGGCTTGCCATCGAGCGTGACCACGCCGCTGACGGGAAGCAGTTCGATCCCCGAGCGGCAGCCGGCGCCAACCGCACACGCGAACACCATCCCACCCAGCACGAGAAGAAGCAGCCGACCGTTCATCAGAGAGTCTCCTACGGCACGGGGCCCGCGACAAGCTGATCGTCCGCCGCCCAGCCCCGTTGGGGCCGCCACGGCGTCAATCATGCTAACGCCCGCCGACCACCTCGGCAAGCCGGCTGCGAACGGCGTCGCAAAGATCGTGCCAGCCCGCATCGTCGGCAGTGGAGGATTCCCAGCGGAGCGTCTGCCCGCCGTCATGGAGGAACACGACGTTGCGTCCGCCCCGCTTGGCGGCATACAGGGCCTGATCGGCGCGGCGGAGCAGGCGCGGGCCGTCTTCATCGTGTTCGAAAGCCGCCAAACCGACGCTGATCGTCACGTTCATCGAATGATCATCGACGGTCCATTGGTCGGCCGCCACGGCGGAGCGCAAGCGGTCGGCCAAGACGGCCGCGTCAGTCAACCCGACGCGAGGCAGCAAGACGGCGAACTCCTCGCCGCCGATCCGCGCAACCAACCCGCGGCGGCCGACGGCGCGGCGCAACAGGTCGGCCACCCGGCGCAGGGCGGCATCGCCGATCGGATGGCCCCAGCGATCGTTCAGGCGTTTGAAATGATCGACATCGATCAGCGCAACGGCCGAGACGGTCGCATCGCGCTGAAAACGCAGGGCCGCGGCCGTCAATTCTTCGTCGAACACGCGACGATTCGCCAGCCGGGTCAGCGGGTCGGTCCGCGCGGCCGCGTAATGCGATTCGATTTGCGCGGCCTGATCGGACAATTTCTGTTCCGAGTCGATCAGCCGGCGACGGAGTTGTTCGTTGACCTCGACCAGCTCGGCGATCACGGTCACCAGCCCTGGCGGAAGGCGGTCGGCCGCTTCGCTCAGCGACGACTCGATCTTTTGCAGCTTGGCCTGATGGTCCGACATTTCGTCGGCCGCCTCGGCCAAGAGACGGCGGACGGATTCGGCGCGATCGCAAAGCTCTCGGCCCTCGGAAGACTGATCCGCCGGCCGGTTTGCGCGGCGCGGCCAGCAGGCCCCCAAGATGACCCCGACGGCCACCTCGACCACCCCGAGAACCAGCACCAACAGAAAAACCGTCAGGGCACTCACGGCAACGCCTCCCGCACAATTCTAGGCCGAAAACCGAGCGTCGCCGGGCCGTTTTCAGTGCCCAGGCAGGCTCAGAAACCGCCCAAGCGACGGCAAAGCCCGCCCCAGCGCCCGACTCGGCTCGCCGGAGCCGGTCGAAAAACGCCAGTTTTCGCGTGATTTCGGCCCGCGGCGGAACTATCATAAAGTGGTGTGCCGTTTGATCCTCGGGACGGCAGCGCGACCGCGGCAACGTCTTCGGTCCGCAGCCATTCGGGGTTTTATCGGCCGGCCGCGTTGCACGGCGATTCCGAGCATCAATCAACGCGACAGGCCGCGTTCGCCCGGCGGGCCATCCCGCTGGTTCGCCCAGCGGACTGCGCTGGCGCATCGGCGAGAGACACCTAGACATTGAGACTCGAAACAAACGAGCGATTCGGAACGAATCGGCCGACCGCCGGCCCGGCGGGTTGCGCGGCCGGTCGGAGAGGCCATAATAGCGAATGAATCTCATCTCAGCGCACGAGGATCTATTCGGGGATAAGCAATGAGTCGGATTGCTGCCAAGTATCTTGCGGTTTGCGTCGTTGTCGGTTGGTGGGGCGGCGCGGCCGCCGCGTTTGCGGTCGAATTGATTCCGCAGACTCGAGCCGAACAGTGGAACATGCGGCGCGCTTGGTTCTATCAGATCGAGATGGACCGCGACCGCGCTCGCGTGCAGAACGCCGTGGTGCATGATGGTCGATTGTACGTTCTGACCAATCGCGGCATGTTGCAGGCGATTGACATTGCCGCCGGCCGCAGCCTGTGGAGCCGGATGGTCGGCAACCCCAACCATCCCTCGCTGGGGCCGGGGGTCGGTTCGTCGCTGACGGCCGTGATCAACGGCTCGAATCTGTTCCTGATCGACAACGCCACCGGCTCGGTGGTGAAAGAAGAGCAGACGGCCGGGGCCCCCGGCGCGGCGCCCGCCTTGAGTGACCGGCATGTGTTTGTCCCGCTCACCAACGGCAAGATCTACGCTTTTCCTTTCGTCAAACAGAAGCGCGAATCGTCGGGCGACGAGGCGCCGCCGGCCGGCGAAGGAGCGACCGTTTCGCCGGGCGAATCGCCCGCTCAGCCCGCGCCGACGAGAATGCAGCTTCTGCACGATTATCAGCCGCCCCTGTCGGTTCAAGGCGCCGGTCGAAGCCTTTGGCAGCCGCTGATCGTGCCGTTCACCGCCGATTGGACCTACTGCGTTTGGGTTTCGCAGGCCGCAAGCAATCGTGAAGGCTACCTGAACATCGGCATTCTAGAACGGCAGGTCAAAGACTCGTTCTATGTGAAGAACCGCATGACCGCGCCATTGGGTTTCGCCGCGCAGCCGGCATTCGTGCTGCCGAATCCGAAAACGGTGGGCGACCGCGGACTGATTATCGCGGCCGGGCTCGACGGCTTCGTCAGCGGCATCACCATGGAAGGCCGGTTGAACTGGAAGTTCTCCACGGGCGGCTCGATTCTCACCCCGCCGGTGGTGATCGACGACCGCGTTTTCGTTTGCACGAGCAACGACGGCATGTTTTGCCTCGATGCCCGCGAGGGCCGCGAACTTTGGTGGGCCAACGGCGTGGTGCAGTTCTTGGCCATGGGAAAATCGTATGTTTACGCCGTCGATCAGTCGCGGCGGCTGTTGGCCCTCGACGCCCAGACGGGCCAGCGCCACGCGACCTTGCTCTATGGCGATTTCGCCCTCTCGCCGGCCAACGACCGCAATGATCGTCTGTTGTTGATCGGCGAGCGCGGATTGGTGCAATGCCTGCACGAAGCGCAGCTTGCCGCCCCCCTGGCGTACAATGTGCCCGCGGCCCCCGGTTCGCGGCCCGCCACGCAGCAAGAGGGCTTGGGCCAAGGCGGCGATCAGCCGGCGGCTGAGCGTCCAACCCAGCGTGCCGAGGCGGGCGATGGCGCCCCTGCGGGAAACCGCCCGCAGCGACCGCAAGAACCGGCCGACCCATTCCAATGAGCCGGTGAACCGCCGAGCCGTTGCTTCGCGCATCGGCACGGCGCAGCGGTTGCACGACAGTCCGGCGGCACTCGCGCCGCGTGAGCGCCAGCCGCGCCGATCTGCGCCGATACGCGCGACGCGGCGAGAACGTCCCTCTGTTCATTTGGTCGGTCGGGCCGCCCCAATCGCAGGCCGCGCGGGCATGCGCGGCGCCGCAGCCAAGCGGCGGGCAGATCTCCCGAGTGTTGGCGCAGTTGGGCTACGCCGGCGCGTCGGCAGGCAGTTCCGCTTGCAGGCTCCGAACGAAGGCGTCGAACGCGGCGCGGCCGAACAAGACAAAGCGAACCACCTCTGGCTCGCCGCACTCGCGCAAAAAATCGATCGCAGTGCGCAACGCCACCCGCGAGGCCTCTTCCATCGGATAACCGTAGGCGCCGGCGCTCAGCGCGGGCAAAGCCACGCTGCGGCATTGATGCTCGACGGCCAATTCCAGCGCCCGCCGATAGGCAGCGGCCAACAACTCGGCTTCACGGTGCGAGCCGTCGCGATAGACGGGGCCGACGGCGTGAATCACATATTTGGCGGGCAGTCGGCCCGCCCCGCTGATCACCGCCGAGCCGGTCGGGCAGCCGTCGGGATAGCGCGCGGCCGTTTCGGCCATGATCTCCGAACCGCCGCGGCGATGAATCGCCCCATCGACCCCGCCGCCGCCGGCCAAGCGGCTGTTGGCCGCGTTGACGATCGCATCGACTCGCTGCTCGGTGATGTCGCCCTCGACCAACTCGATCCGCGTCGCTCCGATTCGTCGTTCCATGGTGGGCAACCTCCGCGCAGCGGTCGGCCAAACGATCGTCGCATCCGTCGGCCGTTGGCCCACCGCCCGGGCGAAAGCCGGCTCGCACGATGGGCCGCACCCGTTTGCCGGCCGATCACTCGCCAAGAACCTTGATCAGCACCCGCTTGGGCCGACGCCCGTCGAACTCCCCGTAGAATATCTGCTCCCAGGGCCCGAAGTCCAGTCGCCCGTCGGTGACTGCCACAACGACCTCGCGGCCCATCACTTGCCGCTTCATGTGGGCGTCGGCATTGTCTTCACCGGTGCGGTTGTGCTGATAGGTCTTCGGCGACCCGTCGAATGGGGCCAGCTTTTCCAACCAACGCTTGTAATCTTCGTGCAAACCCGATTCGTCGTCGTTGATGAACACCGAGGCGGTGATGTGCATGGCATTGCAGAGAACGAAGCCTTCTTTGATCCCGCTGCGGCGGACGGCATCCTCGACTTGCGGCGTGATGTTGATGAACCCCACCCGCGAAGGAACGGTAAACGTCAGATACTCGGTGAGCGATTTCACGTTTGGCGCCTCGGTTTGAAGGGAACGATGCACGGAGAAAGAACGGGGGTCGAGCGAAACACTTCGCTAATCGGGCGACCGACGTCGGCGACAACGGCGAACCGCAGCAATGATTGCCGGGGCGGCCGCCCAACCAGCGCCGCCCGCGACGACCGACGTTTGTTTGCGGCAATGATCGACTTCTGCAATCTCCGCCGGTGATCACTGCCGACCGATCCCTGCCGGCCGCCCCGTGCCGGCGGCCTACTGCCGGCCAATATACGCCTCGCTTCGGCCGCGGGAAGCCCCACCGTGGCTTTCGCAACCCTCGGCCATCGCGCGTCGGCGGCCCACACTATTTCAGCGGCGCGAGAGCTCGCGCCGGCCGATTCCCGCGCAACAGCCGCCCGGGCCGCCGGGTCGCGGCCGGGCCGCAGAGATTCGTATTCTGCGATTGACCGGCCGGGAATCGGTCGATTACAATTCGGCGATTGCCGAAATGTCATCAAGGGATCGTGCGATGCCGCGAAGTCTCTCCGGGGTCTGTCGGATTCTTCGTTCGCTTGGAGACGAAAGCCGGTTGAAGATCGCGCTGGCCCTGCGAGAACAATCGCTTTGCGTCTGCCAGATCGTCGAATTGCTTCGTCTCGCGCCCTCGACCGTCTCCGAACACTTGACGACGTTGCGGGCGGCCGGGGTCGTCACCGCCCGAAAACAAGGGCGATGGATGCACTATCGCATCGCCGCCGACGGCCGCGAACTGCTAAAGTCGGTCCTCGGTTGGGCGGGTGCTGACACGGCGTCGCACGGCATGCGGAATCGGTTGCGGCGCGTTCTCTCGATGGATCCTTCTGAACTCTGCCGCCGCCAGAAACGCGAAGAGGAGGCACGACGTGGAAGCAGCGTCAACTCAGCCGAATAAGTGCTGTTGCCGCAAACCGCAAGCGGCGACCGCCGATTACGCCGGCCCGTGTCAACCGGTTTCTGATCCGGCCGTATGGTCGCTCCCGTGGGTGGTTGGACGAATCCCCACGCCGGTCGGCGACGTGCCCATCGTGTCGACAACCCTGACCTGGCGCGATCGGCTCGGCGCTTGGAAGGTCCGTTGGGCGATCGGACGCATGAGTTTTCGCGTGCCGCCCGGGCTTTACGCCGTCGGGTCGCCCGATGAGAACTCGCCGATTCTCGCAACCGCGAACTACAAGCTCTCCTTCGATCAACTGAGGTCGCAGTTGGCCGGTCGAAACGCCTGGGTCCTCGTCTTGGACACCAAAGGCGTCAACGTCTGGTGCGCAGCGGCCAAAGGGACGTTTTCGACCGACGAGCTGGTGCGGAGAACGCAGGCAACGGGCTTGGCTAAGATCGTCTCGCACGACGTGCTGATAGCGCCCCAGTTGGGCGCGGTGGGAGTCAGCGCCGGCGAGGCGCGCACACGGAGCGGCTTCCGCGTCCTATTCGGGCCCGTAAGGGCGACGGACGTTCCTCAATTCCTGGACGACGGTTTCAAATCGCCCTCAATGCACCTTGTTCGCTTCGCGCTCAAAGATCGCGTAACGCTTGTCCCCGTCGAATTGGTGCAGTGGGCGCGCAAGGCCAGTGTCGCATCCGCCGCATTGGCGATTCTCGCGTCGTTCGGTCGCGAAGGATGTTCGTGGGAAGGTTTCGTCAGCAGCGGTTTGCCTTCAGGCCTTTTGATGCTCTTCGCCGTTTTGTCTGCGGTGCTGTTCGGCGCGACGCTGTTGCCCTGGCTTCCGGGCCGAGCCTTCTCCTGCAAAGGAGCGTGGTTGGGCGCATGCATTGCGGTGGCCTTTGTTGCCGCTGTGGCGTGGGGTTCGGTCGGTCGGTTCACGCCGCTGGAAATCGCCGGTTGGTGCATAGCGTTTCCAGTGATTGCCAGCTACGTATTGATGGATTTCACGGGCGTGACGCCTTATACGTCGGTTTCCGGAGTTCGCTGGGAAGTGCGACGGGCATTGCCGTTGCAAATTGCGGGCATCGCGGTCGCGGCGATCCTCTGGTTGCTCGGCCGTTTTGTTGCCTAGGTCATTCACAAAGTCGAACACGACGCGAACAACGAGCCTGCGCGTTTCGGCGGCGATTCGCGCCGGCCGCCTATTCCGCTTGCGAGGAGATGTTCCGTGAAGAAGCACAAGGGCGCCCCCTTACGGCAACAGACCGGTCGGTCCAACGCAAGGCTCGCTGATTCCCCGTGTTTTAGCGCAAGGGTTGAAGCAATCGGCTAAGGGAGGCTTCGAGGATGAACGGTTTCCAATACATCTCCGGCGTCGTCTCTTTGACGGTCGATGAGGCGAAGTGCGTCGGTTGCCGGATGTGCGTCAATGTCTGCCCCCAAGGCGTGTTCGTCATCGAAAACCGGAAAGCGAAGATTCATCGTCGCGATGACTGCATGGAGTGCGGGGCGTGCGCCAAGAACTGTTTGACTTCGGCGATCACTGTTCAATGCGGCATCGGTTGCGCCCGCGCTCTGATCCGCAGCGTGGTTTTCGGGACAGAACCGACGTGCGATTGCTCCGGCGATTCGGCCGCATGACAATCGGGAACGGCGCTGCGTGCGGGTTGAGCGTCGTCCCCGTCGATCGGCCGGCCCCATGCCGACAACCAGCGCAGAGATCGGCCGTGTGATCGCCGACGGCCGAACGAGAGGGACGAGAACGCCGGCACCGTGCGATCCCTTGAGAATCACTCGTGCACATGCTGTTTGACCGTTTCGATCAACGTCAGCACGTTCTCGACCGGCGTTTGCGGAAACACGCCATGGCCGAGGTTGAAGATATGGCCGGGCCGCCCGCCGGCGGCGCGGAGCACGGCCTGGGCCTCGCGGCGAACGACCTCGGGCGAGGTTAGAAGCACGGCCGGATCGAGGTTGCCCTGGAGAGCCAAATCGGCGCCTGCGGCCCGCCACGCCTCGTCTAGGGCGATGCGCCAATCGACACCCAAGACCAGATCGTTGCGCCGCGATCCGCCCGCCTCGGCCAGCAGCGGCAGCAGCGCCGGGTTGCCCGTGGCGAAGTGGATCACCGGCACGCCGGGCCGGAGATTTTCGATCACCGCTTGCGAGTGCGGCAGGACGCTGCGGCGGTAGTCGGCCGGAGAGAGACAACCGACCCAACTATCGAACAGTTGCACCAACTGCGCGCCGGCGTCGATCTGCGCGTTGAGGTATCGGACTGTTGCCCGCGCGATGCGCCCGAGAAGTTCGTCCCACGCCGCCGGAGCGTCGAGCATCCACCGCTTTGCCCGTTGGAAGTCGCGGCTCGCCCCGCCTTCGATGGCATAGGCGGCCATGGCCAAGCCTGCGCTCAACGCTTCGGGCCCGCCCGTCAGGCAGATGGCGACCGCCTCCGGCGCGCCCCAATCACGGTGCACTTCGCGCGCGGCCGCATAGGCCTGCAGAATGGGTTGTTCATCCACTCGCGAGCGGTCATAGGGCGTCGGCGCCGGCTGCAACTGCGGCGCCACTTGCTCCACCACGGGCTCGCCTTCCTCCGTATAGATCAGGTGCACCCGCTCCGGCGCTATGGTTGCGAGGGCCAGCAGGGCCGGCGTAGGGTCGCGGCCGACAGCGACGATAGCCCCCAGGTAGCGCTTGGGCAGGCGAGCGTGCTCCCGCTGCACGAAATCCAGCTCCAGGAGGGGCAATACCTGCGCCACG
>JARKPK010000143.1 GCA_029975295.1 Thermoguttaceae bacterium | reverse complement strand
CGAATCGCTCCGACGGACGCCCCACGATGTCGCCGTTGGTTATCGGTTGGCCGTTGGACAACATCAATGGATCGTTTATCGATCGCTAGCCGCCCGCGGCAATCGGACGCTGTTGGGCCACAACCTCTCAACTGAGATGCTCGTGGCCCGATTCGGGCGCGATGGCGAAGTGGATCCGTTGATCGAGATCGAATGAACGGGCGCCCGACCGAGGCGGATGGCCCCTAAACCGTCTTGATCGGCAATTCCCACTTGGCCTCTGAGGCCCTCCGTTCCCCTCTCTCGACGATCACGCGATTGCTAAACCGTTTTGGTCCACGCTGGGAACTCGATCTCGATCTGTTCGCGGTCGGACTTGCAGATGTCTCGGAGGTCTTCGCGGGCGCGGAAGAAGGCTTCGACCACATCGGGATCCCATTGCCGCCCGGCGCCGGCGCGGAAGATGGCGTCGATCTTTTCGTCGGGCATTCCTTTGCGGTAGGGACGATCGCTGCCCATGGCGTCGTACGAGTCGGCCACGGCGACAATGCGGGCCGCCATCGGGATGTCGGCGCCGACCAGATTCTGCGGATAGCCGCCCCCGTCCCACGATTCGTGGTGGTGCAGCACGATCGGCAGCACTTCGCCCAGTTTCGTCAGATCGCGGAGGATCT
Organism: Thermoguttaceae bacterium; assembly: GCA_029975295.1. GTDB lineage: Bacteria > Planctomycetota > Planctomycetia > Pirellulales > Thermoguttaceae > JARKPK01. The sequence continues at coordinate 25,329 of JARKPK010000143.1, read as the reverse complement.
TGTGGCCGATAACCACGTGCCGCTTGATGTGTTCGTACTCGGCCTCGGTCAGTTTGTCGGGTTTGCGGAGGACTTGGTCGTCGATGCCGATCTTGCCGATGTCGTGCAACAGGCCGGCCAAGTAGATGGTGTGCGTTTCGGCGCGGTCGCAGCCCATTTCTTCGGCCAGTCGGACGGCCAGCCGCGCCACGCGGTCGCTATGACCGCAGGTGTACTGGTCTTTGGCGTCGATGGCCGAGGTCAAGGCGCGAACGATGCCGGCCAGCAGTTCGCGCTGTTGTCGATAAAGCTCGATATTGCCGCTGTGGATGCCGAGGATGGCCGCCACGGAGTTGAGCAGGCTGGCTTCGATCGTGCCGAACTCCAGCCCGCGGCGGTGGTTCACCGCCGCCAACCAGCCGAACAAGTGTTCGCCCTCGACCAGCGACACGACAACCAGCTCGCGCACTTCGGCAACCGGCCAGCCCTCGCGCCGGGTGGCGTAATTGACCACGGTGGGGCGTCCGCCGGGATTCGGACTAAGGTGCGCAACGATTGCGCTGAATTGCTCTTCCGAGATCGGGCAGGCGCCGCCGGTGAGCATCAGGCTGCTGGCCCGGGCCGTGTGCTGAAGCGAAGCGTCTTGCACCGTCACTGGAAGGTATTGCAGCACGAACGCCTCGGCCGGAATCACTTCGCCCAGCCACTCCAAGGCGATGCGGCCCAGCTCTTCGTCGCTTTCCGAAATCCGCAGGTGCTGCGTGAGCCGATAGAGCAGACTGATCTCTTCATACGTTGCGGCCAAGTTGGCCGTCAGGCTCCGCGTTTCGTGCTCCAGTTCGGCGGCGCGGCGCGCGGCGTTGCGCTCGGCCGAATAGAGTTCGGCCATGCGAAGCAGGGCGTCGGGCTCCCACGGCTTCTGCCGCAGCATCCAGCAGGCCGTTTGCGCCGGATCGGCCTGAAGCTCCTCGCAGGCCCGGGCAATCGTTTCGTGCGGCCGGGGCCGTCGCGTGAGGAACATGGCGGCGGCCACCAACGGGCTGGCAGGGCCCGTGGCGCAGGGAACGGCCAGCGTGATCAGCGGATCTTCGTCGTCGATGAACTCGGCGCGGCCGCGTTCGGCCACCGCCCGGAGCAGCGCGGCGCGCTGCGACCAATCACGGCGCGGCAGATCGTCGGGCAAGTGAACCGCTTCGCCGTTGCGACCGTCGAAAACGGCGAACGACGTGCCGAACAACCGGCTCAGATGCTCGGCCTCGGCGGCTGCGCCATCGGCGTTGGCCTGTTGCGGCATTGGGGAAGCGAACGGCAGAACATTGGGTGTGAGCGTCGCTGCTTGCATGGTTCTCCGCGCTGCGTTTTCGCAGTCTCCATCGATCGTTAGAAGGGCAACGGCCGATTCGCGTTTCTCCCGATTGCCGGCCCATCGCAGGTTGGGCTCGGGGCTTCGTTCCGTTCGCAGGACGATGGTGAGTTTCGGGGAACAGAACAAACCGTGCATGCAACCCTACTGCGCGAATCGGCCGGCTCGATTGCCGCTGCGGCCCGCGATTGCCGTATTAGCCCGGTCTGATGCCGTCTTTGCCGTCCGTGCGGTTTGTAACGGAACCGCGTCGAGCAAAATGTTCACCCGACACCGCAAACGGCCCGCAGCGCACGCGGTGATCGCAATGGAGAAAATGCGGGCTCCGCGCAGCCGATGAATCGGGGCCGACGGTTGAGGACTTGCGGCAGCGTTGATGGCGCCGCGGCAGCCGTATCGTGATGCGCCGCGGCTTTTCGGCTTGCGTCGTACCGAACCATCGCCAGCCGAACCGTCGCGAATTGAAAATGGGCGCGATCGCCGACCTTTTTTAGAACGGGCCGATGTTTCGCCTCAAGTGTGCTATGAGGCGCTTCATGCCTGATGATCGCCGGCGAGATCGCCCCCGACGGGACGTTAGCTGCGCGGGGGGCTGCCCGAAGCAGGCGCAACGACCACGGCCGATTCTTTCAGGCTGGCGCCGGCGGTCAGAATGCGGGGCTTGCCGTCGAGTTCGATCTCAACGGCATGTCGCCCGATCCGCTTGACAACGCCCTTGCTTTCGCCCACGACGAACGACTCGCCTTCGCTGAGCTTGAATTGCTTGCCGATGGTTCGCGCGTCGATCCACACCTGCGGTCGCCCGTCCACTTGCAAAATGGCCGTCACATACGCAAACTTGGCGTGGTCGAAGGCGGGCGGCTTGGGCAGCTCGGGCGGCCTCGGCGGATCGGGCCGCGGCGGCGGGGGATCGCGCCGAGCAACCACTGGCGGCGGGGGCGGCGAGTAGGGCGTGAACAGCCCGGCGGCATCGACAAATCGGTCGCCTTCCATCCGGCGCCGCACGATGACGCCCACGTAGTCTTCGACCTTGGGTTGCGCCAGCCGGGCGACGCGGCCTTCGGCAAGCCGATCGGCCCGATCGGCCGTGGCCAGCGCGGCCGCTTCGATCGTGATCGCCAAGTCGAACTCCTTGCCGCCCTCGACCGGATTGAGCGAAAGCCGGCGGATCTGATGCAGATGAGGGGCGGTGTAAAACTCGTAGAGGAACCGCGTCAGTTGATCGAGCGTGGCCCGGCCCTCCAACCGGAACGGATAGATGGTGTAAACGCCTTTGCGCGGCTGCCCTTCGCTGGAGAAGATGTCGGTGGTGCGGAACTTCGCCTTGCTCGCCGAATCGCGGAGCCATCGTTGATAGGTCGAACGCGCCGCTTCGGGACGAGTCGGCAGCGAAGTCTTCTCCCAGGCCGCCAGCTTTTCGGCGTTCGCCTTCTGACCGCGCAGAAGATTCTGCTTCTTTTCGAGCTCGGCGCGCTTTGCTTCGCACTGCCGCCGCAACTCGGCCAACGAGAAGTTCGTCGATCCGCTGGTGCTGGAAAGCACCCAGTAGATCGCCGCCAGCGCCACCATGCCGCCGGTGGCTATTGCCAGTATCTTTTCGCGCTTCTTGAGTTCCATTACTGTTTCTTCTTCTCCGGCGTCACCAGAACCGAAGCGGAGAACTTCCAGTCGTAGTACTTTTGCGAACTGTCCTTCGCGCTGTCTTTTTCCACCACCCGGTGCCCATTTTCGCTGCGGCCTTCGTGCAGCCGCGCAATGGCGTCGGCCTGCGCGAAGCCGTCGATCTTGATTTCGCCGCCGCGAGGGCCGGTTGACAAGCTCATCTGCCGGAGCATGGCTTCTTTGGCCGGCGGAAATGTCTTGGAAAGCTGATGGAGCTCATCCAGCCATACGATGTCTTCCGATGTCCACTTTTCGATTTCCCGAACCTTCGCATCGAGCTTTTGGGCACGCTCGACCTGGACGCTGACCGTCTTCAACTGCTCGTTCAATCCGTCGAGTTCGCTTTCAAGCCAGTTGCGCTGCATGCGTTGGAAAAGAAACCAGCCCACCAAAACGGCGCCGATCGCACTGCCGGCCAAAATGTACTGACGCCGGCGGCTGGGCGGCGGCGGACGCCGCCGCGGGTGCAGGAAATCGAGCGTCGGCCGGCCACCGCCTAATTCGTCGGCCAGCGCGCCCCAAAGGGCGGCAAACTGCTCGGGCTGAGCGGGCGGTTGCTGCTTCAGCTGGGCGGAAAGCTCGACCTGCGATTGCGGATCGAAGGCCGCCGCCGACGCGTCGAACGACTCGCTCAGCGCGCGAATCAATGCCGCGTGGTCGCTCGGCGAGCCGACGACCAACAGCGATTCGACGCGCCGCCCATCGAGTTGGTTCTGTACGGCGGCCAGCGTACGGCGAATTTCGCCCAACAGAACGAATCGCCGATCGTCGTCGTCCAATTCGCCGCCGGGCAAGCGGGCCGTCCGCATGAATACAGGCCGCCCGCCCGTCCAGGCCGTCAAGTCCACGCTTTCCTCGGCCGGGTCGATCAACAGCGTCAGCTTGGCGTCGTCCAGCAGGCCGCTCCGCACAACCAGCGATGCGGTGGCGCATGGGCGAAGCACCAGCCGCTTCAGCTCCAACCCGGCCGCCGTGCAAATCGCCCTCAGTTCGTTGGCTGTCTCAGGCGCCAGCGCCGCGGCCAAGACCTCGCGCGGTTGCGACGGTTCGTCCGTCAACGGAATGTAATCGAAGAGCCAGTCATCGTCGAATTGATGGAACTCGCGCGAGGCCTGAAAGCGGACCAACTCGGGCAGCTCGTCGTCGGGCGACGGCGGCAGGCTCATCTGCCGCAACTCCACCTGATCGCGGCCGACGGCGACAATCGCCTCGTGCCGCCCGATGCCCAATTCGGCCAGGGCGGCAGCCAACGCCTTGCCGCAAGCCGATGCAGCGGCCGTTTCTCGGGCGCCCGAAGCGCCCTCGGGCGGCGCCCCGGCCGTGGCAGACTCGTCGCTGGGCGGCAATTTGCCGGGCTCGGCACACGGCAACGAAAGCGAGTGCTCAACAACGACGCGACCGCCTCGGTCGGCCGCCACGACCAACCGCACGCGATCGCTGCCACGCTCAAACGCAATCAATCGGGCCATCTGTCAGCACTCGGGAAAACGAACGCACGAGAGAACGGACCATCCAGCGAATCAGACCATTGCGATCATTTCACTGCTCCGCGCCACTTGTCCGCCATAGAAGACAAACACGCCTGATTGTTTAGTTCTGCGATAAACAAAGAAGGCGTTCTTTGCGCGGAACGACAGCGTCACAGGCATACTGCTCAGTATAATTCAACCCCGGTCCCGACGATAGTTTCCGCTCGATTCTCCATCATGGATGACCTTGCTGACGAAATTGCCGAATTCGGACTGCCTGACGCTGGGGACGGCTCGCGGGGGCAAGGCCCGGCGTGCCTCGCATCCTTCTATGCTTACGAGAGTTAGCGCTAGCGAACTTTACGCTGTAGCCGATTTGACAGCCCCAACCTGCGCCATAGGCTTTCAATAGAGGCCGTCCGCCTGATCGCCGCCGGGTTGCCGTTGATGGCCGCTTGTCTGCCCAAATTGGCGTTCGGGCGGTTTTTGCCGCGCGACCCTTCGGGAGGCGTTGGTCGCCGGCGCCGATCCATGTGTGCTTCCGAATACCAGCCGTTGGTGCTTTGTGGCCTTCAGCCGGCCGCTCAGACTGCGAGGTGCGCAATGCGTGACGTGACTCCTCTGATAAGCCGGCTGAATCGCTGGGTAAACGACGAGCAGGGCGCCACGGCCGTCGAGTACGCCGTGATGCTGGCGATGATCCTTCTTTCGGTGCTGGCTGCCATCGGAACCGTCGGCGCGCAAACCGGAGGGATGTGGAGCGGCATCGTCAACAGCCTCAAGGCGGTTGGGTTCATTCCCTAACCGCGACGGAAGGTAGCGAGGCATACCACACCCCTCGGCCGAAACAACATCGCCTCGCCCACGGGTTCCGCTGTTCGATCAAGTGAGTTCCATCCGCAAACGCAGCACGCCAACGACGCCGCCTATTTGAGACGAAGGTTTGACGAGCTGGGCGATTTGCAGCTTCTCGCAGGCCCGAACAGCAAGGCAGCGACGCCCCCCCTGTGGCTCTTGCCGTGGCCGCTCATCGATCTGTCAGCAACCTCGGTTCACAACAAACCGCCAATAGAGCAGCACGGCCAGCGTTTTGGCGTCTTCGATGCGTTTTTCGGCCAACATCCCGGCGATTTGATCCCAGGTGGCGATGAACGGCTGAAGGTGCTCGCAGGCATCGAGCCGCGGCAGGCCCGGCTTCAACTCGCGAGCGACGAACACGTGCATCCGTTCGTCGAGGATTCCCGGTGACGGGTAGAGTGAAATCATCGGGTCGAGCCGCCCGGCCGCGTAGCCCGTTTCTTCAGCCAACTCGCGCCGGGCCGTCTCGATCGGCGATTCCGGCGGTTCGCAGGTGCCGGCGGGCAGCTCAATCAGCTCTCGCTCGACCGTCGGGCGATAGTTGCGCAGCAACACAACTCGTCCCTCTTCCAGCAGCGGCAAGAGGACGACCGCCCCGGGATGCCGCACCACTTCGCGGTCGAACCATCGGCCGTCGGGCAACGGAGCTCGCAGGCGCTCTACTCGAAATCGCGCGGCCGCCAGGAGCACTTCGGACTGGCTCATTCGGTCAATCCCTTTTCGGTTGACAACGACGCCCTTACAATGGGCGATTTGACCAGGCTTGCAAACGATACGTTCGTTTTTTCGGCCGGCGAGAGTTGTCTCTCTCGCGCACGATTTCTCTTTCACGACGAAGCGAGAATTGCGGCGACGGCAACCTGCGGAAGCCTTCGGACACGGGAACTTATTGAATATGAACCTTCCGGCTTTGTTGAACAAGACGCCATTGCACGACTGGCACATTTCGCACGGCGGGCGAATGGTTGATTTCGCCGGCTGGGCGTTGCCCATCCAGTACACTTCGATCATCGACGAGCACAACGCGATTCGCAATGCGGTGGGCATCGCCGACATCTCGCACATGGGCCGATTGCGTTTTGAAGGCCCCGGTGCGGCCGTCTTCCTCGCCGAGTTGCTCACGCGCCGCGTGGCCGACATGGCCCTGGGGCAAATTCGCTACTCGCTGATCACTAACGAACAGGGCGGCATTATCGACGACGTGCTGGTGGGCTACTACCACGACGAGTTCGGCCAGCCGTTCTACGTGCTGGTGGTCAATGCGAGCAATCGCGCCAAGGTGGTCGAGTGGATTCGCCGGCATCTTCCGCCCGAACGTGCCGAGCGACCGGGCCATGAAGTGATCTTCACCGACGTCACCCGATTGTGGGCGATGTTCGCCGTGCAGGGGCCCCGATCGGTGGAACTGTTGCAGCCGCTGGTCGATGTCGATTTGGCATTGATGAAGTACTACCGCGGCGCGCAAGCGCGCATTTTGCACCCGGCCGCTCAACGTCAAGGCGGCATTATCAGCCGCACGGGCTACACGGGCGAAGATGGCTTCGAACTGAGCGTCGGGGCCGGAATCGCCCCCGGCGTCTGGCAGGCGATCATCGACCTAGGCCGTCCGCTTGGTCTGGTGCCCGCCGGCTTGGGAGCGCGCGACACCCTGCGGCTCGAAGCGGGCATGCCGCTTTACGGACACGAGCTCAGCGAGTCGATCAACCCGTTTCAGGCGGGCTTGGGCTATGCCTGCCATCTGACCGGCTACGACTTTCCCGGCCGCGACGCTTTGCGGCGCATCGCCGCCGAGCCCACCGATATTGCCCGAGTGGGGTTGGCGCTCGAAGGCAAACGGCCCGCCCGCCAAGGCTGCGCCGTGTACGCCGGCGACCGGAAGATCGGCGAAGTCACCAGCGGCAGCTACTCGCCTACCCTGGGCACGTCGATTGCCATGGCCTACGTGCCGCCTGAGTTTGCCGCCGTGGGAACCGAATTGGTGGTGGATATTCGCGGGCATCGCGAGCCGGCACGGGTGGCGGCGCTGCCGTTCTACCGCCGTGACAAGAAGTAGGACAGCCGTAACAGAAAGTCGAAGCAACGGCCGCTTGCAGAATGGGCGGACTTGACGCACACTCGTTGCTCATTGGGAACTGGTCTCCGACAGAATCGGCCGATAACGGCATTGGTCCGACATGCCGCGGGCATCGGCAATCGCGCTGGGGGAATGAAGGGGAACTAATCCCGGCCTTTGTGTGCGTCGTCGAACACTACGGGAAACCGATGAGACGAGTATTGATCCAAAGAACGGCAATGCTGGAGACGTCTCACGTTTTTCCAGTGAAATTCGGCCTGTCATTGGTCGGCGTCTCAACATTGCTTTTCTAAGACACAATGATCCTTGGATCGCAGCCATAGCCTGGAAAGGACGACGAACGTGAACCCCGAATCGTTGCGCTACACCGCCACTCACGAATGGGTTGCCATCGACCAAACGCCCTCGGGCGCAATCGCCACGGTGGGCATTTCCGATTTCGCCGTGCAAGCCCTGACGGATTTGGTCTTTCTCCAGTTGCCCGCCGTCGGGGCGCGCGTCGAGGCGGGTCGGCCGTTCGGCGAGGTCGAATCGGTCAAAGCGGTCAACGACCTCTACAGCCCGGTCAGCGGCACGGTGGTCGAGGCCAACAGCCCGTTGGTCAACGAACTGGAGCAGATCAGCCGCGATCCGTTCGGGGCCGGCTGGCTGATCAAAGTGAAGCTCGACGGCGCTGCGCCCGCCGACCTGCTCGATTACGACGCCTATCGGCAGCAGTGCGCCTCGGCCGACCATTGAGGCCAGTTCTTCGTCATTCCTGTTCTCCGTGGCCGCCGAACTCACCGTTGAAATCGCCCGCATCGTCATCTGCGGAAAACGCTTGATCTTTGCCGTGCGAAAGCGCAGATTGGGTGCGCTGGGCAAGCCCCGGCCATCGGGCCGAGCCGCGACATGATCGTCGGGCACAAGGCGTCTTGACTCTGCCCGGCGCATTGCAGGCCGTTGCCGAACTGAGGCGAACGGGAGAGCGAAACATGATCAACCGCAAGTTTTCTCGTGGACTTCATGGTTTAACGTTTGGTGCGCGGAGAGACCGCGGCGCGGGCGTTGGCAGGCTATCGGTGGCGATTGCGTGTTCGGTCGTCATTGGGTTGCTTGCTGTTTCGCATCGGGTCGAGGCCGCTGAACCAACGGCAAACACCAAGCTGTTTCGGGCCGGCGTGGGCGTGGTCGATATCACGCCTCGCAACTTGCCGGTGATTGTCAACGGCGGGTTTACCGAGCGACGAATCGACCAGATCACCGATCGGCTGCACGTACGCGCGTTGGCCCTCGACGACGGCACGAACAAGGCCGTCATTGCGGTCGTCGATAGTTGCTTGATCCCCCGCGCGTTGCTCGACGAGGCCAAACGTCGGGCAGCCGAGGCGACCGGTCTGCCGGTGGAGCGGATGCTGATTTCGGCCACGCACACGCATTCGGCTCCTTCGGTGGCCGGGGCGCTGGGCAGCGAGGTCCAAACCGACTACGCCGAGCAACTGCCCGGATGGATCGCCGAGGCGATCGAAAGGGCCGTGAAGAACCTTCAGCCGGCGCAAATCGGTTGGGCGGTGTTGCCCGATCCGCGGAATGTTTTTTGCCGACGGTTCCGCATGAAGCCCGGCACGGCCCCCACCAACCCGTTTAGCGGCAAGAGCAACGATCAGGCGCAGATGAACCCCGGGCACCAGAACCCCAACGCGATCGAGCGGACCGGGACGGCGGATCCCGACGTTTCGGTGTTCGCCGTCCGCTCGCGCGACGGTCGGCCGTTGTCGCTTCTGGCGAATTATTCGACGCACTACGCCGGGGCTCCGGGCATTTCGGCCGACTACTTCGGCGAGTTTTGCCGACTAATCGACGAGAAGTGGAACACCGCGCGCCGCGAGGACTTCACCGCGCTGATGACCAACGGCACCAGTGGCGACGCCAACTGCCTCGACTTCGTCAATCCGCCGCGAACGTTCAACCATCGGACCGTGGCCGCCGACGTGGCGGAAACCGCTTTGAACGCACTCGAACATGTGAAGTGGTTCGACTGGGCGCCGCTGGTGATGATCGAAAGAAAAATGACGCTGGACACGCGCATGCCCTCCGATGACGAGTTGACTCGCGCCCGCGAAGTTGTCGGGGCGATGGCCGACCGACTGCCGAAAACGATCGTCGAGGTTTACGCCCGAGAAACCGTGCTGCTCAGCCAAATGCCGCCCACGCGCGAGTTGAGGTTGCAGGTGATTCGGCTAGGCGGCTTAGGGATCTCGGCCATCCCGTGCGAGGTGTTCGGCAGCACGGGCCTGGCGATCAAAGAGAAGAGCTCGTTGAAACCCACCTTCAACATCTCGCTTGCCAACGGGGCCGAAGGGTATATCCCTCCGCCGGAACAACACGCGTTGGGCGGCTATACCACCTGGCGGGCGCGCAGCAGTTGCCTGGAAGAACAGGCCGAGCCGAAAATCCGCGAGGCAATAATCGAGATGCTTTCCGAGGCGGCTCGGCAGCGGGCCGACGAACAGCCGATTCCGGCCGCCGCGTCCGTCCCCACAAAGCCGGGCCTGGCAGAGCCCGAAGCGGCGAAGCTCGAACCGGCAAAGCCCGAGGCGGGAAATCCTGGGGCGGCAAAGTCGGAATAGGCGGCACGGCCGACGTTTTTCGGCGGGATTGGTCGCGGGCTGCCTTGGCGGGCATCGGCAGCCCGAGGGCAACCAATCGGAATTGCTTGGGCTGAGAGTTGGGCTGCACCGGTCGGCCCCCCGGAGCAGCTCGACGCCCAGCATCTCCGGCGGGCCATGTGGGCCAGCAGCAGCACCCCTCTGACGGGCTGTTTGTTTTGCTTGACGCTGCGCCCAGGCTGGAAATATACTAAGGATTATAGAGGGCTTATTTTGCGCATTTTGCCCTTTGTGTGCGGTCGCGGCGAACGCGGTTTGCGGGGTTTTTCGTTATCGAGTCCCGCTTGGGCGAGCGTTTTCCGACCCACGTTCCGCGAGCAACTCCGGCAGAGGAAGAGAGCTGGCCCGATGCAATCGAAGCACCTTGATCAAGCGTTCGACCGAAGAATGAGCGATTCGGCCGGTGGAGAGTCTTTCTGTCGGTGGTCGGCGCTGCCGGGAATCGTTGGCGCGACGACGGGATGCGTGCTTGGGTTGGCATTGATGGCGTCGATGGCCTGGGCGGCCGACGATCCGGCAGCCGAGGCGGCGGCGCCTGCGGCCGCAGCCGGCGCGGCGGAAGAGGCGCCGGGCAAGTCCTTGCGCCGACTGGCGCCCGGCGTGCTGATCACCATTTTGCCCGAGCGGAAGATGGAAGAGACGGTCAGCCGGCACGACTTGGTGGAGCTGCTTGCCGTCGATCCGAAGTTTGAGTGGGCCAAAGACGTTCCCATCCGGCATCGCACCTGGGCGTTGGAATTCCGCTTCAAGCCGCCGCGGATGATCTGGGTGGATGTTCCGCAGGTGGGCGGCGTGATGCAGCGGAAGCTCATTTGGTACATGGTTTACAATGTGACCAACCCGGGCAAGGCGTTTGTGCCGGTTGAAGAGAAGCCGTTGGGCTACGACACCACCGAAGGCAAAGTGGTTTGGGAAGTTCGCGAGATGGACCAGCCGGTGCGATTCGTGCCGCTGTTCCTGCTCGAAGCCCGAGTGCGCCAGGGCAACGGCGAGGAACGGGCATTCGTTTACCGCGATCAGATCGTCCCGGTGGCGGTGACGGCGATTCAGCAGCGCGAGGATCCCAACTGCAAGCTGTTGAACACGGCCGAAATGTGCCGCGAAATCGCCGTTGGCGAAACCGTTTGGGGCGTGGTGACTTGGCACGACATCAACCCGGAACTCTACCGGTTTTCGATCTTCATTGAGGGCCTGACTAACGCCTACCGCTGGCGCGACGATCCGGCCACGATGCGGATTGAAGACGGGGTCAATCGCGGCCGCCGCCTAATGCGAAAAACGCTGAAGATCAATTTCTGGCGGCCCGGCGACGAATACTTCGAGCACGAAGGCGAAATCCGCTACGGGTTCCCCGGAGAGGTTGACTACGAGTGGATTTATCGCTAAAAAGAGTGATTCGTCGCCTTCGATAGAAGGCCGTTTGGGCCGCCTTTGGGCGGGTACGGCATGGTTGCGGCGGAACGGGCCGAGGCCCTCGGGGCGGGAAGAGCATTCGCCCCGCAGTGAGCATCTCGGTCGATGTTGATGCTGCAACATCCAATCGGAAAACGGTTTACGGCTGCGTTGATCGGTGCGGTTGGTTCGCCCGGCGTCGCGGTTGCGGGAGTATCGGGTCATGGCGCATAAGAAGGGTCAAGGGTCGAGCCGGAACGGTCGCGATTCGAACGCGCAGCGTCGCGGGGTGAAACGGTTCGGCGGTCAATTGGTTCGGGCGGGCAACATCTTGGTTCGCCAGGTGGGCACAAAGTTCCACGCGGGCAAGAATGTGGGCACGGGCAGCGATTACACGCTGTTTGCCTTGGTTGATGGCCATGTGCAATTCGATCGCGGCGGCCGCCGCGTGAACGTATTGCCGGTCGAAAGCGAGAACTGATCGGACTTGGAACGAAACGACCGGGGGATAGCCTGCGCTGTGGGTTATCCCCTTTTTTGTTGGCTTGGGCCGCCTGCCCGCCGGGAAAGCGCGCCGGCCGACAACCGCGGTCAGAGGCGAGAGCGACATGTTCCTTGACGAGTTGGAACTCTGCGTCGAGGCCGGCCGGGGCGGCAACGGTTGCGTCAGCTTCCGCCGCGAGAAATATGTGCCCCGTGGCGGGCCCGACGGCGGCGACGGCGGCGACGGCGGCAGCGTCGTCCTGCTGGCCGAGGAGGGGGCCGACAACCTCATCGCCCTGGCGCAGAAGAAGCATTGGAAGGCCGAGTCGGGCCGAAACGGCAGCGGAGCAAACCGCAAAGGCGCTTCGGCGGCCGACCTCGTCCTCCGCGTTCCGCCGGGCACAATCGTTTTCGACGCCGAGCAGGGCTTCGTGCTCAAAGACCTTGTCCGCCCCGGCGAACAAGTTGTCGCCGCCCGAGGCGGCAAAGGCGGCAAAGGCAATGCCGCGTTCAAGTCGCCCACCAATCGCGCTCCGCGCGAAGCCACCGAAGGCGAACCGGGCGAAGTGCGGCGAATCCGCTTGGAGCTTAAGCTGATCGCCGACGTGGGACTGGTTGGCAAACCCAATGCCGGCAAGAGCACGCTGCTGAGCCGATTGTCGCGCGCCCGGCCCGAGATCGCCGCTTATCCGTTCACCACCAAACACCCGCACTTGGGCCGAGTGCAGGTCGATTTCGACCGATCGTTCATCATGGCCGACATTCCCGGCTTGATCGAAGGCGCCCATGCGGGCGCCGGGCTGGGGCATGAGTTCTTGCGTCACATTCAGCGCGCCGGACTGCTGGTGCATTTGGTCGAGCCTGCGCCGCTCGACGGCACGGACCCGTTGGCCAACTACCGGACGATCCGCGCCGAGCTGGAACAGTTTGATCCGCAGTTGGGGCAGCGCCACGAGATCGTGGCCGTCACCAAGGCCGACTTGCCCGAAGCGGCTGAGGCGGCCCGGCGGTTGAGCGAAGAAATCGGCCGGCCCGTGGCGACCATTTCGGCCGTGACCGGCCAAGGGCTCAATCACTTGGTCGCCGCGGTGGCTGCGCGGTTGTGGCCTCCGCCGGAGTGATTCGAAGAACCGGCTGATCGGCGCGCTTCGCCAGTCGTGCGAGGGCGAGCGGAGGCCGTTGGCCTGCCGATATGGGGCGCATGCGGGCCAGGGCGAGCGAGGACGGGGCGGAGGGACTGCGTGCGGCGCTCGGATGGGGAGCTGCCGGCAGCAGCCGGCGCGGGCTGATCAGGCAGGTTGGTTGCGGGCAATGTCGGCACGGGGAATCGCTCGATGGACAACGCGCCGTTGATCGCAGTCGACGTGGGCAACAGCCGCATGAAGTTGGCGCTGTTCGGTGCGTCGCGCGACCCTTCGGCGCTCTGTCCGTCGCTGCTTCCGCGCGCGCCGGTTGGGCCCGAATCGTCGCGCGCTGAATCGCAATTGCCGGAACCGCAGCGGACATGCACGCTCGACGATGCAAATCCCGATTGGGAGACGCTCGAACAACTTTGCTCGGCCGCGGCGACAGGGCCCATGCGATGGCGAATCGCCAGCGTCAATCGACCGGCGGCCGGCCGATTGATCGAGCGGCTGCGGTCGCAGCGTCCCGGCGATGCGATCACGTTGCTCAGCGCGGGCGACGTGCCCCTGCCGGTCCGCGTGCCCCGGCCCGACATGGTGGGCATCGATCGGCTGCTCGATGCCCTGGCGGCCAACGCATTGCGGAGGCCGGGCGGAGCGGCGGTGGTGGTCGATGTCGGATCGGCGGTCACGGTCGATTTGCTCGATGAGGAGGGCGCGTTTCGGGGCGGTGCGATCTTTCCCGGATTGGGCATGTCGGCCAAGGCCCTGCATCAGTTCACCGATCTGTTGCCGATGATCGAGCCGGAGGAGTTCGCCGAGGCCCCGCCGCCTTGCGGCGTCGATACATCGTCGGCGATGCGCGCGGGGTTGTATTGGTCGACCGTCGGCGCGGTCCGCGAATTGGCCCAACGGGTCGGCGCTGAATCGAAGCAGCCGGTTCAGGTTTTCATCACCGGAGGCAGCGCCGCGGCGTTGGCGCAATCGCTGGGGCCCAACGCCCTCTATGTGCCGCACCTCACGCTGGCCGGCATCGCTCTGACCGATCGGCCGACGAACGCCTGCGCCGGCGAAGGCCGATGAGGAAAGCGGGCTGGGCGCGATTGTGAAGGCCGAACTTGTTTCCCGACACGCCGTCAGCCGGCGCGGAGCCGGTTGCGTTGCGGCGCGCGGCCTGCCACCGGTGGCGATAGCACTGCGACGGCAGCTTCAAGAAAAGTTGTGATCGAGGGCCGGCAACGCAACCGCCCAGCCGTCGCGGTTCAGCGAGCGGCGCTTGAGGCGGCCGGGTCGATCAGTTCGCGGTCGGCCAGGAAGATGCGGGCCTCTTGGCGACTGGCGTCGGCCAGCAAGGCGGCGCAACGGGCCGGCCCGGCGGCGTTGCTCACATCGACGACACGCACGATTTCGGCCCAGGCCGCGGCGTCGGGCGCCAGATCGAGCAATCGATTCGGATGATTGAGGAAGAACCCCTCGTCAAGGAAATCGCGTTGCTTCTGCGGAAAAATGGCCAGGTAAAGTATATTCATCTCGACCAATTCGTTGAGGAAGTGCGTTCCCAACGAGACGTCGGGGATCAGGTTCTCGCGCATCGTCACGATCTCGCAGAGGACGGAAACCTGATTGATCTCGGCGAAATGGACGGGGATGCCCAAGTCGGGGCTGGCCGTGCCCCAGCGACCGGGGCCGAGGAGCATCGTGGTGCGTTCGCTTCGCTGCGAAAGGGAGTTGATCTTGCCGAGCAGGCGGGCCAGTTCGTAGCGCCGCCGCAGCGGCAAGTCGGCATACAATCGCGGCACGACGTAAACGAACCGATCGAGGCGCACCAACCGGCTCGGGCCGATGATGGCGCTGTGGGCCTCGACAATGCGATCTTGCGGCTGAACCACCACGTTGGGAAGGTTGATGTTCTCGATGCCCTGCACCTGCAACGGGCGGCACTGAAGCAGGTTGATCTTGTACAATCGGTCTTCGGCTACGTTGACGCAGAACTCGATATCGACCGGGTTGTGGTAGGCGTCTTCCAAAAGGCGGAGCATTTTCCGCATGTCGGCGACGAAGGGAGTGTTGTCGAGAAGGCCCTCGAAGGTAATCGCCTGGGCGGCGCCCTGCGTGCCGGCGACGTCGGTGCCCTGCGAGGTGATCCATTGCAGGGGAACCTCCGGCGATTCTTGGATCAGATCGGTGAAATAGCCCGAGGTGAACCGATTGGCCGAAAGGTCGAGATAATCGACGCGCCGCTGGGAGTACTCGCACACTTGGTCGAAATTGCTTTCGGGGCGTCGGCGCGGGGCATTGAGGGCCACCAGGCGGGTGTAATCGTCGTCGGCGCGATCGACGGCCCGAGTTCCCAGCCCGAACACCAGCCGCACCACGCCGGCGCGAGGGTCGATTTCGTGATGCCAAACGTAGGGGTTGAAGGAAAACCCAACGCCGCCGATCAGCGGAAAGTAGCGATCGCCGTAGCGTTCTCCGGAAACGCGCATCACCAGCAGGGCCATTTGTTCGTCGCGATCGAGCATGTTGCGCTGCGCGCGGTAGCGGAGCGCCTTTTCGCTCATGGCGCTGGCGTAGATGTGGCGAACGGTGTCGAGCAGCGCTTCGAGCCGCTGCTCGCGGGTGCCCTGGTTGGCGCAGAACACGCTGTCGTACTTGCCGGCGAAGGCGTTGCCGTAGGCGTCTTCCAGCAACGAACTGGAGCGGACGATGTAGGGCGATTCCCCAAAGTAGTCGAGCATCGCCTGGAATTGGTCGAGGGTGTAGGGCGGGAAGCGGCCGTGCCGAATCCGTTCCTGGGCCTCTTCGATTCCTTGCAAGAAGCAGGCCGGATTGCGCTGCTTTTGCCGGAGCCACCAAACGCCGTTGCGGATCAGGAAGGTGTAGAACACGTCCGAGCCGATGTAGAAGGCGTCGGGCGTCTCCAGACGCTGGAACAGCTCGGGGTCGTGGTGTTTGATGATTGCCCGGGCCAGCAGCATGCCCAGGGCTTTTCCGCCCACCAGCCCGATGCCCACCATGCGGTCGCGGATGGCCAGAATGTCTTCGAGCGTCAGGTATTGTTCGACCAGCGCCAGCATTTCTTCGTCGCGCGAAAGCACCATCCGCGCCAGCCGTTGGAAAACGTCGCGTTCGCGGTGAGCCGGGCAGCGGCCGGCGCGGGTGTCGTCGAGCACGTTCTGCGCTTCGTCGAAGATGCGCCGCCAGAAGCCTTGCCGCATGTCGGCGCGAAGGCCCGGCCATCGGCTCGCCGCCAGGATCTCCGAGACGATGGCGCTGGCCGTGATCGAGCGGAACCGATCGCCCTCTTCCCAAACGTGAATCGTGTTCATCGCCGAGGTCGAGCGATGTTGCACTTTGATCGGGCGAACGAACAGCCGGTTCTGATGCCGAAATACATCGAGAAGGAACTGCGTGGTTTCGGTAATCGGCGTCAGCGCGAACGAGGCATGGAAGTTGCGATAGATGGCAAAGTACGTCACCGTTTCCAGCACATACAGCCGCGGGCAGGTGAGCACGAAAAAGTTGCCCAACATCTGGTCGGCCGACCAGACGCTCGCCAGATCGGACAGACAATCGAACACATAGAAGGCGTGGCGTCCGGCTTCTTCAATAACATCGTGCACCTGGCGGACGAAGCTCTCGAAGCCTTCGTTCGGATCGACCTTGTGTATTTCCGCGCCGAAATCGTCGGGCAACAGTTGGTCGTGGCCGGCAAAGCGGAAATAGATCAGGCGGCGGCCGTCGCGGCGCGCGGCCTCGGCATAGGGAATGACCAGCGCCTTGTAATCGCTGATCGACTCGACCTGCCAGACGATGTTGTCGCCGGGCATCACGCCGCGAAACACCTGATCCAGCCCTGCCAGTCCCGTTGTCACATGCATGGCCCGAATTCCTCGCCGCTATGCGCCGCTGGTCGAGGGCGCGATGGTTCGTGCGGTGTGCGTTTGTCTCTTGCGCAGACGATTGCGGCGGGGCCGGGGCCGCCGCGGCGGCCCGCTCCGCTACGATTCCAGCGTTTCCACCGGTGCGCCGTCGGTCGATTCGCTGCGGCGGGCGAGCCAGCGATGGATGTCGCGGGCGGCGATTTTGCCGGCTCCCATCGCCTGGATCACCGTGGCGCTGCCGGTCACGATGTCGCCGCCGGCCCACACCCCGGGCCGCGAGGTGGCCCCGGTTTCGCTGGTGATGATGTAACCCCATTTGTTCAACTGCAAATCGCCCGTTTGCCGGGTAAGCAGTGGATTGGCGCCTGCGCCGACGGCGACAATCACCTGATCGACGTCGATGGTGAAGAAGGAGTCGGGTTTGGGTTGCGGGCGTCGCCGGCCCGAAGCGTCGGGTTCGCCCAGTTCCATCTCTTGGCAGCGGATGCCGCAAACCATTCCCTTTGCGTCGCCAAGGTACTCGACCGGCGCGCAGAGGAAGCGAAAATGGATTCCCTCTTGCTCGGCGTGATGAATCTCCTCGGCGCGGGCGGGCATTTCCTCGCGCGATCGGCGATAGACGACGTCGACCGACTCGGCCTCGAGCCGCCGCGCCGTGCGGGCGGCATCCATGGCCACGTTTCCCCCGCCGATCACCGCCACGCGGCCGCCACGGGCCACCGGAGTGTCGTATGCCGGAAAGGCGTAGGCCTTCATCAAATTGACCCGCGTGAGATACTCGTTGGCGAAGCAGATGCCGCCCAGGTTTTCGCCGGGAATGTTCAACCCTTGCGGCAGCCCGGCGCCAACGCCGATAAAGACCGCATCGAACCCCTCGTGCGTGAGCAGTTCATCGACGGACACCACGCGGCCGACCACGTGGTTCATGGCGAACTGCACGCCCAGGCGACGCAGATACTCGACCTCGGCCTCGACGATCCGTTTGGGCAGTCGAAACTCGGGGATGCCGTACACCAGCACTCCGCCGGGCTGATGAAAGGCCTCGAACACCGTGACTTCGTGGCCAAGGCGGATCAGGTCGCCAGCCACGGTCAGGCCCGAAGGACCGGCGCCAATCACCGCAATGCGCCGCCCGGTGGGCGGGGCGATCTCGGGCACGTCCACTTGGCCGTGCTCGCGTTCGTAGTCGGCCGCGAACCGCTCCAAAGCGCCGACAGCCAACGGCTGACCGCGTTTCACGAAAATGCAGCGGCCTTCGCACTGCGATTCTTGCGGGCAAACGCGGCCGCATACGGCGGGCAAGCAGTTCGTTTCTTTGATCTTTCGGGCGGCCTCGACGAACTGGCCCTGCTTGATCAGGGCGAGAAACGCGGGGATATCGACTTGCACCGGGCAGCCCTCGACGCACGCCGGCTTGCGGCACTGCATGCAGCGCGCCGCCTCGGCCTGCGCCTGCTCGGGGGTGTAGCCCAGCGGCACTTCCTCGAAGTTGTGGATGCGGACCTCGGGCGATTGTTCGGGCATCGCCGTGCGCGGGGCGAGAGGTTTGCGTGGGGAAGTCATCACTCGTTCCTCGATAGGCTCTCGACATTGCCATCCAGGGGCGATGGATCGACGCTCAATACAAAATCACGGCTTCGAGCTGATGGCTTGCGCCGGAAATCGGACGCGCGCCCGACGGCCGGGCGGCAACCCTTGTTCGAGCGGCGCAGCGCGGCGAGACGGAAAACCATCGGCTGGCGATCATTCACAAACGGCCTGAGCGGCTTGCCGCTCCATGGCGCAGTTTTCGTGGTGTTTGAAGGCCCGTTGCCGAGCCATCAGTTGATCCCAGGCCACCAGATGTCCGTCGAACTCAGGACCATCGACACAGGTGAACTTGGTTTGCCCGCCCACCTCGACACGGCATCCGCCGCACATGCCGGTGCCGTCGACCATGATCGAATTCAGGCTGACAATCGTGGGGACGTTGTGCGGCCGCGTGGTTTCGCAGCAGAACTTCATCATGATCGGCGGCCCGATGGCGTACACCCGGGCAATCTGCCGCGAGGGGTCGGCGGCGAGCAATTCGCCCAACGGCTGGGTGACCAAGCCCTTCAGGCCGGCGCTGCCATCGTCGGTGATGATGATGTGTTGCCGGCTGATGGCGGCCAAACGATCGGTCCAGAAGAGCAGTTCCGCGTTTCGCGCGCCTTGGATGGTGATCAGGTCGGCTCCGGCTTCGGCGAAGGCGCGGGCGATCGGGTAGATCGGGGCGGCGCCAACGCCGCCGGCCACCATCACGACGGTGCCATGAGGTTCGATTTCGGAAGGCGCCCCCAGCGGCCCGATGAGTGCGTGCAGCGATTGACCGGCCCCGATACGCGAAATCTTCAGCGAGCTGGCCCCCACGACCGCCACGACCATCGTGATGGTGCCCTTCTGGCGATCGAAGTCGGCAATGGTCAGCGGCACGCGCTCGCCCGCCGGATCGGCCATGACGATTACGAACTGCCCGGGCTGAGCCTTTCGGGCGATGCGCGGGGCCTCGACGATCATCTCGACCAACTGGGGCCCGATTTCTCGGTTTTCAATTACAAGTGCCATGTTCTTTTCCTTCCCGGCTTTGCGCGTCGGCATCGATACGATGCGCGCGGCGCACTCGGAGCCGGCGTTCCATCTTTCCCGGCACGGCCTTGTGGGTCAAGGCGAATCTTCCCTGCGGCCGGGGGGGAGGCGTCTGGCGGTCTTGGCAGTTGTGCCCGAGTCGGCGGAACTGGCCGACTCGGGCTGGTCCCACGGTTTGGGCTCGGCAGTGTCGTCGAGCGTGTCGAGCGGCATTTCTTTGAGCAGTTCCAGGAACTTGCTCAGCGTTGGCGTGAGCGTCATCCGCTCGCGGTAAATGGCGCCGATCGGGCGCCGCAGGTTGCAGTCGGTGAACCGCACGGCGGCCAATGTGCCCATGCGGACTTCCTTACAGACGGTTGGTTCGGGCAAAATGCTGATGCCCGCCCCGATTTCCACTGCTTGCTTGATGGTTTCAATATTATCGAACTCCATTGCCACCTCGACCTTTACGTCGCGGCGACGGAGTTGGCGGTCGATGTCGCGGCGGATCGGCAGATCTCGATCGAAGGTAACCATCGCCTGTCCGCCTATGGCGGCTAGCGGAGCGGCACCTCGGGCGGCAAGCGGATGATCAGGACGGCAGGCCAGCACCATCCGCTCGGCGCGGAGGGCAACGACGGTCAGCCCCGGGCGGGCCTGCGGATAAGACACCAAGCCGAGGTGAGCTCGCCCGCTCTCGACGGCGTCGTAAACCTCGTCGGGGCGGCGGTACTCCAATTGGACCTTCGCCCGAGGATAGCTCCGCAGGAATTGCTGCATGCACGCCCCCAACCCATGCAACCCGACCGAGTAGATGGCGGCCACATCGATCGTGCCGCCAATCTCGCGCTGTTCGGCCTGCAATTGGTCCACCAAGGCGTCGTAGATCTCCACAATTCGGCAAAACTCGCGGTAGCAAAGCTGTCCGCCGCGCGTGAGGATCAGCGGCCGCTTGCGGCGGTCGATCAACTGGGCGCGGAGATGTTCTTCGATGCGCCGCACGCACTGCGTGGCCGCCGACTGCGTGATGCCGCTGGCCGCCGCGCCACGCGAAAAACTCTGCTCCCGCGCCACGTGGCAAAACACCTTCATCGTCTCGATGTTGATCGCATGCCGGCGAGCGCCGAGACCTTCGTCGAGCCGATCAACTTGTTTGCGTCGAGCCATGAGAGGGTATTCCGTGCCGTGGAGATCGCCTCAGAGAAACCGCGGACAACCAAGAACAGCCCAGGGGGGGCCGAACGCGCCCTTCGGCCGCTTCGCTGCGCCGGCGACTGCTTCCCGTTGGGTGCGGAGCAATACAACGAACGATATAACCCTCGGCGCGGCCGACCCATTGATCAGCCGGCCGAGCCGAGGTTCATCGCATTGTCATCGCGTCGACCAGAAGCAGCCCGCCATCGAAGTCCGGCACGTCCGAGCAACGCGGCCGATCGGCCCGAAGGGAATCCGACGGTCCGCATTGCCGGGCATGTCCTTGGTTCGATTAGGCACGCCGCAGAACCGTTTCGTCACACCACTCCGTGGGCGAGCATGGCGTCGGCCACTTTGACGAAACCGGCCAGGTTGGCGCCGCGGACGTAGTTGATGAAGTCTTTCTCTTGCCCGTAGCGCTCGCAATTGGCGTGGATCGACTTCATGATCTCGCGGAGCCGACGATCGACCTCTTCGCGCGGCCAGCGCATCACGCCGGCATTTTGGGTCATTTCCAAGCCTGAAACGGCCACGCCGCCGGCATTGGCCGCCTTGCCCGGACCGTAGAGAATCTTGGCATTGAGGAAGACATCGATGCCTTCGGGGCTGGTGGGCATGTTGGCGCCTTCGGCCACGCACATGCATCCGTTGGCCACCAGCGTCTTGGCGTCGTCGCCGTCGATTTCGTTCTGCGTCGCGCTGGGGAAGGCCAAATCGCATTTCACCTTCCAGGGACGCTGTCCGGCCAGGTACTCCGAGCCCTTGAATTGCTGCGCGTACTCGCGGATACGCCCGCGGCGGACATTCTTCAACTGCATGACCCATTGGAGCTTCTCGGCGTCGATGCCGTTGGGATCGTAGATCGTGCCGTCCGAATCGGAGAGCGTGACGGCCTTGGCGCCGTACTCGATCAGCTTTTCCACGGTGTACTGGGCCACGTTGCCCGAGCCCGAAACCGTGGCCGTCTTGCCCGCCAAACTCAGGCCGCGGGTGGCCAGCATCTCTTGGGCGAAATAGACGGCGCCGTAGCCGGTGGCCTCGGGACGGATCAACGAACCGCCGTAGGAAAGACCCTTGCCGGTGAGCACGCCGTTGAAGCGATTGACGATCCGCTTGTACTGCCCGAAAAGGAAGCCGATTTCGCGTCCGCCCACGCCGATGTCGCCGGCGGGCACGTCGGTGTCGGGGCCGATATGGCGGTACAGCTCGGTCATGAACGACTGGCAGAACCGCATCACTTCACCGTCGCTCTTGCCCTTCGGATCGAAGTCCGACCCGCCCTTGCCGCCGCCCATCGACAGCGTGGTCAGGCTATTCTTGAACACCTGCTCGAAGGCCAGAAACTTCAGCACGCTCAGATTCACCGTCGGATGAAACCGCAGGCCGCCTTTGTACGGGCCGATGGCGCTGCTCATCTCGATGCGGAAACCGCGGTTGAATCGCACTTCACCTTGATCGTCGACCCACGGCACGCGGAACATCACCACGCGCTCCGGCTCGGTCATCCGCTCGAGAATCCGCGCCTTCTGGTAGATCGGGTTGGCCAAGATGTGCGGCATCACCGACTCGGCAACCTCGCGAACCGCTTGATGGAATTCGGGCTCGTTCGGGTTGCGCTTGACAACGTCGTTCATGAACTCGTCCACACGCCGCTGAACGTCGGCATGGGAGGCACCGGCAGTACCTGCAGACATGGACACTCCTCTAGGCTAGAAGGTTGAAAAACCCAAGAATTTGTTCCCTACGTCGCCCCGCCACGGGCCGAAAGACGTTCCATCGTCCCGGCGCATCGTGGCCGACCCGGCGTGAACATAAGCATTCTTAATAACAGACGATCATATTCTTTGCAAGTACTAATGAATAGAGTTCCGGCAAGGGGGATTACCGTCGCGAGCAGGCAAGCAAAATAAAACAGCCGCGGCCGGCAGAAAAACCTCGCCCTGTTGCGCAGTTCGCCAAGTCGGGCACGGTCGGTAGGGCATCGTAGCCTGCCCCATCGCGAAATTGCCGGTGCGGCCGGGCATCGTCATCGGCTTTGCCCGCCCGAGGGGGGGATTGCCCCGCAATGCTCCTCTGACGTCGGAAGCAATCGGCCGTTATGCGGCGGCATGTGGCGTGCGTTTGACGGCGAAACAGGCGGACAGGTTCCGACGCCGAAGAAGGACCGCAAGGGCCGTTGTGCAGCGGTTTCGTCGTCCGTTGGCTCTGATCGTTTTGCAGGAGATGCCGCGGGCGGAAGTGGGCGACGGCCTGCGCCAGAAAGCGTTCCCGACAATGGCCGGCGGAGTCTCGATTGGTTAGACGCGAATCGCCTTGCGGCGCAGCGGGATGGGTTAGCCGCCACCGAGGCGCTGAGGCAGTTCGGCGACGAATCGGCGAATCTCATCGCGCACGCGGCGATAGGGGGCCAGCCGCTCTTCCTCGGTCTTCGCTTCGGCCGCCAACCGCGGAGGATCGTCGAATCCGACATGCACCACCCGGGTCTTCCCGGGAAAGACCGGGCACGACTCGTGGGCGTTGCTGCAAACGGTAACGACGTAGTCGAACTCGACATCCCGAAGCTCGTCGAGCAATTTCGAGCGATGGCCCGATATGTCAACGCCCGCCTCCGCCATCACCCGCACTGCGTCGGGATTCAGCCCGTGCGTCTTCACTCCGGCCGAATAAGGCTCGATTCGCCCGGGCCACAGATGCCGGGCCCAGCCCTCGGCCATTTGGCTGCGACAGGAATTGCCGGTACACAAGAAGAGCACCTTCAACATCAGTGGTTCATCTCCGATCGATTGCAGTTCGATTCTCGGCCGCATCAGAACAGCGGTGCGACACGGCCGAAGAGCTGAGCCGACGGCCGATTGGGCGGAAGCCCGCCGGCTTTAGGGCATGGGCCTGTATTGTCACTTAGGGGAGTTTCCCTTCTTGGCGCCTAACGGACGGCTGATCAGCATCTTCAATTTCGATTTCGGGCTTTCGATTCGTTTCGCCAAAATGTCGTTCTCGGTGAACCGGGCCAAGAGGATTTCGCCATCGGTGGCGCGGTTTCGATCGTAGGAAATGTAGATTGTGCCGTCGGGCGATTGGACGCCGTCTGGGTAGGAAACGCCCGTGCGTTCGTCGAGCATCAGCCCGCCGAGCCAAGTCTTTCCCTCGTCTTCCGAGAGCCACGCGGTCAGCTTGCTTCGCCCTTCGTGCGCGTCCATCGTTTCGCCGTGTTTGACCATCAGAATCCGGCCCGACGCCAAACGCCGGATGTGAAAGCGAGCCACCGGCTGTTTGATCCCTTGCGGAAAGGATGGTTTTGACCAAGTCTTGCCTCCGTCGGACGAACTGCTTTCCATAATGCCGTTGGCCGTGCGCGCCAGCATCCAAAGCGTGCCGTCGTTCCGTTGAACGATCATGTGTTCGTGCCAATCGGGATTAGGGAACACCGCCGCTCCTCGCCGGTTCCAGGTTTCGCCGCGGTCGGTGGATACGAACACATTGGCCCCTCGCAGCGGATCGAGTTCCGAGAACAGGCCTTTGAATGGTCCGAAGCCCGGACGCTGGTCGAGCGAGATCGGCAGCATCCACTCGCCGTTGGCCAGCACCGTCGGTTTGTTTAGCGCGACCCCGTGCCAAATCCGGCGGGGAGCGGACCACTTCGGTTGCTCCGCGTCGGGGTTCTCGCAGACGGCCGCCCATACCCCCGCGCGGCCGTCGAACATGTGCATCGACTGATCGAAGATCAGCAACAAGCGCCCCTGCGGGTCGGTCCAAAGGTTGCCCACCAACACGCTGCGATCCATCGGCAGGTTTTTCGAATGGGCATCGACCACCAGGCGCGGCTTCGACCAGCTTTCGCCGTCATCATCGCTCGTGGCCAAGACGAAGAACGCCTTGGGGCTGTCGCCGCCCGCGACCCAACAGGCCCAGAGCCTTCCTTTGGGCGTGCGTTCGATGCCGATGGTCATCCCGTAGTCGAGCCGATCGTAGTCGTAATCCGGCAACGGCGATGTGTTCAGTTTCGGCGGAATGAGCGCAAGGTCGGCGACGCGCCGCGCAACATCGATTTCGTATGCCCGCACTTCGGCGGGCGTCATGGCGGCGAACCGCGCCGCCGTGTCGTCGTCGGCGCAGATCGCTCTCGGCATCGCCGCGAGCATTGTCAACATGGGGATGAGCAGCGCGCGTCTCATCGGTAATCCTCCATCGCTCCGCCTGAAAACACATGCCGCAGAACGGCCGCCGATGCGCAATTCGACACGTCGCAAGGCGGGCCGTCGTTCATGGCTCGGAGCAGCGATGTTCGCAGCCCGGGGCGACACCGCTTCGCTGCCGCACTTGTTGATCGAAGGTGGGATCATCGTTTGTCGGACGGTGAGGGAAACGGATCGAGCCCGAGCGAACGCCGCAGGGCCGTCTTTTGTTTTTCCACGCCGAGGCGTTCGCTGATTTCGCGCCAACGGCCGGCCGTGGTGATCAGGGCCTCGATCGCCGCCCGATCGCCGCGCACCGTGGATCGCACTGCTTCGTCGAGCGCCGACAAATATTCTTCGCGGCCGGGGATGGGCAACGCGGCCAGGCAGTCGGCCGACTCGAACGTCTTGACGAGGTCTTTCGCATAATCCTTGGCGGTT
>JARKPK010000135.1 GCA_029975295.1 Thermoguttaceae bacterium | reverse complement strand
GCATCAGTAGCGAAGATCTTCCGTCGGGAAAGATTCGACGGCCCGCACTCGAACGAGATAAAGAGCAACCCTTGGCGGCCATCCTCGACGGCACGTCGCAAACGATGCTGTTGAACGAAGTGGCCGGTCGGCCGACGAACTACATCAACGGTTATAAACAAACCAACCTCGTATCCGCGCCGCAGTGGGCGGCATGGGGTGGCTTCGCGCAAACGAACCTTAATATGTACAACTCGGACGGGACTCCCAGCGCCGTGCCGTTGACGGCCGCCGGCGGGATCAACGTCAACAACGACGCCGGAATCTTTGCGTTCCACCCGGGGGGCGCCAACAGCCTCTTCTGTGACGGCAGCGTGCATTTCCTCTCGGTTCGGACTGCTCCGGCTGTGGTGGTCGGATTGGCCACGCGCGACGGAACAGAAATGATTTCGGGCGGCGCGTATTAGGTCGGGCTTTACGGGGAGGATGTCGTCGGGCCGGAGAAAACCATCGACGAAGCGAAGCGTTTTCCCGCCGGCACACTCCGCGGAGCGGTTGAGTTGGTTCGGTCCGCAGGTCGAATCGGCACAATCAGGGCCCTTGAGAAACAAAAGCAAGTCGGCCGAACCGATGAGGTATCGAACAACAATTGCGCAACAGCGCGCCGGAAACCCGATGCTTTCCTACGCGAATCTTGCAACTGTGCGAACAGGCTTCGGCAGCGGCGGAAAACAGGATGGCGATTCTCGGCCGCGCGGCGACGCGGCTTGCTCGTCGCCGCGCAACGAAACGACGCGCCGCGGCCGACCTGGCGAACGGTTAACAGCCCGTTGAAAAACAAAATGCTTGCACAAGCCCTTGTGGGCAACACAGTTTGCAACCGCTACCAATTGCGCTTGCAAATACTATTTCAACAGGCTGTTAGGAATGCCTCGGCCCGGAGCTCACATAGCATGAAAGGAACGAAATGATGCGATGCGACGAACGACGCGCGTTCACCTTAGTCGAGATGCTCGTGGTGATCGCTATCATCGGCGTATTGGTGGCGCTGCTGCTGCCGGCGATTCAACAGGCGCGCGAAGCAGCCCGCAGAAACGATTGCCAAAACAACTTGAAGCAGCTGGGGCTGGCGTTTCACAACTTCGCCGACGCACATCGCGGCTTCCCGGTTTCGCGAACACTGGTTCCCGTGATGCGAGGTTGGGGCGTGGATATTCTCCCCTACATCGAGTCCGAACCGCTGCGAAAGGCGTATCGTTACGATCAGCACTTTTACGCGGCCGCGAACCAGCCGGTGGTCTCCGTGCCGATCCGGGTGATGCAGTGTCCGTCCAGCCCCGAACAAAGCCGAATCGTCCCGTTGACGATCAACGGGACGAATTACGGCACGGCCGCGGCCGGCGATTACTACGTGTTTCATCGCGGCGTCCGCCGGTTCGACGGACAAACCAAGAGCGTGCCGCTCAGTTCCAGCCCCACATCGACCGGAGGGGTGAACCCGCTCAGCTTGATCACCGACGGATTGTCGCAAACGATCCTTGTTGTCGAAATGGCGATGAAACCTCAGAACTGGATTCTCGGTGTTCGCCAGCCCGACAGTTCCGGCGACCTGTTCAGCGGTCCGACCGGCCCCGGGTGGGCTTATTGCCTGTCGATGCCCCCGGCCGTTTATAGCGCCGACGGCATGACGGCCTGGGGAATCGTCGGCAGCGGCACAGCCGCGGAATCCCAATATCCCTGCGCCATCAACTGCAATAACAGCGCCGGTGTCTATGCGTTCCATCCCGGCGGCGCCAATTTGCTGTTTTGCGACGGCAGCGTGCATTTCACCTCCACGCGACTCAGTTCAACCGTGTTCCTCGGCTTGGCCAGTTGCGATGGCGATGAGATCATTCCCGCAGGCTCTTTCTAATCGGAGGCGTTTGCGCGTTCAACACCGCATGATCGCGTAGGCGCAGAGAAAAGGCGCTCCTCGGGCAACCGTTCCGGATCGTCGGGCCCGCGCTTCGCAACGCGACAGCGGCAGCGGT
>JARKPK010000132.1 GCA_029975295.1 Thermoguttaceae bacterium | reverse complement strand
ACATCGCCCACTAAGTTTCTGTTCCACAGCGGTTTGCGATCGGCAACAGTTGGCGGCAAGTTTCTTATTTGGCCTCTCTTCCGGGGCATATTGCCGAGGCCAATGCGCGTCGAAGGGCGTCATCCTCTTGGCCCTCTGATTGGGATTCTCGTCCGGGGCGTATGACCGATCCTGTTCTTCCGGCGGTAGCACAGGCCCCCGGGCTTAGGCCGCGCCGGTGCATATTCTTGGCCTTGGATTAGGGCCGAATTCTCTTCAGGCAAGTTCGGCCGCAAACGGGTCGGTTTCCCACGTGACTTTTCGGCCGAATCGGTCCGGTCAACTTTGCGACGCGCTGCGGCGGCTGCCCGTGCCGCGGGAGCCGGAATGGGAGGACTTCATCGACGCCGAAGGCCGCCTGCTGCCGATCGAACACCTGCGGAGCGAATCGCCGGAAGAACGCGACCAGCGGCGGCGAAAGATCGACTTGATGCTCGCCCAGCGGCAGAAGCTCTTTCAGCATGTCGCCGGCGCCGGGGCGGTATTGCCGGGAACGACCCGCGCCGAAAAGGCCATCCTCAACCGCGATCATGCGCGGTTGATGCGCGCGATCGCCGATAGGGTTCGGGCTTATCAAGATCACTTCCGATTGCCCGACGAGGAGCGCCGCCGGCAGCGGACGTTCCAACAGGAAGAGCACGGCGTCGAAGAGATTCGCAGGGAGATTCTCCAGCGAAAAGCCATGTGGGAGGAGCGGCAGAGGACCGCGCCCGACGTGGCGATCGATGATCTGCCGCCGCAATATCGAAGAGATTCGCGACAGCGGATGGCCGTCGTTCGCGATCAGCTGGATCGGCAGCAGAAAGAGCGGTTGCGATCGGCGTTGTACCTGCCGGAAGCGGCCCAGAGCGACATTCGTTTGCAGACGGCTGGGCTTCCCGGTCCGGTCCGTGATCGTGCGGAACGTGCTGCACGATTCGTCGGACGCATTGTCCGCAAAAACGTTTTGGCTCAGGCGGAGATTCCTGTTATCATTGTTCCGACGCTCGAGGACGAAGGCGCCGGGTATAATGAGACGCTGAGAGCGATCCTCGCCCACCCGAACGCCGCAGATCGTGCGTTTGTGCATGAGATCGGCCACGACCTTTCCATGCGATTGCCGAGCCTGGACGAGCAGGCGAAGATGTGGAGGAAGCAGGTGACGCGAGGAGGAAGCCTCGGGTTGGGATCGACGAAGGACAGCGTGGGAGATCGCTGGTTCTATCGTCAACGAACCGACGGCGTTCCACAGGTGAGACCGATCGACCAATACATCACCCGCGAGTATCCTGATCACGATGCGCACGAGGTGGTTTCGGTCGGTTTGGAGCAGTTGTTCGTTGAGCCGGAGCGCATTGCGGAAGACGACCAGAAGCTGTTCGAACTCTTGCTCAAAGGATTCCGGAGATGAGCGATTTCGTGCCGGCGCGGATTGTGGTCAAGTTGTACGGCGTCGAGGCCTCGCTGACGCATCACGGCGTCAGCTCGGGCGATAATCAGTTCTGGGAGTGCGACGACTGGGGGATCAAGAAGATTCTCGACTCGGAAACCTCTTGGTGCATCAACGCGGAATACGTCTTGGACAGTCCGTTCTTCGCCGTTTTGGACGATTGGGCGATTCGGGCCGGAACGTTGGTCGCGCAGCGGCTGGGGGCCGAGGTCATTTCCGTGCGGCCCATGAAACCGCCGTCAAAGCCGCACAAGCTTCCTCCGGGCACGATTATTTAGATCATCGGTTGAGTGAACTGACGGTCAAGGAGGACCGAGATGGCGACCACGCGCGTGAAGCAGCAACAGGTTGATCCTCCGGCCGACGCTGCGGAGGATCATGTCTCGCGGATGCGGCGGACGGCCGAAGAGAGGTTGCGGCGGCTGTTCGACGAGGCGATCGGCGCCCGCTTCTACGGCCGGGTGATGATCGAGGTGAGCTTCGAGGGCGGCCGCCCGGTGCTCATCAGCCGGCGGATCGAAGGGATCGACAAATAGCCGGCCTCGACAGCCCATTGAAAAAGTTGATTTCGCGAGCGATGCGAGCTGCGTGTTTCCCGAGGTCTTCGATACCGGCACGCACCACCTTTGGGCCACTTTCGACGGGCTGTTGAGCGGCCGGGTGGCCCATCGCTGTTTGTTCACGCGGCGGCGATTCTCGGCCACAAGCAAGTCGGCCGGCTCTCTCTTGGCGCCTTCCGCGAGGCGACCAACTCACTTGGGCTTGGCTGCCTGCCAGCCGCCGCGAAGCTGTTTCTGAAGCTGGTCGAGCAGCGCCGGATCGGCCGTCGCCGCCCAATTGCGTCGTTCTTGCGGGTCGGTTTGGTAATCGTACAGCTCGACGCCGCCCACGTTCCCCTGAGCGTCGACCCATTCGACGTAGCGGTAGCGATCGGTTCGGATGGCCGTGCCAACATACTTCGACTTCCGATACTGGCTGATGGCCATAGCCTTCCACGGCCGGGCGGGGTCGTCCAGCAGCGGCGCGAAACTCACGCCGGCCACCTGCTCGGGGCACTTCAATCCGCAAAGCTCCGCCAGCGTGGGGTAGATGTCCATGAACTCAATCAAGGCGGCCGAGTGCTTTCCGGCGTTCTTCTGGCCCGGCACCGAGATGATGAGCGGCGCGCGGGTGGCGCCTTCGTAGTTGTTGTGCTTTCCTCCCCACCAGCCGTGTTCACCCATGTAGTAACCATGGTCGCCCCAAAAGATGACGATGGTGTTTTCAGCGAGTTGATTCTTTTGGAGTGCGGCAAGCAAGCGGCCCACCAAGGCATCGACGTAACTGATCGCGGCCAAATAGCCGTGCAAACATTGGCGGCCGAATTCGGGCGTGATCACACGATCTTTCGGCACATTCCCGTACCAGTAGAAGTCGCTGCCGCTGACCGCAGCAAAGGCCGGCGCATCCTGCGGCTTGTCGCGAAACTCGGGCAGCGTCAACCGATCGGGATCGTACAGGTCCCAGTACTTCTTCGGGGCCACCCAGGGCACATGGGGATTAGCGAATCCCACGGCCAAAAAGAACGGCGTTTCCGGCTTGCGCGCCAGTTCGGCCAAGGCGGCAACCGCCTCGCGGGCTGTGTCGCCGTCGAGCAAATCGTCGTCGTCCACGTCTGGAGCTTCAAAAGCGGGGCCGGCGTAAAAGGGTTTTTCCGGGCCGCGTTCCGGCTCGGTCTTTCCGGCCGCTTTCATCGCGGCATAAGCATCGCGCACCTTGGCCTGCCCTTCTGGTCCGTAGCGAGGCTTCTTCGAATGCCAGGAAGGCACGCTCCACGAGTCGGGATCGTCGATCCCCACGTGATACACCTTGCCCAAACTTCGGGCAAAGTAGCCATTGAGCCGGAACAGTTGCGGCAACGTTACGACGTTGGGAGCTCGGCTGCGCAGCGTCGGGCCGATTTCGAAAATGCCCGTCGTATCGGGTCGAAGCCCGCTCAACAAAGCAATCCGCGATGGAGAACAGAGCGCAACCTGGCAATACGCCCGATCAAACACCAGCCCGCGAGCCGCCAAGCGGTCGATATGCGGCGACTGGACGAATCGATCGCCATAACAGCCCAACTGGGGCCGCAAATCGTCCACGGCGATCATCAGCACGTTGAAGCGTTTGGGCAACTCGGCAGCAGCAACCAACGCAGTCCAACCGAAACACAAGCCCAGGCAAACCCAAAGATGTCTGTTCATGGCAGTCCCCGCAGAGTTGCAAACAGGTTCGCATCGGAGAAACGGAAATCGGCCCTAATCGCACCGCGCCCTTGGTCCCAGCCGCTGCGAACAAGAGGATAACACCGCCCGTATATGGTATGCAACAGTCGAGCATCGCGCGAAAGCGGGCTGGCATGGATGGAACCACATCCGAAAACGCGCACCATTGTCCCCCGAAGGCGGCCGGTTGCCGGACGGTCGCCGGGCCGGAAGTGTTCCAGGCCGGGCGAAAGGGAAAGACGCTGCTTTTTGCCTGCTGCAAGCCGCCCAGGTCCTTCTCATGAACGAACCAGCGCCCTTGAACCAGGCAAGCGGCGCAAGCTGCGCAAAACGAATCGCGGGGCGCAAGTTTGTTGCCCGAAGCGATTGTAGCGTGCCGAACAAGATGAAGTGGTGTTCTTCCCCAGCGACGACCTGGGCATGGAGGCGCAGGCCATGCGGCGCGTGTATTTCGCAGTTGGACTCATTCTGCTCGGTCTTCTGCCGGTTGTGGCGGTGGCTGGCGAGCCGGCCGTGACACTCGGTTCAATCGAGCCGGCGCAGCCGGCCGGCGCATCGGCGGCGAAGCCGGCCGACGACCAATCGGCCATCCCCACGGCCAATCTCTGGGAGATCATGCGCAAGGGCGGCAAGCTGATGTACCCGATTGCCGTCTGTTCCTTTTTACTGCTGGCGTTCACTTTCGAGCGGCTTGTCAGCCTGCGGCGCGGGCGCGTGATTCCGCGGCCGTTTGTCAAGCGATTCCTTCAGCAGATCAAGTCGGGCGAACTCGATCGCGACGAGGCGATAAGCCTTTGCGAAGAAAACGGTTCGCCCGTGGCAATCGTGCTCGCCGGGGCCGTGCGCAAATGGGGCCGTCCCGCCGTGGAAATTGAGCAAGCCGTGATCGACAGCGGCGAGCGCGTTACCAACGGCTTGCGGCGCTACTTGCGGGTGATCAACGGCATTTCTGTCGTCAGTCCGCTGCTGGGACTGCTGGGCACGGTCACCGGCATGATCGCCGCGTTCAACGCCATCGCCACAAGCGACGCCATGGGACGGCCCGAACGCCTGGCCAACGGCATCAGCGAGGCGCTGTTGACGACCGCCTTTGGGCTCTTCGTGGCAATTCCCGCGTTGATTATTTACCTATTCCTTGTCAGTCGAGTCGACCGGCTGATCATCGACATCGACGCCATTGGACAAGAGGTGGTCAACACGATTTCGGCCGAGGAGCTGGCCGCGGCCGGGGCCGCGCGAAATCGCCGAAACACAAAAAGGGAATCGAAGGAAGTCGCGGTCGATTAATGGAGCCGGCCGCGAGAAGCCCTGCAAACCATGGTTGGAACCATCAACGGGCAAGCCCGTCGCGGAAGAACGGAATCGCTCCAAACAAGAAGAGCTGCAAAGCCGGTCGGCAACCGCATCGGCACGGCCGCATCGAAGCCCGAATAAGCAGTGCGACGCGGCCGACCAACACGAGCCCGACTTCATTGAGGAATATTCATAACGAACTTGCATTCCGTTTTTTTGAGGAGTGCAAACACAACCCGGGCAAGCAAGCGCGAATTGCCTGGCACGGACAGTCGCCATGCCGCTGAAGACCCATCTCGACGATCAACCGAGCTTGAACCTGACGCCGATGATCGACGTCGTGTTCAATCTGATCATTTTCTTCATGGTCGGTACGCAAATGACCGACCCCGAGCGGCAGATCGAGCTGAAAGTTCCTCGGGTTTCCGATCGCGGCGTGCTCACCGCGGCGCCGGAACGCAAAGTGGTCAACGTTTATCGCGATGGGGTGATCACACTCGATCACCAGAACGTCACGGTCACCGAGTTGGTCGATCGCCTTGCCGCCGCCCGCCGACAGTATGAAGACCTCGGCGTGCTGGTGCGAGGCGACTCCGAGGGGAAGTTCCAGTTTGTCGCCGAAGCACTGAACGCATGTAAACAGGCAGGTATCCGCGAACTGGGAATTTCCGTACAATTAACCCGATTGGAACGGTAGCTTGGGCGGGCCCTCCGCGTTCGCCCGCATGAGGCTTGCGAGATCGAAACCGTGGATCTTTTCGCAGTCACTTGGCCGACGATCACCTTCTCGCAGCTTGTCTTCTGGCTGCTGTGGTCGGGCTTGGTTGCGATGACAGCGGCCCTGATCGTTCTGCTCTATACGCGATGGGGCCAAACGAAACCACTGGGCAAGTGCCTCGTTCTATCGTTGTTCGCGCACGTGTTGCTGGCTTTGTACGCCACGACGGTTCAATTGCGATTCGAGGTTTCTTTCGCCCGCGAACCGGTAACGCACGTCTTGCTCGGCGACGACCGCGACTTGACCGACCCCCCCGCGGCGCGCGACGATCCATGGGAGAAGTTCGATCCCCGCGAAATGATCGAACCGAAACGGGAAGACCTGGACCGCGAGCAAGACGTTTCGTTGCCCGAGGCGCAACGTTCGATCGACGACAACCCGCTGCCGGTTCCGGGCGCAACGCCCATCGACCATGTGACGCAGAAGCCCGCCGAGCCCGAGCATCGGCAGTTGGAGTCGACTCGCCCCGAGACGTTCGCTGCGTCTCGAGCCGCTTCGCCATCGGTGGAAGAGCCGCAGCCGCAGAAAAGGGAAGCACCGAGTCTTCCGTTGCCCGAGGCGCAGCCGGCGGGTCCGCCGCCTGCGAGCGAACAATGGCTTGCAGACCTGGAGCGGCGCGCCTCGCCCGGGGTGCCCGAGGCGTTGCTGGCGCACCTGACGCCGTTGCCGCGGTTGAGCGAGCCCGCCCTGCCGACCCTGCCGGCCGACGCTTTGCCCGATCCCAGTTATCAAGCAGCCGCAGCAAGCCGAGGAGCCGCTCCGCCCGATGTTCGCCCGCATGCCATCGGCGCCGGAGTTGTCCCGCCGATAGCGCCGGCCGCTCCGCCGGGCAGCCCAACGCAAATTACCCGCCAGCATTCGGCCGGGCCAATCAACGCGCAGGCCGATGGTCCGGCCCCGCCCGCGGCCGCCGGGACTGCATCGCTGCCGATGGCGCAGCCGGGCATGGCCTCGCTGACGCGCAGAAGCACGGATTCGACCGCGTTCGTCCCCGAGCGCTACCTCTGGCGCACCGCGCCCGACAAGTTGCGATGGGCAGAACGCCAGGGCGCCTCGGCCGAAACAGAGGCCGCCGTCCAAGCCGCGCTGCGCTGGCTCGCGGCCGCACAGGCCCGCGACGGCCGCTGGGACTCTTCCGATTTCGGCGGCGGCCGCGACGACCAAGTGCTCGGACGAAATCGGCAGAACGCGGGCATCGAGGCCGACACCGGCGTTTCGGGCTTGTCGCTTCTGGCATTCCTCGCCGCCGGGCACACGCATCTTTCGGGCGATTATCAAGAGACGGTGCGGCGCGGCCTGCAATACCTGCTGAGCATCCAAGCCAACGACGGCAATCTGGCCGGCTCGGCCGACAACTTCTCGCGAATGTACTGCCACGCGATGGCCGCCCTGGCGGTCACCGAAGCGCTGGGGATGACCGGCGACGAACGCCTGCGCGAACCGGCGCGGCGGGCCTTGGCGTACACGGTGGCCTGCCAAAGCCCTTCCACCGGCGGCTGGCGCTACGTGCCGGCCGATCCCGGCGATACAAGTCAATTGGGTTGGCAATGGATGGCCCTGAAAAGCGGCGAATTGGCCGGCATCCCGATCCCGGAACGCACACGGCAAGGCGTTGTCAAGTTTCTGCAAAGCGTAGCGCTCGGTTCGCACGGCGGGTTGGCCGCCTATCGCCCGGGCGAACGCCCCACCCGCCCGATGACGGCCGAAGCGCTCTACTGCTGGATGCTGCTGGGCGTGTCGGCCGACCATCCCGCCGTCCACGAAGCGACAGAAGCGATCATGGGCGAAATGCCCGGGGTCGGAAGACACAACTGCTACTACTGGTACTACGCAACGCTGGCGCTGTACCAGTTGCAAAACGAACATTGGCGGCGTTGGAACGACGCCGTGACCCGGGCCTTGCTGGCACGGCAAGAGAAGTCGGGCCCCCAAGCCGGCTCGTGGAACACCGACACCGTTTGGGGCGGCTACGGCGGGCGGGTCTATACAACGGCCATCAGCGCGCTGACGCTTGAGGTGTACTATCGCTACCTGCCGCTTTACGGTCGCGCAACGGAAACCGCCGTTCAATCTCAGCCGCGATCTCAACCGCTCGGCCCCGTGTTTCCGCCGCGGTAGCCCGCCCCTTCCCCTGCCGCTATCCCTCCCCCCTGTCCCGCCGCCCAACGGCCCAGCAGCAAAGCCGCCTTGGCAAGACCAGGCGGCCGAGCATCGGCCAGTCGTGGGCACGATCGCCCTTTGAGCCCGACGACGGGCTCGTTCCGTCACTTCGGCGCCGAAGGCTTGACATGGCCGTAGGCCGGGATGATCATACTGGCTGACTTCCGCTTCGCGCGGAGCCCGCCTGCCCAGTGCAGACCATCCCACCGTGAGTTCCATTGAAGCCTTGCTTAAGGAGTTCTCGCATGCCTAGCGCGCGACCATTCTCGCGTCGGCGTTTTCTTGCCACGGCCGCCGGGGCCGGCGCCGTCACTGCCCTTCCCTGTTTCGTTCCCGGCTCTGTGTTGGGCATGAACGGGGCGACGCCGCCCAGCGAGCAGATTCTTATGGGCGGCATCGGCATTCGCAGCCGCGGAATGCATGATCTCCGCTGGCTGATGAATCAGCCCGACGTTCGCTTCGTCGCAATCTGCGACCTTCAGAAGAAACAGCGTCTGGCCGTCAAACAGGTCGTCGACGAGCGCTACGGGAACTCCGACTGCGCGATGTATCCCGAAATCAACGGGTTTCTCGCCGAACGGCCGGACATTGACGCCGTCTTGATTGCCACCGGCGACCGTTGGCACGCCCTGGCGTCGATCTTGGCGATGCGCGCCGGCAAAGATGTGTACACGGAAAAGCCGTCGAGCATGACGATTGCCGAGGGCCGCGCCGTGGTCGAAACGGCCAAGCGTTACGGCCGGGTCTATCAAACGGGCACCCAGCGATTGAGCGAGGCCAACCACGTGTTCTGCATCGAGATGGCTCGAACCGGCCGCTTGGGCAAGATTCACACGGCCTATGCCCACATCGCCCCATGGGACGCCGCCGAGATGCGGCATGATTGGCTGCCGGCCGTCCCCGAACCGCCGAAGGAGGAAGTTGACTGGGACGCGTGGCTCGGGCCGTGCCCGTGGCGCCCGTACAATCCGGCTTACGTCAGCGGCGGTTGGCGCGGACACTACGATTTCCACACCAGTTGCATCGGCGAATGGGGCGCGCACACGTTCGCCCAAGCCCAAGCCGGACTCGGTTGCGGCGAATCGTCGCCGGTGGAATACGAATACGTGGCCAACGACAGCGGCGACGGAATGGTGACCCACTTCGCCAACGGGGTGCGAATGATCCTCTCGCGCGGAACGAAGCACTGGCATGGGTCGTGCGGCGAACGATTCGACGGCACTGAGGGTTGGGCGGCCGCGGCCGACGGCTACGCAAAACCCGAAGTGTCGTCGCCGGCGTTGCTCAACGAATTCGAGCGCGTGATCGGCGAGTATGTGGCCCGCACCGGTCGATCGCTCGACCACATGCGCAACTTTGTCGACTGCGTGAAGAGCCGGCAGCGCACGGTCGCCAACCCGGAGGTGATGCATCACTCGATGACAACCGTTCATGCCGCCAATATCTGCATGTGGCTGAAGCGGAGTCTGAAGTTCGACCCGGTCAAAGAGGAATTCGTCGGCGACGAGGAGGCCAACCGGCTTCGTTCGCGCGCCATGCGCGAACCCTACGTTTACTGCTAAAGTCGCCCATCGGCAAAGCGGCGGTGCGGCGACACGCGCCTGCGTTAGGCCAAACCGTTGCCCACGAAGCGAGCGTCCTTGATCCTTTTGCCCATTGGAAGATTTTTCTGCTCCCGCCCTTGATCGAAACGCACACCGAATCGCTACGGAGATTCCTCTGCCATGCTTAATTCCTATCGAACAGCTTCGATTACTATGGTGTTGACCTTTTGGGCAACCACTTTGTTTGCCCAAGAGGCGGCAACGTTGGCCGTGCTTCGCTCCGACGCCCCATTGGCCGAAAAGGCGGCCGCCTGCCGACAATTAGCGCGGATGGGAACCAAACAATCGGTTCCCGTACTCGATTCACTTCTGAGCGACGAGAAGCTCTCGCACATGGCCCGCAACGCATTGGAAGCCATTCCCGACGCTTCGGCCGACGAGGCGCTCCGCAACGCGTTGGGCACGCTTTCCGGGCGGCTCCGGGTGGGCGTGATCAGCAGCCTCGGGGTGCGTCGCGACGCCCAAGCCGTTGCCCCCCTGGGAAAACTGCTGCGCGATCCCGACGTTGACACGGCCTCGGCTGCCGCAAAGGCGTTGGGCAGCATCGGAACCGCCGAAGCGGCCGAATCGCTTCAGGCCGCCTTGACCCAAGCACAGGTCCTGAGCGACGCTCAGACGAAGCGCCAGCGCACTGCGTTGGTCTCGGAGGGGCTGTTGCGAGCGGCCGAAGCCCTGCACAAGGCCGGCAAGACGGACCAATCGCAGACGATCTACGATCGGCTCCGCGCTCTCGAAAGCGCGCCGGCCCAGGTGCGCACCGCCGCTTGGCGGGGCTCGATCGTCGTCCGCGGCGATGCCGGCGCCGCGTTGCTGGTCGAGGCTCTCCGCAGCTCCGACAAGGCGATTGTGGCAGCCGCGATGCGCGCCGCCTCGGAGCTTCCCGGGGCCAAGGCCGCCGATGCGCTGGTGGCCGAGTTGGCCCAAGCGCCGGCGGGCCGCCGCGGCCTGTTGATCGAAGTGCTTGCCGAGCGCGGCGAGCCCCGCGTGTTGCCGGCCGTGCTCAAAGCGGCCCAAAGCGACGATCCGCAACTGCGTTTGATCGCCTTGCGGGCGCTGAAGCGCGTGGGCGACGCTTCGTGCGTTCCGGCGCTGCTCGATGCCGCTGCCCAGGGCGATAAGATGGTCGCACAGGCGGCCATTGAAGCCATCGAAGCCCTGCAAGAAAAGTCCGTCGATGAGCAGATCGCCGCCCGGCTGGCGCAGGCGACCGACAACTCGCGGCTGACTCTGCTTGAGATAGCGCGCCGGCGCCGCATTGCCGCAGCCGCGCCTTCGTTCTGGTCGGCGGCCGACTCGCCCGACGCTGCTGTTCGCCTGGCTGCCCTGGCGGGCTTGGGCGCGGTGATCGACACCCGCGATTTGCCGAAACTGATCGCACGGCTCTCGAAAGCCAAGGACGAACAAGAGGCAACCGCCCTCGATAAAGCCCTCCGCGACGCTTGTCTGCGCGCCGCAGACCGCGAGGCCGCGGCCAAGGAACTCGCCGCCTCGGTTGCCGCTGTGCCCGGCCCCATGAAGGCCAAATTGCTCGACACGCTCAATCAGCTCGGCGGAAAACATGCTCTGGCCGCCGTGGCGGCCGCCGCACGATCGGACGAATCCGAGCTGCGCGACGCCGCCTATCGAACGCTCGGACAATGGAAGTCGGATGATGCCGCGCCGGTTCTCCTCGAACTGTATCGCGACGCGACCGATGACCGGCTCAAGGTTCGCGCCATTCGCGCCTATATTCGCATCGCCCGCCAGTTCGACATGTCGGCCGAACGCCGCGCGGAGATGTGCCGCAAAGCGATGGAGCTGGCCCAACGAGACGAAGACAAACGCCTGGTTCTGGAGGTGCTGCTCCGCTACCCCACGGATGAAATGCGAACGATCGCCGAGGAAGCCGCCAAAGTTCCCGCATTGAAAGACGAAGCCTCGTTGATCTTGATGGCCTTGGCGCAGAGCAAGAATGTCGATCGAGCCGAGTTGGGCAAGGCCCTGGCGCAGGCGGGCCATCAGCCGGTGAAGCTCGAGATTGTCAAGGCGACCTACGGTGCGGGCGCGAAGACGAAAGACGTTACGGAAGCCTTGCGACGACATGCGAAGAACTTCCGCATCATCTTCCTGCCCGGTTCCTCCTACAACGATGCCTTCGGCGGCGATCCGGCCCCCGGCACAGTGAAGCAATTGAAGATCCAGTACCGAATCGACGGCAAGGAAGGGGAAGTCCTCCTCAACGAGAACAGCCCCGTTGTGCTTCCGATGGTGAAGTAACGCGGATCGTCTCCTGCGGCCGTTTACCAGTTGTCGCATCCATTCGCCACGGCGAGGCTCCCGCCGGGGGCCTCGCGTGCGCGGTCGGACCTGATCGGCATCGATTTCTCCCCGAAGCGACCGCCCAAGAGACGCCATTAGCAAGAAAAGACCTTCGTCCCGAACGTTGCTGCTGCAACTCAATTGCGGCAGAGTAAAGATTGGTCGCAACAAACAACGCCGGGACGAGGTCAGACGCTTGTCCTGCCGGCAAGCCCGCGGCCATGGCGGACGGCTTCTGGCCATTGCGCGCCTGGGCAGGCAGAACGTGCTTCGTGGCTGCCCGGATGCCCACGCTGCCTCAGACGCTTGGGTGCAAGAGCCAGAGGTCGGCTGGCCGGGCGATGACCGATAATTGCAAACAATGGGCCAAAGAGAGGCTGACTCTGATAACGATCGCAACCCCTTTTCAGCAAGCTACTTGCAGAAAGAGCGCCCGGATTGTAAAATGACATGAAGTGTTACACCGATTGACACTCATGTCGATTAGATCGACACGCAAGGTGGAAACTACGTAACGGCTCGCCGCGGCATCGAGGCGTTACGGCCTTTGTGCGACGGCGCTCGATGAACGCTCCCGTACCGGTCCAACAAGCCCTGCCGACCGATGGCGCGTCGCGGTCGGACTGGTCTGCGCCTTCTCGGTTGCGAATACCGATCTCATTGCAGTTGCTTCTCCCGATTGTCGGATTGGTGGTCCTGGCGGTTGTCGTATCGGCGGCGGCCACCGCCGGCTGGCTGGCCTTGCGTGTTCGTTTCGAGCAGCGCGAGTCGATGCGCGGTCTGGCCAAAGCTCTGGCCGATGCACGATTCCCTCTGACGCAACACGTCCTCGCGCAGCTCCACGAGTTCACCGGGGCCGAGTTTGTGTTGTTCGATGAACAGCGACGAATCTCGGCGACAACCCTGCCGGCGCTATCCGAATCAAACCGGCGCATGATCGCGGAATTGATCGAATCTCCGCTCGCGTCGCATTCTCTGCGGCTGCATCGAACTTCCGACCGCAATCCCGCGGAGGCAGAGGAGTTCTTCCTCGATCGAGTGGCACTGACTTCGCCGCCCGGGCCGGCGCGGGGCACGCTGTTCGTGCTGCACCCGCAACAAAAAGTGACGCATCGCATGTTGGCCGCAGGCTTGCCCGCTCTGGTCGTTGGGGCGGCTGCCGTGCTGCTGAGCCTGGCGGCCGGCGCGTGGTTGGCCCGGCGGATGGTGCGCCCGGTCCATACGATTCGAGAGCAGGCGGCGAGGATTGCGCAAGGCGACTTCGCCCCGATGCCGATCGACCGGCCCAACGACGAACTGCGCGACCTCTGCGAAGCGATCAACCGGATGGCCGTGCAATTGTCCGAGTACGAGGGCGCCATCCGTCGCAGCGAGCGCATGGAAACCCTTGGAAGGCTGGGCGCGGCGTTGGCTCATCAGTTGCGCAATGCCGCCGCCGGCAGCCGTCTGGCGATCGAACTGCACGCCCGACAGTGCTCTTCTGAAACGACCGAATCGCTCACCGTAGCGCTGCGGCAACTGACGATCATCGAAACCTATTTGCAGCGATTTCTCAGCCTGGGTCAAATCGCGCCGCCGTGCCGTTCCGCTATCGACATTCGCAGAGCGGTTGACGACGCGACGGCCCTGCTCCAACCGCTGATCGAGCATCACGGCGTTCGCGTCGATGTGGCGACCCCCGACCGCCCTGTCGCCGTCGCCGCCGACGCCGAAGCAATTCGGCAGTTGATCGTCAATCTGACGGGCAACGCGATCGAGGCGGCGCAAACCGTGGCCAACCGCGGCGGGCATGTTTGGCTGAATGTCGGCTGCGAAGGCGATCGGGCGATTTTGACCGTTGCCGACAACGGCCCGGGTCCGACCGCCGAAATCGCCGCCCGATTGTTCGAACCATTCGCCTCGGCAAAGACAGGCGGCATCGGGTTGGGCCTGTGGGTGGCGCGACAGATCGCCGAGGCCTACGGCGGCTCGCTCGCTTGGCGGCGTGAAAGCGGGCAAACCCTCTTCGAGTTCCGCTTTCCGCTGGCCGATCAACCGACCGGACAGCGGGGCGACCGCGGCGAACCGGACCCGGCGAACCATCAGTGACGAAACGCTATGGCTCATGTCTTGATCGTTGACGACGAACCGAGCATCTGTTGGGGACTCTCCGAACTGGTCCGATCGTTGGGCCACACCACCGCCTCCGCGCCTTCGGCCGAAGAAGGCTTCGCGTTGGCCGAGCGCCAGCGGCCCGACGTCGTCGTGCTCGATGTCCGTCTGCCAGGCATCGACGGAATTACCGCGATGCGGCGATTTCACGAACAGATCGGACCGCTGCCGATCATCATCATCACCGCCTTCGGCGATCTGCCGACGGCCATCGAGGCGATGCGGCGCGGGGCGTTCGAGTATTTGGTGAAGCCCTTCGAACTGGCGGCCGCGCAGCATGCGATTGAACGGGCGATTGAGCCGCGGCCGGCCTCCGCGAACTCGCGGCGCGCCCCGCCCGCCGCAACGGCGCAGCCGACGCTCGTCGGCGCGTCGCCGGCCATGCAGGAAGTCTTCAAGCGAATCGCCATGGTGGCCGCGTCGGACGCATGCGTGCATATCCACGGCGAGAGCGGCACGGGGAAAGAACTGGTCGCCCGCGCGATCCATCAGTACAGCCGCCGCGCCCAAGGGCCGTTTGTGGCGGTGAATTTGGCGGCGCTGAGCCCCACGCTGGCCGAAAGCGAGTTGTTCGGTCACGTGCGCGGCGCGTTTACCGGGGCCGAGTCGTCGCGAAAGGGAGTGCTCGAACAGGCGCATGGCGGAACCATCTTCCTCGACGAAGCTGCCGACATACCTCCCGCCGTTCAGGTGAAGCTCTTACGAGTGCTCGAGTACGGCGAATTCGCGCCGGTTGGCGGCGATCGGGCCGTCCGCAGCGACTTTCGCATCATCACCGCTACGCATCAGGACCTCGGACGGCTCGTGGCCGAAGGTCGGTTTCGAGCGGATTTGTATTACCGGCTGATGACCTTCACCATCGAATTGCCTCCGTTGCGCCAGCGGCCGGGCGACGTTCCCCTGCTGGCCGAGTTCTTCCTCGATCAGTTGGCGGCGAAGAACCGCTGCCCTCGCCCGATACTAACGCCCGAGATCGCGGCGCAATTGGAATCGCGGCCCTGGTACGGCAACGTGCGCGAATTGCGCAATGCGCTGGAACATGCCGTGCTCATCGCCCGGGGCGGCCCGCTGCACCGCGATCACTTCCCCCCGCCCACCCCCGCCTCGCACGACACCAACGCAACGCGCGAGACCATGCTAGCCGCGATGGTTGCCGCCTGGGCCGAGCAGCAGATAGCAGCCCGCCCCGAGGCAACCGGGCTCTACGAACAACTAATGAATCTCATCGAGCCTCCATTGTTTCGCGCGGTGCTGGCTCGCAATCGGGGGCAATTCCTCGCGGCCGCAAAGCAACTCGGCTTGCACCGCGTGACGTTGAAGCGGAAGATGGCCGGCTACGGAGAGGGCGACG
Source organism: Thermoguttaceae bacterium (assembly GCA_029975295.1). Taxonomy (GTDB): domain Bacteria; phylum Planctomycetota; class Planctomycetia; order Pirellulales; family Thermoguttaceae; genus JARKPK01. Next base: position 41,914 of record JARKPK010000132.1, on the reverse strand, counting down.
AAGCGATCTGATCTCACTGTTCGCCGCATCGAGCTTTCGAACGGAAAAACACGCCGGCTAACGCGAAACCGCTTGTGCCCGGTTAGAATGTGAACCGGCTTTTCGGAAGTGGCGCCTTATGCTCTGGGAATTGTCGCTGCGATTGGCCCTCGGAGTCGCCCGGCTCGATCCGTCACGGCGTGAGCGGCACGCGCAAGCTGTTTTGGCAAGGCAGTGCGGCGACGGCGGTTTCGCCGGGCGGCGCGGCGGCAGCGACTGCTACTACACGGGTTTTGCCCTTAGGGCGCTGGCAGTGCTCGGCCGATGGGACGACTCCGTCGTCATGCCGACTGCTGAGTACCTGGCGGCGCGGCTGCGGTCGTCGCTGCCGCCCGTTGACATTCTCGCCGCGGTTCAATCGCTGGAAATGATCGAGCGGCTCGGCGGACCAGCGGGGCGAATTGCCGCCTCGGTCGATCGTCGATCCGTGCTTGAACCGATGATCTCCCGGCTGCGACGCCCGGACGGGGGCTTCGCCAAGACGGAACAGTCCGGCCCATCGAGCACGTATGGCACCTTCCTGGTGACGGCCACGGCCCAACTCGTCGGATCAACCATTCCCGCCTCGCACGAAACGGTCGCTGAAATCGCCTCGCGGCAGCAGCCCGACGGCGGGTTCGCCGAGCTGCCCGTGGTCCGTCGCAGCGGCGTGAATCCCACGGCAGCGGCCTGCTCGCTGCTTCAACTGCTTGACGCTTTCCCCCAGCACATCGCCGCGGCGGCCCAACGCTACCTTCAAACCGTCCGCATGCCGGACGGAGGATGGCCCGCCCACGCCTCGGCGCCGTGTTCCGACCTGCTCAGCACCTTTGCCGCATTGACAGTCGCGGCGCAGATTGCACCGGCAAAGGACATCGAGCTTCAGCAGTCTGTTCCGTTCGTCGAGTCGCTGGAGTTGGCCGAGGGCGGTTTTCGCGGGGCCGCATGGGATGCAGAGGCCGACTGCGAATATACGTTCTATGGACTAGGGTGCTTGGGACTGCTGGTTGATTTGAACACCCCGATGCGTTGAGCAAGACTACGTCTGGCCGAGAACGGCGCAGGCCCCATGCCCGGCCGAGCGACAGTCGCGCTCGTCCAGGCCCGGCCCGAATTCTTGGAACGCCGCGCTAACGCAATTCCCTGCGCAATTCGGCCCAAGGCGAACGTCGCAAGACGACGGCGGCCGACAGTCCGGCAACCGAGCTGCCGATGGCCAACATGGCGCCCGCCAGCAATAAGATGGCGATCCACGGGGTTGAGGCCCTTGCCGCCGCATAGGGCAGCGTGGCGGCCGCCGCCGACGCCAGCCCGACGGCGCAGCCTGCGCCGAGCAGCAGCCATGTTTCGCAGAGAACAAGGACGGTCAACCGAGTCCGTGAAAAACCGGCCGCCTGCATCAGCGCCAATTCGCCGCGACGTTCGAGCAACGTCCGCCATTGCACCACCGCCAGGCCGACCGAACCGAGCAACAACCCCAGGCCACCCAAGCTGCGAAAGGTCGAAAGGTAGGTGTTTTGAACGGCCGCCAGTTCGGCAAGCCGCTCAACAGTGGTTTGGGTTTCCACCCCGTAATCACTCAGGCTTGTCTCCCAAGCGCGGCGAAGGACGGCATCGGAAGCGGCGGGCGGCGGGGCGTTCGATCTCGCTGCATCGAAGTTCGACTCGATCAAGAAGTACCGATACCCCGACTCGCCCGGAAACAAGCGAACAAAAACCGACTCGGCGATCAGCAAGTCGCCCTGAAAGATGCTGTTCTCCAACAGCCCGACAACCCTCATCCTGATCTGCCCGCCCGAGCCGTCGTCGATCGCGAACTCCTGCCCAACGCCCTCCCACAGATGCAGCGAATACATGGCCGTGTTCTTGTCGATGACGACAGGTGTTGGGGCGTTTTCAGCGGGCTCGCCGCCCCCGGCTTCCGCGCCGTCGCGCAGCGCCCGCCAGGGATGATCGCGGTTGGCGGCTTGGGCAAATGCAAAGCCGCCGCGTTCGATCAGTGAATCGGGCACCCCCAAAACGCGCGGCCGACTGATGCGATAAGGGTTCAAACAACTGGCGTCGTCGCCCGGCTTCACCCGAATGGGAAACACACGCGTTTTCCGGGCGATCTCCTCCGGCAAAATGAGCTGTACGGCGGCGCGCCCCTGCTCCGTATTCAAATCGTGATCAATCGCGCGGAGCGATTGCGCGATCAGCGCGAAACCGCCGTTGCCGCTGTCCCGATCGAGACCGAACTGCCCCGGATCGATCTGGAAGGCGGAAATCGCCGTAATCAAGAACACCGCCAAAGACAACAGGGCGGCCGAAAGCAGGCTCCGCCCCCGCTTGGCCGCGACATTGACCACCGCCAATCGGAGCAAAGCGCAGCAGGCCGGGCGGTCGATCGTCACCGCCCTGCCCTGCCCGATGAGGCCGTAAAGAAGGGTCAGCAGCGACGCCCACGATCCCATCCCCACGATGAAGAACAAGACGGCGCGAAGTCGTTCGGGAACGAAGGCAACCGCTGCGCCCGCCACCGCCATCACAACCAACATGCCAACGCCCCACAGAACAAACCGGTTCGAGCGGCCGAAGCCCGCGGCATCGGCGGCGCTCGTCGCGCCTGCCAGCAAGGCCCGAGGCGGAATCTCTATCAACCGCCGCGCAGCGAAGCCCATAGCCGCCAGTGCCGCCGCCGTGGCGATGAACCATCCCCAAACGACACTGGCTGCCCCCACGTCCAACGAGAGTTGTGTTGTGCCGACAGCGGGCAACCACCAAGTGCGCAGCCCCCAAAGCATCAGCGATGCGTAGCCCGCCCCAAGCGCCGTTCCGACGAGCGATCCGAGGGAAGCGACGACGGCTGCCTCGATCAGCACATGCTTCATGATCCGCGTTCGCGCGAACCCAACAGCCGACATCAACCCCAGTTCGGCAGACCGGCGATCAATCGCCAATCGAAACAACGAGACTAGCAGCAACAGCGCGGCAACGATGACGAAACCGCTGAACCCGAGGAACAACCACTGAAAGGGGGTCGTTCCCACCGCCGCGGCCAACGCCTGCCAGCGGACAGGCAGGAAGATTAGGCCCACCTCGGCCGGATCGACATTCGGTCGCCCCCCAAGCCCGCTTCGACCTCCGATCGATTCAACAGCCTCCGGAGCAACGCGAAGAGTGGTTGTTTCGCCGAACCGGCCGGCCCAAAGTCTGCGTCCCGTCGCCAGCGAAACGAACGCCTTGGGCGTGGGTCCCCACTGCTTCCAATAGTCGTCGTCCACGGGCCGAATCCGATTCTGTTCGAACGGAAAAGGCGGATCCCAGTCGCCCAGGGTCAATTGATCCGTGATTCCCGGCACGCGCGGCGTCCATGCCCGATCGACTGCCGCTCCCGTCATGCTCGCCACAGCCGCAAGCGTGAATGCGGTCGTTCGTTCACGATATCGGCCCTGCTCAACCTCCGGCTCGAAAAAGACGACGGTCACTCGGTCGCCCGAACGGGCGCGCAACTGCTCGGCGGCCCAGGCGTTCAGTACGATTTCGTCGTCGCGCAACGGCGGGATGGGGCGGCCTTTTACATCGCAGATCGGCCCCAAGGGCGGCTTACTTCGGAAATCGACGGCCGTGATCGTGGAATAGGGAATGGAGCGATCGTCGCAGGCCATTGCATTGGCCAGGTGCGTCAACGCCGGCTGGATGGGACGGTCGGCAAACACCCTGCGAAGAGCCGATTCGAGCGACGGCGGCATCACCAGTTGGGCAGTGGTAACAACGAGAACCCCGCCGGGCGACTGCTCGATGCGCACCCCGCAATCGTCCCAGTCGGGTCGAAGCTGCCGCTGCAAGACCTCGGCCAAGTTCACACGGTTGTCTGCCGCCGACGGAACGGCCAGCAGCACGTTCGCACGATCGGGCAGCCCGAGCCATTCGCACAATGAACTTCGCGAAACCCAAGCTGTCGGGCGCACACGCTGCGTCGTTTCCAGTCCGAACCGGCCCCATGCCTCATCGTCCATCACCCGCGACACCCGCACGCGGACGCTTTGCATCGGCTCGCTCTTGCGGCCCAGCACGCTTTCCGCCGGTATCTCTCCCTGCGAAGGCAACCGCAGAATCACGGCGTCCGATTCTCTCACGCCCAGCCGATCTGCCGCCGAGTTGTTGAGAACCACCGACTCGCCATGCGGCTCGGGGAACGGAGCTTGATCGGGAAAAATCCGCTCGGCGCGATCAACCGCCCAAAGCTTAAGATGAACCGATCGTCGCGCAGCCCGCCGATCGGACGTTTCCACGGCGGCATCGACGACAATGCCGGGCAAGATGGGAGCGGCCTGTTCCGGCATTTGCTCTGCCAAGGCGCGCTCGATTTCTCGCGCCAACTCGGCGCGAATGAAACGGGGTGCGATCAACGCCGCTTCAACATTGCCCAACCGCTTTTGCGCCAAGCTGGCCAAGCTGGCGCGCATCGAGTCGCCCACGATCAGCGCGCCGCACAGCACGGCCGCTGCAACCGCCACCCCAGCCGCAACGGCCGCATTAGGCCATCGATAATGCGTCAGCGAGTTGATCGTCAACCGCCAAGCCGACATGCCGCATCCTCTCTTCCCGCCATCACGGAAGCCTTCACGCCGCATGAGGCGCGCCAAAAGCGTGACCAGCAGCCCGTTTTAACGCCGCTCAAGGTCCGCCATGCAACTGCGGAAGGCCGAAGGCCTTTCAGTCTTGCACAACCGGCTTCTTGAAAGCCCCGCTGCGCCGCCTTGATCTCCCCGCCTGCATGCGGCGATCGTCGCTCGTATTTGCCGCGAACTCCGAGAGAAGCCTACTCTGCAACGGGGCACAATCGACCGTCGGCCAACTCCCAGCGGCGCTGCATCAAATCGGCTAATCGTCGGCTATGCGTAACCACGATTAGGATCGTTCGTTCAATCGTCTGCAATTCCAAGAGCAGCTCGGCCACATTCTGGCCCGCGATCCGATCGAGGTTGCCGGTGGGCTCATCGGCCAGCACGAGCAGCGGCCGATTGATCAGCGCCCGAGCCAATGCCGCCCGCTGGCGTTCGCCGCCCGACAGCTCGGCCGGTCGATGCTCTAAACGGTTGGCCAACCCGACTCGATCGAGCAACATTGTCGCCCGCTCCACACTCTGCCGCGATGGCCCGCCCGCCGCCAAAGTCGGAAGAAGCACGTTCTCCAACACAGAGCACTGGGGAAGCAAGTAATGCTCTTGGAATACGAAACCCACGCGCATGTTGCGGAACCGCGCAAGCTGCTGAGGATCGAGACGCCACGGGTCATCGCCGGCCAACTCGACGTTGCCTCCCGTCGGCGGCTCCAAGCCTCCGATGATGCTGAGCAGGGTGCTCTTGCCCGATCCGCTCGGGCCGACGATAGCGGCGTTTTCGCCCGCATCCAAGCGAAGCGAAACGCCTCGAAGCACCACCAACGGCTCACTCCGCGTGGGAAATTGCTTGCTCAGGTCGTTGACAACCAGTGCATTCATGCCTTCTCTCGCTGCGAGCGCCCCCACGACGGTTCCACGCAGTCGTGCGACGCAAGCGTCCACGGCCGGCATGGCCCAACTCCACCTCGGCGCAAAGCGGCATTCTCGCCCGATCGCACTCGGCCGCTCGAATCGGTCAACGACCGCCACAGGCCGCTCACCAGCCCCGTTGGGCGCTGAACCAGGCCACCTGCCAGCGCGGGCAATACTCGAATCCCCGCTGGTGACACAGCGGTTCGAGCCACGCGGCCTTCTCGGCAAGGTCGTCGGCATTGGCGCCCTGCGGCATCAGCCACACCCGGCGACGATCGATTTCGGGCGTCGCCTCCAAGTAAGCCTCCACCTCGTCGACGTCAGCCGGCTGGTCAATCACAAACTTGATCTGGTAATCGTACTCGGCCGCGAAACGCCGTACGACATCGGGCGCATGCCGCGTCGTTTCGTGACGCCATGTCCACCGAGGGTCGCCCTCCGGCGATGGCGTTGAATTGCTCAGTTTCGGACTAATCGACATCAGATCGCACGCGACCGGCGCGTAAATCGTTCCCGAGGTTTCGATCGTGATGTGCCTCCCCTGCTGCCGGAGCTGTTCGCAGATCGCCGACAACTCGCCCCAAAGAAACGGCTCGCCTCCGGTGATCACCACCGGCAGGGGCCGGGCGAGATGGCCCGCCGGGTCGAACCGGAGCAAACGGTCGCTCCGCAGGCGGCGGCGCAACGACTCGTGCAGTTTGACTTGGGCCCGAGGCTCGCTGCCGTCAAGCGCCGCCAACCGCCCCAGCACCTCGTCCACCGACAGGTCTTCGCCCTCGGGCGACCACGAGGCGTAGGGCGTGTCGCAAAACCGGCAGCGCAAATTGCACCCGCTCAGCCGCACAAAGAGACTTTCGGCCCCAGCCAGGCGGCCCTCACCCTGCCACGAACGAAAGATTTCAGCAATCAACATAACGATCAATCAGGGTCAAATCCTCGCGAAAAGTCGGGCCGACTCATCGCGCCGATTCACCCGAAAGAAGCACTCTTCGAAAAAGCCATGCAACGAAAGCCCGACCCGCGCACGGCCGATTCGGCAATAAGCGCGCAAACCGGCCCTCGCAACGCCTCGTTCAGAGCCAATAGTCCTATTCTTTCTTAAGATCATCAACTATCATAGAGGCCAGCGAGTGAAGAATCCATGCAAATCATCTTGGTTGCGCCGCGCGGGTTCTGCGCCGGCGTGAATATGGCGATCGAAAGCCTGCGCCGAGCGATCGAATTGTACGGCGCGCCGGTGTACGTTTTCCACGAGATCGTTCACAACCGTTGGGTTGTTGAAGGCTTTCGCCAGCAAGGCGCCGTGTTCGTCGATCGTTTGGACGAAGTGCCACCCGAGGCGGCGCTGCTCTTTTCCGCGCACGGAGTTTCGCCCCAAGTCCGCGCGGAGGCCGCCCAACGCCGACTTCGCACGATCGACGCGACTTGCCCGCTGGTCACCAAGGTTCATCGCGAGGCGATGCGCTTTGCCGCCGAAGGTTACGACGTGGTGCTGATCGGACACGCCGGCCACGACGAGGTGGTTGGAGTGATTGGCGAGGCGCCCGATCGGATTCATCTGGTGCAAACGGCCGACGACGTCGAGCGGTTGGAGTTGCCTGTCGACGCGAAACTCGCCTATCTCACCCAAACCACTCTTTCGATGGACGATGCGTCGGCGATCATCGCCCGGCTGACTCAGCGGTATCCGCGGATCGTCGGCCCGTCGCGAGCCGATATCTGCTATGCGACCCAGAATCGGCAACGAGTCATCAGTCGTTGGTGCCGCGATGCCGACATTGTCTTGGTTGTCGGCAGCCGCAACAGTTCGAACAGCCGCCGACTCGCCGAGCTGGCCGCTGCCGAGGGCGTTGCCGCTCATCTGATCGACGGCCCCGACGATTTGCTTTGGCACTGGTTCGCCGCCGATCAAACGGTGATGATCACCGCGGGAGCCAGCGCGCCGGAAGACGTTGTCGAGCGCTGCGTCGAAACGCTGCGATCCCGTTTTGATGCCACGGTGGAATCGCGCGTGCTCTGCCGCGAGGAGGTGGTGTTCGCCTTGCCCGAACCGCTGCGTCAGCGGCCGTCACCCGATCGATGCTCTGAATGACAAAACAACGAAGCCGACGCGCAGAAATCCGATCCCAGATCGCTCCTGCCGGCTCAGCATGATTCAACCGTATCGCAAAGACATCGGAGCGACTCGTTATGATCATCGACGACATCGAATTCTTCGCTGTTCAAATCGATCGCACCGATGCCGATCGTCCGGTGCGCAGTTTGCTCGTGCGCATCGACAGCGACGATGGACGCGAGGGCTGGGGCGAAACGCCCCTGAGCCTGCTGCCGTCGGAACGGCTGCCCAACCGATCGGCCCTGCTTTCGGTGCTCGAAGGTCGAAGCATCTTCTGCGCCGAGGAGATTCTCGATGCGGAACTGCTTTCGCCTCCGCCGCTGCGTTTGGCCATTGAAACGGCCGTTTGGGATTTGATCGGGCGAACGCTCAAACAACCGTTGTGCCGTATTTGGGGCGGAGCCTATCGACCGGCGGTGCCGCTGGCCGCCCGGTTGCCGCCGGGCAGTCCGCGCCGCTTGGCCGAAGTGGCCCGCGCCTGGGCCGAACAAGGTTTGTTGACGCAGACGATTGATGCCTCCGGCGACCCCGACGGTGATTTGGCAATGCTTGCCGAAGTGCGCGCGGCAGCCGGCGCACGTCTGCGGCTTCGGCTCGACGCCGGCGGGCGGTACGGCATGGAATCGGCCCGCGATTTGCTGAGCGAGCTCGAATTCGAGGCCCCGGAGCTGGTGATCGATCCGATCGCGATGGGCGATTTCTTCGCGGTGGCGTCGCTCGCCCGGCAGACCAACGTTCCCCTGGGGGTCAGCCGCGCCATCGCCCGTCCGGCCGACGCTTTCGCCGCCGTTCGCTGTGGGGCAGGCGCCGTGGTCGTCATCGATCCAACGCGAGTCGGCAGCCTGCGCGACACCCGGAACTGCACCGCAGTTGCCGTTGCCGGCGGAACATCGGCCGTGGTCAGTGGCCCGCCTTCCGTCGGAATAGCCGCCGCCGCCATGCTCCAATTGATCGCCTGCACCCCCGCACTCGCCTTACCGTACGATTGCGTTTATCGTCAACTTCGCGACGATGTGCTTCGCCGATCGATCGGACTGGCCGACGGCAACGCGCTGGTGCCGCTGGGACCGGGACTGGGCGTTGAAATTGACCGCGTAAAGCTCGATCGATTTCAGATTTCTCTGTGATCACCGCCCTTGTTGGCCACGGTTGCTCTTCGGCGCGCAAAGAAGGAAGAACAACAAGAACCGGTCACGTCCGGTCTGCGTTGATCTGCTTTGGTTTGCGATTGCCCTCCGCGGGCAGCCCGTGATCAGCCGCGAATGTAGTCTTTCATGAATCGGTTTTCCATAGCCAAGCGGTGCATCTGCGCCTTGACCACGTCGCCGATCGAGACCACGCCCACCAAATGCCCTTCCGATTTGATCGGAAGATGACGAATCCGCTTTGTTGTCATCAGCGCCATGATCGAGTCGATCGTGTCTTCCGGGGTGCCGGTGATGACCTCTCTGGTCATCACGTCTTCCACCCGCAGCTCGTCAAATCCGCCTTTCCCGGAAGCCTGGGCATACAGCAGATCGCGTTCCGTGATGATTCCCACCAACTGGGGCTCCGGCCCCGTGGACTCGACAACCATCAACGCCCCGACTCGGTACTTGACCAGTTGTTTCGAGGCGTCGTCCAACGAAGCGCCGGGCGCGATCGAATAAACCGCCCCGCCCTTGCCCAACAAAATGTCTTGAACTGTCATCCCGTTTCACCTCATCAACGCCAATGACAAGCCATTTTTGACAACGCCGCCAACCAATAATATTATCGGCCGGGGCTCGGCGCCGTCAAACCCATTTTCTGGCTCGCGGTTGCCATTTTTCGAGAATGCCGCGGCCGAACATCGGGCACAACCGCCGGCACACCACAGCGGGCGGAAGAAGCCTCCTCCCGATGCCGGACGATGCCGTCGGAGAACGACGTTCAACCGGCATCGGTGCGCCCGAGCAAACACCATGCATCGGTCGCAGACCGGCCGTCGCCGCGATCGAGCAAGACCAGACTAGCGGCGCGTCTCCAATGGGGCAATCCGAAGATGGCGAAACGAGAAGTCGGTGGTTGGGTCGTGACCTTGCAACTGAATTGTGCCGGCATCCAAACGCAATCCCTTACGCGGATTTGGGTCGGGCTTCCGAGTATCGGTCCAATCGCTCACCTGAATGCCGTTGACCCAGGCGGCCATGTGAGCGCCGTCGGCATGCAGAGTGAGATCGAACCACTGGCGGTCGTCGGCCACAACGCGCCGCGCATCTTGCCGACGGAAGAAGCCTCCGGTGCCGCAATCGACCGGCTTGCTCCGATCCCCGTCGCGAAATCCGTTATGAATCTGGCATTCGTATCCGTTCATCAACTCGCCTGGAATGCAGCGGAAGAACACGCCCGAGTTCAATCCATCGCCATTGACGATGCACTGCAATTGCAGGGTGAAGTCGTCGAAACGTTCCTCGGTTTCCAGCATTCCGCGACCGTTCTTCACGTTCAGCCAACCTTCCGGCGTCACGGTGAATTCGCTTTTCGACTCCGGATGCGACTTCCAACCCGAAAGGTCTTTGCCGTTAAACAGGCTCTTCGTGTTGAGCGGTTTGAGTTTGATGTTCCGGAACTCGACCTTCCCCTGCCGAAACTGGAGACCGATGTAGCCGCGGCCCAGGGGGCGCAAATCGGTATAGTCGATTGCCGGTTGATCGTTCAACTTAACCGTCACCCGTCCGCCGCTGGCCGTAATCTCGAACTGCTGCCAGTCCGCTCGGCTCAAATCTCGAGTTACTCGGGCCCGCTCCACGATGCTGCCCGTGGGATACTCATTCTCGTCCCACGGGGCGATGTTCACCTCGTAACAGCGACCTCCCTTGGGTTGTGGATTCGGGCTGGTGCGGAGAAACACGCCGCTATTGCCGCCCTTCTCGATGCGGAAATCGACCTTCAGGGCGAAATCGCCGAACTGGCTCGTCGTGTGCAGCAATCCCGGTTGGTCGGCCTGCGTGGCGGTAATCGTCCCGTCGACAACCTTCCAATCGGCCTGATGCCCCGCCGTCCATCCGAACAGGCTCTCGCCGTCGAACAGCAGAATCCACCCCTCGGCCAATTCTTCCGCAGACAAGCGATTGTGCTCAGCCGCCGAACAGCGCGCCGCGAAGGCGAAAGCAACGCAAATCGCCACTGCCGCCGCAGCCCGCCCAAGCCGATCCCCCAGCCGACCGCGCACGGCAAGCCCAGAGGCAACATAGCGCATCCCGATCCACAGCGATTTCATGCCATCCTCTTTTCTAGGAACCTGAGCCGCACCGCCGTCTTGGTTTCGGCAAGCATCCCGACAATGCAACGCACGAGCCCAGCGGAAAAACCAAACTCGCAGCCGCCGCCAAACCGGTGAGTCAACTGCGACCGATGTTACCAAGGGTGCGCCGGGCATTCAATCGTTTCTTCTATTCCTTTAGCAACATGCCCAAACGGCCCAACTGGCACCCCCTCAATCCCAAGACAATTCCCCACAATCGAGAAAATGGCCGCAAGCGCGGCGAAGCGGCCCATGGCCCGTTCGGCTTCATTGGGCCGCTTTCTCACTTTCCGCATAATCATTTGGCCCGCCTGACGCCGTTGGTCGCCGGAATTCATCGCACGCCGCCGACAGCGGAGCGGCTATCCGAACACTAGCTTCATCAGGTCGCGGGTTCCCCACGTGTTCGGCTGGCCCAACACCTCGCCGGCAGCGAAGCCGGCAGCCATCCCCTGCTGTTGCGCATAAGCGCGAAAGCGGTCGAAGTAGTGCGCCTTCTCAGGCGGGAACTGCGAAGCGTAGCAGCGAATCGCTTCGAGTTTCGTTTCGATCACGTCTGAAATATCCACAACGATGCCGCCCGAGGTGGGCGGGGCAAGCTGACGCAGCGACAGATAGCAATGCAGATAGGCCCCAATCGCATGCACCGGCAAGCCGGTGAAATAGTCGTCCCACTTGGTCAACCGCGAGTAGAATACGGCGGCCTCTGTAATCCGCTGGGCCTGTTCGTGATCGGGCGAGGCCATCGGCGTGCCCGCGCCCAAACCAATGACCAACCGCGGACGATATCGCCGAAACTGCGTTGCCAGCGCTACGCGCGATTCAAAACTGTCGAACAACCGGCGATTGGGCAAGGGCAAAACAACCCGCACAACAGCCTGCAAAACTTCGGCCGCGCGGCGCGCCTCGTACAATCGTTGCTCCGGCCCGCGCGAGCCCGGGGTCGGCTCGCCATCGGTCAAATCGACGATCCCAACCCGATAACCTTGCTTGGCGAGTTTTGCCAGCGTGCCGCCACACGCGATTTCCACGTCGTCCGGATGCGCGCCAACCGCGACAACATCCAACGGGCCGGCGTCAACGTCTCGGGAGTAAACCACCTCGGGCAGCGTCTCCCGCCCATCGTTCTCATTTCGACCTTCGATCATTTCCCACTCCGATGCCCAAACGGCTCCTTGAGCCCTGCCTAGCCGCAATTCTCCATTCGCAGTTCGCGAGCGAAGGCCTCGGTGGCAGGCCTTCGCGAGAGCTGCTTCGTGAATATCTTCCGGCACGCTGCGACTGAATGGCCGGTTTCAGCGCCGCAAGCTCGCACAAGCCGCATCACGAACTGTGTCCGGCCGGAATCAACCGGCAGAAATCCCAGCGGCAAAACCAGCCAACCTGCGGGCCAATGCGAGAAGACAATGAGGAACTCCGCTCCGTCGTTCTGTCCTATTGGATGATCAGTCTTTCGCCCCGCCGACCTGCCCGCCGCCCTCCGTTCGCGATCTTTCGGGCGATTCCGCAACCTTGGGGCTGATCGGCCGAACCTTCAGGTTCTTCACCGCCCCGGTGGTCCGCCAAGTGGCAATCGCCAGCGGTGTTACGCATTCCTTTTCAAACCAGATCGACAGGCGCTTGTCGGCGCGATGGAAATCGATCAATTGCTCGGAATCCACCCAAACCTGGATTCTCGGTTTGGTAACGCGTACGCGAATCGCGTACCACCGCCCGTTCTCGAAATCTCGAAACTCGCACGTTTCATTTTCTGCGGCCGGTTCTCCGTCGATGCACGAAAGGCCGCATGTCTTGCCGCCCCAGCCGCCGAGGATCAGCGAAAGCGGTTCGTCGTCGACCATGAAGGTCATTCCGCAGAAGAAATCGTCGCCCTCGACCCGCTGCGCCTCCAGCAATATCTCGTAGTCGATCTTCGGCACCGCGCCGTCATAACGAATGCACGTTCCCGGCTTGCCCGCCCCCAACACAATGGCGCCGTCGCGCACCGTCACTTCGCCGTGGCGGCGAAACTCGAACTGTTCAACCACCTTCCAGCGGCCGAGGCTCTTGCCGTCGAACAATTCAATGGTTGTGTTTGTCGCCGAAGATTCGCCCTTTGCAAGCGGCGCCGCGTCGCCGGCCAGCGCGGCCGACGCCCATACGCTCAATCCGCCGACTAAAACCGAAGTCGCAAGCCCAGCATGCTTTACCATCGAACGATCCTCAGCATTCTCTCCGACTTCCCGCTGACGCCGTGGCGCCCAGCAGAAGATTATCACCGCCCGATGCGATCGACAAGCACTTGAGCATCGTCGGCCGACAAACGGCATTTTCTGCCGATTCACTGGTCGAAACGGCCAAAAGTCTTCCACTCAGCGGTCAAGGGGCGTTGCCGATCCGATTTGCGCAAGGCAAATCGCTGCAACGATTATCGGTCCACATCGCCAACAAATCCGCCAACTCGGCACGGCGTTTGCTTGCGGGAATTGCGGCTCGGACAGGGCCGAACGAACCGGCATCCTGCCAAAGGGCCGGATCGTCGAGAACGATGTGAACCTGCTCTTGTGTCACTTCTGACTACAAACAAGCGACCCGCGAACATGCGAATCCAACATCTGCTTCAAGGCTATTCCGACGCCCTTGGCCGATCGCGCCGTGCAGAGCCCCAGGTGGCTGCCTCGCCCGTCAAAACGCAGCCATCCGAAGCGGGATCGTCCGCAACGGCTCGCGTTGGAGCGGTCGGCAGAATTGTCGCGCAATACGACGTTGCCAAGATCACGCCCGCCGAGTTTTCCGAACTAGCACAGAAGCTTTTCGACGCCGGGGCTATCTCGGCCGGCGAACTCCAAGAGCTGCTTGCCATCCGAGCCGACCTCGAAGATGCCGGTTTCGATTCCGACCAGCGACTCGACCTGCTGGAATTCTATCGTGAACGTGTCGATCGGATCGATCGCAAAGCGGCAGCCAACGGCTCGCCCGCCGAGAAGCAAGCCTTGACCGCCGAGCTGAAAAAACTCGATTGGGCCGAGAAGCTGGCAATGGCCCATCGGTATCCCGAATCGATCGGACTCAACACGGCCGCCTAGCCGCATCGACGAGCCGGCGGAAACGATGACGGTTCATTCCGCCGTTGCCTGCGCAATTGGGCTACATTCCGCTCTTTTCGATTCCGTTTCCGTCGGCTCGACGATCGCCGCCCATTGGAAGAACAGCAACGACCTACGGGCAAAATGCGACGCTGGGGCAGACTCTCGCAAGTGCGTCGGTGCTGCGGATCGTGCGGGATAGCGCCCCCCCGTCCTGCATCGGCAGTCATCCAATCGCGTTATTCGTCGCGACATTGAACAGCCCGGTCCGATCAGTTCGATACGAAGTCTCGGGAGGCGACCGCGGCGATTTGCCCAGCGGCCGTCGCGCGAATCGAGCCAACACTTACAGAAGCGAACGCTGCCGTCGCTGTCATGCCCGCGCCATTGCGAATCGTCGTCGCTGCTGCCGTGTTGACGGTGGGCATCGCCTGCGCCGCCCTTTTCCGGCGAGATCAGAGCAACTTGCCCCAACCGACGAGTTCGCGCGACGCGGAATCAACCTCGGGCACGGTCGAGTTGGGGCCGATCAACCCGCCTCAATCGCTGGAACAAATGGCCGGCAAGCGGCAGAGCGGCGCCGTTTCCCCCTCGCATTTCATGATTCGCCCTTTGGGCAGCGGAAGCGACGGCGAGGCCGCCCGAACGCCGACGGCGGCCGGGCCGGCCCAAACCGCCCCCCATCGTAGCGATGATCCCCCAAGCCCGCGGCCGTCATCCCGCCCAGCCGTGCCGTCCATCCCGTCGATGGCCCCGACGTTTCCCGGAGCGAGCGACTTGCGGCCGAGCCGGGTCGGTGATCTGCCGCCGAGTTGGTCACGTCGTCCCGACCAGCGCCTCCACCGGGTTTCCGACGGTGACACGTTGGAATCAATCGCCGAGCAGTACTTCGGATCGGTCCTGCACGCGGAAGACATCCGCCGAGCAAACAGCGAGACGCTGCCGAACCCAAACGTCTTGCCGATCGGGATCGAATTGGTCATTCCCAATCTCAGCGAGGGCGGACCGGCAACCATCGACGCTGCCCCACCGTTTGCCCCAAAGCGAAATCAATCGCTCGACGCGGGCGAGATCAGCAAAGCCGCTCACGGCACGGACAGCACCCCAGCGACGACCGGCGAACGCTCCAATAAGCCGTCGCCGAAGCCGGCGGCCGAGCCGAGCGATCGGCCGGCGGCGATGGCCTGGCCATCATCCGATCGCCGCGACACCAAGGCAACTCCGCCCACCACGGATGGTTGGGAACCGGCCGAGCGCTAGGCACTCCACCGCCACGCGCCGCCGAACGCTTCCCGATCGCGCACTGGGAATCAGGCGCCCTTGAGTTCCTGCCAGGTCATCGCACGGGCTTCCGTACTTTTGATCAGGCGGAGGTTGATGAACGCCGAAATATGCTGTTCCACCCGCAATTCGCGGACGCCGAGCAGCTTCGTTCCTTGCAATTGCGTTGCGAGAACCCCATAGAAGAACGTCTTCTTCTCCTTCTTGTTCTCGCCCTCGGGCTCGGGGTGATACCTCTTCAATAGCGATTCGATCCGGTCGGCGTCTTTCTTCGAGTCGCCAGCTTCGCCGCCGACCAACATAAGAATCGCGATCCGTTCGGCCGGAATCGCCGGCCCGTCTGCCACCCGCGTGGTCTGTTCTAAGCGACGAATGGCCGCGGTAGCGCTAATGTTCTTGAATTGCAGCGGCGGCGAAAGCAGAACGAGCCCCTTAGTAAAAGCCCCCAATTGCCGCGGCCCATAGAACGGATAGGTGTTGGCCGCCCCGCGAATCGCCCAGTCGTGCGCGGCAAACGCCAGCGCAATCGACGCCCCCATTTCGGAGCCGACGACGCACAACCGATTCAAATTGCACCGTCCCTCATTGTTCTCCCGCCAAAGGAAACCCTTGATCGCCTCCATGTCGAGCATCCACATGTTGTTGAACTCGGAGGCCGCCATCCGATTCGCGTCGATCGCCGCCCCGTTGCGGAACTTCGTGCTTTCGCCATGTCCGCGCAAGTCGGGCACCACCACAGCATGGCCGATCTGCTGCAAATACAACGCCAAGTCGCGGTAGTCCGACCGTTTGCCCTTGAACATGTGCAGCAAGACGACGGGCACCGCCTCTTTGCCTTCGGCGCTGGGATAGTAGGTGAACGCCAAGTTCAAGCCGTCGACCGTTTCACGCACCAAGTCTTCAGGCGGGGGAATCTTCTTCTCCTCGGGTTTTGGCGACGCGGCCAAGGCCGCCGAACCATACGCTGTCGCCACTCCCAGCGCAAGCAGTGCGAGAAGCCGACTCGCTTTCAGCATTTTCGTGCAGCCACAGCCGATCATCGTTCACTTCCTTTCCGACCCAACGCCTCGGCGCGGCAACGCACCAAGGCCTCAAATCTCTTCAGTCGGCGAATCGAGCTTCTCCGCCCGCCGGTTACAAACGGGCGGCCCACCATTCCCTATGTTAAATACAACGCTTGGGGGCGTCAATGTTCGCTGGTCGCGGCCCGGGCGGTTGCATTGCCTTTCGGCCAGCCGATAGAATACGCCGTCATGCTAACGTCATTCACCGAGCAAATTCGCCACGGGCACGATCTTTCCTTCGAGCAGTCGGTCGAAGCGATCGGGCGCATTATGTCGGGCGATGAGGACGAGCGAACTGTTGCCGAATTCTTGATCGCCTTGCACCAAAAAGGCGAATGCGCGACAGAAGTGGCCGGTGCGGCCGCCGCCTTGCGAAACCGAATGACGGTCATCCGGCACGACCGATCGGTCCTCATCGACACCTGCGGCACAGGCGGCGACGGGGCAAAGACCTTCAACATCAGCACGGCGGCCGCGCTGGTGACGGCCGCAGCCGGTGTGCCCGTGGCGAAGCACGGCAATCGCGCGGCGACCAGCCGAAGCGGCTCGGCCGACGTGCTCAAGGCCCTGGGAGTAAATATTGAGGCCGAGCTGCCCGCGGTTGAACGCTGCCTGGCCGAGTTGGGCATTTGTTTCTGTTTCGCCCCGCTGTGGCACCCGGCGATGAAACGCGTGGCCGAAGTCCGCCGCCGAATCCCGCACCCAACCATCTTCAATCTGCTCGGTCCGCTCACCAACCCCGCCGGCGCGCCTTATCAGTTGATCGGGGTCGGCAAGTCCCGCCTGCAAACTCTTTTGGCCGGCGCGTTGAGCCGCTTGGGCACCCGCCGTTCGTTGGTTGTTCATGGCTGCGACGGCCTCGACGAAGTGACGCTCTCCGGGCCCACGGCGGTGGTGGAAGTTGTCAACAACGACGTGCACCAATTCGATTGGTCGCCCGAACAGTTCGGCCTTGGGCAATGGAATTCGGCGTCCGTCCAGATCGACACGCCGTCTGATAGCGCCGAGATGATCCGCAGCGTGCTGGCCGGCGGCCGCGGCCCGGCGCGCGATTTCGTCGTGGCTAACGCTGCGGCCGCGATCGTCACCGCAAGGGCCACCCCCAACCTTCTCGCGGCCGTGGCCCTTGCCTCCGAAACGATCGACAGCGGGAAGGCGTCGCGGCTTCTCGCCCATCTCTCCGAACTTACGCACTCGCGCGCATAGAGCCGCCATCCAACGCAAACAACCCGGCTCGCTTCTTCCACCCAACCATCCCGCCTTTTGGCGTTGACTCGACGGTTCCGATCTTGTCGGCCCAAATGCTCAACCCCCCTCGGGCTCAAGGGCCGCACACGGGCTTCAGAACCGCACAAACCCTGCACTCGGCACATATTACCGAAGTTGTCATGGCCCGGCGGTCGATAAGCCGAAAGGGGGCTGGTGCCTGAGAGCGAGGGTCCCTCTGCGAGGCGGTCGGCAAGAGCCCCGCCCGCGCTGGAGTTCCGCCGTTGCACTGGCGCTGCGAGAACGCCCAACGTTTCATGGCAGTCACTCTCCCAGTTTGGATTGTCGGCCATACCCTTGGGCGCTGCGCAACGGCCCCTCGTAGAAAGGCAGACCGTCGCCACCGCGCCCGTCGGATGAACCCGAAGCTGGTGAGGGGGCGCCCCCGGTGCCTGGGCCCCTGTCTCTGTTCATAGCAAGGAAGCATGCTGCAATGGAAGACCACGGCAAATTGTCGTCGCCCGAATCCGCGGACTCCGCGGCGGCCAACTCGTACGACGAAATTCCCTATCACGATTTCCCGTACAGTTTCAGCCATATTCGGCACCTGGAAACAATGGCGACCTTGTTCGGCATGTCGCCGCCCGACATCCGCAGCGCCCGCGTTCTCGAACTGGGCTGCGCTGCCGGCGGCAATATCATTCCCCAAGCGATCGACTTTCCGGACAGTCGTTTTCTCGGGGTCGATCTGTCGCAACGGCAGATTGACGACGGCTGTCGGCTCATCGAATCGCTGGGCCTGCGCAATATCGGCATCCGGCAAGCCAACATCCTCGACATCGACGAATCGTGGGGAAAATTCGACTACATCATCGCCCACGGGGTCTTCTCCTGGGTACCCGGCGAGGTGCAACAGCACATTCTTCGGGTTTGCTCGGCGAACCTCGCTGCCAACGGCGTGGCGTTTGTGTCGTACAACATCTATCCCGGTTGGCACATGGCCTCGGTGGTGCGCGACCTGATGCAATATCACTGCGCCGGCTTCCCGGATCCCCAGCAGCGGATTGCGCAAGCCAAGGCGATCTTGGAGTTCCTCGTTTCCCTGGAGATCGATGGCGCCATGGGCCAACTCTATCGGAACGAGTTGGCCGCGATCAAGCAGATCAATAACGACACTTATCTCTTCCACGAACACTTGGAAGATCAAAACAACCCATTGTACTTTCATCAGTTCATGGCAATCGCACAAGCGGCGGGGCTCCAATACCTGGCCGACGCCGACTTCTCGACCATGCTGTTGCAAAACGCCCCGCCGAAGATCCGCGAAACATTCTCGCAGCTCACCCTGTTGCAACAGGAGCAGTATCTCGACTTCATCCGCGGCCGGCGATTCCGCAAAACGTTGCTGTGCCACAGCAACGTTGCGCTCAAGCGAAACATCACCCCGGAAGATATCCGCGGGTTTCATTTCGCCCTTGATGGAGAGTGCGCGTTGGCCAATTTCGTCATCCGCGACGAATCGACTGCCGAGTTGCGCCGCGGCTCGTCAGTGCTCCGCTCGTCGCAGCAGTTGGTCAAGGCCGCGTGCGTGTACCTCAAGGAAATCAGCCCTCGATACATTTCGTACCGAGACCTGTACCTTACTGCGCGCGCTCGAACCCAAGCGGCCTGCCGCTTTCCGGCAGACCATCCGGCGCTGGCCCAAGAAGTCCTCAGCAGCGCCGTGCTCACCGGCATTTCCGTAGGCATTTTCGATTTCTGCCTGCGCCCGCCGCAATGGGCCGATCAGATCAGCCGCGCGCCGGCGGTCCGCCCTCTGGTCCGCTTGCAGGCCGAAACGGGCAAGGCGCTGACCAACCTCTGTCATCGCCCAGTGCAACTGAACGAAATCTGCCGCAAGTTGGTCTTGCGGCTCGACGGCCGGCACGACCGCTCGTCGCTCATTCCTTGCCTCAAAGAGGCCGTCGAACGTGGCGAGATCGTTGTGAAACAACGCGACAAGGCGATGAAAAACCCGCCACCGGAAGCCCTGACCGAATTGCTCGATCAGACCCTAGGAGAGATTGCCCGAGCCCGCCTGCTTGTGCAATAATAACTGACGGTTCCGAATCGGCTGCCGAGCGGTAGTGCGACGAACGCCAGCGTGAGTGTTCGACACAGGCGGGTTTGCTGACCGTGCCGACTGCACATGATTCGGCCGCGGTTTGTTGCAGGCCGTGTTCCGAACCTGGCTCCGACCCGTGTTCTGTCGCGGGGCCTTAAGGCGACGCGTCAATGCGACGGAGGCACAGTCATGCGGTCTATCCTTCCGGCGTCGTGTTTGGCCGTTTGGGCTGTTTCCCTTGGCTCGGCTTGGGGCCAGAACGCAGTGCAACTGCCGACAATCAGCCACTTCGGCGTTTCCACCACCGTGCTCGCACCCGACCGCGGCAGCACGACTTTGGGCAGCGTCAACCGTTCGGCCATGGGCGCCAACCAGTTCGGCGTGCCGCTGCTGCCGGCCCGTCCATTCACGAATCGGTCGATCAGTTCTTCGATCGGCGCCGCCAGTGTGCGGGCCACTGTCACCGTACACGACTTCGAGGCGATGGAATCGCAGATTCTCGGCTCGGGCGTCGCATCGAAACTGCCGCCGCCACTGCCGCCCTTGCCCGAGAAGATGCTCGTCGCACGGCCCGTCGCGATGGGCGCAAGCTGGAGGCTCGATCTGCCCGTCCCCTCGGCCCCGGCAGAAGGCATTGCCGCCGGCCTGCCCGACGCCAGACAAGAGGCCGCCGACCTTTTCTCGAAGGCCCAGCAGGCCGAGGCCGAAGCCAAACCGAACGTGGCCAAGATCTACTACCAAATGGTTGTGCGGCGGGCCGTCGATCCGCTCAGTGGGCAGGCCCTCGATCGGCTTTCGGCCATCGAGGCCCGCAACCGCGTCAACTTGGCCGAGCGATCAAACCCGTAAGGCCCGCGGCGATCGACTTTTCGATGATGGGAAAGATCGCGTTCCCAGTGATCGGTGCATCATCGTCGTGTCCGCTGGCTGAAAGACAATCGGCCAATGTGTTGGTCCGTCGCCGCACAAAAGACCCGATCCGCTCCGATTGTTCCGCAAGCATATTCGCGGAAGCAAACTCCCTGCCGGTGCAACCGAATCGCACATGCCTTCCGAACTGATTCTCGCCAGCGGCTCACCGCGAAGACGCGAACTGATGCATAAGGCCGGTTATCGGTTTCGCGTGGTCGTGCCCGACGATCATGCCGAGTGCGGACTGTGCAGCGGCGAAAGCCCCTTGCAGTTCGTCCGCCGCATGGCGTATCAGAAGGCAGCCAACGTCGCCTCAAAGGTCGGCGACGCGCTGGTGATCGGTTGCGACACCGTTGCCGAATGCCAAGGCATGATCCTGGGGAAACCCCGTGACGAACGGGACGCCAGGGAAATGCTCGGACGCCTTCGCGGACGTAAGCACCGCGTGCTGAGCGGCCTGTGCCTTTGGCCCGTTCCCAACGGCGAGCCCATCATCGAGACAGCCGTTTCTCATCTGATCATGGACCCTTTGTCGGACTCGCAGATCGAGGAATATCTGCTCACCGGTCAATGGGAAGGCAAGGCTGGGGCGTTCGGCTATCAAGACGGGCTCGATTGGGTGCATGTCGTTGAAGGAAGCGAGAGCAATGTTGTCGGGCTGCCGATGGAATTGCTCGGCCGGCTCCTCGCCCAAGTCGCTCCGAACCTGCTGCCCTGAATCGCCCCGACGCGAACACCAACAGCGGCCGCCCCCAAGGCAAACGCTTGCCGGGCGCGCTAAGATGTGATAAATCGAGCAGCGTTCAGGAACTGAGAGGCGCTGCCTCGCACTGCGTCGCTGCGGGATTCGTGGAAACGAGTCGTCTATTTGCGGAGCAGAATCTTAATGTTCGAGACTTCACCGACGGCCTATCATAGGCCGCACGATCAACAACCTCGGCATCCGATGGGCCGTCGAGCGGCAGTCCTGTTGTCGAGCGTCTTCGGTCCGTACGCTCAAGACGACCAGTACGGCAGCCGGCAGATCAACCCGATGGAGTTGTATCATAATCAGGTGACGCGATTCGAAGGTCCCTTTTCGCTGCGGATGTTTCATCGTTCCTGGGGGTTGATGCTGCTTCAGGGCAACATCTCTGCGCCGTGTACGCTTCTCGACTTTCCTTCCCGCGAGCGTTTCGCCGAAGAGCTGCGCCGCCACCGCTACGATGTGATCGGCATAGGAAGCATCACGACCAACGTGCTGAAAGTGGCCGAGATGTGCCGAATCGCTCGACAGTTGGCCCCGCAGGCGCAGATCGTCGTGGGAGGCCATGTCAGCAACATCGCCGATTTGAACGAACGGATCGACGCTGATTGGATCGTGCGGGGCGAGGGGATTCAGTGGTTCCGCCGCTATCTCGACGACGACCCGGCGCGCGCCATTCGCCATCCGGTGGCGCCGGCCCGACTCGGCACTCGGGCATTCGGCGTCGCGTTGCGGCCCCGAACGGCCGAAGTGGCCGCCACGCTGATCCCTTCGGTGGGCTGCCCAATCGGTTGCAACTTCTGCGCCACCTCGGCAATGTTCGGCGGAAAGGGCTCCGGGGTCGTCTTCTACAAGACGGCTGAAGACCTGTTCGACATCATGTGTCAGATCGAGCAGCGCACCGGCACCCAGTCGTTTTTCGTTATGGACGAGAACTTTTTGCTCGATCGGCGGCGGGCGAACCGATTGCTCGATTTGATGCAACGGCATGACAAGGCTTGGATTCTCTATGCCTTCAGCTCGGCCAACGTCTTGGCGTCGTACCCAACGGAGGAGTTGGTTGGGCTGGGGCTTTCGTGGGTTTGGATGGGCGTTGAAGGCCGAAACGCGGCGTACGGCAAGCTCAACGGCATCGATACCCGTGAGCTTGTCCGCCGTTTGCAATCCCACGGCATCCGCGTGCTCGGTTCGACCATCATCGGCCTGGAAAGCCACACGCCGACGAACATCAACGACGCCATCAACGACGCCGTGGAGCATGCCACCGACTTTCATCAATTCATGCTCTATACGCCGCTGCCGGGCACGCCTTTGTACGAGCAAATGGCCGCGCAAGGGCGGTTGCTCGACGAGTCGCAGTGCCCCACGCCCGATACGCACGGCCAATGCCGCTTCAACTATCTGCATCCCCATCTGCCCGCCGGAAGCGAAACCGAGTGGCTCGGCCGCGCGTTTCAACGCGATTTCGCGGTCAATGGGCCCAGCCTGCTCCGCGCGGCCGCCACAACGCTGGCCGGCTGGAAAAGGTATAAGAACCATTCTGACCCGCGCATCCGCCGGCGATTTGCCATGGAAGCGGCCGATTTGGCCACAACGTTCGCGGCCGCTGTCGCAGCCGCCCGCCTCCACTTCCGCCGCGAGCCGAAGCTCCGCGGCAAACTCGACCGGCTTCTCGACGATCTTCGCGCCGAATTCGGTTGGAAGGCCCGGCTCAGCGCCGCTTTCGGCGGCCCGATCGTCTATTGGAAACTTCGTTCCGAAGAACGCCGCTTGGCGCGCGGATGGACCTATGAGCCGCCCACGTTCTACGAAATCAACGAAGCGGTGGCCCCTTCCGATCGTCCCGGGGCAACACCCGGCCAGTGGGTCGAGCCTGCGCCGGGCTCAAAGGCCCAATTGCCTACAGAGCAGATAGAAACGCATTCTTCCATCGAGTCTGCATCTCACTCCCGCCCCCGTGCGAATAATCAGGCGTTCGCGGGCGTCGGTCCCCGAGCAACAACCGAAAACTGAAGCGACCAACGCCGCCAAAGGTTTTTGGAACGCCAACGAACGCGATTGCCGATTGGCGAAACGGCTCTGAACAGCCATCGACGGCAAATAGGTGCCTTGCACGACCGCTCGGAGGCGATTCTAGTCGAATCGCCTCGTGGCTTTCGGCTTGATGCGTTGCCGGCATCCGGCCCTTGGGCAGAGGTGCTTCGCTTTGAAAAGTGGCCTGTCCGCTGCCCTGCGGCAAGGTGAGTCTTTGTTGGATGCCGTTGTGCCGGATGCCGGCGATAACCTCACCGACTGTTCTTGACAAGTGCGTGAAATCGGGAAGATGCCAATGACCCTTTCGCCGATCGAACAAGTCGCCATCGCCGCTCCCGTAGCCTCGCTGACGATGCTGGCTCTTTGGCTGCTCCAGCGACGGACCGGAAACGCGGGAGTCGTCGATCTGGGCTGGACGATTCTGGTCGGCGCCTTCGGCCTCTTCTTCGCGTCAACGGCCGAGGGATACGGTCCGCGACGCGTCGCGGCGGCCGCGATGATCACAATCTGGTCGTTGCGGCTGGGCGTCTATCTTTGGCGCGACCGTTTGGCAGGACGCGCGGAAGAGGGGCGCTATCGCGCCTTGCGTGCCCAATGGGGCAACGACGCTCAACGGCGATTGTTGATCTTCTTCCAATATCAGGCCGCGGCCGCCGTTTTCTTTGCTCTGCCGATTCTCGTGGCTGTCCATCACTCCGCTTCCGTTTGGACGGCCTTCGACACCTCTGCCGCGCTGCTGTGGTGTTTCGCGGTTGTCAACACAGCCCTGGCCGACTGGCAGCTTGCGCGCTTCAAGGCCCAGCCGAGCAGCCGAGGCCGAACTTGTTGCCAAGGTTGGTGGAAGTATTCGCGTCATCCGAACTACTTCTTCGAATGGCTTCACTGGTGTTCTTATCCGCTGTTGGCCGTCGGCTCGCCGTGGGGTTGGGTTTCGGTGGGCGCCGCCTTGACCATGTTGTACTTCCTTCTCCGCGTGACGGGGATTCCGCCCTCCGAGGCGCAAGCCCTCGCCTCGCGCGGCGATGAGTACCGCCGTTATATGCAGGCCACCAGCGTGTTCATTCCTTGGTTTCCACGAAAAGAGGCCTCCCCGTGAAAATCGCCATCGAATGGGCCGAGTGCGGCTGGATTCCCGACGCCTTGATCCGCGCCGGCATACGGCGATTGCTTCGAGCACGGCTTCGGGAACAGCGACGGTCGGACGGCGGAGAGCCCCGCGGCGCGCTGGCCCGATTGCTCGACGAGTTCGGCCAAGGGCCGGTCGCCGTTGCCGTTGACCAGGCGAATCTCCAGCACTACGAGGCGCCCACCGAGTTTTTCCGCCGGGTTCTCGGACCACGGATGAAATACAGCAGCGGCCTTTGGCTCCATCCCAACGCAACGCTGGCCGAGTCGGAAGAGGCTATGCTCGACCTCTTCTGCCGCCGCGCCGAACTGGAAGACGGAATGTCCGTCCTCGACTTGGGGTGCGGTTGGGGATCGCTCTCCCTTTGGATCGCCCAGCGATACCCTCGCTGCCGGGTAACGGCCGTTTCCAACTCACGCACCCAAAGCACCTACATCACTGAGCGATGTCAGGCCGAGGGCTTGGAGAACGTGGCCGTTGTCACCGCCGACGCAGCCGAGTTCGAGCCCGCCGATCGGTTTGATCGCGTGCTCTCCGTCGAAATGTTCGAACACATGCGCAATCATCGCGAACTGCTTCGGCGGATCGCCCATTGGCTGGCGCCCGCCGGCAAACTGCTGGTGCATGTCTTCTGCCACCGGCAATACGCGTACAAGTTCGAAACGGAGGGAAGCGATGATTGGATGGGGCGGCACTTCTTCACTGGCGGCATGATGCCCTCGGACGACTGGCTCGTCCGCTTTCAACGCGATCTGTCTCTCGAACAGCAATGGCGCACTGCGGGCATCCACTACGCCCGCACGCTTGAAGCTTGGCTGCGCAACTGCGACGCCCACCGCGAGGAACTCACCGGCCTTTTCACCGCTTCGCTCGGGCCGGAGGAGGGGCGCCGCCAGATTCAACGTTGGCGCATGTTTTTTATGGCCTGCGCCGAATTGTTCGCCTTCCAGGAAGGCCAAGAATGGTATGTTTCGCATTACCTCTTTTCATCGAGGAAACAACACGCCGCCGTCTGAAAGCATCCGAACCGCAACGAAGCCGGCGGCCGAGGAGTCTGTAAATGATCGCCTTTTATGCAAAGCTCTATCTATCGAGTTTGGCGGTGTTCCTGGCAATCGATTTCGTTTGGCTGGCCTTCGTCGCAAGGAGTTTCTACAAGAGGCATCTGGGCTACCTGCTCGCCGATCAACCCAACTGGTGGGCGGCCGGCTTGTTCTATTTGCTGTTCGTGGCCGCCTTGAATGTCTTCGTCGTCGCGCCGGCTCTGCAAGCGCAGTCGTTTGCGCGAGCGATCATCTTGGGCGCCCTGTTCGGGTTGACCACCTACGCCACCTACGACTTGACGAATCACGCCACGGTGCGAGACTGGCCTTGGATCGTCACCGTGGTCGATCTGATCTGGGGCACGGTGCTCTCGGCCGCGGTGGCCATCGCCAGCTATCTGATCGGACAAGCCATTCGCTGACACGGTGCTCCCGCATCCACGGGCCCATTGCCGCAAAGAACGTGAGGCTCTCTCCAACGCGCGACCGTAGCTTTCCGATCGGCGACGGCCGCCGGGCAGAACGCACCCGAGCCGCCGGTTCCGTTCTGCATAAGCGTCACCGGTTCCGAGAGACGCAATACGACCGGAACACGGAAAGCAAGACATCTCTTTGTGCGTCGCCGGGGACCGCACAAAAGAGAACCGCTCGGTTGCAAACGCGGCAAGGCTCACTGATGCAAGCCGTTGCTGCTCCCCTGCACTTGCGGCGGCTTTTCCGATTGTGTGGACCTCTTTAGAATAGCGACGGCCCAATACGACGGCGTCTTGTTGCAAGGCGATCGGCGCTTAGCCATCGTGTGCCCAGATCAACCGAGTCTGTGGGCCGGCCCAACACGCCAACTACCGATAGCGAGCCGCGCATGCCCGAACTCTATCCGCTTCAATTCCGTCCCGTTCTGAAACACTATCTGTGGGGCGGCCGAAGGCTGGCCGATGTGCTCGGCAAGGAGCTTGCGGGGCATCCGACCGCGGCCGAAAGCTGGGAGATTTGCGCACGCGGCGACGACGAAAGCGTTGTGCTGTTCGGCCCGATGGCAGGCCGCAGGCTCGGTGATCTGTTCGATCGCCTCGGCCCAGAACTGGTGGGGCCCGGCCATGCGTTCGATCGGTTTCCGCTGCTTTTCAAGTTCCTCGACGCCGCCGAGCCGCTTTCCGTGCAGGTCCACCCTAACGACGCCTTGGCCGAGAGGCTTGTTCCGCCCGATTCGGGGAAGACGGAAGCGTGGTTTGTCATCGACGCCGCTCCAGACGGCCTGATCTTCGCCGGTTTGCGGCCCGGCGTCGATCGTGCGCGGCTCATCGACGCCATTGGCGCGGGTCGCGTCGATGAGGCGCTTCATCGCTTTCGCGCCCGGCCGGGCGATTGCGTCTTGATTCCGGCCGGGGCTGTGCATGCGCTCGGTCGGGGCGTGCTCATTGCCGAATTGCAGCAGTCGAGCGACACAACCTTTCGGCTCTTCGACTGGAATCGGGTTGGCCCCGACGGCCGACCGCGCCCCCTGCATATCGCCCAAGGTTTAGATGCTGTGGATTTCGAGCTGGGGCCGATTGAGCCGTCCGATCCCGTCTCCCTCGGCGGACCGCGGCAACGATTGACCATGTGCCCTCATTTCGTATGGGAGCGATGGTCGATCGACGATTCCGCGTGTTTGGCCGGCGATGGCCGGATGCACATCGTCGCGGTGATTGGCGGAACGGCCCGATGCCCCTCTGCCCCGGGGCCGGCTTGCCGTCAGCGCGGCACAACACTGCTGCTGCCGGCCGGTCTGGGGCCAACGGAGTTCTTCGCCGATGGCGGCCCATTGGAACTGCTCGACGGCTATCTGCCATGATCCCGTCCAAACTGAGGAGCCGCGTCTTGCCGTGAAAAGATCAGCACGACTTCCCACGGAACGATGGCACGATCGATCGCCAATTCTGATCAAAGGCTCCGCGCAGAATGGGCAGCCGATCCGCTGCGGCAGCATCGTCGGCGGCCGTCGGCCTGAATAGGATCGAAGCACCCCTGCCGCCCCAGCCGGAAGCTTTCGTGTCCGGCCGAACGTGCCGGCGGCGGCAATCCGCGACGAAAGATCACGATTTCGATCCGCCAGCGGCGCCATCGACCGACTCGATCCGCTGCAATTCCTCACCGGGCCGAGCGCACTCGGCCGTCGGCGAGACCGCTTGATCGCTGCCGATCTCCGGCTTCGGCTCGACCGTCTGCGAACGAATCGACAGTTCGTGCAGCGCCAACAATCCCGCGCCGATCAACAGCGGCAGCCAATAATAGATCAACCGGAAGACAAGCACTGCGGCGAAAACATGCAATCGCGACTCGCCCGGCATGAAGGCCAGCAAGGTCAGTTCAAAGACGCCGTACCCCCCGGGCACATGGGTAAGCACAGAAACGGTGAAGGCAAGCATGAACGCGCCGAGGGTCTGGAAGTAGTCCAGTCCGGCGTCGGGCAAAACGGCGTGCAGCACGGCGGCGGCCACCATCAGGTCGGCCGAAGCGATGGCGATCTGGTACAGTGTGAGCCGAAACGGCGGCACGGGCACGGTCCACCGCCAAAGCTTGATTGAGCCGCGGTGCAACGCAGCCAAGCCAACATAAGCGACCGCGATGGCCAAGAGCACCCAGCCGAACCAATAAGTGTCGGCAAACGGCGGATGATATTTCTCCATCAGGTCGGCGGGAACCGGAAGCGGATCGAGAATGAACACCACGCCGGCCAAAGCGAACAAGCCGAACCAGAAGGTCAGCCCGAGAATCAACAACAGCTCGACAATCTTCACCAGCGGCACGCCCCAAACCGAATAGAACCGCCATCGCACCGACGTCCCGAAAAGCGTTGCGCCGAAGTTGTAACTGAACACATAACTGGTGAACGACGCCCAGGCGATCTTCCACAGCGGCAATCGTTGACCGACCCAGCGAATCGCCAGCAGGTCGTAACCTACCAAAATCAAGTAGTTCAACACCGTGAATACAGAGCCCCAGACGATGTAACTAGACGGGGTGTCGAGCACCGCCTGCCAAATCTCTCGGAGGACTTCGTGAAATCCGGCCGGCGGCCGCCCAAGGTGCTGTTGAACGGCCAGATTCAAATTGTGATAAAGCAGCCACGCAGCGCCGGCGAAGACCGCAACGATGACGGCCCGCCCGAGCAGATGCAAATACCACTTCAGCGTTCGACGCTCACTCATCATTTACCTTCACCGCGCAAGCTGATTCGCTGAAATTGACGTTAATGAAGAAACGCCCCAGCCGACGCTTCCCGCCTTTGCCCCCCCCTGTTTCCCATCGAGCCGATCGCGCGCAACGAACACACCACTCGCGATTCGGCCCGACCGCCGCCGGCGCCGCATCAGGGTCGGCATTCCACATGGGCAATGGCGCATTCAGCCAGGGCAGCGCGGTCCGGCTCCGTTCCGATTCCCGGAGAGGTCCACAATTCCACGCGCAGCCCGCTGCCTTCGGCCGTGCGCCGGGCCGGAAGGGGTGCCAGCAGTTCCTTAGCAAAATACTCGTCGGCGGGAAAATAATCGGCGGCCGTTTCGCAGTTCTCCTTCGCGGCCAGGGCCAAACCGAAGCGGGCAGCCACGCCGGCGTTCGGACCGCCGCCCACATAGCACGGTACGCAATTCTCGTGCGCCCGGTCGTGAATGCTCAAGGCGGCCGTCAGCCCGCCGGTTCGGCCCGGCTGAAGATTGAAGAACCGCCCGCTCTTCAAATCGAGGGCGATGTCGGCATGCCCCACGGCAGCGAGCGACTCGTCCAAACAAATCGGCGTGCGGATGGCCTCTTGCAGCATGGCATGGCCCACCAAGTCGTCGGTCCACAGCGGCTGCTCGACGAAAAGCAGGCTGAAATCGTCGAGCCGATACAGCAACTCGCTGTTCGCCAGGGTCAGCGCCCCTTCGAAGTCCACAGCCAACGGTTCGCTGGGATACTCGCGGCGAACCGCTTCGAGCATGCGGATTTCCCAACCGGGCCGCATCTTCAGTTTCACGCGGGCGGCGCCCGACGAAAACGCCTCGCCGATCTTCCCCAGGAACTCCTCATGCGACTCCATCCGATCGAAGGTCAGGCCCAACTCAATCGATGTCCTTACCCCGCCCAACACCTCGTGCAGCGGCTTACCCTCGCGCCGCGCGCCGGCGTCCCACAAGGCCATGTCGAGCACGGCCTTCGCCTGGCGCTGTCCACGGAACTCGCCGAGCGCCTCGGCCAAAGCATTGCCGTCGGCGAACTCTCGGCCGACCACGGCCGGCGCCAGCCAGCCGGTCAGACACGCGAATACGCCGGCGGCCCATTCCGGCCCCCGATGAGGCCCGTTGCCCACCGCAGCCTCGGCCCAGCCGCACACGCCGTCGGCGTGCACGGCCGCAACCACCGTCTCGAACGCCTCGTAGCAAGCCGCCGGGCCGGGCAACGGCCGACGAAGGGGCAATCGCAAATGGTAAAGATCGATGGCGTCAATTCGCATGAATATTCCTTCTCAACAAGACCTTCTTAGCACGATGGTTGCCCGTCCGTCGGTTCTCTATGCGGGATTCGCCCGACACGCACGGCCCCGCTGCCGCCCGGTCGTCCTGCCGATCGGCGAGCCCGCACACGCAACACGCTCTTGAAACGGCATCGCCGCGCGCCCTCGGCCGAAGCTCGGTGCTCAACTGGCAGGCCGACCGCGCTGCGCCAAGCCGATCGCTTTGAGCATGCCCTGCGCCTTGTTGAGCGTCTCCTGCCACTCGTTGCGAGGCACGCTGTCGGCCACGATTCCCGCCCCGGCCTGCACGTAGGCAATATTGTCGTGAATGACAATCGTCCTCAGCGCAATGCACGTGTCCATATTGCCGCTGAAGTCCACATACCCTACTGCGCCGGCATAGGGCCCGCGACGATGCGGCTCAATCTCGTCGATGATCTGCATCGCCCGCACCTTCGGCGCGCCCGAGACCGTGCCCGCCGGCAAGCACGCCTGCAACGCGTCGAACGCCGTTCGGCCCTCGGCCAGCCGGCCGGTGACATTCGAAGTGATGTGCATCACATGGCTGTAGCGTTCAACGGTCATCACGTCGCTCACCTCTACCGAACGGTAGCGGCAGACCCTGCCTACGTCATTGCGACCCAGGTCCACCAGCATCACGTGCTCGGCCCGCTCCTTCGGATCGGCCAGCAGCTCCTCGGCCAGTCGGCGGTCTTCGGCGTCGTCAGCGCCGCGACGCCGCGTGCCGGCCAAAGGCCGAACGGTGACTTGCCCGTCCACCACGCGCACCATCACCTCCGGCGAACTGCCCACAAGGGTCACGCTCGGCGTGCGCAGGTAGAACATGAAGGGGCTGGGATTGATCACGCGCAGATAACGATAGACGTCGAACGGATGGGCGGTCAGAGGCACGGCCAGGCGCTGGCTGATGACCACCTGGAAGATGTCGCCCGCCCGAATATACTCGACGCACTTCTCCACTGCCTTCTCGAACTCGGCGGCCGTGAAGTTCGATTGGGCCTTCAGTTCCGTCTCGCCATGCAATTCGACATCGACCGGGGCCAAATCGTACGGTCCGCGCGACAAGCGATCGACCAGTCGGTCCACCCGGGCGCAGGCGTCGAAGTACGCCCGCTCTGCGCTCGTGCCCGGCTGGTTCGTTTTGGCCATCGCCACAACGATCATCGCCTTGGTGACGTTGTCGAAGATCACCATCTGATCATAGAAGGCGAAGGAGAGATCGGGCACGCAGCGGTCGTCGGGCGGCGCGTTGGGCAGGTGCTCGGCATAGCGCACCGTGTCGTAGCCCGCATAGCCTACCGCCCCGCTGCAAAACGGCGGCAGCTCCGGCAGCGCAACCACCCGAACGGCCTCGACGCGGCGACGCAACTCGTCGAGCGGATTGGCGCACTGGAAGCTCTTGCTGACCAACGTCGGCGAACCGCCCGCCGACACACCCGAGTACGAATTCGTGGTCACCCGATTCCCCGTCGCCTCGATCTCGAAGAACGGTTCGGCGGCCAAGAAGCTGTACCGGCCCACCTTCTCGCCGCCCACCACGCTTTCGAACAAGCAGGCGCAGCGGCCGTCGTCCAGCCGATGAAAGGCGGAAACCGGCGTCAGCGCATCGCTCAGCAATCGGCGATACACCGGCACCAAGTCGGCCTCGCCGGCCAAACGCCGAAACGTCGTCAGGTCTGGATAATGAGGGGCATCGGACATGAATGCTCCTGCACCTTTCCCATTCGGCTGCGGCAATGGCAGTCACAGTGCCGCCGGCCATTTCCCAATCGCAGGGCCGCTCCCGCGAACGCCTGCATGCTCCAAGTGTCTCAAAGAACCAATCCGAAAAACTGGCCGACGCAACGCCGCCTCGGCCAAGCCCGGGCTGCCGCCGCGGTGATCTTTTCACCGTGGTCCGGGCTCGTTCGCCCGGCCGTCAGGCAATCAGAGAAGATACCACGCCCTGCCGCGAAAGACTACCGCCGGGGGGCATCCGAAGGCCTTTCTTGCACCATCATTTCCGCGCCAGTCGGAGGCTCAACAAACAGGCAGCCAACTGTGCCGCCGACGACGTCAGCCCGCAGCCGCTATCCCTGAGGACAGTGGACAACCCACCAACGGCTCCAAACGCCAAGCCACGCCGGCCACTTCGCGGTCGCGCGGAGCCGCCGCCCCTGCCGATCAACTCGGACCAACGCCAAAATGATGATCGTGATTTAGTTGCGACAATCAGCGCAGTCGGCTGCCGAAAACGGAAATCAGCCCGGTCGCTCTTTGCAACGCTGGCCCGACGATGCATGGCGGCGCTAAGCGCTATCCATCGCCTGAAAGAGCAAAGTTGCCCATTCGTTAGAACTGAACGCCAACGTGCTTGTTCTATTCAACAGCGATCAACCACCATCGGCAACACGAGGCGATAAAACGCCGCGGCGATCGGCCCCGTACTATTTCGCCAGTCATCGGACGGGCCACCTCCCGCGACGACGCCCGAAGCGACAAACGAATCGACCGCAAAGGCCCGCACAGGGTCCACACGGCACAGTACAAACAACGCACACTAATGGAGGGTGCTTAGAGCGACACGACAACGCTCATTAATCCTCGCTCCTTGCAACATGAGAACTACTTGTTATAGTTTCATGTCTCCCCATTACTCTTTCACAAAGGCAGATATTGATGGCCAAGTCGCAAAAGATCAGCAAGACTCAGGCGGTGAAGGACTTTCTCGAAAGCAATCCCGAGGCGACCGGAAAGACGATCGCCGAGGCATTGCAAAAGCAAGGTCTCTCGATCACCGCAAGCTACGCCGCCAACATCAAGAGCGAACTGAACAAACAGCAGCGGTCGAAGAAGTCTGCGGGCAAGCCGGCGGCCGGCGGCAGCGCATCGGGCAAAGCAGGGATCAACAAGTCGCAAGCGGTGAGACAATACCTCGCTGTTCACAAGCGTGCGAAACCGTTGGAGGTTGTCGCTGCGATGAAGAAGGAAGGAGTTGATGTCACTGCCGGCTATGTGGCCAACATCAAGAGCAAGAGCAAGCGTCGCCGCAAGGCCGTCAAGCAGGTGATCGAAACGACCGGAATCGGCCTGCCGGAAATCAAAGCCGCCATCAGCCTGCTGAAGCTGACCAATGGCGAAGCCGGCGCCCGAGAGGCGTTGACCGCCGCTCGCGAAATCATGAAGATTGTCTGATCGGCTCGGTGGCGAAAGTCGTCCGATCGGATCGGCAGCTTGGAATCGCTTTCCCTAGCGCTTAGCCGGAAGTCCAGCATCCTTCTCTTTCGCCTGCAAGCGATGCGCCGGAAACGTGCACATCGCCGGTTCCCCCTCGCGCGCTCATGCCTGCCACAACGAACTTTCGGAGAGCTGCCATGCCTCGCCGCGTCGCTTTTCCATTGGCTGCCGCGATTGTGTCTGCGTGCGCGTCGTTTTCGGCCGCCGAGCCGCCCGCGCCGACCAACTCGGCCTCGCTCAGGGCTGCGTTCACAACTCCCCCGCGCCAGTATGCCAGCGCCCCGTTGTGGACTTGGAACGACATGCTCACGGAAGAGCAGGTTCGCGGCACCCTCCGCGACCTCGCAGGGCAACAGGTGAAACAGGCGTTCGTCCACCCGCGTCCGGGGCTGATGACGCCCTACCTGTCCGAAGAGTGGTTCCGCCTTTGGCGAGCTGCGCTCGACGAAGCCGAAAAACTCGACATGAACATCTGGATTTATGACGAGAACTCCTACCCCTCGGGCTTCGCCGGAGGACTGGTGCCCGAAGCCATGCCCGAAAGCCGCGGGCGCGGGCTGCACTTCGCCGAAACCAAAACGATCGGCTCACTTGCCGACGATTTCTTCGCCGCATACCGCGTTTCGGAGGACGGCTACGAAAACGTCACCCGCAAGGTTCGCGCCGGCGAACACCTGCCCGAAGCCCGATACCTGCTGGCAAGCTGGCGATTGGCCCCTGCCGGCGGTTGGTTCGGTGGCAAGTGGTATGTGGATCTCCTCAAGCCGGGCGTAACCGAGAAATTCATCGAGATCACCTTCGAGGCGTACAAGCGAAACATCGGCGACCAATTCGGCAAGCGATGCCCCGGCATCTTCACCGACGAGCCGCACCTCTGCCCGGCCGGCGGTTTGCACTGGAACGAGCATCTGAGCGACGAGTTCCGCAAGCGCTGGGGCTACGCGATGGAAGACCATTTGCCGGCGCTCGTGCGTCCCCTGGGCGACTGGAAAAAGGTCCGGCACAACTATCATCAGGTTCTCTTAGAGCAGTTCATTGAGCACTGGGCCAAGCCCTGCCACGACTGGTGTGAAGCGAACGGTCTGGAATTCACCGGTCACTACTTTGAGCATGGTTGGCCGGGCGCAAGCTACGGGCCGGACAACATGGCGATGTACGCATGGCACCAACGGCCCGCCATCGACACGCTGATGAACAACTACAGCGAGAACGTCAACGCCCAGTTCGGCAATATCCGCGCCGTCAAAGAACTCGCCAGCGCGGCCAACCAGCTCGGCCGGACGCGCACGCTTTGCGAAGCTTATGGCGCGGGCGGATGGGACCTTCGTTTCGAAGACATGAAGCGAATCGGCGACTGGCTCTACGTGCTGGGCGTGAACACACTGGACGAGCACCTCAGCTACGTCACGATCCGAGGGGCCCGAAAACGCGACCATCCGCAATCGTTCTCTTATCACACGCCATGGTGGGATGACTACCATGTCATGGCCGGCTACTTCGCTCGGCTGTCGGCGGCTCTTTCATCCGGTAAACAGGTCAATCCTGTTCTCGTACTCGAGCCAACCACCACCGCCTGGATGTATCAGCCGAACAAGACGCAGCTCACCCAGATCGGAACAAGCTTCCAGAAGCTGGTAACCGACCTGGAGAAAGCACAAGTGGAATTCGACTTGGGATGTGAAGACATCATCGCCCGTCACGGGAGCGCGGCCGACATGCGGCAGCAAGATGGCGATCCCGGTATGGCCGTGCTTGTTGTCGGCCAGCAACGTTATCGCGTTGTCGTGCTTCCGCCTCATGCGGAGAACCTCAACTCCCGCACGGCCGAGCTGCTTGCCGACTTCGCCCGGCGAGGCGGCCAAGTGCTTTGCTGCGGCCAGCCGCCGTCGTTGGTCGATGGAAAACCGTCGCAGGCGGTCGGCAATGCGGCGGAAAACCCGGGATGGAAACGGATCGACGCCGCCGAGTTGCCCGCGATCTTGCTCAAAGTCGGCACGCCCGGCCTCGACTTGCGACATCAAGGCGGCATGCTGCTCCACCACCGCCGCCAACTGGAAGACGGCCAAATCCTGTTTCTTGCCAACACCTCGATCGACCAAACAACGACAGGCTCCGTAACCTGCGTTGCGGCGGCCGCCGAACAGTGGAATCCTCTCAATGGCACGATTGCACCCTGTCCAGTCGAGAAGACCGCGAACGGCCTGAAGATCGACTTCACACTGGCGCCGTGCGGAAGTCTCCTGCTGTTCTTGGCGAACACACCGAATGGCTCGGAGAACCCCAAATCCCCCGCCCCCGCCCAAGCTGCGACGATTCCGCCTTCGGGCGACTTGGAGATTCGCCGCTTGGGGCCGAACGTGCTCACGATCGACTACGTCGATCTCTCTGCCGGCGGGAAAAGCGAGAAGGGAATTCATTTCTATCACGCCAATCAAATGGCCTTCCGGGCCAACGGCCTAGAGCGCAACCCTTGGGACAGCGCCGTGCAGTTGCGCGACGAGTACATCACAAAAGCGTTTCCGGCCGAGAGCGGCTTTGAGGCCGCGTACCGATTCACCATCGAGGGCGATCCACCGGCGGACTTGGCAATTGTCATCGAACGGCCCGACCTCTACTCAGTCACATGCAACGGCAAGCCGGTCAAGGCAACACCGGGCGACTGGTGGCTCGACAAGTCGTTCGGACGAATCGAACTGGCCGGCGCAGCAAAGCCCGGCGCGAACGTCGTGACGATCAAGGCTAAGCCATTCACCATCTACCACGAGTTGGAGCCGGCCTATGTGCTCGGCGACTTCTCATTGAAGCCCGTCGGAAGCGGATTCGTCATCATACCGCCCGAACCGTTGACCCTGATCCCCCAAACCGAAGCCCATGGTACAGCGCCCGACGGCACGATGTGGCTAAGCGCGGGCGTCGGCTACCGCCGGAATAATTCGAGCAAGGCGGCAGACGATGGTGATCCAGAACTGGTCTTCGACCTCGGCGCGGAACGCAACCTGGCCGCAATCAAGGTTTGGAACTACAACGAGGTGAACTTCACGCAACGGGGCGTTAAGGGCCTCAAGGTTCTCGCTTCCGCGACCGGCAACGACGACTCCTACCGCGAAGTCGGCACGTTCGAGCTAGATCAGGCTCAAAGCGGCTCCTCCGGTCCCACGGTCGCCCCGCGATTCCCGCAAACGCTCTCGGCAAAAGCGACGGCTGTGCGGTTCATTAAGTTCGACATCCTTTCGAATCACAACGGCACGGTCTATCCCGCGGAAAAGCCCGGCCAAGACAATGCCTTCGTGGGCCTGAGCGAGGTAAGGTTCTTCGCAGAGGATGAAGGGGGGCGAATCATTCCGATCGAAGGCGCGCGCATTGCCCGAGTGTCCAGTGAGCTGGCCGCAGGGACCATCCATAATCGCCGCGCGGCGTACTTGCTCGATTCGAGCGGCATGGCGAGAGCCGGTTGGAACGTTCAGGGCCATCCCTTCTATGGCGGCGCGGTGGCGTACAGCCGGCGATTCGATGTCGGCCCGAAGCCCGCCGGCAGCTACTGTGTGCGATTGCCGTCGTGGTACGGCAGCGTCGCCCGCGTGGCCGTCAACGGCCGCCACGCCGGGTACGTGGCCTGGCAACCATGGATCTGCGACGTGACCAAGTGGATTCAGCCCGGCGAGAACGTGATCACCGTAACGATCGTCGGCACACTGAAGAACACTTTCGGTCCCCACCATGCCGGCCCACTACGCGGCTCGGCATGGCCGCATGCGTTCCGTCAAGGTGATCGGCTCGGACCGCCCCCCGGCCACAAGTACGACACCATCGGTTACGGTCTGTTCGAGCCGTTCATCCTGACCCGTCAGTAAGCGATCGCATGATCTCGGCTGCCGCCCCACGCGGCACGAGCCCCCACTGCAACCGCCCACCAACCCGCCGGCTGCCCACCACCATCGCTCGGCCGCCCGCGGCCGTCAACACCACCTGCCCCAACTGCAAGTCGCCCGCCTCGACCCAGCCGAACCGATCCACCCAAAACGGATGCTCGTCCGTGGTGGTGATCGCCGCAAGCCGTCACTGCCTGAAGCAATGCGGCGACGGTCGAAGACCGTCGCCATTTGGGCCCCCAGGTCGCATGCACTCCACCCCAGGCATCGCCGTTTTCCGCAAGAAGTTGCCCGAGGCGTCGCGAAGCACGATCACCCGCAGCGTGTCGGTGTGGCTGACGTACACGCGGGCCACCCGGCACAGTTCGACCGGCGACTCGGCCGAGAACTGGTCGCGGGCAAGGATCAGGTCGCCCTCTTCGATCTCCTCGATCGACCGGGTGATGTAGCTGCCGTCCGAGTCGCGCCCCACCACCACCTGCGTGCCGGCGACGAAGCAATGCGGTTTGCCCAGCACGCCCAGCTTTTTCAGCCCGTAGCCCGCCAACGGCATAAAAAGCTGCCCGAGGGCCAGCAGGTCGCTCAGCCCAGCGTGTCGGAAAGGCTTGCCCCATTTTTCCGACGCCGTTTCTACGGGAGTTTCCCCTATTCGATCGAAGGGTCAGCTGGCGGCCTTACCTGCCGAAACGCCCCCTCAGTTCACGCGTCCGAAAGGTTCGGTAAACCAAGGCCTTTCACGAGCCATCATTTCGCCCCGCCAAACGGGCACGAAGCATCTCCGCAAACCTCTCGCCGGGAAGCCCGTACTTGCGCGCAACATGAACCAATACCTTGAGAGTCGCGATGGTAAAGATCTCCTTCAGCTCTTCCCGGCTAGCATTTCGCAACTCATTGGTGTCTAGTTCGATTGCTACCGGAAGATCACCATATTTCTTGTTAATCCGTTGATAATGCGGCTCGTCTTCGTTCTTTAGACCATATCGGAGAATCAGTCCGACCCATTTGAACGGCGCGTTATCCAAATAGCCTGTCTCAATCATCAACCGCTCCATCTCGTCCATAATCTCGCCCATTACGCTAATGTCATATCGGTTGCATCGCGCCTCCGTAAGCGATGCACCACCCAGTACGAGTTTGCGGTCGTGCGCCACTTCACCACCTATCGGTTCGTCTTGTTTCCCGGAAGAGTCTTGTCGCCGAACATCCTTCGGTATCGTTCGATCAGGCGAGTCTCGTATTCGCGCGCCGACGCTTTGTCGGGGAACGTCTTGAGGATTTTAGAGCGGTACGGCTGACCTGTCTGACGCGCCAAGGCCCGCGCCTGAGCTTCACCGCGAATGGAAACGCCATCACGAACGCGCACTCCCTGCATGCTCTGTCCGACCTTGTGCGTGCCCTTCGGTCCCCGAATGACGTAAACATGCGTCTGGCCGACGTAGGCAAGCGAGTTGCCGTGGACCTTTGCCGCCGCCTTGCGCAGCTTTTCGCCGCAGTCGTTATGCACCCACAGTGGGGTTTGGCGGCCCAGGCCGTCTTCGACGAAGTAGGTGTGCGCGCCGGCGACCTCGATATTGTAGACCGCCACCGGCGCGTCGAGCACCACCCGCCGGCTGCCCACCACCATCGCCCGGCCGCCCGCGGCCGTCAACATCACCTGCCCCGTGTCGGCGACGATCAGCCACCGGGCCGCGGCCAGAGAAGGTCTTCAGCGGCTTGTGCTTCCAAGCTCGCCAAAGCTCGCTCAACCGCCAACCCGGCCAACGCTCAGTCCGTTGCTCAACCCGACGCTTCGCGCTCCCAAGGATAAAAATCGCGCCCGTACTCCTCCGCAGGAATCAAACGGGCATTGCCGATCTGATGACGCTCGCAGAACTGCTTGAATCGCTCCGAAGCTAAAACCGAGCCAGGAAACCCACGCGCAACGAACAAATCTTCGCCCGCCCACGTCTTTTCATCCACCACAACCCGTTTCCACCGTTTGATCAGAGCGCCATAACACTCCGTGCATTGCGGCGGGTCTTCCCATTCGAGACCGGAGGCCTTGAAGTCCAGCGTTGTCCGGCTTGTCGGCACTCGCGTCAGCAAATACGTCGGCAACTCGCCGCGCAACTTTCGCTTCCGCCGAACCTTGACGATCTCCACCGGATGGAACTCACTCAGCCCCACCAGGCCCTCCTCCCGCCAAAGCGTCTGAAATCGCGCCGAAACCAGCATGTTCTGCCCCTCGGCAATCACGTCCGGATATTTTCTCCCCCAGCACTCGATCTCCACGCGGAACGGCGGCAGCCATTGCTTCATACTGATAAAGTCGCCGCACCGAGCACAACGCGCCGCGTCGCCCGACTGGGTCTTCTCGCCTCGGATAAAATCTGCGCTCGCCGAATCCGGCGCATCACTCTCGTCTTTCTCGACAACGTAGAAAGCCATTTCTTTGTCCTTTCCGTTCAGAGCCCATCCGGGAACCGGGCACGAAGATCCGGTTGCTGATAGCGCCACACAAGCCATTTCTCGAATTTGCGGACGGTCGCTTTCTGGTTTCTACGCAGCCATGCGACAACCTCGTCGTCCAACAGCCGATGCCAATCCTGGTATCCCCGATGAGCCTCCAACGATACGGCCCGCGTCACGAATCGCGAATCCCGCAAGGCATATTTGCCGGCCAAGTTCGGATGGTCCTGTAACTCGCGGAACACTCTCTTGGAAATGGCATGATGAAGCTGCCCGGCGCAATTATTATGCACCCACAGTGGGGTTTGGCGGCCCAGGCCGTCTTCGACGAAGTAGGTGTGCGCGCCGGCGACTTCGAGATTATAGACCGCCACCGGCGCGTCGAGCACCACCCGCCGGCTGCCCACCACCATCGCCCAGCGCTACACTATTCGACCAACGTTTACACCGACCGCCCGGCGACCGCCCAACGCCGCCATTTCCACCTATTCGTGATGCTGAATGATCGATGTGTCAATCGCAAAGTCCCCGAAGTGCTTTAGTATCAGGTCGCGCGCTTCTGCCGAGTCAAGCCAAGTCATGCTCCCCGTTGCACTGCAACGAGGCGTACGCGACACGACTTCACCCAATGTACGCGCCCATGCCACCGGCAAAAAAGGCGAAGCAAGAGCTACATTCCGACGAGCCATCTCAACAATCGCATCCACGCGAGAATCGTCGTCGAGCCAACTTCCCCAACAATCGACCAAGTCCTCTAAGATGCTCCGATATAAGAAGGCGCTAAAGTCTGGTGCATAGATCATTGCCTCATCGCAATCGCGAGGCGAGAACACGACGAACTTGCACGTGCAACTTTCGCTTTCCCTCCACCAACCGTACCTCGACCGCCCGGCCGTAAGCGCAAACGGAATGAGGCGATCGGAAAGAAAAGGAGGACGATCGAACGACGCGATCTGCACCGGAGTCATCCATCGGATATCGGAGAGCCGAATGCCATCAACCAAGTTCAACACACCGCTTCGAACAACAGCAAGGAAGTCGTCAGGCAAGACGATTTGTGAAGACACAACATGCCTCCCAATAAAATTCGCAAATCATAAACGACGCGCGAATTCAAGCACTCGGCGGCGGATCGTTTTAATGACCTCCTCGGAATACCCAAGATTTCGAAGAATTTGAAGATTCGCACGAATATTCTGGACGCGCGTCATCGCATCGAGCACTTCTTTCTTATAAAGCCCTGCTTTGAATTGTGCCATATTAAATAGCTCCACGGTGCGAGCGTAGCGCTGGGCGGGGAGGTTTGTCGACCGGGAAGTTTGCCGCAAAATCCCTCTGGAAATGAGAACAGGCTTGGCTCTAAGGTAGTTGTTGTTGGTGTGAGTGTCATGCAACAACTGACCCCGGAGACCAAGCCATGGACGGTAGTATTCAACTTTCTGCCGAGGAACGCAAGGCCCTGCTGAAGGCGTTCCGCGAGGCGCGGGTGGCGCGACGGGCCGTGGTGCTGCTGCTTCTGGCCGACGGATGGTCGTATCGCGCCATCGCCGAGGCGGTCTTCGCCAGCCCCACGCTGGTGCGTGCGGTGAAAAAGGACTTTGCGGCCGGCGGCGTGGCCCGCGTGCTGGGCAGAGAAGAACGGCCCTTCACGGTGGCCTACTGGTTGATCGTGGTGGTGCGATGGCTGTTGCACTTCACGCCGCGAGATTTCGGTTTCTTCCGCAGCCGCTGGACGTGCGCCGTGCTGGCCCTGCTGCTGCGGGAGCGGGAAGGCGTTCGCCTCAGTGCCGAAACGGTTCGCCGCGGGCTGCATCGGATGGAGTTCGTCTGGCGTCGGCCGCGTCCGGTGGTTGGCCCGAAAGACCCGCAGTACGAGGGGAAATTGCGGCAGTTGCAGCAGTTGCTGGCCGAGTTGCCCGACGACGAAACGGTCGTCTTTCAAGACGAAGTGGACGTGCATTTGAACCCGAAGATCGGCTGCCAGTGGATGCCTCGCGGCGAGCAGGCCGAGGTGGTCACGCCGGGCAACAACGAGAAGCGGCACTTGGCCGGTTCGTTGCACTGGCGGACGGGCACGCTGTTGCTCTCGTCGCCCGGCACGCGTCGCGACAGCCAACTGTTCTTGGCGCACCTGGACGATCTTCGCCGCCGGTTTCGCCAGTTTCGCAAGATTCACGTGATTTGCGACAACGCCAAGTTTCACAACTGCCGGGCGGTGCGCGAGTACTTGGCCCGATGGCAGGGGCGGATCGAGTTGCACTTCCTCCCCAAATACGCCCCGGAGACAAACCCCATCGAACGGGTGTGGTGGCATCTCCACGAAACAATCACTCGCAACCACCGCTGCCGCACGCTCGATGAACTGCTGAGGGAAATCTACCAGTGGGCC
>JARKPK010000044.1 GCA_029975295.1 Thermoguttaceae bacterium | reverse complement strand
AGCCACAGCCCTAATCTAACTCGCCCGTACTGGGCCGACAACCAACTTTTGCGCAAAGCGTTCCAGTGTGCCCGCAACACCGTGCAAACCGTGAACTCGGTGGACGGCCCCCCTCTGTAAAGTGAGACGAACTTCGCGGTCGAAATACGTTCATGAGTTCGGAATGACGAGAGTTGGGGCCGCCAGCCCTTCACTATGCCGCCTGGAATCACCATGCCGTTCGGCAAGAGTGTGGGAGAAGCGGGCGAGGCAACGACGCTGATTCGGGCACCCAGGGCCTCTGCCACAGGGGTCAACGCAATCCGGAGGGACGCGGGTCATCAGGAGACTTAGGCAACCTGTGGCGCCACCCTGGCTCGGGCCGCTGGGAACCGGGGGGCTTGCCGACCGGCCGGCCGAAATCGTCGCAACCGCCCCATTGACAGCCGGGGGCAAAACGGCACAATAATAGGTTTCCGTACAACAACATCCGTTGGGCTGGGTCGGCGTCGGGCTTGTGGGCTCGTCGCGCGGGCTGTTCGCGTCGAACGGCCGAGGCCCAACTGTCCGACGCCTTTCGCCTTAGAGAGTGTTTGTAAGAGCCATGCCGACGATCAATCAATTGACCCGCAAGTCGCGAAGCGTTCAGCGCCGGAGCACCAAGGCCCCGGTTCTGGACCAATGCCCGCAGAAACGCGGCGTCTGTTTGCAGGTCAAAACGATGACCCCCAAGAAGCCCAACTCGGCGCTGCGTAAGATTACGCGCGTGCGGTTGAGCAATGGCAAGGAAGTTACCGTGTACATCCCCGGCGAAGGGCACAGCCTGCAAGAGCACTCGATTGTGCTGGTGCGCGGCGGCCGTGTCCGCGATTTGCCCGGCGTTCGCTACCAAGTGGTGCGCGGTGCACTCGATGCGTTGGGCGTCGATGGCCGCAAGCAATCGCGCAGCCGTTACGGCGCGAAGCGGAGCTAGTCGTCCCGTCATTCGGGCGGTCGGGGGTTTGTTTTTTCCCGATCGGTGTGTCTGAGAGATTCCGTGTACAAAGGCCGACCGAAAGTCGGCCGGGGTTTGTCGGAAGAACGCAATCCGAGCCCAACATTCCCATTTTGAGGATTCATACTTCCCGTTTGTCGGCGGTTTCTGGAAACAGGCAGAGAGCCCTTACGTAATGGCGGCCGAGGCGTCGCCTTCCTGTTCGAGCCGCTTTCGGGTTTCCGCGGTTTCATCAAGAGAGATTCGAGACGCTGTCATGGGTCGACTGACTGCAAGCAAAGAGAAGTTGGCGCCGGATCCGAAGCACGGGTCGCTGCTGGCCGGGAAGTTCATCAATTCGATGATGTGGAGCGGCAAGAAGAGCATTGCGCAAGCGATCTTCTACGAAGCGCTCGACATTCTGGCCAAGAAGGTGCCCGATCAGCAGTCGATCGACGTCTTCACCCAGGCGGTCGAAAACGTCAAGCCGAACATCGAAGTTCGCTCGAAGCGCGTCGGCGGCGCCTCGTATCAAGTGCCGATGCAGGTCAACCGCACCCGCCAGCAGTCGCTGGCGATCCGCTGGATTCTCGGCGCGTGCCGCGAGAAGAAAGGCCGCCCGATGGCCCAGAAGCTCGCCGACGAGTTGATGGCCGCCTACCGCCGCGAAGGCGCGGCCTACACCAAGCGCGAAAACGTCCATCGCATGGCCGAGGCCAACAAGGCGTTCGCCCACTTCGCTTGGTAATTCCTCCGTCGAAGGCGCGCCAACCGGCCGGCCCCGGCTCCATTGAGTTTTCCGCGCATCGCTGGTCGGCGCGCAGCGGCATCGGATTGCGCCGCCAAGCGGCTTTCGCGCCGTTCAATCGCCCGACTTCGGCGGCTCTGCCGGCGGGGATCCGGCATTCAGATAGGCCAAGCGCAACTCGTGCAGCATCGAGTCGAGGGCCTCGCTCTCTTGCGGCGTGC
The DNA here is from genome assembly GCA_029975295.1 of Thermoguttaceae bacterium. Classification (GTDB taxonomy): domain Bacteria; phylum Planctomycetota; class Planctomycetia; order Pirellulales; family Thermoguttaceae; genus JARKPK01. The sequence continues at coordinate 33,323 of JARKPK010000044.1, read as the reverse complement.
GACGGCCCTCGGTCTTCTCGTAGAGAATCTCCAGGGTGTCGATCGCGTGCCGGGCCCGACGGGTGCTCGGCTGAGGCTTGCCGGTCATCGGATGCGGCAGAAGCCCCAGGCAGACCAAGGCTTGGAAGTACATCGACGAGGCGAGGTAAAGCAGCCCCGGCGGCGGCAGCGGGCCGTCATCGCCCAAATCGCCGGAAGCCGTCGCACCGCCCGGCTCGGCGCCCTTCGACTGGGCCGCCTGCTGACGCTCGGCCTCGACTCGGGCCTTCCAATCCTCATCGACGATGATCTTCTTTTCCGGAGGTGTTTGCTCGCTCATCGCCTCGCTCCCAAAGGGCTCTTTTCGTCTGTCGGCATCGTCGCCCGCCATTGTTTCACGATGCGCGTCGCACGCTCAGGCCTCGACGCCCGCCGCCCCGCGCTGCTTCATCGCCGCGGCCGCCCCGATAAAGCCGGCGAACAACGGATGCGGGCGGGTGGGCTGCGACTTGAACTCGGGATGGAATTGCACGGCCAAAAACCATGGATGGCCATCGAGTTCGACGATCTCGACGAGGCTTCCATCGGGACTGCTGCCGGAGATCGTCAGGCCCCGGGCCTCGAACTGCTCGCGGTAGGCGTTGTTGAACTCGTACCGATGGCGGTGCCTTTCGCTGACGTCCTCGCACCCGTAGGCCGCGGCGGCCTTCGTGCCGCTGCGCAAGCGGCAGGGCTGGGCGCCCAAGCGCATCGTACCGCCCTTGTCGGTGATGGTCTTTTGCTCGTCGAGCAGGCAGATTACCGGGTGCGGATTGTTCTTGTCGAACTCAGTCGAATTGGCGTGATCGAGCCCCAAAACATGACGCCCGAACTCGACCACCGCACACTGCATTCCCAGGCAGATGCCGAAGAAGGGAATGTTGCGCGTCCGCGCAAACCGAATCGCCTCCACCTTGCCCTCGATCCCGCGTTCGCCGAATCCGCCGGGCACCAGCACTCCGTTGACGCCCGCCAAAAGCCGCTCGGCCCCGTCGCGTTCGATCGATTGGCTATGCACGCGTTGAATGCGCACCTGGGCGCGATGGGCGATGCCGGCGTGATCGAGCGCTTCGTAGATCGATTTGTAGGCGTCTTTGTGCTCGGCGTATTTTCCCACCACCGCGATGGCCACTTCCGACTCCGGATTGCGCAGCCGATGCAGCAGTTGGTGCCAATCGTCGAGTTTCAACTCGCGGGCCGGGAGCTTGAGCTTCCGCACGATCAACTGATCCAGCCCGTGCTCCACTAAGCTCAGCGGCACTTCGTACACGGAAAACTCTTTGTCTTTCTCCTCAATCACGGCCTCGACCGGCACGTTGCAGAACAGGGCGATCTTCTTGCGGTCGTCATAGCTCAGCGATCGCTCGGTGCGGCAGATGAGGATGTCGGGCTGGATGCCGATCTGCCGCAACTGGCCCACGGAATGCTGCGTGGGCTTGGTTTTCAGTTCATCGGCGGCCTTCAGATACGGAACCAATGTCAGATGGATGTACAAGCAGTTCTCTTGCCCCAAGTCCAACGACATCTGGCGGATGGCTTCGAGGAACGGCTGGCTCTCGATGTCGCCGACGGTTCCGCCGATTTCGGTGATCACCACGTCCACGCCGGTTTGAGCGGGCTTGAGCACCGCCGCCTTAATCTCGTTGGTGATGTGCGGAATCACCTGCACGGTTTGCCCGAGAAACTCGCCGCGGCGTTCCTTATTGATCACCGATTGATAGATCTGCCCAGTGGTGTAGTTCGAGTCGCGGTTCAGCGGGCTGTTGGTGAATCGCTCGTAGTGGCCCAGGTCGAGGTCCGTCTCGCTGCCGTCGTCAAGAACGTACACCTCGCCGTGTTGGTAGGGGCTCATCGTCCCCGGATCGACGTTGATGTAGGGATCGAGCTTCTGCATGCGAACCGACAGCCCGCGCCGCTCCAGCAACATGCCGATCGACGCGCTGGTCAGCCCCTTGCCCAACGAACTGACCACGCCGCCGGTTACGAAAATATGTTTGGCCATCAGCGAATCGTCCTCAAGAAGATCGTAAGAGAACCGAAAGCGGCTCGGTCGCGTCGAGAACCCGATTCGGCCGACAAACGGCTTACAGTTGCACATTGGGCAACCGGCCCCAAGCATCGCAGCAGGGCCGACGAATCGGAAAGCGCGATTATGAAGCGCCGCGGCAGCAGCGACAACCCCCGTCGCCGATGGATTGCGGCAAACCGTTGAGCTTCGGGCAGATGCCGCTTGCCGGCGGGCGTCGCGGCGCATGGCCGCCCAAGCCTGCCGCTAAGGCGCCAGCGTTCGCAGGTGTTCGGCGGCGGCAGCGGCCGCGTCGGGCAGTTGCCGCTCGAGCACAGCCGAAAGCGGCGGCGGCGCGGCCGAAGTGCGCACCGCGCTCAGGTAACCTCGAAGGACGTTCGCCGTCTCCGGCGATGACTCCAAGAGGAAATGAACCCAGAGCCACGCTTCGGCATATTCGTCTTGCTGAAGATCGCGGTGATTGGCCACTCGTTCCAAACGTTTGAGGTTCGGCTGCCAGCCCTGGCGGCGCATCCTTCCGACCAGCCATTCGATATGCTGCCGATGCAGCCCCTGCTGCCGTCGGGGGACTTCGAAGTACTCGGCCAGCCCCTCGTCGAGCCAAAGGGGCAAGTTGGGCGCCACGGCATGCAGATAAGCGTGGGCGGTTTCATGGCGCAGGTCTTCGGCCATGCGGTCGCCCCATTGGGCGTAAACGATCAGGCGCGAATCCGACTCGACGAAAAACGCCCGGCGATCGGGAAAATCGGGATGCCGAGCGCGCATGAATCGCTCGAACCGCTCGCCCGACTCGAAGAGAAACAGGTGAATCGGCTCGTCCGACGAGGGAATGCCCAGACGGCCGACCATATCGCCGCGCAGCATAATCAGCTCGTCGAGCATGCGATGGTGTTGCGGCAGCGGGAAGTCGCTGCGGAGCAGCAGATGGTGTCGCTGGGCAGAAAACCGGCCCGGCAGCCCGGCCGAGGGCGCCAGCGTCAGGGTCGAACAGCCCGTCAGCGCGGCAAGCAGCAGAACCCACGTTTTCCAGCGAATGATCTTGGCCATCAAATCGAGCCGAGCACGGCAGCCGTTGCCCAACGAGAAACCAGCGCAATGTTTCGGGGGCCGGATCGTACCCGATGCCTGCGGCCGCCCCAAGCCCAGAATTGCACTGCGCTGACTACCATCACCCCCTTTTCTGGTGGAATGGATTTGACGGCAACGAAAGTGGCCGGGCGAAACCGCTTCGGTTGCGCAACTCGGAATCGCTTCGGGCACAGGCCGCCAAACCAACTCGGCCCACACGCCTCAAATTGCCAAGCTCACCGGCCGCCCCGACTGCCACTTTGGCAGCAAACGACCGCAACGGCCACCCAATGCCGACCGTTTTGACAGGACCGTCGCGCTACGAACTCAAAAAGATCACCAGCGTTATCGTTCGTCGTGGTATAGCGTTAGAACATCATTGCGCGGCTCTGGCACGGGGCTTGCTACCAGGAGGGACTTCGCGGTCGCCCTACGCCGATGGTCTTCGGACAGCGCGGCAGTATCCCGCGGGCCAGTCACCGGCGCAAAGAGCCCGACGGGCCGAGGCGACCCAGCGGCGTCGAGGCCGGCTCCGGCGGGTGGGGCGGGCAGCAGCCGCGATTCGGGTGCAACGATTGGTTTCCGACATACACCTTAGCGAGACTTGGGAGGCGAATTCCATCATGGCCAAAGAGAAGGAGAAGACCGAAGCGAAGAAGGCGGCCCCGGGAAAGCTGAAGCTGCAACCGTTGGGTGATCGGGTGGTGGTCGAGCGGGAAGACTCGGAAGTGCGCACCGCCGGCGGAATCTACCTGCCCGACACGGCCAAGGAAAAACCCACTCGCGGCAAGGTGGTCAGCGTGGGCAACGGCCGGCTGCTCGAGGACGGCAAGAGAAGCCCGTTGCAGGTGAAGGTGGGCGACCGCGTGTTGTTCACCTCGTATGCGGGCGAGCAGTTCAAGGTGGGCGAACAGGAACTGCTGCTGATGCACGAATCGGACATTCTGGCGATTATCGAGTAGCGGCGGTTTCGCCGAGCGCCCCGCCGTGCGTTTTCGCGCGGGGCGAAAGCGCAAGAAAGACCAATACAAGCGCATAAGACCAATACAGGAGAGATAGAGTCATGCCGAAGATGATTGCATTCGATCAAGAAGCCCGCGACGCGATGCGCCGCGGCGTGTCGAAGCTGGCCCAGGCCGTCAAGGTCACGCTCGGGCCGCGAGGCCGCAACGTAATCATCCAGAAGAGCTTCGGCTCGCCGACCGTCACGAAAGACGGCGTTACGGTGGCCAAAGAGGTCGATCTGGAAGACGTGTACGAGAACATGGGCGCGCGGATGGTCCGCGAAGTGGCCAGCAAAACCAGCGACGTCGCCGGCGACGGCACGACCACGGCCACGATCCTCGCCGAGGCGATCTTCAACGAAGGGCTGCGGGCGGTGGTTTCGGGCGTCAACCCGATCCATCTGAAGCAAGGCATCGAGAAGGCCGTGGCCGACATCACCGACAAACTGAAGAGCATGTCGGTTTCGGTGAAGAACAAGCGTGAAGAGATCGCTCAGGTGGGCGCGGTGGCCGCCAACAACGATCAAGAGATCGGCCGGTTGTTGGCCGAGGCGATGGAAAAAGTGGGCAAAGACGGCGTGATCACCGTCGATGAAGGCAAGAGCCTGGCCACCGAAGTCGAATGGGTCGAAGGGATGCAGTTCGACCGCGGATACCTCTCGCCCTACTTCGTCACCGACCCGCAGAAGATGGAATGCGTGTTGGAAGACGCCTACGTGTTGATCAACGAGAAGAAGCTGAGCAACATCAAAGAGCTGGTGCCGCTGCTCGAACAGGTGGTCAACGCGCAGAAGCCGTTGTTGATCATCGCCGAAGACATCGAGGGCGAAGCCCTGGCGACGCTGGTGATCAACCGGCTCCGCGGCACCCTGAAGGTGTGCGCCGTGAAGGCCCCCGGCTACGGCGATCGCCGCAAGGCGATGCTGGAAGACATTGCCATCCTCACCGGCGGTTTGGCCATGTTCGAAAGCCTCGGCCGGAAGCTCGAAAACGTCGAGCTCCGCGAACTGGGCCGCGCTAAGAAGATCGTCATCGACAAAGACAACACCACGATCATCGAAGGCGCCGGAAAGAGCGCCGAGATCAAGGGCCGCATCGAACAGCTTCGCGCCGAAATCGAAAAGGCCACCAGCGACTACGATCGGGAGAAGCTCGAAGAGCGCCTGGCGAAGCTGGCCGGCGGTGTGGCGAAGATCAACGTGGGCGCCGCCACCGAAAGCGAAATGAAGGAAAAGAAGGCCCGCGTCGAAGACGCCTTGCACGCCACTCGGGCGGCCGTGGAAGAAGGCATCCTGCCGGGCGGCGGCGTGGCGCTGCTGCGGGCGGCGGCGAGCGTCAAGCCGCAAGGCTTGGCCCAAGACGAAGAGATCGGCTACAAGATCGTGTTGCGGGCGTGCCGCGCGCCGCTGACGCAGATTGCCGCCAATGCCGGGCAAGACGGCGGCATCGTCTGCGAGAAGGTGGCCGAGGCCAAGGGCAACATCGGTTACAACGCGGCGACGGGCCAGTACGAAGACCTGGTCAAGGCCGGCATTATCGACCCGACGAAGGTCACCCGCTCGGCCCTGCAAAACGCCGCCAGCGTGGCCACCTTGCTGCTCACGTCCGACGCGTTGGTCGCCGAAAAGCCCAAGGAGGAGAAGGCGCCGGCCGGCGGCCCTCCGGGTGAAGACATGTACTAATCCGATCTTCTGATTCCTGAGAATGGGCCATGAAGCCGCCGGTTCCCGAGGGTTCCGCAACGCGGGCCGCGGGCCGATCGCTCCGGTTGCGTCGCTCATCTGAGGAAGAGAAGGTCGCTCGCCCCCGTTGAAAGCGATGGGCGCGAAACCGAGTCGGGCCGCTGCGGATCGCCCAGTCGGAATCGGGCGAAACCGCGGCTTTGGCCCGAGATTGCGGCAACCGGTCGCAGGCGCGACCGAAACCTATACAACCGCCCGCCGTTGGGAAAACCAGCCTGACGGCGGGCGTTTTCTATTTCAACGCAGCGGCGCGTTCGTTCAACCCGGAAACATGTTCGCAGAGGCCGGGCGCGTCGGGAAATTGCGAAATCGGGAAATCCGCAAACGCAGCTTCGTCTATGCGGACGGCCGTGGGGGCTTGCGGCGCTTGGGCGGGGCCGACTGGCCGCTGGGCCCTCGTTGTCCCCCCTTTCCGCGAACGCTCCGAGATCGCCCCGCTTTGGTCGAACCGCCGAGTGACGGACCTCCACCGGCCGGCTTTGCGCCGCGGCGATTACCGCCGACAGGCCGTGGCCCGCGCGGCATCGGTTGGCGTGAAGGCTGCGGCCGCGACGGCGTCTGCCCCTCGCCCCGGCCCTCGCCACGGCCTTTCCCCGGGTCCTTCCCCGGGGCAGGATCGCCGGCGGTGATCGAAAGCAGCACGCTGATTGCCTGCGTGGCGGGATTGGCGTATTCGTGGATCTTCCGCAAGGCCAGCGCGCGAAGCAGCCCATAATGCCGCGCCTCGCCGCGCTCTTCCACCCACGACGGCCCTTTGAGCACCAGCAGGCGGCCGATCTTCGGCCAATGCGGGCGAAACCATTCGAGCAGCGTCTTCAGCGGGGCCACCGCGCGAATCACCAAGCTGTCGAAACGCGACTGGCCGAGCACCGCCTCGGCGCGGGCATGGTGCACCGGGGCCGAGAGCCCCAAGCGGGCGACCATGTCGGCGACAGCGCGGGCCTTCTTGCCGATCGATTCGCACATCTCCACGCGCAAGTCGGGGCGCACGAGGGCCAACACCACGCCCGGCACGCCCCCGCCGGTGCCGACATCGAGCACCCGTTCGCCGGAGGTTAACACCTCGGAGAATGCCAGCGTGTCGATCAGGTCGCGCGAGGCGAACTTGTCGAAATCGGTGTGGCGCGTCAGATTCAGCCGGGTGTTCCAATCCCAAAGCATTCGGCAATAGCGCTCGATGCGCTCGATGCGCTCGGGTGGCAGTGAAAGCTGGCAGCGGGCGGCCGCTTCGGCCAACGTGCTCGACGGGGGCGGGCCGGCGTCGGGCGGGCGCGGCGGTTCGGACGGCGGCGGGGGCGATGTTTCCATCACGCGAGTGGTGAACTACAATAGGGTGGTTGATTGATCCCCTCAGAAAAACACCGCAGGGGCGCAGGCGGCAGTTCGGGTGCGAACTGAGGCCCGCACGCCGTCGGCGGCCAGCGTGATTTGACTCCAGCCCACCCATTCCGTCAACCCGCCCGGAGGAAATCGCCATGCAGAGGATTCAACGCCGCAATCTGTTGCTCGGTAGCGTTGCGGGCATCGGCTTGCCCTATTTGCTGCCCGGCCGTCTTTGGGCGGCAGGTTCTTCTGAAAAGCTGCGCATCGCGGTGATCGGCGTGGCCGGGCGCGGCCGGCAAAACCTCGACGGAGTGAGCGGCGAACAGATCGCCGCCCTGTGCGATGTCGATTCCGAGAACCTCAAGGCAGCGGCAGCGCGGTTTCCGGCCGCCAAATGCTACCGCGACTTCCGCAAATTGTTCGACGAAATGCACTCGCAGATCGACGCCGTGGTGGTCAGCACGCCCGACCACACCCACGCGCCGGCCGGAGCGGCCGCCCTGCGCTTGGGCAAACACCTGTACTGCGAAAAGCCGATGGCCCACGAAGTGTTCGAGGTCCGCACGCTCACCGAGTTGGCCGCTCGCGGCAAGCTGATCACCCAATTGGGAACGCAGATTCACGCCGAAAAGAACTATCGCCGTGTGGTGGAGTTGATTCGCGCCGGCGCGATCGGCCCGGTGGGCGAGGTGCATGTTTGGGCGGCAGCGAAGTACAGCGAAGGCGATCGCCCCAAAGACACCCCGCCCGTGCCGCCGAACCTCGATTGGGACTTGTGGCTCGGTCCGGCGCCGTATCGACCGTATCACCCCGCCTACGTGCCCGCCCGTTGGCGTTCGTGGTGGGATTTCGGCACCGGCGCGTTGGGCGACTTCTATTGTCACTACAGCGATTTGGCGTTTTGGGCGTTGGATCTGAAATATCCCACCGCCGTTGAGGCCGAAGGCCCGCCCCCGCATCCGGAAGGCTGCCCCCAGTGGCTGATCGTCCGCTACGAGTTCCCCGCCCGCGGCGATGGCCCGCCGGTGAAGCTCACCTGGTACGATAGCGGCCGGCGTCCGCCGTTGTTGGAAGAACTGGGCCAAAAGGGCTGGTCTTCCGGCGTGTTGTTCGTCGGCCGCGACGGCTACCTTCTTTCCGACTACACGCGGCACAAGCTGCTGCCGGAGGAGAAGTTCCGCGACTACCAACGGCCCGCGCCCTCGATCCCCGACTCGCCCGGGCACCACCGCGAATGGATCGAAGGGTGCAAAACAGGCAAAGCGGCCAGTTGCGACTTCGCCTATTCCGAACCGCTGACCGAGGCCGCCCTGCTCGGAGCGGCCGCCTACCGCAGCGGGGAGCGATTCACCTGGAACGCCGCGGAGCTGCGCACCGTCAACGCCGACAAGGCCCAACGCTACATCCGCCGCGAGTACCGCCCGGGTTGGACGCTATAATAAGGCGGCTGACGCCGAAGCGGATGAAACGCCGGAGCATTGCGGACCGTGCTGCCGCGGCCCGCGAGATGGATTTGCAAAACGCTCGACCGCCTGGGTCTGACCGCCTGGGCCTGACCGTGTGAGCGCGAACGTTTGGGCTCCGGCGCCGGTTGCCGCACACGATCAATGGAAACGAAACGGGGCGACATGCTTCCTCGCGAGGAATACATCGAGCAGGCCTACTTCTTCCGCACGATGCGCGAGCGGATGCAGCAGGCCTTCTCCACGCAAGAGCTGCTCGGGATGGTGCGGCAGGAGCTGCTTTCGACCACGCAGTTGCCGCTGGCCGTCGATTTTCTGGGCGACGAATTGCGGCACACGGGCGGGTTTGCCACCGCCATGGCGCGCATTCCGCACTACTTCAGCCCGTTTCAAACGTTCTTGGTGGCCGAAGCCGAACGCGACACCGGCCGATTCGACTTCCGCATTGCCTTGGAGATTCTCGAGCGCGAGGCGGAATATCGGGCCGCCGGGGGCAGCGTGCAGGGCGTTTTCCTCTATCAGTTCGAGGCCCTCTGCCGCAATCGGCTCGGCTACGATCGCGGCCTGGAAGCGATGGCCGGCGACGCGATCTACGACGACGCGTGGCGACAGTGGCTCGACACAGTCCGGCGGCAAATCGGCCTGGTGGACTTGTGCGATCTGATCTACGTCCGCAGCGAGCTTTACCGCCAAACGCGCGGCGAGGCGGAAAAGCCGGTGCTCTTCGGCGAGAAGGAAGGCCGCATCGCCTTGGCTAATCGGCGTAAAGACCCTCTCTACTTGTTTGCCGCGTTGCAGCGGCATTTGAACTATCCCACCGTTCCGCGTCCGAAACCGGAAGACCTGCAAAAGAATCTCTTGCCCGCCTTGCAACGCCGCGTCGACCGGCTGGAATCGCGCATCCACCTGCTCGAAGAGGAGCTGCGCGGCGGAATCAACCTTCAACGCTTCTACGGCCCGCCGAAAGACGAACCGCCGAAAAGCGGGAGTTGATCGCGGTCACTTCGACCGCAAGATCGCGTTCATGTTGCGTTTGTAGTCTTCCACGCCCGGCTGGCCATAGGGATTGATGCCGACCAGCCGCCCCTCGACAACCGTGGCGATCATCAGCATTTGCAGCAATTGCCCCATCGCCGTTTCGTCGAGCCGGGGGACGCGCAACTCGGCGGTCGGGCGGCAGTCGGCGGCGTAGGCGCGGTTCGTGCCGTCGTAGGCGGCGCGAAGCACCCGCGGCAGCGGCGTGCCCGCCAAGCAGTTGAGTTGATCGTGATCGTGGGGCCAGGCGGGAATGGCCAGCGGGTCGCGATCGATATGCTCGACCACAAGGTTGGTGATCAGCTTGTCGCGGCGGCCCTCTTGGTGTTGCTGGCCGCGCGAGTGCAGATCGCGCGTGTTCACCACCGTCAGCGGCGTGGCGCCCATCCCCTGCTTGCCGAGGCTCTCGGCCAAGAGTTGGTCGTACCACAGCCCCAACGCTTCCAGCCGCTTTCCCCAGGTGGAAAGCACACGGAGGGTGCAGCCGCGGCGGGTTTCCATCAGTCGGCCCACGCCGGCGAAGGCCAAGGCCGGGTTTTCCAACGGCGGCGCCTGACGGAAGCGGCTGTTCATCTCGGCCGCTCCGGCCAGCAGGCGTTCGATGTCTAATCCCAACAGCGCGGCAGGCAACAGCCCCACCGGCGAAAGGACCGAGAACCGGCCGCCCACGCCCTCGGGAATGGTGAACACGTCGGGCAGTTGCAGCGCCTCGGACAACTGCCGCAGGCCGCCTTTTGCGCCGGTGATGGCCACCACGCGCTGCCTCAGCGCGGCTTCGTCGCCCTTGAGGCTGCGGCGCAGACTGTCGAGAAAGATGCGGAACGCGACCGCCGTTTCCAGCGTGCCGCCGCTTTTGCTGATGACCACCAGCGACCAGTCGTCGGCGCCTTCGAGCAGGTCGAGCAATCCCTGCACGGCGTCGTTATCCACATTGTTGCCCTCGAAGTACATTCGGGGACGGCCGCCACGGCGCGCCCGATGCAAATCATTGTGATACGGATGGCAGCAGGCCTCCATCAGCGCGCGGGCGCCCATGTACGAGCCGCCGATTCCCAGCACCACCACGCGATCGGACTGGCGGGCCAGCCGGTCGGCCGTCCGGACAATTCGATCGACCTCGCCGCGTTGGGCCCCGAGCAGCACCTCGGGCAACTCGAAAAAGCCGGCATCGAGCGGCTGCTTCTCGGGTGGAACCGCGCCGCCCGATCGGAACAGCTCGGCGTCGGCCAGCACTTCCGCTCGGCACGCGTCGAGACGGGGCGCAAGCCAATCCAGATCGCTCGGCAGAAGGGCCGTTTCGCGAACCAAGCGGGGAGCGTCGGGCGCGGTCAGAAGGCCGGAATAGTTGTAAACCAACGGGGCGATGCGCGGGGCGTTCATCAGCTTCGATCCTCCTCTATTCCTCTTCCGTTTCCGCTCGGTTTCGCATAGCCGCAGCGGCCTGTTTCGCTTGCCGAAGCGGGCGTTTCCATTTTCCGCAACAGGCTCTTCAACGGCGCTGGGCAGCATAACCCAGCCCGCCGCAACTGGCCAGTGGGGCCGATGCCGTCGCGGCGCCGCCTTTCACCGCTGTTCCCCCAGCTCGCGGAAGCGCACTCCCCGGGGCGGTTCCGCGAATCTGCAACGACGGCCGCTTGTTTTCCGCGGAGTTTCTGGTACCAAATTACACAGGCGCCGAGGTGTTGCCGCGGCACGGAGGCGTTGACACGAGACCGCCGGTGGTTTTAGGGCCCTCCCCAACCCAGCGGCATCCGGTCGCGGCGCCGAGGCGCACAACCCGGTAATCGAACGAAAACAACAACTCAACACGCTGCCAGGAGTTGCCATCGTGGACACGCAGGAACTGATTCGTCAATTGAAGCAAAGCAACGGTTCGAAAATCGTTCTCCTGGTGGCCGACGGCATCGGCGGGCTCCCGCTGACGCCGGGCGGAAAGACCGAACTGGAGACGGCCGCCACGCCGAACCTCGACGACCTCGCCCGCCGCGGCGTGAGCGGATCGATGTATCCGATCCGACCGGGCATCACTCCGGGCAGCGGACCGGGCCACCTGGGGCTGTTCGGCTACGATCCGCTGAAGTACGTCATCGGCCGCGGCGCGCTCGAGGCCACCGGCGTGGGCTTCAAGCTCGGGCCCAACGATGTGGCGATCCGCTGCAACTTCTGCACGCTCGACGCGGCAGGCAACATCACCGACCGTCGGGCGGGCCGCATCGCCTCGGCCGAAAGCGCCCCGCTGGCCATCCGCCTGCGCAAGGTGAAGATCAGCGGCGTGGAGGTTTTCGTCGAGCCGGTGCAAGAACACCGTTTCTGCGTGGTCTTTCGCGGCGAAGGGTTGGGCGGAAACGTGGCCGACACCGATCCGCAAAAGACCGGCGTTCCTCCGCTGCCCGCTGTCGCCGCCGATAAGGAAAGCCAATGGACGGCCGAAGTGGCCAACCAGTTCGTTGCCCAAGCCCAAGAGCTGTTGGCCGACCAGCCGAAGGCCAACGGGCTGACGATGCGCGGCTTTTCCGCCGCCCCGCGGTTGCCCAGCTACCAAGAGGTGTACGGCCTGAAAGCGGCGGCCATCGCCGTTTATCCGATGTATAAGGGCCTGGCGCAGTTGGTCGGCATGGAAGTGATGGGCAAGCCGGGCAGCCTGAGCGAAGAAATCGACGTGCTCGAGAAGGTTTGGCCCGATTACGATTTCTTCTTCGTGCATTTCAAGTACACCGACAGCCGCGGCGAAGACGGCAAGTTCGATGAAAAGGTGAAGATGATCGAGCAGTTCGACGCAATCATCCCGCGCGTCGAAAAGCTCAAGCCCGACGTGCTGATCGTCACCGGCGACCACAGCACCCCGGCGAAGATGGCCGGCCACAGCTTCCATCCGGTGCCGGTGGTGCTTTCGGCCGAAAACTGCCGCCCCGACGCCTGCCAAGCGTTCGGCGAAACGGCCGCCCTGTGCGGCGGACTGGGCCATTTCGAGGCCGTGCATCTGATGCCATTGGCCCTGGCCCACGCCGGACGACTGGCCAAATTCGGGGCATAATCGTTGCGGGCGCTTGCGCAAGCGCCGCTGCCGCCAAGTGGATTGGGCCTTAGAGAATCCATTACGGCGACATCGAGACAGCGCCGCTTTCCGCCGAAGCGGGCCTCGCAGGGGCCAAACTTGCTGCACATTCGTTCGGAGCCTCGACAAGAAGCCGAGATCAACCGCCCGTCGCGCTGACAATCGCGACAGACTCTCTGCTGGCGCAGGCAGTGATGCGGCACCTCGGCACAATCGAGGCGTCTGCCTTCCGCTGCCGACGCGCCGCGCCGGCCGACTCGCGGCGCTAGGCCCGCGCCTCGCCCGCGCCGGGCCGCTGCGGGGCGGCGGGAGCGTCGAGCGGCTCGCCGGCGTCGTTGACGGCGGCGATTGTCGGCGCGGAGCGGGCCAGCCGCTCGGCCGTGCCCGGCACGATCGAAGGCGACGGCGAGTGCGCTTCGATCAGGGCGCGCAACTCGTCGCTGTCGATCGTTTCCTTTTCGATCAGCCGCTCGGCGATGGCCACCAGCGCCTCGCGCCGCGAGGTGAGCACCTGACGGGCGTTCTCTTGCGCCTCGTCGATGATGCGGCGAATCTCTTGATCGATCTCGCGGGCCGTTTGCTGGCTGAAGGCCTGGGCATGGCCGATCTCGTCGCCCGGAATAAACGCCGCCCGCGGAGAATCGCGAAAGGTGATCCGCCCCAACCGGCTCATGCCGAAATCCATGACCATCGCCCGGGCGATTTCCGTGGCGCGTTGCAAGTCGTTTTGCGCGCCCGAGGAAATGTCGGCCAAGATCATCTCTTCGGCCAGCGTTCCGGCCAGCAGCACTTGGATGCGGCTTTCCAGTTCGCTTTGCGTGAGCAGGTAGCGATCGCCTTCGGGCCGCTGCATCGTATAACCCAAGGCCGCCAGCCCGCGCGGGATGATCGAAACCTTATGCACCGGATCGGTGTTGGGCAGGCAGTAGGCCACCAGCGCATGCGCGCTTTCGTGATAGGCCACGCGCTGCTTTTCCTCCGGATGGATCATTCGCTGGCGTTTCTCCAACCCGGCCGACACCCGTTCGATGCCCTCGTTCAACTCGGCCATCGTCACACGGTCGTTCCCTTTGCGCGCCGCCAGCAAGGCGGCCTCGTTCACCAAGTTGGCCAGATCGGCGCCGACGAACCCGGGCGTGAGCCGGGCAATCGAGGAGGCGTCGACGTCGTCGGCCAAGCAGACGTTGCGCAAATGGACGCGAAGAATCGCCTCGCGTCCGCGGACGTCGGGCCGATCGACCAACACCTGCCGATCGAACCGCCCGGGGCGCAACAGGGCCGGATCGAGCGTTTCCGGGCGATTGGTGGCCGCCAAGACAATCACGCCGCTGTTGCCGGAAAACCCGTCCATCTCGACCAACAGCGCGTTGAGCGTTTGCTCGCGCTCGTCGTGCCCGCCGACCAACCCCGAGCCGCGCGTCTTGCCCAGCGCGTCGAGCTCGTCGATGAACACGATGCACGGCGCCTTGGCCTGCGCTTGGCTGAACATGTCGCGCACCCGCGCGGCGCCGACGCCGACGAACATCTCGACGAAGTCCGACCCGCTGAGGCTGAAGAACGGAGCGTTTGCCTCGCCGGCAATCGCCTTGGCCAGCAAGGTCTTTCCCGTGCCCGGCGGCCCAACCAGCAGCACCCCGCGGGGAATCCGCCCGCCGAGCCGCTGATAGCGTTGCGGTTCGCGCAAGAAGTCCACCACTTCGCGGAGTTCTTCCACCGCTTCGTCCAACCCGGCCACGTCTTTGAACGTGATGCCCACGTCCTCCTGGGCGTAAAGGCGTCCCTTGCTGCGGCCGAAGGCCATGGCCGAGCCCGGCCCGCCCATCCGCCGCATGAGGAAGATCAATCCGAAAATCAACACGGCGGTGATCAACAACGTCGGGCCGTACTGCCGCCATCCGCTAGGAGCTTCTTCGGCGCGCACGTTGCGGAACCCCTTGCTCATCGCCAGAGCGAACAATTCGTTGTTGTCGTTCTCCAGGCCCACCCGGCCCGAAACGAATCGGACCTTCTGCGGCGGCGTCGCCTTTTCCGGCGGCGAAACGACCTCGCGATGGACCGCGCCCGAAATGGCCGTCGGGCCGATCACCAGATCGTCCAACTGACTGTAGCGAACCGTCAACGGCTCGCCCGGCGCGCCCTCGTCGATCGACACCGACGCTTGCGGGTTCTGCTCGGGCGCGCCGGCTTCGATCAAGCGGCGCACTTCGCTGATCGGAATGCGGACCTGATGGTGCCGATCGAAAACCCCCACTACCAACGCAACAATCACACCGGCCAACAGAACGAACCACCACCAACCGCTGCTGCCGCTGCCGCCCTCAGAAGAACGCGGCTTGGTCGGGGGCGGGGAATCGGGCTTGTCCGACATGGCTCACCATTGCTGCCCGACCGCCGAACGGGCCGCCCGCTCCGCTCGGCGAGCGAAGGAAAGACTTCGGACGGCTTGGTTCGCAGGCCGGATCTCCCTATTATAGACTCGATCGTCCGAAAGCGACGACGGAAAACCCCGCCGGCAACGCACGGCCTTGCGACCGGCCAAAGAAAGTCGGCGGCGCCGGGCCGCAGCCGCCGCGGCATTCTATCAATCAAACTCACCCGCGATCAGCCCGCCCAATGGTCCGCAGGGTCAATCCACCTGCGGCGACTGTCGGCCGGATTCGCCCTCGGCGTCGATCGGGAATCGCACGCGGACCGTAGTTCCTTCGCCGGCGCGGGAGAGAATTTCAACGGTTCCCCCGAGCAATCGGGCGCGTTCGCGGATTCCCTGCAATCCGAAGTGCCCCTGCTCCACCCGTTCCGGATCGAACCCAACGCCCCAATCGCGGACGGTCAGCTCGATATTGCCGTACGACTCGCTCAGTTCGACCTCGATGCGGTCGCTTTGGCTGTAGCGCTGGGCGTTGTTGACGGCCTCTTGACCGATGCGAAACAGCGCGGCCTCGACCGGCGGAGCGAACCGTTTCACCTCGGCGCGATTGCGGAACTCGATTCGCCCCCGAAACTGCCGATTCTGCTCTTCGATGAAGGCCTCAATCGCCGCCGCTGGGCCCGCCTCGTCGAGCAAGGGCGGCCTGAGGCCGGCGATCAGCCGCCGGGCTTCCTCCAGCGCGCTTTTGAGCGCCTCGGCCATTTCGGCGTGCGGCCGGCCGGCGGCCCGCCTTTCGGCCGCATCGGTCGCCCCCGCTGCTTCCGCGGCCGCCTCCTCCGCCGCCGCCAGAGCCTGGGTTTTCATCAACGCCCCGGCAAGCTGCTGCGTCAGTCCGTCGTGGATCTCGTAGGCGATCAGTTGTCGCTCCCGCTCGTGCAAATCGAGCAACTGCCGCAGCAAGGCCCGCTCGCGCAACAGCAGTTGCTCGGCGCGCTTGCGGTGGGTGATGTCGCGCACCACGGCCACCGCCCACCAACCATCGTGCTGCTTCAGCGCCGCAATCGAAAGCTCGATCGGCAGCGGCATTCCATCGCGGCGCACCGCCTCCATTTCGACCACGCGGCCGACCACCTCGCCCTGCCCGGTTCGCGCAAACCGCGCAACGCGGTCGCGGGCCTCGGCGCGGCGCGACTCGGGCACCAGCGTCTCATGCACCGATCGCCCCAAGATCTCGTCGCGCCGATAGCCGAACATCCGCTCGGCCGCCGGGTTCCAGTGCGCCACCCGCCCAAGCGGATCCATGATCACCACGGCATCGAGCGCGGCATTGCTGACCGTTTCCAATTCGGCGGCGCGCTGGGCCGCCCATCGCTCGATCTGCTCCGATTCCCGCATCACCACCAGCAAGAAGGCCGTCAACAAGCCCGACAAAGCCCAACCGGCAACCAGGGCGCTTAGCGGGCGCCACGTGCGATGCAAACCGTAGTAGCCGTCGATCGCCCCGCAAATCACCAACCAACTGCGCCCCCCGGCCTCGAAGCGATCGCGGTATTGAAGGCCTGCGGCGGGCGGGGCAGCCACGGGCGAGCCTTCCGCGTCTGGCCGTCGCCAGGGAGACGGCCGAAACGCCAGCACTTGCAGTGGCTCGGCCGGCGATTCGGCCGCCAGCCATACATCTACACCCACCGGCTCGAAGACATCCAAAGAATCGTTGACAATCTCTTGGGCGGAAAACAGCCCCACAACAAACGACGGCCACAACAATTCCGGGTCCGCCGACAAATGCCCCTGCGAACGAAGCGGGGCGATCGCTGCCAGAAGCGGCGCGTGCCGGTGCGAAACCGAAGCTTCCACCGCGGCGCCCGCTTGTCCGACATCGTCCGCGCCGGGCTTTGCCGTGATCGCGCCCGATTTCGCCGCAGCAGCACCCACCCCGCCCGCTGCAACGCCCGGCTCATTCGCGGCGTCGGCCGCCAAGTCTTTGGTCGCCTCGGCGCGCCGAAGCAACGACCCCAGTTCGGCCGATGAGAACAGATCCCATCCCGTCGGAACGGCCAGCCCGGACGTGCCGGAAACATAGACCAATGGCGCATAGATCTCGCGCTGCGGGGCGGCAGCCGATGGATTGCCCGTCCCATCCCGAATCACGAATTCGGCTTCCAAAGCGGCCGCGGTCGCCCGCTCGAACGCCTCGCGCTGGTCGTGGTGCACACGGACGCCCCAGCCGAGCATGCGGATGCCGTGAACGTCGGCCAGCAATGTCGCGGCGAAGGTTCGAAACTCCTCGGGCTCAACGTCCTTGGAACTTTCGAACAGCCCTTTCAGAGCGCGCACCGCCACCAATTTGTCGTTGACGACGTTTTTCACCGCCTCCGACCGCTTCTGGGCGTTCAGCAAAAAAAGCCGCTCGGCCACAACGTCTTCGCGCTGCCGCAAGAGAAGGGCGAGAAAAACGCTCAGAACTGCCCCGCCCGCCCCCAACAACCATGCCCAACCGGGACGACGCGGCGAGAACCGCGGCCAACGGCGGCCGAACTGCCACCCCCCTGTTTTGGAGACCGGGTCGCGCATATCATCGAAAGGCAGCTAGAGATGAAACTGCGAAGCATGAACGCGGTTGAGTCGCACGAACCCCGCGGTTCGGCCGTCTGAATGCGCCGGCCGCCCGAAGCGATCGCGCGTTCACCAATTTCGTTGACGCCTCGGGCGGAATCGCCTCAGCCAAGGGCGTCTGGAGCCGGCATCAGACGCGAAACATCCATCTGCAATGGGGATTGATACTACGCCACAATGGTAGTTTACGCGCGGCGGGAAGTCAACCTGCCTCACAGAGGGGTTTCGATCGCGGCGGTCGTCGGGCCGAACCTTCCGATAATCGCCTGCGCGGCTTGGTCGCGGCAAGTGGGCGCCCCGCCTCGCACCGAGACACATGCGGCACGGCGGCGAGCCTAGCGCCTAAAACAGAATCTATCCCCAAGCCAACGCGGTGCAATCCGCCCTCTGCAACCTTTATTCACGAGGCCAACAGACGCAATGATCGCCATCATCGACTACGGCATGGGCAACCTGCGAAGCGTGCAAAAAGGCTTCGAACGGGTCGGGCACACGGCGATCATAACGAACGATCCCGACCAGATCGCTCGGGCCGAGAAGATTGTGCTGCCCGGCGTCGGCGCATTCGAAGACGCCATTGCCGAGCTGCGACGCCGCGAGTTGGTCGGGCCGATCCTCTCGGCTATCGACTCGGGCAGGCCGTTTTTGGGCATCTGCCTCGGACTGCAATTGCTGTTCGACGTGAGCTACGAGAACGGCCGCCACGAAGGCCTCGGCGTGTTGCGCGGCGAAGTGGTCCGCTTCGAGCTGCCGCGCGAGTACTCCGTGCCCCACATGGGCTGGAATCAGTTGCGCATCGTCCGCCGCGCGCCGGCACTGGCCGATGTCCGCGATGGTGACCATGTGTATTTCGTCCACTCGTACTACGTCGTTCCAACAGACGCAAACGTGATTGCGGCCGAGACGGACTACGGCGTGCCGTTCTGCGCGGCCGTGTGGCGCGACAACGTGTTCGCCACGCAGTTCCATCCCGAAAAAAGCCAGGCCATCGGCCTAGCGATGCTTAAGAACTTTGCGGAACGAGCCTAGGGAGCGATTGCCGGCGCCCTTCGGCGCAGCACGGCACCTGTAGGCATTGCCTGGCATATCTGCGTCGAGCATCGCTCCGGTACACGGGGTGTTCGCAAAATGGAACACAAAGCGAATGCCCGGCGATGGCGCGCCTGCCGCCGCTTCTCCGCTTCTCCGCTTCTCCGCTTCTTGGCTTCTTGGCTTCTTGGCTTCTTGGCGCCGCTCTGTTGACACGGGCTCTCCCCGTCGGTCCGGCCGGCCCGGTCGCGGTCAGCCCGCAGCGGGGTTCATCTGCGGCGGTTCTCTGCCGGCGTCAGGCGTCTCGGGCAACGCATAGAGGCGGCGCACGCTTTCGGCAAGGTGGAAGAGCATCCATTTCTTGCGGGTGTAAACGGCGTGGCCCGCCAAGTGCCGGATCGGGCCGCCTTGTGTCGGGCCGTAATCGACAAGAAGCGTGGTGCCGGTGTCGGGCACGATTCGCCCGGCGCGAAACCGCTGGAGCATGCCACCCGCGTCCAGGTCGTCGTCGTTCAAAATGGTGCGCAGGCGGTGGTCGGCCAGCCATTCGCGGACGAAAAGCATGCTGGGCATGAAGTCGGTGCCGGCAATGCCCAACTGTTGAACGTAGTCGCCATCGGCGCCGGCCATCACGCGATGCCATTTCGGCGGAAACGGGGCGCGGTATTCGGGCAGCCCCGGAGCGGGCCGATGATGAACAAAATGCAACAGCCGCCCGAAACCGCCCGGATTCCAACCGTAGCGCACCGGAGTGCCGAAGGTGACGAAATCCAATCGCCCCGGATCGATGGGACAATGGGTTTCACCCATCAGCATTTGACGAACCTGATTCCAAACGGGAATATCGACGCACTTGAGCACGGGCCAGCGCCAATAGACTTCGGTCGCCTGAAAGAACCGTTCGAGCGCCTCGCGCGACCCGGCCAACAGATTCGAGATCAACGCAAAGATATTGCCGCCGTGGCTATGGCCCCAAAGCAACACGCGATTGCCGTTGGGACTCCCATGCTCGGCGATCTCGGCCAGCAGTCGGATGGCGCCGTCGGCGCGGCCCAAATGGTGGTTCTCGCCCGACCAATGAAAAAGCCGAACCGGCAGCGGATCGCTGCCCGGCGGATTGAGCGCCTCGTGCATGATGCGCGCATAGGCCGCGCTGTAGTTGCCGGCGTCGCCGGTGATTTGGGTCACAACCTGCGCGACCAAACGCCGCATGGCGTTGCCCGCGCGCGGCATCACTCGTGCCAATTCGCCCAAGATGCCCAGCACGTCCATGCCGACAAACGTGCCGTGGACCAGATACAACGCCGTCACCCCAGCCCGACGCAACTGGCCGGCCAACGGCTCCATCGCCGCATAGAACGCCGGCGAACCGATCTCGGGTCCGGCCTCAGCCTGCACCGAAACAAACGGCGCGGCCGGCGGCGCATCGCAATACCGATGGTGCGGGAAGACGGCACTGTAGGTCATCCTTCTCCCTCCCCGTTGCGGACCACGAGCAGACTCTGAGGAAATCCTTTCCTCGAACCGGCCCCGCGTCAACAGCGGTTCCACTGGGCCGCGGCTTTCAGCTCGCCGTGCGTCCCCGCAGCAGAAGCCCGGCGCCGGGCCCGGTCTCCGCCCTCATTATCGGCACAACCGACACGGAACCGTGCCACGATTCCATCGCCCCTTCGTCAACGGCGCGTTGGCGTTTCGCCCATCAGCGCCAACTGGCAGGCACCGCCACCCCACCCAAACACTCTCGCCGCCGCAGACCATCCATACATCGCATCCCCCCAAGCCAACCATTAGCCCGAAAGTGGGCTGTTTCGACAGGTCGGGCCGGCCCGGTTATATTGGGCTGCGGAAAAGCGGCTTTTGTCATTTGTGGACGGCTGATGCGGAGAGAACTTGGCATTCTGCGGCCTGGCCCAAAGGCGTTCTTTTTCACGACCGCGTCGGCGATCGAACGCCGGTCGTTCGGCCATGCCATCCTCGCTTTTTCCGAGAACCTGACCTTCTGCTTTGAGGGCGTTGGGACGTTGCTGTCAGGCCGCTGAAAGGGCTGTCATGTGCGGACGATTTACGTTACGGGCATCGATGGAGGCCGTTGTCGAGCATCTTGGCCGGGTGCTGCCACTGGCCGAGGCGCCGAGCCCTTCGGCATCGATTGGGCCGAGGGGGGCCGCCGAATCGCCCGGGCCGCTGTTTGCCCCAAGGGCGCCGGATGGGCCGAAGCCCTTGGCCCGATTCAATATCGCTCCCACGCAGCCGGTATTCGCCGTTCGCTGGGCTGATGCCAGCCGACCATCCGATGCTGGTCGGGAAGAGGCGCGAATCTTCCTTGCACGATGGGGGCTGCGCCCGAGTTGGGCAGGCGAGCAGTTTCTGAAGAACCCGCTCATCAACGCGCGGGCAGAGACGGTTGGAACGCGGCCGGCGTTTCGCGGGGCGTTTGGACATCGCCGCTGCCTAATTCCGGCCGACGGTTTCTTCGAATGGCAGAAACTCGGGCGGCAGTCGTTGCCCCACTTCATTCGTCGGCGCGACGATGGACTGTTCGCCTTTGCGGGCCTTTGGGAAGACGGCCCATCGCCCGGCGCGCCGGCCGAGCCCACATGCACAATCATCACCACTTCCTCGCCCGGCTGGCTGCAACCGATCCATCATCGGATGCCGGTGATTCTTCGGCCCGCAGACTATGCAACCTGGCTCAACCCGCAAACCGACCTTCAACCGTTGCGAGGGCTGCTTATTAAACCGATCGGCGGCGAGGAATACGAATACTGCCGCGTCGGCACGGCAGTCAACCGCCCGCGTTGCGATCGGCCCGAGTGCGTGGCGCCGATCGACGCCGCGCAGCGCGAGTGACGCATCGCTGGTCTCGCTGGGGGAAACAGTTCAGCGAATGGACCCGACAAACGTCCCTTCTTCTCGCCCGCCCCGCTGCCGCGCTTGCCCCCAGCTTTGACGCGGCTTGCCCAAGAACGCATGGCAAGGCGGGTCGGAAATCGCCTTGGCGAGATGGGGAAGATTGCGCGTCTGGCCACAGCAGAAGAGAATGGGCGGCTTGGAACGCCTGCGCAAATGGTTTATTGCGTGCAGCTCAGGCTACCGGGCGGCGGTAGTGTTCGTAGGCCAGCAACACTTCATAGAGGTCCATCGAGATGGTCACTTCGTCGTCGCTGAAATCGCGAAGCCAAACTCGATCGGAATTAACGGCATCGGCCAGCAGTGGAAGGATTTCCATCAACGGCACATTGACCGTGTGGCGGTGGCTCTGGCGCTGAGCGGGGATGGTTTCTTCCTGCGGACCGTAGTAAACGCGGAGGTGGCAGGGCTTCATCGTGCAGGCATCCTTACCAGAAGGGGAAAAGAAGGCAGGCCGACCGACGCCGCGACCGCCCGAAATCGTCGCAGCCGATTGGCGGGGGCGCATGCGTCTTCACTGTTCCGCGCCATAGATATCGGCCGGAGGCGTATTGCGGGTTTGATCTTTTTCAATGAAAATAGCGATTCTGCCTGCCGTGCACGCTAAGCCGAGGATATGTTTAGTATGGCTTGGAGTCGGCATGACGGTTGTTCGCAGAATCCCGGATGGGCTGCCCGTCGGGGCGAAGTCGCCGCGACCAGAACATCGATCTGGGAAGAGCCTCGCACCGCCGGTCTCGGGTTCAATCCGGGGAGGTCCGCCCTCGGGCCGGGTTGCAGGGCGGTTCCAAGGGTCGAGTGGGCCGGATGGGCCGGCGCGAATAGCGATGCCGATTTTGCTTAATTGCGTCTCAGGCAAACCATGCTGAGAGTCCGACCAACGGAAGACCGGCCGTCGCGAACGAAACGCCAACGGCAGAGAACAGCAAGCGTCTGAGAATCAATCGCATCGAACAACACAACGGCAGGCAATCCGGCGGAACCGACCCGCCGGCAGTCATCCCCAGAGCCGAACCGAGGTTATCCGCAACAGTTCCCACCGATCGTGTCCGGGCCGCACTGCTTCCGCTTCGATGGTGCTGGGCTTCCGCATGGGAGCGCCCCGCAACATCGGCGACCTGTCAGGGCCCGCGGCATCTTCCGCGGAAGGCTTCGGCCCCGGCGGAATCAGACGGGTTTGTTGCGCCGCCCTCGTCGGCCCGAACAAGAGACGACATCTTTATGTCAACGACGATCGCCATCGACTTGCGTCATGTCGCCCGAGGCTTGGGGCTTTCGCTCTCCCAAGTGCAGACCGTCGTCGAGCTGCTCGACGAAGGCAACACGGTGCCGTTTATCACGCGGTATCGGAAAGATCAGACGGGCGGGCTCGATGAAGAGCAGATACGCCAGATTCAAAGTCGGTTGACCAAGCTTCGCCAGTTGGCCGATCGCAAGCAAACGATCTTGCGTTCGATCGAATCGCAGGGGAAGCTCACCGACGCTTTGGCGCAGGCGATCCTTTCCGCCAACACGACGAAGCGGCTGGAAGACCTTTATCTTCCCTTCAAGCCGCGGAAGCAAACCCTGGCGACTACTGCGCGCGAGCGCGGCCTCGAACCCCTGGCTCGCGAAATCCTCGCCGCCGATCCGGCCTGCGCCGACTTGGACGCGCGCGCCAAGGACTTCGTCAACCCCGATAAGAAAGTGCCCACGGCCGCCGAGGCACTGCTCGGGGCAGGCCACATTTTGGCCGAGCATTTCAGCGAAATGGCCGAACTGCGCCAACGCTTGCGCGAAATCCTCCAACGCACCGGAAAGATTTTCAGCACCCGCGCGGCAACGACCGAGTCGAGCAAGCCGGCTGCGGCGTCCGCGCCGGCGCCGGCGGCCAACCGCCAATCCGCGCCCGCCGCGCACGATCCGGCTGTCGTTGCGCCCAAGGCCGCCGCTACAGCCCAGGCGACCGGTTCGTCCCAGGCCGTCGCAGAGCCGACGACACCGACGGAACAGCCAGTCGTTGCCGAGCCAGTCGTTGCCGAGCCGATCGCCGCCTCGGCCGCGGCGATGGAATCGCCGCCCGGCGAAGCGCCGCTTCACAGCGAAACACAACTCTCCGGCGAAACCCAACTCTCCCGCGAAACGTCTTCGGCCGGCGCGGCCCCACCGCTGGCGGAAACGCCGCCGGTCGCAACGCCGACCGTTCAAACGCCGCCTGGGGAAACGCCAGCGGCAAGCGAAGGGTCTGCGTCAAGCGACGCGGCGACGATCGAAACGCCCTCATCGAGCGAACCGGCGCCGGTTGATGCCGTCAACACGGAGGCGGCCCCGCCAAGCGAGACGGGCGTTGCGGGCGAACAGGCCGCATTGATGCAACCGCCCGCCGCAAACGACTCGGCCGCTTCGGGCGCGCCGACGGCCGGCGACGCCGCTTCAGCAGCAAGCCAGACCGCTCCGCCGACAGCCGTACCGGCAACGGCGGCGCCGTCGGCGGCAGTGGTGCAGGTTCCGGCCCGCAGCACGGCCGCGCAAAAGCGCGCCGCCGCCAAAGCCCGCAAGGCCGAGCGCAAAGCCGCCGAACGCGAAGAACGCCGCAAGAAGCTGGAAGAGATCCGCTTGAAGGCCTATCGCGACTATTTCGATTTCAGCGAAGAAGTGCGGAAGATTCCGCCGCATCGCGTGCTGGCCCTCAATCGCGGCGAACGAGCCAAGATGCTCCGCGTGCGGATCGAGGGCGACATGGAGGCGATGCACGCCGCGCTCGACGAAACGCTGATTCCGCCGGACCATCCGCATGCCGACTATCTGCGCGGCTGCGCCCGCGACGCCTTGGCGCGGCTGATCCTGCCCAGCCTCGAGCGCGAGCTTCGCCGCGAGCTGACCGACAAGGCCGAGGCGCACGCCGTTGACGTGTTCGCCAAGAACCTGCGCAAACTGCTGTTGCAGCCCCCGGTCCGCGATCGCCGGCTGCTGGCCGTCGATCCGGGGCTGCGCAGCGGCTGCAAGCTGGCGGCCCTCGACCAGTTCGGCTCGCTGTTGGAACACGGCGTGATCTTTCTGGTGGGCAAGCCCGACCGCCGCGACGAGGCCAAGCAGAAAGTGATCGATCTGATTGCGCGGCATCAACTGAACGTCATCGCCATCGGCAACGGGACGGGCTGCCGACAAACCGAAGAGTTCGTGGCCGAATTGCTGGCCAACGAGCTGAAAGACAGCGGCGCCGCCTATGTGATCGTCAACGAGGCCGGCGCCAGCGTCTATTCCACCAGTCCGATCGGACGCGAGGAGCTGCCCCAATACGACGCAACGCTCCGCGGGGCGATTTCCATCGGGCGCCGATTGCTCGACCCGCTCAGCGAGTTGGTGAAGATCGAACCGGCCAATCTGGGCGTCGGGCTCTACCAGCACGATCTGAAAGCGCGGCATTTGCAGGCGTCGCTCGACGAGGTGGTCGAGTCGTGCGTCAACTACGTCGGAGTCGAGTTGAACACGGCCAGCCCGGCGCTGCTCCGCTATGTGTCGGGGTTGAACCAATTGACCGCTCGGCGCTTGTACGAACACCGCTGCAAAGTGGGCCCCTTCAAAACGCGGCGGCAGTTGTTGGAGGTCAACGGATTCGGCGAGGCCGCCTTCGTTCAAGCCGCCGGCTTTCTGAAGATCAGCGGCGGCGACGATCCGCTCGATGCGACTTGGATTCACCCGGAAAGCTACGCTGTTGCCGCTGCGCTGCTGGAAAAGCTGGGGTTCGCCCCAAGCGACCTGAACGACAAGCAGAAGACGGCCGAATTGGATCAACGCATCGCCTCGATCGATCGGGCGGGCTTGGCCAAGGAGTTGGGCGCGGGCTTGCTGACGTTCAACGACATCCTCGCGCAGCTCACCCGCGTGGGGCGCGATCCGCGTGAAGACTTGCCGCCGCCGGTGTTCAAGAAAGGCGTGCTGAAGTTCGAGGATCTCCAAGCGGGAATGGAACTGACCGGCACCGTGCTGAACGTGGTGGACTTCGGGGCCTTTGTCGATATCGGCATGCGCGACAGCGGCTTGGTGCATGTCAGCCACATGGCCGAGCGTTTCGTCCGCGACCCGCACGATGTGGTGGCGGTGGGCGACGTGGTCCGCGTTTGGGTGCTGGACGTCGACAAGCAACGGCGGCGGGTTTCGCTGACGATGCTGCCGCCCGGCGTCGAGCGGACGCGCCGCCCGGCCCACGGCGACAAGCCTGCCGACCCGGCCGCCCAAGGCGCCGAACAGCCGCAGGGCGCGGCCTCGCGGCCCCAGCGTCGCGACACCCGCGACGGCGCCCCGCGCCCCGGCGGACGACGCCCCGACGGACGACCGCCGCGAAGCGATGGCCCCGGCGGCCAGCGGCCCGCTGCGCCGGCGCCCGGCGGCCGACGCGAGCCCCCCCCGCGCGGCGACGACCGCGGACGCCGCGGCGATCGCGACTCGGGCCGGCGCTTTTCGCGCGATCAACGCGAACGGGGCGGCCCGCGTCAGTACGACACCTCGCGCTCGTCGCAAAAGCCGTTGGTGCCGATCACCGAGGAGATGAAAAAGGGCAAAGAGCCGTTGCGCACCTTCGGCGACCTGCTCCAGTTCTATCAATTCAAGCAGCAGGCGGCCCAGCAATCGGAAGGACCATCGGCGGCCGACCAACAAGCCCAAACCGGCCCCCCGGCGAAAGCCGGCACAGACTTGGCGCCTCCGCTCGACTCGAACCCGCCCGCCGGCAACGCTTCCATGCCGGCGTCGGCAACGACCGAGCCACAGCCGCCGGCGCCTCGGGCGGACGCATCGCCCGCGGCCGATCTTCCGTCGCCCGACAGCGCAAAGAGCGACAACGCAGCAGCAGCCGGCGATTCGCCCGCTTCGGCCGGCGATGCCCCGCCCGCTGACGCGCCCCCGTCGGCGTGACGAAAGTTGCTCTTGAGTGCGAGATGAAGCGATAGAACCGCACAAGCGGCGGCCGATGGGACCACAGACTCGGCCCGCGCCGACGCCGTCCGCCGATGCCGCTTGCCGGCTACGCGCTGAGCTGCTTGGAATCGGCCGGGACGATGGGCACGACCTTTTCGCGGCCTTCGACGGCCGATTCGGTCACCACGTAGCGGCTGCCGCGCGGCTGATCGGGCAGGTCGAACATCAGATCGAGCATCACCTCTTCGACGATCGAGCGCAAGGCCCGCGCGCCGGTTTCTTTTTGAATGGCTCGGTGGGCGATCGCCCGCAACGCGCCTTCGGTGAAACTCAACTCGGCGTTCTCCATGGTGAAGAGCGCCTGATACTGTTTGACCAGCGAATTCTTCGGTTCCGAGAGAACTCGGATTAGCGCGGCTTCGTCCAGCGGACGCAGCGAAGAGATCACCGGCAGCCGGCCGATCAACTCGGGAATCATGCCGAAGTGCAACAGATCGTCGCTGGTCACTTGCGCGAGCAGCTCGCCGATCTCCAATTCATGGCGCACTTGGCCTTCCTGCCCGAACCCGATCGTCCGTTTGCCCAATCGGCGGCCGATGATGTGATCGAGCCCGACGAACGTCCCGCCGCAAATGAACAAGATGTTCGTCGTGTCCATTTGGATGTACTGCTGCTCGGGATGCTTCCGCCCGCCCTGCGGCGGCACGTTGGCGACCGTTCCTTCGAGCATCTTCAGCAAGGCCTGCTGCACGCCTTCGCCGGACACATCGCGGGTGATCGAGATGTTCTGCGAAGTCTTGCCGATCTTGTCGATTTCGTCGATGTAGATGATCCCGCGCTGGGCGGCCTCGATGTCGAAATCGGCGGCGTGAAGCAGCTTCAGCAGCAGGTTCTCCACGTCTTCGCCCACGTAGCCGGCTTCGGTCAACGTGGTCGCGTCGCCGATGGCGAAGGGCACGTCGAGCATGCGGGCCAGGGTTTGGGCCATCAGGGTTTTGCCCGAACCGGTCGGCCCGATCAGCAGAATGTTCGATTTGTCGATTTCGACCTCGGCCCCGCCCGCCCCGTGCATCAGCCGCTTGTAGTGGCTGTTGACGGCCACGGCCAAGACGCGCTTGGCGTGTTCCTGCCCGATAACGTACTGATCGAGATGGGCGACGATTTCCCGCGGGGTGGGCACGCGGTTGAACAACGGCTTGCTGGCGCCCCGTCGGCGGCGCTCCTGGTCGAGAATCGACTGGCAAAGATCTATGCACTCGCCGCAGATGTACACGTCGCCGGGCCCTTCGACGAGCGGCCCGACGTCGCGATAGCTTTTGCGGCAGAAGGAACAAAAGGCGTTCTTCTTCGTGGTGCCCGTTCCGCGTCGCCCCGAGTTGAAATCTCGACCCAACGGCATCTGGTTACCTCTTTGCGTTCCGCTGCAAGCTCATCGTCGCCACACTAATCTATACGCGGCACAGCGGTGATTCGGTTGAACTTTTCCTCCGCGCCGCATGCGACGCGGGAGGTTGGCTCGACTCACCTAACCCTTTTGATCGTTATCCTTTAATTCCTCTGAAAGCCGCGCGGTCAGTGCAGTTTTTATTGTTCGGTATTCCGCGTCGTCCAGCACACCTTGGCTGTGCAATTCTCGAAAATTTGACAACATCTCGCCCGCCGTCGGTTCCTTTTGTACCGCTTGGGCGCGAACCTTCTGAACCACGTAGGCCGCAATGCACAACATCACCGCCAACGCGGCAATCCAGACTATTAGCGTCTCGACGCCCAAGTCGAGTAATCGGCCCCAAGTCGTCGCCGTCGTCAATGCATTGTTCATACCGCACAGCTTTTCCGGTTTGCCCGGATTGACGGCCTTCAACCCATTATGTTCAGCATCTCTAAGCGGGTCCAGCAATTCGCTGCCATCCCCCCCTTAAAACAGATCGCCATCGGGCCGCCGATCGCGGAGTCATACTCTCCCGATCTTCGGAAAACAGGCCATCGATGGCCGCATGATTTCCTGTCGATAGGAGAACCGCCGGCAATCAAACGCTAACATTCCGCAAGCCGCCTTTGTGATGGCTCGGCAACGGTCCGCTCGTTTGCGCCGGGCAGCGTTCCGCGCGTAAGGCTCGGCCGCCAATCGAGTTCCGCAATGCCTGCTCCCCAAGGCTCGATGGATGTGGTATACGATTCGTATCGGTCCTGGCCCGCGCCGACCGATCCGTATTCTCTGGAGATCGATTGAGATCGTTCGCCCTGGGGTTCCGCAATGTCGTATTCGATTCCGCCGCACGAAGTGGAGTTTAGCGCAATCCGCTCCCAGGGACCGGGCGGGCAGAACGTCAACAAGGTTTCCAGTTCGGTCCACTTGCGTTTCGATATTCGCAACTCGTCGCTGCCCGACGCGATCAAAGAGAAGCTTCTGAATCTGTCCGACCGGCGAATCACCAAGGAAGGCGTGATTGTCATCAAGGCGCAATCGTCACGGAGCCGCGACCAGAACAAGGCCGAGGCGCTCGCCCGACTGAACGAACTTGTCGCCCGGGCCTCGCGCGTTCGTCCCGCCCGTCGGCCCACGAAACCAACGCGATCCTCCCAACGTCGCCGTCTGCAAAGCAAGGCGCACCGTTCCGAAACGAAGGCGGCGCGGAAGACGGTTTCAGATTAAAGCGGTCGCACGTGCGCACGCCGGCTTCGCCGCACGGGAAAGCCGGACGGACCGGCTTGCCAAAAGCTTCGGCGCGCCGGTATGGTGGTGCGTCGGGCCAATCGGGCAGCAGTTCCCCGCGTTCGTCGCGGCAGGCGCCCGTTTGCCTTCGGCCGGGCCCTTTGGGCGGAATACTCGGTCGGCAAACCACCGTGCTTCTCGCGGCGATTGGGCATGACGCCGGGGTTGCACGCTGCGAAAGCGTTCCACCGCGCGGCTCGTCCGGGTGGAGGAACGCGGCGGTTTTCGTCCCCGGCCGCCGTTTGTCCGGAGGGCAACGCGATTCCTCTCTTTCAAAGCAATCACAAGGCGCACACCATGAGCGGTCAACGAGTCCTCCAGCGTGTTCTCTCTAGCGGAATCGTCGCGGTGCTCCGCGCCCCCAGCGGCGAAGTGTTGCTCGATGTGGCCGAGGCGCTGCACCGCGGGGGAGTCGAAGCGATTGAAGTCACCTTCACCGTGCCGGGGGCCCATCGCGTCATCGAGCAGGCGGCGGCCCAGTTGGGCGATCGGATCGTGCTGGGGGCGGGCACGGTTCTCGATGCCGAAACAGCCCGAATCGCGCTGCTCAGCGGGGCGCAGTTCATCGTCGGCCCGACGGTCAATCTCGAAGTGATCGAACTCTGCCGTCGCTACGACAAACCGGTGATGCCCGGGGCCCTGACGCCCACCGAAGTGGTGACCGCGTGGCAAGCCGGCGCCGACATCGTCAAGGTGTTCCCGTCGGAGCTCACCGGGCCGGGCTATCTGAAGGCGTTGCACGGTCCGTTGCCGCAGGTGCGGCTGATGCCGACCGGGGGAGTGAATTTGGAGACGGCCGAGGCGTTCCTAAAAGCCGGGGCGTGCGCGTTGGGAATCGGCGGTTCGTTGGTCGAACCCAAGGCCGTGGCCGCGCGCGACTTCGCCAAGATCGAATCGCTGGCCGCCCAATATGCTGAAATCGTCCGCCGCTTCCGTGCGGCACAACAACCCAGTTGAACGAACCGCCGACGGCGCCGCAGCGGCACACTCGAAGATCGCCCGATGGGGAGGCGGTGCGAAGCGTCGTCGGGCAGGGTGATCGCCACGGCGAACTTCTTGGCCGCGTCTTCGGGGGCGGCTACTTCCCGCGGACCGATTCGATCACGTCGCGGCAGATGTCGCGCAGTTCACCGATGGGAACGTCTTCCAAGCGCTTGCCGCGCTGATCGAGCTGCTCGTTGATCTTCACGGCGGTCTCTTGCATGACGGCATGCGTTTCTTCGCTGCCGCCGTAAAGAACGAAATTCTTCCCCTTGGTCAAACGGACGTGACCATCTTCGTTGTCGAAGGCCACGCCGAGCATGGCGGCCGATTTCTTGCTTTTTTTCGCGGGAGTCACCGGTTAGCGCCTCCCAGTCAAATAGCGGCGCAACACCTCGGCCGCGGCGTCGCGGCTGGTGTCGCCCAACGGTTTTTGGGCCGGATCGACTCGGCTGGGCGGACTGCTCGGCGGCGGCGTGGGCGGAAGAACAATCGTCGCCGTATCGGAAAGACGGGTGCGAACCGTGTCGGGGCTGACGGGCGAAGAGATTCCGGCCGGCGGCGCATCTTCGTCGCCGAGAAACTTCTCGATGTCGAAGTCTTCGTCCGCAGCCTTGGCCGCGGTTTGCACCGTTCGGGCGGCCGCCTCGCCAATGCTTTGCACCTTGGGCTTCTTCTTGCCCCCGACCGAAACCGTCAACTCAACCTGGAACTCCAACGGCCCGACCTTGATCTTGTCGCCGTTGCGGAGCACGTGCGGCTCGCGGATCTGCTGATCGTTGACGAAGGTGCCGTTGCGGCTGTTCAGATCGCGGAGAACCACCCGCCCCGGCTCGACCTCGAATTGGCAATGATGCCGGCTGACCGAGTCGCTGCCCGGGCGGAGCTGGCAGTCGGGCGCGCGGCCAACCAGGAACTTCGGTCCGGCAATGGGAATTGCCCGGCCTGCGTGCTTGCCGCCCACCACGATCAACTTGACATCCATGACCGCTCCTCCCGATAGCCGCGCGGCCAGCGCACCGCCGCGTCCCCCGCGCTCGCCCTCCGGTCGGCGTTTCGCTGTTGCGGCCCGAACCACACGCGCAGCAACAGCCCCCGAGAAATCGCTGACCACCCAATATAATCCTACCAAGAGGCGCTGCGGAGGTCAAAGCCCGGGGGTTTTGCTCGATCGCCGGAAAATCGAGATGGGCTATGCGCCCAAGAAAGTGCCGCCCCATCGGCCCAGCGGCCGACGACTGTCCGACCGATTGAGCCGCCCCGCCATTCCGGACCGAGCGCACACCTCGCCAGCGGGGAGGGCCGCCGGCATCGGCCCCGTCAGCGCCGACGCATCATCGCTCGTTGAATCTCGCGGTGGGCCTCGGCCTTCTTCATCGCCGCTCGTTTGTCGTGCTGCTGTTTGCCCCGGCACAGGCCCAGCAGCACCTTCACCCGCCCGCGATGGAAATAGAGCCGCAGGGGGATCAGCGTCAGCCCCTTCTCCGTGGCCCGAAGCGCGAACCGCTTGAACTCGCGGCGGTGGATCAACAGCTTGCGCGGCCGCTTGGGCTGATGATTGAACACGGTGGCCTGCTTGTATTCGGGAATGTCGCACTGCAACAGCCACAACTCGCCGTCGCGCACCCGGGCAAACGACTCGTCGAGCGACACGTGCGATTGGCGCAAACTCTTCACCTCGCTGCCCAACAGCACGATGCCGCACTCGAGCGTTTCGAGCACCGTGAAGTTGTGCTGCGCTTTGCGGTTCTGCGCAATCACCCGCTCTTGCGCGTCGTCGGTCTTCTTCGGCTTGTTGCTCTTGGCGATGGCGATGCTCCTCGTTCCACGGCGCGGCCGATTAGGCTATCAGGGTTCCCGGAATCCCGTTTGATTGCTCGGTCGGCCGGCCGCCGCAGCGACCTGCCTTTCTCTTCTCTTATCAGCGATGGGTATGCCCCGGCGATCTGCCTTTTTGGCTTATGGCAAATCAATGGAGCCGCCCCGGGCCAACGCCAACCATGCCGCCGCCCTGCCGCCACCGGTCCCTTCTTCTGCGCGGCGGCAACAACGATAATGAACCGCCGGCCGCCGCGGCCGCAAGGCAGCCTTCCGTGTTTTTCGGGAGTGCCGCTTCTCTGGTTGAACTATTCCGCGGAACGATTCGTTGAACTGGCGACGGCGACCGCGGGAGGGCCGCGAGGGCTTTGCCCAGCGGCCTATCCCCCTTGTAATGAGTTCGGACGATGTGTTCAAGGCCCTACGATCGAGCACTGCCATGGGACGACGGCCCGACGGGCGATTCGGCCGCGCCGGCGATGCAGGTGTTTTTGCTTGATCGGATCGGGTTCGATCTGTGTCTTCAGTTGCAACGGCAGCTTGTGCCTGCCGTGGCCGCACGCGACGACGGGCAAGCCACCGTCCTTCTGGCCGAGCACCCGCCGGTCATCACCGTCGGCCGCGGCGGATCGGCCGGTGAAGTGGTGTTGGGCCATCCGCTGATCCGTCAGCGGCAGGTGGCCGTGCAATGGGTCAATCGCGGGGGCGGCGCTTGGTTGCATTGCCCGGGCCAGTTGGGCATCTATTGCCTGGCGCCGCTGGGGCATCGCCGCTGGACGCCGGGCGGCTACCTGCGAAGGCTGCTGGCGGCCACCGTCGAAACGCTCGACGACCTGAACGTGGCCGCCGATTCCCAAGGGCGGCTCGACGGCCTGTGGGGCCGCAGCGGGCAGTTGGCTGCCGCCGGGCTGGCCTTCCGCCACGGGGTGAGCTACTACGGGCTGTGGCTGAACGTCAATCCGCCAATGGGACTTTTCCGCCTGTTGCAGCGAGGCGAAGGTGAACTCGACCGCATCGGCTGCCTGGTCGCCGAGCGTCGCGGGCCGGTGCGCATGCCCACCGTGCGTTCGGCGCTGATCGCCCACCTGGCCGAGGCGCTTGGCTGCGACCGCTACCACCTGCACACCGGCCACCCGATGCTCCGCCGCCTGCCTCGGCCCGGCCGAGCCGACGAACCGCCGGGCTGACCTAACGCCGGGCTGACCCAACGCCGAGCGAAGGCCGAAACACTCGCCGCCACGGCCGACGCGACTCCGCCGAT
>JARKPK010000177.1 GCA_029975295.1 Thermoguttaceae bacterium | reverse complement strand
GTGGGCGGGGCATCGCTTGCCGGGGCGTCCTTCGAATCGCCCGCTGCCGGCGGATCGCTCTTGGCCGCAGGTTTCGGCGTCAGAATCAAGGTTACCTGCGTGCCCCGCGGCGGAATCCGCTCGGTAAAGGCTTCAAAAAGCAGGTCGGCGTTGTCTTGCGGGCTGGCCACCGGCAAATCGAGCATCGCCGACGGGAAATTCGACACGCAGATGAAGTCGCCGCCCTCGGCCATATAGATCTTCTGCTTCGTCACTTCTTCTTCGAAGAAACGGCTCCCGGCGAACACCCACGAGTACTTCATCGCCTCGCCGGTTTTCTGATTCCGAACCCATTCCTGGGCGCGGGCCGAATGTTGCTTGCCTTTGTCGTCTTTCCAAACGACAGTCACCTCGATCTCCGGGCCGGTGGCCGGCTTGTACTCGGGATGGAACACGACCGACGTGCCGGGCGTCGCGCCCAACGCCAGCAGCGCGGCATGGACGGCGAACGCTTTGACATCGACGGCTACGACCGACTCATGCTCTTTGGTGCCGGCCAAGCAAGCGAACATTTCCAAGGGCACGTTCGTCTGGCATACCTGGCCGACCATGATCACTCGCTTGTTCTCCTTGTCGAGCCAGAGCGGGCGATCGGGATCAAAGCGGATGAGCTTTTCAATGTTGTCGACCAACGGGACGGGCGACTCTTTCTTTGTGGTCGGCTGGGCGGCCGGATCGCCGGCCGTGGTTTCGCCCGGCGGAGCCGGTTGGTCGGGCATCGGCGCGTCGGGCGTCAATGCGGGCCCGGGCAAGGTGCTCGAACCGCTTTCGCCCGGCGGGGCGGGTGTGTCCGGTTGGGGCAGCGGTTCATCGGGTTTTGGTGGCTGCTGATCGGCGCCGCCCGGCGTGAGCGGCGTGGCGATGTCGGCCGGCGACGGTTCGTCCGGCGTCTTGGCTGCGGGGGTGTCGGGCGCGGGTTCGGTCGTGCCGGGCGCCGCCGGCGCGGTGGGGGCCGGAATCGCGTCGGGCGCCGGTCCCGGCATCACGGCCGGCGTGGGCGGGGCATCGCTTGCCGGGGCGTCCTTCGAATCGCCCGCTGCCGGCGGATCGCTCTTGGCCGCAGGTTTCGGCGTCAGAATCAAGGTTACCTGCGTGCCCCGCGGCGGAATCCGCTCGGTAAAGGCTTCAAAAAGC
>JARKPK010000173.1 GCA_029975295.1 Thermoguttaceae bacterium | reverse complement strand
AACCTGCGATGGTCTGTTCTCGGCGAGGCATGGCTTACTCATCCGGCGCCAGACTGGGAACGATCGGCGGTTCGGCCGGGTCGGGCAACGTCAGCCGATCGGCCTGACCGAGGAACACCGCCGCCAACGACGCCGCAGCGGCGGAAGCAGCCGCGAAAAGCGTGCTCTGCCGGCCGTCGAGCACTACGCGCCCCAACAGCGGCGCGATCAACGCCCTTTTTACGCTCGGGGTCAGTTCATACCGCGGTCTGCCGTCCTCCTCTGCTACAGCTCGAATCGTTCCGTCGCGGATCGACCGAACCACGGCGCGATCGACGATCGGTCGGAACGGTTCCATCAGATCATCAGCCAGGCAGAACGCGTTGCCGCGATGGTGATGATGCACGCCGAGCGACGGATGCAAGCCGGCGGCGCAAATAGCCCGGCCCACAATGGCGCGGAGCACGGCGTAGCCATAGTTGAGCAGCAGGTTTTCGTCTGTGCGCTGCCGCTTGCGCCGGAAGCCGTCGCCGAAAAGGGCGGCCCAATAGCGGCGGGCGGCTCGGGCCTCGACGTTGGCCGGATCGCCCGAGCCGACGCGCGCGGCCAGCGCGGGCAGCCCCCGATCAGTCCCAACAAGCTCGGCAAGCACCGCGCCTTGAGCGCGGACCTTTGCGCGGACGATCTGTTTCCAAAGGCGTTTGCGCACCGGCAGAGGCGCGCGGGCTTGGGCGGCGAAGCGGGCGGCCTGCACATGGTGCCCGTTGAGCGGAAGCATCATTCCCACGGGCATCGAAGCGCGGTCGCAGGCCACCAGCGCCCCGCCGGCGGCGGCCAACCCGGCGAGCACGGCCTGAGTGAGCGAGGCCTGAGGGTGCGAAACGAGCACCACCGCCACCTCGGCCAAGGGTAGCGAGACGGCCTCCGTGTGTTCGCGTTCGATGACCAGTTGGCTGTAGCGGACCCGGAGCTTGGCCGGGCATTCGGACAGATCGAGGATGCGTTCAGTCACCGGCGGGATAAACGTTGCCCAACGGATCGACGAACACCTTCCGTGCCTTGGCTTCCAAGAGCGCCCCGGGGCTGCGAGTCACACGCGCTCGGGAGAGCTTCCTTAACTCTGTAATTGGCCGCGCATCGGAATGCAAACGAAATTCTACGACTCTCGACGAAATCGACAGCACTCGATACACTTTCCGTTCGCCGGGGACGTGTTCCATTTCGACGTATTCGCCGCAGGCCAGCGAGAAGAGGAACTGGGCATTGGGGCCGTGGTCGCGGCAGACAACCGGGATGTGTTGGCGGCGACGCTGGTAGGCCTCGAACATATTGACCAGCTTGCCTTCCCAGCGGACGCGGCCGCGGGAGTCGGTGACGGCGACGATTTCCATATGATGGTTGGTGCCCGGCGCGGCAAATCGCAGGTGCGGCGGTTTGCCGATGGGCAGGACGGCGATGTTTTCCCGGATTCGCACCTTGCGGATGGGGATGATTCGGCCGTCGCGAGCGGTCAAGTACGGCAGATTGTTCGGGTTGCCGAAGGCCTTTTTCAAATCGCCTCCGTGGCGGTCCAAGTGTTTTTGGACGATTTCGCGGACGACCGGATCGACGATTTTTTCAATACGGTCGGCCGAAATCATGGCGAGCGGCTTGCGAACGTGGCGGTATTCGACGACATTGCCCTTCGCGTCGCGGGCGGGCTTCGGCGGGCTGTAGTTGGTTTGGTCGTGGAGCCGCCCGCGGACTTTGCGTTTGACGCGATAGGAGACGATGATTTCATCGACCGCCTTCTTCAAATCGTCGATTAAGGAAGGCCAGGGGAGATCGAGGTCGAGAAAGCGGCGCGAGCCGATCATCGAGGCTTCTTGAGCGCATTTGCTCAGCAGAGCGACCAGCGCCTGCGAGGTCATGGCAATGACGGCGGCATCGATGGCATGGTGGCGGTGATCGGATCGGCTTTTTTTGCCCGGGTGCGAGTCGTCGTCGTTGGGATCGCGGGGTAGAACTCGATTGAGGCCCCAGAGCCGACGGAGATCGGCAGTTACGCCGCCGGCGGAAACCTGCACGCGGCGCGTTCCATGGGCATCGACTGACCCTCCGTAAAGCAGGCCGACGTACTCGGCCGCGGCGCGCGACATATATCGGGTGTCGACCAATTGGCGCTCGGCGAAGTCGGAATCGAGTTGCTTTGAGGAAAACTTGCGGAGCTTGGCCGCGGCCGCCGGCCCGCGAAACCTGCGAACGCGGGCGATGATTTCGTGCCAGCGCTGCTCATTGCCGGAATAAGCCTCGTAAGGGGTGAGATTGCGTTTCGCCATGCGGTTTTCGTGAACATCGCAAAGCGTCTTGTTGGTAAAAGAGTTGTCGAGCGAGCGGGAATAGGGCACGATGTGCTCGATGTCGAATTGGGGGTGTGGGCCAAGCAGTGTTTCCATGGAAATCGCCTTGCCCGAATAGGGGCACTCCCAATTGCACTCGTCGGCCAGACGCACCTTGAGGATGTCGGCTTCGGACGGGCGCGCGATGCCGAACTTGCGGATCTGTTCGACGATCTGTTCGCGGACCGCTTCATTCTTGCGCATCGTTTTGGCGATTTCCTCGCGAGCCTTCCGCGGGCGCTTCAGATCGCGGGCCAATTCGATGCGGATATAGTTGGGCTTGCCGTAGCGTTGAATGACGGCATTGACGACTTTGCGCAATTCATTGAGCCCGCGCGAAACGGCCGGGTTACGCAACTGGCTTTTTACCTGAAATAGCGGTGGCAGAGTATCTTTGGGCTGGAACTGTTGCGCCTGATCGTAGAGAGCTTTTCGCGCGGTGGCGAACGGTGTTCCCTGCTCCATCGGCGGCAGGAGCTTGCGCAGAGCGACAAGCGACAGCGAGGCGTAGCCGGGCTCGAAGGTGGTTGCTGCCAGGGCGGCTGCTTGTTCTTCAGAGAAGCGATAGCGCTGAACGAGGCGGCGTTGCAAAGCGTCGGCGTTTTCGTATTCGAGCAGATCGGTTACGAACGGTTCACGAACATCGGGCATCAGATCGTCGAGACTAAAGCCCAACGCGGTTTCGACGCGCGCGCGGGTGACATTGCCTTTGAGCTTCTTCTCGCCGCCGCGTTCGAGATTGAAGTTGTAGCCTGGGCGTTCGTCGGATTCGGCCGGTTCGTCCTTCGACGATTTCCGCGGCTTTCTCGGAACTTTGAGGCCCCATAGCGTTCGGAGTTTGTCGAAGGTAATTTCCGCATGGTGTTCGAGATAGTCGATAAGTTGGGCTCTTTGTTCTTCCGAGGGAGCGAGAATGAAACCTTCGGGAGTGATAATGAGCAGGTCGTTGACTTTTTGCAAATAGCGGAATCGTTGCGCTTCGAGCGATGCGAGTGGAGCCCGCCGTTGGCTCGGTTCGAGTTCGCACATTCCAATCAGGCCGGATTGCGACTTCAACGGCCTTTGGAAAAAGATCGCTTGATGGATGGCTTGCTTTGCCGCATCGTCGAGTTGATGGTGAGGTGCTTGAGCGGCCCAGAGCTTTTCGAATTCGTCGAGGTACATTTGGCGAGCCGTGTAGCGCCCGCGAATCCGCTGCTCCTCCGGATCGAGGCCGGCAAAATACTCGCCGATGGTGCGGGAGCCAGTTCGAGCGATTTCGGACTGAAGGAAGCTGATGGAGTCCTTGACGACGCTCCGTTCCTTCTCGGTTTCCTTCCCCTCCGCTTTTCGGTTGCTCAGGAAGCCGCGCCGTTGGGCAATGTGAAGCAGAGCCCGACCAAAGGCGAACGCGGAGAGCGGCTGATCGAGCCCAAGGGCGCGAAGACGATACGACAAAAGGTGCTGAGCGACCCGGTCGCCAGCAGGCAAGTATTCGGCCCGAAGACCAGCGTCGAGTTTCTTGATTAGAGCATCGCGCTGCTCAGGAGTGGATGACGGCGCCGCCGGCAGTAGGCCGAACCGCTGAAGCAAATGAAACACTTTGGCGATGCGCCGTGCGCGACGCCACGTTTGACGGCGGAGAAGACGTGCGCCGCGACGTTCCACATTTTGCGACTGCTCCTTTCCTTGGGCGACTTCTTCTTCGGAGCCGACGCCGCTGTCAAAACACCTCACCCCA
Source organism: Thermoguttaceae bacterium (assembly GCA_029975295.1). GTDB lineage: Bacteria > Planctomycetota > Planctomycetia > Pirellulales > Thermoguttaceae > JARKPK01. The sequence goes on along the minus strand of JARKPK010000173.1, from coordinate 5,287 downwards.
AGGCGGACCACCCCGGCCGGGTTGTCTTTCTCGTCCAGAGTGATGATCGCCCAACCAAGGGACTGAACTCCAAGGTCGATGCCGAGAACGAAGGGTTGATCGAGTTTTTGCGCCCCCATCGTTTACCCCACGGAAGGTTATTGACAGGATAGGAATAGGTGGTAATATATTCGATTAGTGTATCCGAGCGGCGATTGCCCGCAAGTCACAGCAAGTGGGCTTTTGCCCGCGCAGGCAATGCTCGATCATCGAGTAACCGAGGGCCCCTCCGTGGGGCCTTCTTTTTTTGCGCGTCCACTTGTCGGTTGACGCGAATGCGAGTGTTCTGACGCCCGGCATCTCGATAATGCGATCCGCGTTTCGGCGATGTCTTGTGCGGGAGCAGCTCTGGCATGGGCAAGAAAAGAAAACGGCCTTCCACCGCAATGCCGTGGCGATGCGCTTTTGAGAGCCCGTTAGATAAAAGGAGGGCGGCCCGGAACTCGGGTTGTGTGATCCGACCGAGGGTCGGCTATACACGCGGCCGAGCCCTTTAGCTCGGGCGCCCAACGGGCATCAATATCGGCTCACCAAAATAATGCATCGACAACACGAACATGATAGAAGGCCATCTCTATCGTATCCGCTTGCGGGCGGCGGGGCAATGTTCGCGCGCGGCGAAAACCGCCGCCGATCGGGAAAACGGGCTTCGCGCACGCACTACTACCCATGCGCCGGTGCAGGCGCGCACGAACGGTCGCCGGTCGGCAGGCCGGGCTTCGCTTCGCGCAAGCACTATCCATTCGGCGTTGCCGGCGTGGAATAGCGGGCGGCGATCGGCAGGGCGGGTTTCGCCTGTGAGCGGTTCACGCAAAGCGCGAGCGCGGGGCGATGGCCGTCTCTGAATAACAATGCGACCTCCCCGTGCGCGCCCGTGAGCGGTTCACGCAAAGCGAGCATTGGGCGATGGTAGATAATGGCCGCGGCCGGGCCCTCGGATGGAACGTCGGCCGTGCATGAATGGGTCCGTCGGCCGAGGGCGCGCGTTTTTGGTCGGGCACTGGCGCGGGCCGACCGCAGCTCACATCCAAGCGGCCGCCGCCTGGGCTCAACCGAGGGCGCGCGTTTTTGGGTCGGGCGCCGGCGCGGGGGATCAGACGTCGGCTTCGGCCTCGCCTGCGCACGGGCAATGGGCCCAGGCTTCGTGGCCGTGTTTGTCCCGGGCGATCGACGACTCTTCGCGTTGGAAGATCGACGAGCATTCTTTGGCCATTCGCTCCACCCGAGCGGTTTCTTCGGGAGTGATGGGCCGGAAGTTCTTGCAGGCGGCGATGCCTTTTTCGACCAGGTCGAGGAACGACGGCGGGATGCCGGCCGCCACGCCGGGCAGGCTGAGCGTCCAGCGCCAGGCCAGATCGACCTCGTCGCCCTCTTCGACCGAGCGGTACCACCATTTGCGCGTGCGTTCGACGCCGGCGGGCCAGCCGCCTTTGCTCATCGCTTTGATCGAGATAAGGGCGGCGCCCTTCTTCCGCGCGGCTTCGCAGACGGCCTTGCCCATATCGCGGGTGTACCATTCGACGAAGTTGATCGGGAACATCACCGTATCGAAGTCGAACAGTTCGATGGCCGTCAGGGCCGCTTTGGTCGTGTGGGCGGAGAAGCCGATGTAGCGGATTTTGCCCTCTTCTTTGGCTTTGAGAATAGTTTCCATCGCGCCGCCGGGCCCCAGCGCGCGCCGGCTGTCTTCTTCGGGGCGAACCAGATGGTGCAGTTGGTAGAGGTCGAAGTGATCGGTTTTGAGCAGCTTCAGCGAGGTTTCCAATTCTTGGCGGCAACCTTGGGCGTCGCGTTTCTTGGTTTTGCAGGCCAAGAAGATCTTGTCGCGGGGGATTTGCCGCAAGGCGATGCCCATCTTCGTTTCGCACACGCCTTGGCCGTAGGCGGGGGCGACATCGTAGTAGTTGACGCCGGCGTCGAAGGCGGCCTTGATGCCGTCGTCCGACTCTTTTTGGGTGTAGTGGATCAGGGCCAGGCCGGGAAAGCCGAGAACCGACACCTTCTGCCCGGTGCGGCCCAGCACGCGCCGGGGCATGCCGTGCGAGAGGTCGTCGGCGGCAGCGGCAGCCGCTGCGGCATCGACTGCGGGCGGGGCGGCAACGGCCGACTGACCCAACGCGGCGCCGCCCGCCGCACTGCCCAACACGCGAATGAACGTCCGACGTTTCATGATTCTGCTCCTCGACGGGAAGTGCCAATCACATTTCGATAAACGGACAACGGTTCGGCCGTCCGTTGGCGCGGAGCGGGCCGAATCGCTTCGGTTGCGGAGGATTCGTCGACTGCTTGGAATCGATGAGTGTCAAAGCACCCGTGGCCGGCGGCGTTGCTCGTTGGAGCAACGGGCGCGTTTTGCCGGGGCCGCCCGGCCGAAGGCGACGTTATTCTACGGGTTGCGCTGTGCGGAAAGCAAACTGCCCGACGGCAGCGCAGCCGTTTTGCCGCGCGGCGGTATGACGAATGCGCGGCCGGTAATACCGTGGGCTGCTCCACACGTGCGCCGGCACGATGCCGCTTGGGCAGGTCAGTCGATCAGGTCCCAGGCCAGGGTCACCGGCATGCCGACGTGAATGCCCAGCCGCGCGGCGGCATTATCGCCCACCAGGGCCAGTTCCAGCCGTCGCTGCGAATCGATCAAGGCGACGAGCATTCCGGGTTCCTGCGCGGCGTAGCAGGGAAAGATGCCCCAGGTTTCGAAGATGCCGCAGACGACGCAGGCGCGGGCATCGGTGGGCCGTCCGGCGAGCATGTCGGCCGTGATATTCGTCAGCACGTTTCCGAACGAGTCGATGGCGATCACCTCGCCGTCGATGCGGTCGGGGCGCACGCGGACGGGGCGTTCGGGCAGGCGGGTCAGGTCGGGGCAGGGGGGGCCCAATTCAGCCGGATCGAGCCCGAGGCTCAGCCGCGCGGCCACCGGCGCCAGGATGTCTCGCCCGTGGAAGGTGTTCGACACCTCGGGCAGCCAGTGTTCGCGCCGAGTGAGGCGGACGATTCGCCGCGTGCCGCAGCGGGCGGCGATGCGCGAGAGCAGGCCGTTGTCGGGCGCGAGGAACCGCTGGCGGCCGATTTCGGCATAGATCAGCGCGCGGCTGGTGCCCACGCCCGGATCGACCACAGCGACATGGATGGTCGCGTCGGGGAATCGATCGGCCACGTCGTCGAGGGCCATCGCCCCGGCGGCGATGTTGTGCCTGGGAATGCTGTGGGTGATGTCGATGATAGTCGCCTGCGGGTTGATGGAAAGGATCACGCCCTTCATGGCGGCCGCATAGATGCTTTCCGGGCCGAAGTCGGTGGTCAGCGTGATGATGCTCACGGTGGTTCTCCCGCGACGGCCCGGCGCGGCGAGAGGGCGCTAGACCTCGGCCGGCCGAGTTGCATCAGCCTTGCTCGGCGATCAATTGTTCGCACAGTTCCCGCACCCGTGCGGGATTGACGTTGGGGTTCAGTTTTTTCGCTTGCCCGACCAGTGCGCCCAATCCCTTCACGTTGCCCGCGCGGCACTCGGCGGCGATCTTCGGGTTGTTCTGCAACAGACGAAGGCAAAGATCGCGGAGTTCCGAATCATCGACGGCGACGATGCCCATCCGCGCGACGACCGCGTCGATGGATTGCTGCGACTCAAGGGCGTTGGCGAGGATTTCCCGCGCGCGGCTGGTGGTGAACTCGCCGCGGCGGACGCGGGCGATCAGCGCGCCCAGTTCGGCGGCGGGCACGGGAAACTGGTCGATGCCGATGTTCCGTTCGTTCAACGCGCGGAGCACGTCTTGCTGCACCCAGTTGCTTGCCGTTTTGCCGTCGCCGCAGGCGCGGGCCAGCGCTTCGAAGTAGGCTGCGACCGCGCGGCCTTGGCCGACCAGCACGTCGGCGTCGTAATGGGGCAGGTCGTAGTCGGCCTGAAAGCGGCGTCGCAGATCGGCGGGCAACTCGCCCAGCGATTGCCGAACGGCTTGGCACTGTTCTTGGCTGACGACGACCGGCGCCAGATCCGGATCGGGGAAGTAGCGGTAGTCGCTCGATTCCTCTTTCGATCGTTGCAGATAAGTGGCTTGGCGTTGTTCATCCCAGCCGCGGGTTGATTTGGGCGTATTTTCGCGGGTGCGGCCGGTTTCGCGCCACTGGTCGTACTGGCGCTGGGCCTCGTAGGCCAGCGCCCGCTCGACCGCGCGAAAACTGTTCATGTTCTTCACTTCGACGATCGGCGTGGCCGCCTTGCCCTGGGGGGTGTCGATGTGAAGGTTGATGTTGGCGTCGACCCGCAGGCTGCCCTCCTGCATGTTGCAATCGGACACTTCTAGGTAATTGAGCAGCAGCTTCAACTCGGTGAGGAACAGCTTGGCCTCGGCGGGGGAACGGATGTCGGGCTGGCTGACGATCTCCAGCAGCGGCGTGCCGGCGCGATTCAGGTCGATGCGGCTGTCGGCCCGGCCGGCGGCTTCGTCGTGCATGCTTTTGCCGGCGTCTTCTTCGAGATGGGCGCGGATGATGCCGATATCCTTCGGCCCGATGCCGTTGCGCGGATCGTGAATGGTCAGCCGCCCGTCGCGGCTCATCGGCAGATCGTATTGGCTGATCTGATAGCCTTTGGGCAGGTCGGGGTAGTAGTAGTTCTTGCGATCCCATTTGGTGAACCGCGGGATGTCGCAATTCAGGGCCGCGGCGGCCCGCAGCGCCAACTCGAACGCGCGGCGGTTCATCACCGGCAGCGTGCCGGGCATGCCGATGCACACTGGGCAGGTTTGCGTGTTCGGCGGCGCGCCGAACCGCGTGCTGCACCCGCAAAACATTTTGCTCGCGGTGAGCAACTGCACGTGGACTTCCAGTCCGATGACAATGGTGTAGGGCAGCGGTTCGTTCACGTTCGTTCGGGCAAGGGCAGATGGTTTGAGCGACGGCCGGCCGGCAGTTCGCGCGGGGGCGGCTCGCCGTCCGGTCGCGCGGTTCAGTGTAGCGGCGGCCGCCGGGTGTGCCAATCGGTTTCCTTCTGGAACATCCGCGCCGCGCGGAGCAGGCGCTCTTCCTCGAACGGCGGGGCCTGAAGGTGCAATCCGATCGGCAAGCCCGCGCCGGTGTGCCCGCAGGGAATCGCCATCGCCGGCGCGCCGGCCAGATTGGCGCTGACGGTGTATAGGTCGAACAGGTAGGCGGCCAGCGGATCGTCGCGTTCGCCGAAGCGGAAGGCGGGCCCGGGCGTAACCGGCCCGAGGAGCAGATCGACCTCGGCAAAGGCCCGGTCGAAGTCGTC
>JARKPK010000165.1 GCA_029975295.1 Thermoguttaceae bacterium | reverse complement strand
TGAACTGAGCGGAACAACCGGTTTCCTGTGCCGCCTGTTCTTGTGGTTTGCGTCCCGGGCTTGGCTTTCGAGCCGACTCGGCGATGTTGTACCAAAATGGCTTGGATGCGGTGATCGCCGAGCACTTTTCTCAAGTTGGCGGCCGCCCAGACCTCGCGATGTGCGCGAACGGACTACGGTTGTTGCTTCGGCAAGAACCCTTGTCCGCGCAGCCAAAGTTCGCACTGTTTCGGCCAAAGGTTGGCGCCGTTGATTTTCGCCGCCAGCCCAACGCCGTGTTGACCACTACGGTAGATGTGCAGTTCCGCCGGCACTTTGTGCTTGCGGCAGGCCAAATAGAACATCACGCTGTTCTCGGAAGGCACAACGCGGTCTTCGTCCGTATGCCAAATGAAGCAGGGCGGGGTTTCAGCCGACACCTGCTTCTCGTTCGAAAACTGCTGAACGAGTTCGGGCGGGGCGTCTTTTCCGAGCAAATTGTGTTGCGAACCGGCATGGGTGAACGGTTCTCCAAAGGCGATGACGGCGTAGCACAAGATGGCAAAGTCGGGACGGCAACTGACCCGATCAACCGGGTCGTCGGCTTGCGGATTTCCCGTGTCGAAATGGGTGGCCGCAGTCGATGCCAAATGGCCTCCCGCCGAAAAACCGATGATGCCCACCCGGTGCGCGTCGATGTCCAGCGCTTCAGCCCGGGATCGCACCAAGCGAATCGCCCGTTGCGCGTCGGTCAGCGGGGCGGGATGCGCGTAGCCCTTGCCGCGATGGCGATATTCGAGAACCGCGGCCGTGATTCCGAGGGAATTCAACCACTGGGCAATCTGCTTGCCCTCATGATCGAGAGCCAGGTGTCCGTAGCCGCCGCCCGGACAGACCACGATGGCCGTTTTCGCCGCGTTTTCCGTGGGACGCCAAATGGTCAGCGTTGGCGTGTCTTCCGGGCGGTCGCCTGTGGCGCCTGGGGCGCGAACCGGCCACAGCCGTTCAACAGCGGGTGGGTCGGCCGCCAATACCGAAATCCCATTCAAGAGAACCGCGAGGCCAAGCACAGCGATGCGCGCAATCATGGAGGTTACCTCGGCAGAGAGTGAAATATCGTCGCAGTATTCCGACTTGGGCCGGCAGGCGACAGGTGCTTTCGCGTCGGCTATCGCACAAGGGTACTCGGCGGGCGGCTTTTCGGCAACGAGAATCCGCTGAACGCGGACCGCCGTTGCGATGCCGTGTTGCCCGTCTCGGCGGTCTGGTCAACCGTTTGGTCGCTGCCTTTGCCGCCGAGCAGCCGCTGATCAGCGTAGGGAATTCGCGGGGGCAGGGGCTTCCCCGGGTATCGACCTTGCGCTTGGGTTGGCCGGCCTCGTTCCATGCTTACCGAAGGCGCGCAAGCCCGCTCAAGCAGGCTTACGGCACTCGAAGGTGAACTCTCCGTTGGGGCAATCGACCAGCACCGTGGCGCCCTCGACAATTTCGCTTCGGAGTAGCTCGACGGCCAGCGGATTTTGGATGCGCTGTTGAATGACCCGCTTCAACGGCCGAGCTCCATATTGAGGATCGTAGCCTTGCGACGCGATGGCCGCCAGTGCCGCCGGTGTGACTTCGAGGGCAACGCCCTTTTCGGCCAGTTGCTTCCGCAGTCGTTCGATCTGGATCTCGACGATTCGGCGGATCTGTTCGCGCGAAAGCGGATGGAAGATCAAGATTTCGTCGATGCGGTTGAGGAACTCGGGCAAGAAGCGAGACTGCACGGCTTCGAGCACGGCCTCGCGCATTTCCCGTTCGCTGCCGCCTTCGCGGGTGACTTCCTGAATCAACTGGCTGCCGATGTTCGACGTCATAACGACAATCGTATTGGTGAAGTCCACAGTATGTCCGTGGCTGTCGCTCAAACGACCGTCGTCAAGCACCTGCAATAGGATATTGAACACATCGCGGTGGGCCTTCTCGATCTCGTCGAGCAGAATCACCGAATAGGGCCGGCGGCGAATCGCCTCGGTGAGCATGCCGCCTTCCTCGTAGCCGACATAACCCGGCGGGGCGCCGATCAAGCGGCTGACGGTATGCCGTTCCATGAACTCGCTCATATCGAGCCGGACCAAAGCGTTTTCGTCGTCGAACAGAACCTCGGCCAACGCCTTGCATAGCTCGGTCTTCCCGACGCCCGTGGGGCCGAGGAAGATGAACGACCCGATCGGTCGCCGAGGGTCTTGCAGGCCCGACCGGTTGCGCCGCACGGCATTGGCCACGGCCTCGACGGCTTCGTCTTGGCCGACGACCCGTTGGTGCAACCGCTCTTCGAGCACCAGCAGTTTCGCCCGTTCCGTCTCCATCATCCGCGACACGGGAATGCCGGTCCACGCGCTGACAACCTCGGCGATTTCCTCCGGCCCCACCTCGCGGCGCAACAGGCGGCGCTGATTGCCCTCGGGCTTCTCCGATTCGGCTTGTTCAAGCTGTTTGGCGAGCCGTTTTCGGGCCAAGTCGAACTCGTACAGCCGTTGATACTCCTCTTCGCGCACGGGCATGCCCCGCGCCTGATGCTCCTTGATGGCGGCCGCCAACTGATCGTATTGCAACTCGGCCTCGGCCAACTGGCGCCGAATCTGCTGCACGTCGCCCAGCCCGCTCTTTTCCAGTTCCCATTGCTTGCGGAGGTCGGCCAGCTTGCGCTTCAGTTCGGCCATTTCCTCCTGGATTTCCTGCCGTCGCTGTTGGGCGTGTTCTTCGGTTTCTTCGGCCAATTGGCGGTCGGCCAACTCCAGTTGCATCAGTCGGCGCTGAACTTGGTCGATCTCCGTCGGCACGCTTTCCAGCTCCATTGCCAGCCGGCTCGTCGCCTCGTCCATCAGATCGATCGCCTTGTCGGGCAGGAATCGATCGGCAATGTAGCGGTGCGAAAGCTGTACGGCCGCGACCAGCGCCGAATCCTTGATTTTCACGCCCTTGTGGTGCGCCTCGTAGCGCGGCTTCAGACCGCGAAGGATGGCGATGGCGTCGTCCACCGAAGGCTCGCCCACATAAACCGGTTGGAATCGTCGCTCCAAGGCGGCGTCTTTTTCGATGTACTTGCGGTATTCGTCGAGCGTGGTGGCGCCGATGCACCGCAACTCGCCGCGAGCCAGCGCCGGCTTGAGCAGGTTGGCCGCGTCGGCGCCTCCCTCGGCCCGGCCCGCACCAACCACTGTATGTAGTTCGTCGATGAAAAGGACCACGTTTCCCGCGTCGAGAACCTCGCGGAGCACGGCCTTGAGCCGCTCCTCGAACTCCCCGCGGAACTTCGTGCCGGCGACCAATGCCCCCAGGTCGAGCGCCACGACGCGCTTGTCCTTCAGGCTTTCGGGCACGTCAGAGTTGACGATCCGCAGCGCCAGCCCCTCGGCAATCGCCGTTTTGCCTACGCCGGGTTCGCCGATCAACACGGGATTGTTCTTCGTCCGCCGAGACAGCACCTGGATCACGCGGCGGATTTCCTGATCGCGGCCGATCACTGGATCGAGCTTGCCCTGACGCGCTCGTTCAACCAAGTCGATGCCGTAGCGGGCCAACGCCTGAAACTTGCCTTCGGGCGTTTGATCGGTCACCCGGGCGCTGCCGCGGACGGCCTGCATCGCCTTGAGCAGGTCATCGGTGGAGACAGCGGCAAGCGATAGGATTTCCTGGGCCTTCGACTTCACTTTCGTGAGCGCCAGCAGCAAGTGCTCGGTGGAAACGAATTCGTCCTTCATCGCGTCGGCTTCACGCTGAGCCGTTTCGAGCACCTCGATCAGTTCGCGATTAGGTTGCGCGCCCGCCCCGCCCGAGACCTTGGGACGATGGCTCAATTCGGCGTTGACCATTTGCTCGAGCCGCCCGCGGTTGCAGCCGACGCGATCGAGCAACGGCCGCACAATGCCGTCTTGCTCGGCTAGCAAGGCCGCCAGCAAATGCAACGGTTCGATCTGCGCATGGCCGGCGCCCCCGGCCGATTCCTGCGCAGCCGCGACGGCCTCTTGCCCCTTGATGGTCAATTTGTCGTAACGAAACGCCATGTTCTGCCTCCCGGTCGATTCCGAGCGAATCGATCCGTTACGCTGATTTTCGATCTTGTGACACAACTGGGCGACGGCACTGCTGTCCGACGGACTGCGTCTCTCGTCGCTCGGCCTTGTTGTGTTGTGATCCGAATCCAGTTCGGTCCGATCCGCATTTCGCCGTCGTCTCGGCCCTGGCGAGCAACGCCGCCCAATTGCCTCTCGCCGCGATTGTCCCCGTTCGACGTCTTCAGCGGCGCTTTGCGGACGTTCACGGCCGCAGATCATCGGCCGGTCCGAACAACGGCATTTTCCGAATGTCTTCCAGACTCGGATTGTTCTGTTCGACGAACTCGGCCCATCGGCGCGCGTCGTTCTCGTCCAGGTTGATGCTGAATGCAATCGAGGGACGACGATCGGGCAGATCGCCTTTCGGCGGCCAACGCGGCCCGAAGTGATAAACGGCCAAGTACATCACCTTGGCCTTCTTTTCGCTCACGCCACCGCAGCGGCAGGCGTGGTAGAACATCAAATGCACGTCTTCCCACGGTTGGTCGCGCTGCTGGCAGGCCGCATCGTGGATGACTGAAGCGTTGCGGTAGCTGCCCTCGAACGGGCCGCCAATGACCGACCAAAACGCTTGCGGGATCGACGCACCGTCGATGGTGGTCTGATCCGGCGCGGTCCAAACTCGCCCGGAGGGATCGACGTATGTCAGCGGCTGCAAGAGCCGCATCGTCCGGCCGTCGTCGCTCCATACCGCTTCGACTTGCCCGACGAAATAGCCGAATTGCCCGGGCCTGTCGGGCCAAAGCAGGTAAAGCGCGGTTCCTCCGCCGGCGATCATGGCCAAACCCGCCGCGATTGCGACCCAAATCGCGCCTCTCGGGAGCATCGATCCGCGACTCCTTTCTTCTTCGTTCGTGGTCGGAGCGGCGTTCTTGCTTCGCAACCGACGACGCCTGCCTTGCCCGCGGCATGCCGACGAACGCCATACACCTCGCTCGATCCATCTGGGTTGAGCCGCAACGCCGGGCCGGAGCAGTCGCCCGCCGCGCCCATCAATCCGGCCGAAAAGCCGCTGCGGGCGCGCCGGCCGACTGCTGCCGGTGGACGGGAAGCGAAACCCTTGGCTGATAGCCGCTCCCTCGCCGAGCGATCACTTCTTCACTTCAAACTCGGCGTCGATCGTGTCGTCGTTGCCGCCGCCCTCGGCCGGGCCGGCCGAGGGGCTTGTTTGTTGCGGACCTGCCTTGGCGTAAAGCGTCTTGCTTAGCGCGTGCAGCGCTTGCTCCAGTTCATGGATCGACGACTTGATGGCATCGAGATTATCGCCCTTGGCGGTGCTGCGAGTTCGTTCGATAGCGCGATTCACCGCTTCCTTGTCGGTGGACGACAGCTTTGCGTCGTGCTCTTTGATCAGTTTTTCTGCTTGCCAGCACATCGACTCCGCTTGGTTCCGCGCCTCGGCCAACTCGCGTTTCCGTTTGTCTTCCTCGGCATGCGCATCGGCGTCGCGCCGCATGCGCTCGATCTCGTCTTTGTTCAGTCCGCTCGATTGTTCGATCCGCACGGTTTGCTCTTTGCCGGTTCCCAGGTCTTTCGCCGAGACGTTGAGGATGCCGTTGGCGTCGATGTCGAACTTGACCTCGATTTGCGGCACACCGCGCGGCGCCGGCGGGATCCCTTCCAAGTTGAACTGGCCGAGCAGCCGGTTGTCGGCAGCCATCGGGCGTTCGCCCTGATAGACCTTTACGGTGACCGCCGTTTGGTTGTCGTCGGCCGTGCTGAAGATTTGCTTCGCCTCCTTGGGGATCGTCGTGTTCCGCTCGATGATTCGCGTCATCACCCCGCCGAGCGTTTCGATGCCTAGGCTCAGCGGAGTAACATCGAGCAACAGCACGTCCTTCACATCGCCCGACAGCACCGCACCCTGAATCGCTGCGCCTTCGGCAACGACCTCGTCCGGGTTCACTCCCTTGTGCGGCTCTTTGCCGAACATCGAGCGCACCAACTCTTGCACCTTGGGAATGCGGGTCGATCCGCCGACCAGCACCACCTCGTCGATCTCCGAATATCGCAGCTTGGCGTCTTTCATCGCCTGTTCCACTGGGCCGCGACAACGTTCCACCAAGTGATCGACCAGCCGCTCGAACTCCGCGCGGGTGATCGACATTTGAAGGTGCTTTGGGCCGTTGGCGTCGGCCGTGATGAACGGCAGGTTGATGTCGGTCGATTGGGCGGAGCTAAGCTCCTTCTTGGCCTTTTCGCACGCCTCTTGGAGCCGCTGCAAGGCCATCGGATCCTTCCGCAGGTCGATTCCCTGCTGGCGCCGGAACTCGTCGGCCACATGGTCGATCAGCACTTTGTCGAAATCGTCGCCGCCCAGGTGCGTGTCGCCACTGGTGCTGATGACGCGGAAGACGCCATCGGCCACTTCGAGCACCGACACGTCGAACGTGCCGCCGCCCAAATCGAACACTACGATTTTTTCGCCTTCTTTCTTATCGAGCCCGTAGGCCAGCGAGGCGGCCGTCGGCTCGTTGATGATGCGCGCAACCTCCAGTCCAGCGATCTGCCCGGCGTCTTTGGTTGCCTGTCGCTGGGCGTCGTTGAAGTAAGCGGGCACGGTGATGACCGCCTTGTTGACCTTATGCCCCAAATAAGCTTCCGCCGCTTCCTTGAGCTTGCGAAGCACGAAAGCCGAAATCTCCGGAGGGGTGAACGTCTTGTTTCCGGCCTCCACCTTCACGTAGTCGTCGGAACCGCCAACCACCTTGTAGGGCACCATCTTCTCTTCGGATGCCACTTCGCCGTGTCGTCGGCCCATAAATCGCTTGATCGAAGCGATGGTGCGATGCGGATTGGTAACAGCCTGCCGCTTCGCCGGTTCGCCGACAAGCACTTCGCCCTTGTCGGTGAACGCGACAACACTCGGAGTCAGCCGATTTCCTTCCGCATTGGCAATCACTTTCGGTTTCTGGCCTTCCATGACGGCCACAACCGAGTTCGTGGTTCCAAGATCGATGCCGATGATCTTTTCGCCTTGAGCCATTTTCGATGATCCTTTCGAACGTTATTCGGGCGCTTTGGATGCCCGTGGGTTATCCGTTTAGGCAATGCAATTTCGGAAGGGCAAAGGCCGTGCCGGAGTCTTACCCAGAAGAAGTTGTGTTGACGTAAGGTGTTATTTATAAAAGGCTTGCATTGCTTCGATTCCTGTCGTCCGACGCAGTGAATCGCGGCGCGGATTGGGGCGAAACTGCCATTTTGGCACCCTCTGCGGGCTTTGCACCGTTGGGGCCTTTCGCGGCCGTGTATCTTAACAGCAGGGCAAGGTTGACAGGCGGCAGTGGCCCGATTATCACTCGAAATAGGGGCCTTTGGGTCGAGACGACCGTTTCACCGTCGGTCGGTGGCCAAGGGGTGCTGCCAAGGGCCTTGCCTGCCGCCGGGGGGAGATGGGCGGAGGGTTTTGTTCGTCCCACGTGTTGTTCCCGTTCAGGCCGGTTGAAGGGTGGTGGCGTTGATCGGGTAGCCGCCGGACGATCGACCTGTGAAGTAGTCCTTTCATTCGCCGCTTGGATCGGCGCAGCCATTCCCAATATTTTGGTATCCCGACCACCGCAAACCCCACGAATGTGTCCCATGGCCAAGTCTTCTCCCGAGCGGAAGCGTACGTCGCGACGTGATAAACCGGCCACACCGGCCGAGCTGCGCAATCGTCTGGCCCGCTTGGACATGCAGTTGATTGAGCTGATTCAGCAGCGGGCTCAATGCGCGGTGGAACTGGGAAAGCTCTCGCCGGAGGCGGTTGGCAGCACGACCGAACTGGATAGTTCCGAGTCGGCGGCGCGCCAATTGGCCGAGCGGTGCCCGGGGGCTCTCAGTCCTCGCCAGATCGAAACGCTTCTGCGCGAATTGTTTAGCGGTTGTCGCAGCTTGGTTCAGCCGTTGCGTGTGGCTATTTTGGGGCCGCTTTACAGCTACAGCCATTTGGCGGCGATCCACCGTTTCGGGCAAAGTGTTGAGTATGTGCCGGTGGGTACGATTCCGGCGGTTTTCGAAGAGGTTCAATTGCGGCACGCGCAATACGGGTTGGTGCCGATCGAAAATTCGACCGATGGCCGAGTGGCCGACACGCTCGACATGTTTACGCGTGTCAAAACCGCGATCACCGGCGTGATCGAAATGCGCATTCACCACACGCTTCTAGGACGTTGCGGTCGCGGTGAGGTCTTGGAGGTGTATAGTCGGCCGCAGGCGCTGTCGCAATGCCGCAACTGGTTGGCTCAACATTTGCCGGGCGCCCGGACGATCGAGGTCACCAGCACGTCAACTGCGGCTCAACTGGCCCGCGAAAAACCGGGGGCCGCGGCCATTGCCAGTCGTCAGGCGGGCAGCTACTACGGGCTGGAAGTACTCGCGGAAAACATCGAAGACAATCCGGGCAACCTTACTCGATTCGCCGTGATCGGCGGCGAGGCGGCTAAAAGGTCGGGCAAAGATCGAACGGCGATTTGGTTCCAGGTGGAGCACCGCCCCGGCGCTCTGGCCGAGGCGATGAACGTTTTTCGCCGCAATTCGGTCAATTTGACTTGGATCGAGTCGTTTCCCATTCCGGGGCATGAGCGCGCCTATTTGTTCTTCGTCGAGATGGAAGGCCACAATCACGATGCTCGCGTTCGCCGCGCGGTGGCCGCTTTGGGCCGGCACGCATTGCGAATGGAGGTGCTGGGCAGCTTTCCCGCGCCAGTGCTTATCGACGACTAACAATCACCCACCAAGTGCATCTCTGGCGGAAATGCATTGGTGCGCCTTAAGTTCGTGGCGGTACAAGGCACATTGAACTACGCGCCGCGCGCGTGCGGGGGAAGTGCATCGGCACGGGGCAGGTTTGGGCTCGTGGCTTGGAGCATCGCGCTTCAAAGGCAGACAATCTGGCCACCCAGTAGCATCGCACGGCGTCGCTGGGGTATGATTCAACTTGTCGGCCCAACCCGAAGAGTGATTAGGCTGGTATCGTCGCCATCGTCGCTGCCTCTGATTCATGGCTATCCCGGAAGAAAAGCTAATTCGAATCCGTGCCTGGGAGGGCGTTCGGGCCATCTATGAGGGATTGCCCGTCGAGAAGAGATCGGACCGCATGGAGGCGGACCGCTTCCACATTTACGAGTTGCTCCTTGCCCCGCTGGAGGAGATTCGTGAAGCTCCCGAGAGCCATCCCGAAGGCGACTTGCTCTATCACAGCTTGCAGGTTTTCACCTTGGCCCGCGAAAAACTGGCCTACGACGAGGAGTTCCTTACGGCGGCCCTATTGCACGATGTCGGCAAGGGGCTGGATCGCCAGAACCATGTCGTTGCCGGATTGGAAGCGCTTCAGGGATTTGTCACCCCGCGCACGGCTTGGCTAATCGAGCACCATGTCGATGCTCTGTTGTTGCGTAACGGCGCCTTGGGGGCGCGATCGCGGCGACGGTTGGAATCGCACGAGAGCTTCGACGAGTTGGTCCTGTTGGCCCAATGCGACGCCGCCGGACGGCAGGTGGGCATGAATGTTCCGACGCTCAGCGAAGCGATCGATTTCTTGCGCGCTCTGGCGCATGCGAACGAAGCGGATGAATCTTGGGACGCGGAGTAGCGCGTCTTTCGAACGCCGGATCACGCGGCGTCATTTCGTCAGCCGCAGATCGGTGATGATCACATCGCGCACGGCCTGAAGCTCAAGGCAGTCGTTGATTTGCGCTTGAATCTGCCGCTTCAGGCCGACAAGCGTTGCGTCGTCGAAATCGTCGATGGTGGCTCGGCGGAGCAGCTCTTCAACGTGTTGGCGCACTCGGAATTGCCGCACCTCAAGCTGATGACGCGCCGGCCCGTCGCGCTGATCGGCCAAGGTCACGTGGAGTTGGAACTCGACCATCGCGGGCGAAGTGCTGCCCGAATTGATCGGCGCTACGGCGAAGCGACCCAAATCGACTTCGGCCGGTGGCGGCTGCGTCGTTCCGGGATCGGTGACCGAAGCCGTTTCCGAGCGGTTTAGGGCCACCGCGATCGCTGCGGCCAGCAGACTGAGGGCAACGATGGTCAGCCCCCATTTCTGTGCGGCGACGGCGATGCCGGCGAACCGCCCTTGATTCTCCTGTGGCGCTGCCGGAGCCGGAGTTTCGACGGTGTCGCGCGATTCGGTTTTGACGGCCATGAGACGTCCTCGCACGCGAACGAGGGATGGTTGGTTCGGCTTGCGGTTTGCAATGGGGGGGCGCGGGCGCCAGGCCCGAGGGAACTGGCTAAAGCTCCACTCCGCTGCCTGCCACATCTGAAATGAAAAACGGTCGCCCGGCTCTCCCGATCGAATTCGCTGTCTTCCAGTGCGAGTCCGTGTGAACGGCCGGCACCGCCCCACCGCCAGGCCGACTCATCGAATGCTTGCGGCAAGCGCGGCGATTGGATCGCCGAACGCGAACAAGAACCGCACTCTGGTCCCACTGAAAGCGTAGTTCATGGCCGATGAGCGCCAGATATTTACAAAAAAATTGGGGCCTCCGACGTGCCACCTCCCACAGTGGCATTCCGGACGATAAGGGCAAGGCAACCGTCCGGAAACCGACGTCAGAAGCCCCACGGGCCAGACTTTCGATTGGGTCGCCAGCGGTGCCGACGGCCACGATTAACCGTCTACGCATCTGGCGTGCCAATACCGGAAATGATGCTTGCGGATGCGCCTAATGCGTAATTGGCAAAGGGGTTGCGGCTTGTTTCGCCTTCGGTTGCGCCCTTGGGACCGGAGAGTGGTCAGCATCGATCTGTTTGATTCTGCTGTATTGGGTGTTCGGTGAAAGAACAACTCCGGGGGAATGCAGGCGACACCTCGGGGCTTGGGTAGAGCGGCGTTGGTATCGGCTGAACGTTGAAGCTAGACCGGGTGGCCAATCTTGTGGATTGGGCGGGATATCCGACGTGTAGGGGTGGCGAACACAGGGCTCGGCCCAGCGCATGGCCGACATGCGGATGGAAGGCTCGTTGAGATTTTTCGATGTGCGGGGGCCCGCCACGATGGTCTTGCCGGTGGTTTACGGTCGTCAGGGGGGCAGCTCCGCCCGGTCGAAACCAAATTCGTTCATAACAAAGAACTCACATGCTATCCCGTGCTGCTGTTGCGTACAGGAGGTTGATGTGGGCGAATACTCTCGGATCGCGTTGCCGGCCATTGAAGGTTTTGCTGCGGCGAACGGTCGCGGGCGCGCCGGTGTCACGAGCTCGATCTCGATAGCGGTGGACTGTTGCTATCGTTCAATTTGTTCGAACGGTCGGCGGCCGTGTCGCGACTATCGTTCCGATTAGGGGTGGAACTTGGCGCGCGGCGCATCGACGGTCATTCTGAGTGAGTGGCAGCCCGGGGGGCGGGGCTCGGTTGGCGAGGGCGGGCTGGGGCTGGAATCGTGCGCAGCGTGGGCGCCAGCCGTGGCGGGGGATGACGTGGCGCGGATGGTCCCGACTGTGGGGCGCCAACCGCAGGCCGTCGGTCAGCGGCATGGCGGGGCAGGGGAGAGTGCAGGGCGTCACGTCGTCTTCTCTTCGCCCCCTTGCCGGAATGACTGGTACCCGTCACAACATGGGCAAGGAGTTTTGCGCCGAAGTCCGGTGCTTCGGTCGGCAAGACAAGTTGAACGAGCAGTGTTTCATCATCGCATTGATGAATTGCCATGGCGCCGAATTTTAAAACCCCGCCTCAAAATCCAGCCACGGTTGGACCGTATCGCTGTGGCCGCGGTGAGCCGCTGTTGCTGATTGCCGGTCCTTGCGTGATTGAGAGCGAAGAACGAACCATCGAGATCGCCGCGGAATTGGTTCGTATGGCGGCCGAACGGCCCGTTCGGTTGATATTCAAGGCGTCTTTCGATAAAGCGAATCGCACGAGCGGATCGTCGGCACGCGGACCGGGGCTAGATCGGGGCCTGGCGATTTTGCAGCGTATTCGCGAGCAGTTTGGCGTGCCCGTCACCACCGACGTCCATCTGCCTGATCAGGCGGGGCCGGTGGGCCAAGTGTGCGACTTGCTGCAAATACCGGCTTTTTTGTGTCGGCAAACCGACTTGTTGCTTGCGGCGGCTGCAACCGGCAGGGCGGTGAACGTGAAGAAAGGCCAGTTCCTCGCCCCGGGCGACATGGCTCACGTTGTGGAAAAGGTGACCAGCGGCGGGTGTTCGAACGTGCTGCTGACCGAACGGGGCACTTTTTTCGGGTATGGGCGGTTGGTGAACGACATGCAGGCGTTGGTCGAGATGCGGGCGCTGGGCGCGCCGATCGTCTTCGACGCCACGCATAGCGTTCAAAGGCCCGGGGGATTGGGAACGGCCACTGGCGGCTGTCGGGCGATGGTCGAGCCGCTGGCCCGCGCAGCGGTTGCGATTGGAGTTGACGGGTTGTTTTTTGAAACGCATCCCGATCCCGATCGGGCATGGAGCGATGGTCCGAACATGGTTCCGCTTAGCGGCATGCCCGCCATGATTGATCGCTTGTTGGCCTTGCGCAGCGTGGTGGAGAGCGGTTCATGAATGTTGCCGTACGCGGATGGACGCTTTGTCTTCTGGCTTGGTTGCCGGTGTTGGCCGGAGCCGGTTTGTGTGGTTGTGGCCGGCAGGGTTCCACCGGGGGCGCTGCGAGCCGTGCCCGAGCCGAACGCGTCTATCGCGACGATTTGTTCGCTTCGGCCGTGAGCAGCCTCAGCGCGTTGGAAGAGTTCGACGCGGGCGGTGTGTTCGCCGATGTTGTGCGGCGGATGGACATCGCCCAGAATCCGGAAAAAGCATTGCGGCGCGCGCAGAAGGACCCGCTGTGGGCCACATGGCCGCAGCCGCCGGTGCTCAGGCAAATCGTCGATCGGCTGAATCTCTGGATGCAAGGGGCTTCTGCAAAAGACGCCAGCTGGACCGCCGATCCGATGCTCAAATCGCTGCCCGCGCCGTTGCAAGAATTGCCCCAGCTCCGGCGGCTCGATGCGTTGAGCTTCGACGACTACGACGGTTTCGCACTGGTCGAGGCTGTCTGGATGCGCGATGTTGCCCGATGGGCTCATGGCGATCGGCTTGACGACTTGAGCCGCGCCCAATCTCTTTTCGACTGGACGATGCGGAACATCGGCGACGATCTGACGGCCGACGGCAACCCAAGCGATGTGCCGCAGGTTCCGTGGGAAACGTTGCTTTACGGGCGAGGATCGGTTTGGGAGCGGGCCGGGGTGTTCCTTTTGTTGGCCCGTCAATTGGGAATTGAAGCAGCCGTGTTGGCGCTGGCCGACGAAGCAGGGGCGCCGAAGCCTTGGGCGGTCGGTGTGCTCAGCGGCGACAAAGTGTACGTGTTCGATCCGCTGCTGCGTGTGCCGTTGGTCAAGCGAGACGGCTTGAGCTGGAGCGATGGCCGCCTGGGCATTGAGCCCGCCACCTTGGCTGAGTTGGCTGAAGACGTCGCTTTGCTTCGCCAACTCGATATCGAGGGGCCCGGCGGCCGGGCTTATCCGGTTCGGTCGGAACAACTCAACCGCGTGATCGTGTTGCTCGACGCTTCGCCCTTTTCCGTGTCGTTGCGAAGCCGCTTGATCGAGTCGCGCTTGACCGGAATGGATCGAGTCGTTCTCAGCACTTCGCCGTCGTCGCGGGCTGCCCGTTGGCGCGAGATTCGGCATGTGACTGACGTTGCGCTTTGGGAGTTGCCCTGGAGCACGTTGCACATTCGTGCGGCATTCAGCAAAGATCAGGTGATTCAACGGTTGCTCTCGCTCAGCTATTTCTACGGCGACGGCAACTCGGTGCCGCTTCGCCGGGGGCGCTTGCTTCACCTGAAAGGCAAGCTCGTCGGCGAAGACAGTGCCTCGTCGTGGTACCAACAGGCGCGCCCGGCCAACGAAGATATGCGCGAAGAATTGCGAAAGATCGTCGCCCAAGAGGAAAAACGGATTGCCCAGATTCCCGAGGATCGTCGCGCAGCGGAGATTGCGCAGATCGAGGCATTGATCAACCTTCAGGTGCAACTGGCGCAGCGCACCAAACTCGATGCCACCTATTGGCTGGCCCTGTTGGCCTACGAGCGCGACAAATTTTCCTCGGCACGGCACTACTTGGAAGAACGCGTGCTGCCGGTCGACGCCGATCGCGCGTGGACGGCGGCGGCTCGCTACAATTTGGCGCGCGTGCTCGAACGGTTGGGAGACGCGCCGGCGGCCATCGAAGTGTACCGCGGCGATGCTCCCGAGTTGGTCCGGCCGGCAATGCTGCTTCGGGCACAATGGCTCCAACAGGCGGCTAGTCGTCGCGACGAGTAATGGCGGGTAGGCAATAAGCTCGCAATTCCCCGGGCTGGCGGTTGTCGCCCGGTTGCCTGGCTGCCGGCGTCGCCGGCCTGCGCGAATCCCGTGTTTGGGCCTTTGCTTGCCTTGGGCAAGCCTATTCCGCCGGGTCTATTCCCGTTTTTGCCGGTCCCCAACACCCTGAGCAATGCGGCCTGTGCGGGCATCGCGGCGGCGCTCTTCTGCCTGCCCTCTTGCAGTGAAACCGCCCTGAATCGACAATAGTTGCTTTCTGCGACCGTTGGTTGACGGCGATGGTCGGAGCGGATTCGTTTGTCGATGATTGTGCCCCGAACGGCCGGCCGGTTGACGAGGCTGCAATTGATCGGCGCTTGTTGTTCAAGAGAATGGAAAGGCGTGAGCGATGCCGAGCTGCGTACTGGCTTATTCCGGCGGTCTGGATACATCGGTGATTCTTGGTTGGCTGATCGAGCGAGGTTACGAGGTGCATGCGGTTTACGTTGATCTGGGGCAACCCTGCGAAGACCGCCAGGCGATTTTGGAGAAGGCCAAGAATGTTGGGGCGAAGTCGGCCCGCATCATCGACGCCCAGGAAGAACTGTGCCGCGACTTGGCGTTTCCGGTGATGCAATGGCAGGCTAAGTATGAGGGCGTGTACTTGTTGGGCACCTCGATCGCTCGACCGCTGATCACCAAAGTGTGTCTGCAAGTGGCGCGCGAGGTGGGCGCCGAGGCCTTCGCCCACGGCGCCACGGGCAAAGGCAACGACCAATGCCGGTTCCAGTTGGCGGCCGACGCTCTTCAGCCGAGCATGGCCGTAATCGCTCCGTGGCGCATCGAGGAGTTTCGCCGCCAGTTCCCCGGGCGGAGTGAGATGATCGAGTTCTGTCGCCAGCGAAACATTCCGGTCAAAGCGACGGCGTCGAAGCCGTACAGTTCGGACGAGAACTGCCTGCATATCAGTTATGAGGCGGGGCGGTTGGAAGATTTGTCGGTGAATGGATGCGAACTGGTTGAATTCGGCATGACCGTTTCGCCGCAGCAGGCCCCGGACAAGCCCGAGCAGGTGACGGTGGCGTTCGAGTCGGGCGTTCCAACGGCCGTCAATGGCCGGCGATTGTCGGCCGCTGAATTGGTGAAAGAGCTGAATCGGATCGGCGGGCGCAACGCGATCGGGCGGATCGACATGGTCGAAAACCGTTTTGTCGGCATGAAGAGCCGCGGTGTGTACGAGGCCCCGGGCATGACCTTGTTGTACACGGCTCATCGCATCGTCGAGCAGTTGACCCTCGACCGCGACCTCACCCATTTGCGCGATCGGCTCAGCCCCGAGGTTGCGGAAATGGTGTACTACGGTTTCTGGTATCATGCCAAGATGGATGCGCTGATGGCCATGATTCGGGAGGCCCAAAAACCGGTCAACGGCGAGGCCGTGCTCAGCCTTTACAAGGGGAACATCACCGTCGCCGGGCGGAGCAGCCCGAACAGCCTCTACGACGAAGGCATTGCCACAATGGAAGGCGGTGGAAGCTACAACCAAACCGATGCCGAGGGCTTCTTGCGGATTCAAGGACTGCCGAGCCGTGTTCAGGCTCGCGTGTGGCCACGGTCGTTCTGATGCTCATTGCCGAGGACGCTTTCGTCGCCATGCGGGCCGGCGGGACGATGCTTGTCGCCCGGCCGCCGGTGGGATTCGGGCGTCGGGAACGGTCGGCAGCCGTCGGATTGTCGGAACTGGTCTGCACAATGAGCAAAGCGGCCGCCGTTGCGCCGAAGCGGCCCATTGTGCGTTTTACCCGCTGCGGCTGCTTCCCGTTTTCCGCGGATTCGTTGAAAACAATCGCGCCCGCAGGTGCGGCGGCGGTGTCGAGGCAATCGTGGAGCGGCCTTGATCGCCGATCGTATTGAACGCCTGCGTCGTTATCGGTCGTTTCCATTCGGCGTTGTGTTGGCTTCGGTGAGCTCGCTTTGCCGCTTGTCGGCGCTGCCGAAGAGCGTGCTGCTTTTCCAAACAGAATGCGCGGTTATAGTCGGGGAAGCGTAGTCGTCGTGATGTTGCAGGGGGTGATTGAATGCGAATGATGCTCATCGGCGACATCGTGGGCGGCCCGGGGCGCACCGTCTGCTCGCGCGTTGTGCCGATGCTCCGCAAGCGAGAAAGGCTCGACCTGGTTGTTGCCAACGCGGAAAACGCTGCCGGCGGTTCCGGACTGACGCCTGAAATCTACACCGCCCTGCGGCAGGCAGAGATCGACGTTTTGACGATGGGCGACCACGTTTATCGACGCCGTGAAATCATGCCGTTATTGGCTTCAGAGCCGATTGTCCGTCCGGGCAACTACCCGCCCGAGGCGCCTGGGCGATCATGGGTCGTGGCAACGACCGCGGCCGGCCATCGCGTTTTGGTGTGCTGCCTGCTCGGGCGAACATTCATGCCGCCGGTCGATTGCCCGTTTCGCGCCGCCGATCGGCTTCTGGCCGAGGCGTGTCGCGTCTCGGCAAACGATTTGGATCTGCCTGCTTGGGATGGACGTTTCGCATTGGTCGATTTCCACGCCGAAGCCACCAGCGACAAGCAGTTGATGGGCCGGTATCTCGATGGAAGAGTGAGCGCCGTGCTGGGCACTCATACCCATGTCGTTACGGCCGACGAACAAGTCTTGCCCGGCGGCACGGCGTTCCAATGCGATGTCGGCATGACCGGGCCGCATCACAGCATTCTCGGCCGTCGCATCGATCGCGTTCGGGAAGCTGCTCTGACCTTCACCCCTACCCATTTTGAGGTGGCCAGTGGTGATGTTCGTCTGCACGGCACCATTGTGGAAGTGAACGATCTTTCGGGCCGCGCGCAGGGTGTGTGGCGGGTGGCTGTTGATCTCGACGGTGCTATGGCCGCCGGCGGTTGAGCGGGTGCGTTGCGCGCATAATCGGCGAAACGCCGCACAGCGTTTGTCCCATGAATCGTCCGACGCGGGACACCGTCGAACGGCAAGAGGGCGTTCCGGGAACGCACGCAGATCAGCGGATTTCGCTAGTGCCGCCCAACTGCCGCCACGCCTCGTAGGCGGCCACGCCGACGCTGACGGCCAAATTCAGGCTGCGAACCACCGGACGCATCGGCAATCGCAGGCAGTGCGCCGGTGAAGTGCTCAGGATCTCCTCGGGCAGCCCGCTCGACTCGCTGCCAAACACCAACACGTCGCCGCGCGCAAATTGGGCCTGGATGTGCGGGCGTTGCGCTCGCTTGGTGAAGAACCACATCCGTTCAGGCGGCAGCAGCGAGCAGAGCTGCGGCCAGTCGTCGACGACTTGGTAGTCGAGGTGCTTCCAATAATCCAGGCCCGCCCGTCGGATGTGCTTGCTGTCGATGGTGAAGCCCAGCGGGCGAACCATCCAGAGCTTGGCCCCCAAAGCGACGCATGTTCGGCCTGCGTTGCCCGCATTGTAGGGAATCTCGGGGCGGTAGAGCACGATGTGCAGCCAAGGCTGTGATTGGTGATCTTCCATTGATCGTCCGTAGGCACTGGTTTCATCGGGCCGTCCGGCCCCGAGCATTGTTGTTCCGAGGGGAGCCGCAGCCATTGTCTTGCCGGTCGCAACTGCCTTGGGACGTGGCACTGTTGCTGACGCGGCGCAACACAGGCGCTGCGTTATTGACACACCAGCAGTCCATTTGAGTACACAGTCCCTGTCTTTTCGCTTGCTTGTTTATCATCCGTTGTTCTAAGTGATTTTAGGGAAACAAGTTGAAGAACGCTCGTTTTTTGGCGCGCCAATTGCTCAAACAATTGAATCGTTGGCGTCGAATGCGAGCGATCCAGCCGCGGCATCCGTTCGACGCGTGAATCCCGCCCTCCCGAAGCGAAAGGAATGGAACGATGAATCGCTGGCTGTCTCTCCTGTTTGTTCCTGTTTGTCTGATCGGTTCGGCCTCCCAGGCGACGGCCGATCAATACTACCGCAGCCACTACCACGAGGTTTCTCGGCCGAATTACTACCGCTCGACCTACGTCGAGGTCAATCGGCATCAGCAAGTGGCGCCGATCTATCGGCACGTGGCGAAGCCTGTTCATGTCTATCGACCGGTGCCGGTGGTGGTCAGCCGTCCGGTGACGGCCGTGCCGGTTTACGTTGCCCCTCCGTGCGTTGTGCGGCCGCAACCCCATGCCGGCTTCTACTATAGCCGACCGGGGCTGTATTTGGGGATTGATTTCTGAGTCGTTCTACGACGGCCAGTGTTGCTCGAGTGGACCAGTCTGACCGGCCCGGCCCGAAAGGAGCCAGGGCCGGTCGGGCACGCTCCGCCCGCGGGTTCTGTGGGATGGGTCGTTGACGACAACCCGGTGGGTCGGCGAAGTCGGGCGATTGAGTTGTTGTCAATGCTTGCCCAAAAAAGGCGAGAAAGGAGTCGGTGCAACGATTCGCAGTCAACACGCGACCGCGGGAGGCGCCGTCAACCGCGGGCAGCTCTGTGCGAGGCCGGGTTGGTCGAGGGACGCAAACGGGTGATCGAGCAAAACGCCCTTGCCCAGCCCGGCTTCGCACAGCGCGACAATCGCAGAAAACACGCACGCGAATACGAAGACTGGGCCAAGCCGCTGCACAGCAGTTGTGGGCGACGCCAACAGGTCCAGGTTGTTGAACGTTTCCCCGATCACCTCAACGGCGGAAAACCCCACAGGTTGAAGTGGGGGGCCAAGGGGGATCGGCGACGACCGCACAGAGGCGACGATGCTACGGCAATCGCGGCGGTTGGGTCGGCGGCTGCCCGATTCGGTCACTTGCCGAGTTGGGCTTGTAGGGCAGCGTCTTTTTCCGAGACCTTCTCGACGAGTCGGTGCTTGAACTCTTTCAAGCGTTCTTGGAGCGACGGATTGCTCAGTGCCAAGATCTCGACGGCGAATAGGCCCGCGTTGCGAGGCCCACCGCCGCCGACAGCGACCGTCGCAACGGGCACGTCGCCCGGCATCTGCACCATCGACAGCAGCGAATCGAGCCCGCCGGCCAACTCCGTGGCGACCGGAATGCCGATTACCGGCAAGGTCGTATGCGCTGCGATCACGCCGGCCAGGTGCGCCGCCCCGCCCGCAGCGGCAAGCAGGACCTTCAGGCCGCGGGCGGCGGCCATCGTCGAGTACTGCTGAACCAAAGCCGGGGTGCGGTGCGCGCTCATTACGCGCACTTCGTAGGGTACGCCGAACTCCTCCAGTGCGGCAGCGGCCGGCTTGATCTTTGGCCAGTCGCTGTCGCTTCCCATGATGATCGCTACAACGGCTGTGCTGCTTTCGGGCATGGTTCTCGCTCCGGTTTAATGGGGACCGATCGGCAGTCCGGTTTGCGTTTTCTGTCGGGGGTATTATGCTCGTGGAACGCCGCCGTGCAACCCACCCCTGCTGCTCGTTGGCTTTTGGCCAATCGCGGGGGCTACGCAAAGGCCCGATTTTCCGACGAATGCCGAGCTCGTTGGGTTGGTGATACTGTGGTGCAGCCGATTGACTGTCGCCCTTGAGACGCTCTCGGATGCGATTCTTACGGTTGTCGACGTTGCTGAGTCATTTATGCTGGCGTTGTGGATGTTTCCGGCAAGACGAGACGGCCGTCGACGACCACCTGCTCAACGGCAAATAGGCCACGGTTGTCCGAACTGGAGAGATTGACGCGGAACAGAACCCATTCCGCCGGATCGCCGGGCGTGAATTCTGCCGTCAGAAGTCCGACGATTCGCCGGGGATGGTGGCACGCCAATCGAACGGCCTCGCCAAGCGTTAGGCCGGCGGCGCGCATGACTCGGGCGATTCCAACCCCCAGCGCCGCCGCCGCGCCGGCGAGGAGTTGCTGCTGGCCGGCAATGACGAGCTTTCCTTCAGGCAGCAATTCGACCTCGCACAAGCCTCCACGATAACGGCCCGGAGGCAATCCCGCTTGGGCCGCCATGTCGCTGACAAGGAAACAACGCTCCGGCTGCTTGGCGCGAAGGAACACCTTGAGCACTTCATCGGGCAGGTGGAACCCGTCGGCGATCAAGCCGGCCGTCAGTCGATCTTCGGCGAGCTGATCCCAAAGGTAGTTCGGATGGCGCGGAAGTGTGGGGTGCGCGCCATTGCCCAGGTGCGTGCAAAGCGTCGCCCCGGCATCGACCGCTGCGCTAATCTGGTCGCGCGTTGCCGACAAGTGGCCCAAGGCAACAATGACGCCTGCGGCCGTGGCCCGCCGCACGAACTCGGGCGACGACGGGTACTCGGGCGAGATCGTTGCTAGAACGATGCGGTTGTCGGCCAATGCTTGCCAACGAACGAACTCGTCCCAATCAGGAGGACGGATATGCTGCCTGGGATGCGCCCCGCGGGGGCCATCGGCAGCGGAGATGTAGGGCCCTTCGAGGTGGATTCCGGCAACCCGCTGGGCCAAATCCGCGTCGGCTCGGCATGCTTGGGAGATCGTGGCCAGCGCGTGGGCGACTACGTCGTGCGATTGCGAGGTGACTGTCGGGCAGAAGCGAGTGACGCCCATGCGCAACAATGCATCGGCAACGGCCCGGACATCGGCGGGACGCAATTCGGGCGAGGCGAACTCGCGACCGGCGCAACCGTTGACCTGCAAATCGCACAGGCCGGGGGCCAGGAAGGGCAACCGGCGTGCGGTTTCGTCGGAACGGAGGTACTCGACGCGCTCGATTCGATTGCCTCGCCAATGCAGCCGCACGGGTTGGCCTGTGTCGAAGCGACGGCCGGTGATAGTCTGCGTCGGCATGGGCGCAACTCCCCCCGACGGGGCAAACGGGCAGGACTTCGCCGCGTTCTTCCTGTCGAATCAACGAGACTCAGACAGTGTATTCGAAACATCGGGCATCGAGAAGCACGGCCGAGGGGGCGGATCGCCTTATGATGCGCATTCAACGGTGCGCCCTCGAACTGAGTTATTGCCGCGGCTCGAACCGGAACCAGACGCGAAGAAAGGAATCGACCGTGGCACAAAGATCGTGCCTTGCTTCGCCCTCGGAGTTTTTGCCGGTAATGCAAAGTCGCTCAAAAATTCGCGATGGAGAACCAGATAGACGGAGGGAGACGACCAAAGCGGCTGCCTTGCCCGAGGTTTCTTCGTCAAGGCGTGTTGCCGTCCAGGCATTTTTTGGCGAATTGCCGGTGAAAGATTAGGAAGAGGATAGATGTCTTCGAGCGTCTTTCTGCAACGGTTTCTTTGCTGAAAGTGCGGGCGCTTCAACCCGCACAGGCGATGTCGTAAGATGCATAGATTCGCGGTGCAGTCGGCATTCCGGCTGATCAGGCTCTGCGCCGGCCACCGGGTTGGGACTGTCAATTGTTCAGGTTAGTGCCTTCATCGCGATGGGCCCAAATGGCTGCCGACGCCCCAGAGTGTTGCGTTGGGCCCGTGGCGAACAACAGGGGGTCTTATGACGCGCATTCGCGCCGCCGCCGCGGTGCTCAATCAAACGCCGCTCGATTGGTCGGGCAATTCCGCCCATATCGTTGGCGCATTTCAAGCCGCCCGCGATGCCGGGATATCGCTGCTTTGCTTGCCGGAGCTTTGCATTACCGGCTATGGCTGCGAAGACGCCTTGCTTAGCTCGGGCGTGCAATCAACCGCCTTGGAGGTTCTTCAGGAAGTTGCTCCCGCTGCGCGCGGACTGGTCGCCTGCGTCGGTTTGCCCTTGCTTCATCGGCACGCATTGTTCAATTGCGCTTGTCTGTTGGTGGACGGGGCGATTGTGGGTTTCGCAGCGAAACGATACCTTTCGGGCGACGGACTTCATTATGAACCACGATGGTTCAAGCCGTGGCCTTCTCGCGTTCGCGATTCGATCACCGTGGGCGGTGCGGACTATCCGATTGGCGATTTGGTGTTTCATTGCGGCGGCGTGCGGATTGGTTTCGAGATTTGCGAAGACGCCTGGGTGGCCGGCAGGCCCGCGGCGGCCATGACCGAACAGGCTGTCGATGTCGTGCTCAATCCCAGCGCCAGCCATTTCGCGTTCGGCAAGCACGAAGTCCGCAAACGGATGGTTGTCGAGGGATCGCGGGCGTTCCACCTCAGCTACGTTTACGCGAATCTTTTGGGCAACGAGGCCGGACGCGTGATTTACGACGGGGGTTCGATCTTGGCCTCCGGCGGAAAGCTCTTGGCATTGGGGCCTCGTTTTTCCTATCGGCCTTTCGTGTTGACCTCGGCCGTGTTGGACGTGCAAGCCACGCGGATGGCCGCGGCGCAGTCGGTTAGCTACCAACCGCGTTTAGGCGATCGATCGCCGAACGAGGTGGAGGTTGAATTTCGCTGGCCCGAGGTTCCCCCCGAGCCCGCCCAGCCAACGGCCGACGCCTGGGAGCAAAGCGATCGGGTGAAGCACGAGGAGTTCGCCCGCGCCGTGCCGCTTGCCTTATTCGACTATTTGCGCAAAAGTCGGTCGAAGGGCTTTGTCGTAAGCCTTAGCGGCGGGGCCGACTCGTCGGCCGTGACGTGCCTTTCGGCCATGATGGTGCAGTGGGCCTGGCGCGAGTTGGGGCGAGAAGGGTTTTTGGCCGCATTGAGGCACATCGACGGGCTGGGCGGCGTTCAGTCGCCGCGCGAAGCGGTGGGCCGGCTCTTGCACTGCGTTTATCAGGCAACGCGGAACAGCAGCGAAGTGACCCGCGAGGCCGCCCGTCGGGTGGCGCAGGCCGTGGGCGCAAGGTTTTCGATCATCGACGTGGATCAGTTCGTTGATGGGTATGTGCAAGCGGTGGAGAAGGTGCTCGGTCGCCCGCTCGACTGGCAACGCGACGACGCGGCTTTGCAGAACATTCAGGCCCGAGCCCGCGGCCCGAGTGTTTGGCTCTTGGCCAATGTCGAGGGCGCGCTGTTGCTGGCCACCAGCAATCGCAGCGAGGCGGCCGTTGGCTACGCAACGATGGACGGCGACACCTGCGGGGGGCTCAGTCCGATCGCCGGCATCGACAAGGCCTTCTTGCTGCAATGGTTGCGATGGCTTCAAGCAACTGGGCCCGAGGCGCTGGGGCCGATTGCCGAATTGGCCGATGTGACGCGGCAGGCGCCGACAGCCGAGTTGCGCCCGCCCGATCGCCACCAGACGGATGAAGATGACCTGATGCCGTATGCCGTGCTTGACGCCATTGAGCGGGCGGCTATTCGCGACCGTCTGTCGCCGATCGAGGTGTTTCGGACGGTCCGGCCGATCTTCGCGGACTACACGGCTGGACAGATTCACCTTTGGGTCGATCGCTTCTTTCGGCTGTGGTGCCGCAATCAATGGAAGCGCGAGCGCTACGCGCCGTCGTTCCACTTGGACGACGAGAACCTCGATCCGCGAAGCTGGTATCGTTTTCCGATTCTTTGCGGCGGTTACGATCGCGAGCTCGCCGAGTTGAAGCGGATGGTTCACTCGCTCGGCGGCGCCGAGCCGCGACCCTCGACCTGAAAAAACCGCGGACGATCAAGAGCGGCCGAAAATCGCGCCGACCTGTCTCGGGCCGTTTCGTTGCGCCATTGGCTGCTTTCTTTGCTGCACCGACCTGTGGTGAGCGGCTGGCAGTTTCAATCTCACCCAGTCTTGCCGAGGGTTTGGGATTGATTCAGCTTGTTGTAAAGCGTTTTCAGGCTGATGCCCAATTCCTCAGCCGCCTTCGCTTTGTTTCCGTTGTGCCGGCTCAGCGCCTCGTGGATGGCATGCGCTTCGAGTTCGCGGAGATTGATGGAAGGAACTGGTTTGGCGGCGCTGGGCTTCGGCGCACAGAATCGCTGCGGCAGGTGCTCTTGCCGGATGGGTGGATGCTCGCAGAGGATCAACGCGTGCTCGATCACATTGGCTAGTTCCCTCACGTTGCCGGGCCAACTGTGACGCTTGAGCGTGGCGGCAGTGTCAGGATCGAATACCGGATCGTCAGCGCCCAGGTGTGTTCCGCGCCGTGCCAAGAAGTGACGGGCAAGCAGTTCGATGTCGTCCATGCGATCGCGGAGCGGGGGCAGGGCGATCTCGAAGGTGTTGATGCGAAACCAAAGGTCTTCGCGGAATTCCCCGGCAGCAACCATCTCGTCGAGCCGGCGATTCGTGGCCGAAACCACGCGGACATCGCAACGAAAAGGCTCGTTCTCGCCAACGCGGCGCACCTCGCCGCTTTCGAGAAATCGCAGCAGTTTCGCCTGCATCGCCTTGGGCAGTTCGCCGATTTCATCGAGGAAGAGGGTGCCCCCGTTGGCCACTTCGATCAACCCGACGCGATGCTCGTCTGCACCGGTGAACGCGCCTTTGCGGTGGCCGAACAACTCGCTTTCGATCAGGTTCTCGGGCAGGGCGCCGCAGTTGACCGGCACGAATGGGCCGCTGGCCCGCGCGCTGTGATCGTGAACGGCTCGGGCGGCCAGTTCCTTGCCCGTCCCGGTTTCGCCGAGAATCAGCACGTTGGAATCGCTTGGCCCGACCAATGCGATCAATTGCCGAACGCGCTGCATCGACTCCGATTCGCCGATCAGTCGAGGTTCTCCTTCGATGCGATCAAGCCGCGCTTTCAGCGCACGATACTTGTTGGTCAGTTCGCGCTTGTCGGCCACGCGGTTGAGCACCCGCTCAATTTCGACCAATCGGCAGGGCTTGGTCAGGTAATCGAACGCGCCATGGCGGAGCGCGGCCACCGCCGTTTCCAGCGAGCTCTTGCCGGTAAGCACGATCGCTTCCGTTTCTTGCGAAAGCTGCTTGGCCCGGGCGATCACCTCGATTCCGTTGGCCCCCGGCATGTCGAGATCGACCAACACGCAGTCGTAGTGGTTGCGCTCCAGCGCCGCCAAGGCGGTCGCGCCGTCGGGGCAGATCGTGGCTTCGTGCCCGAGCCGTGGCAGTTCCCAACGCATCAGCTCTTGCAGAGATGGTTCGTCGTCGGCGAAAAGCAGCTTAAGGCGTCGGTGCGGGCTGATCGTCATGGCAACGGCGCTCCTCATAATCGGGTCGGAAAATGGTCGGTCACTTGATTGCGCGACTTTTCGGTTGCCAAGAACGTCCTCGTTCAGTGGCCGCCGGTCTTATCATTCGGAGACGGTGCATCAAGCTTATGCCGCTCGCGACCAAGTTGCGGTGTGCGCCAGCGGCAAACGAACTCGGAAGGTCGAACCGGCGTCGGGCCCCGGACTCTCGCCTTCAATCGCCCCACCGTGATCGGAGATGATGCGATAAGCGATCGACAGCCCTAATCCTGTTCCTTGACGCTGACCGGCGCGGCGGCGGGTGAAGAAAGGCTCGAACACGTGTTCGAGCACCTCGGAATCCATGCCGCAGCCGGTGTCGGCGACGATCAGTTCCGCCCAATCGCCGCGTTTGGCCAGCGAGATCGTCACACTGCCGGATTCGTCCAGGCTGTCGAGCGCGTTGGTCAACAGGTTCAACACAACCTGCTTGATCTCCTGCGGATTGACGGCGACGATCAACGGGCATCCTTGAACGAATTCGATATGGGCCCGTTGATAGGCGCCGATGTGCCGCACCATCTCGATCACCCCTTGAACCAACTCGCCGATTTCCACTTCTTGCCGTCGAGTGGGCCCGACTCGGGCGAAGTCGAGCAATTTCTCGGTGATCTCTTTGCAGCGGAAGGCCTCTTGCTGAATCATCCGCAAGTAGCGGAGCGCCACCTGTTCGTCAGAATTCGATCGTTCGTCCGCGCTGTCGGGCGGGGCGGACGGCGCCGGGCTGTGCTCGGACGATTGCTCCTTTCGACCGCGCAGCACGTCTTGCAGACGCCCTTCGAGCGATTCGGCGCAAATCGCGATTGATGCCAGCGGATTGTTGATCTCGTGCGCCACGCCGGCCGCCAGGAACCCGACGCTGGCCAGTTGTTCGCTGCGCACCACTTGCTTGGTTCGCTCTTGCACTTGCCGGTCGAGGTCGTCGCGAATGGCCTGAAAACGGGCAGTCATGTCGTTGAGGGCTTGCGCCAGCACGGCCATCTCATCGCCGGTGTTCAGCTCGATGCGATGGTCGAAATCGCCGCCGGCCACGCGGCGCGATCCGTTGATCAGCACTTTCAGCGGCATGAAGACCCAGCGGAAAAACAAGTGAACAAGCAGCGCCAGCAGCATGCCGGTAATGATGCTCATCAGCCAGGTGCCGACGATCAGCGTTCGATACTCGCCGCGGACCTCGTCGGAGAACCCCGCCAACTTGCTGTGCAAGTGGCTAGGCAGTTGGGCGGAAAGCGATTGCAGGCGGGCCAACTCGCGGTCGAGTTGGGCGACCCGATCGCCCTCGAGCATCCAGTTTGGGTCGTCGGTCGTTTCTCGCACCACCCGTAGCGCGGCTTGGATGGCTTCAACGGTCCTGCGTTCGGGCGCGTTGTCGGCAATCTGGAAATCCGCTTCGAGCTTGTGCTCGAGTTGACGCCGATAGCGACCGAGGGTCTCGATCACTTCGTCAACTTGGCTGCGGAACAGATCTCGGACCAGCCATAACCGCGCCGGCAGTCGTTCGCCGGAACCTGTTGGCACGCTATGGGGCTGGAGCCGGTAGGCCATGTGCAGTCCGTGCAATTCGCCCAACGTGACGCGCAGATCGCTGACGTGCTGGTTCAGTTCGGCGGCCACGGGCAATTCGCCCACGCGAGAACTTAGGCTCTTGACCAAACCCCGGTAGGCATAGGTTGTGTACAAACCGCCGCCGGCCAACAATCCGACAACCAACAGCAATAGCGTCAGCCCGATGAGAATCTTGATCCGGATCGGCCGTCGGCCGAAGCGCAACCGCAAAGGAGCCGCAAGTCCCCAACGGGGCTGGCCGGTGTTTTGTGTATTACCCGGCGATGGAAACGCGGGCGGCGACGTTCGTTGAAACAAGCCCACGCCCGACCTCCATGTCGAAAACGCAAGTTGTTATATGAAAAGAAAATGAGGAAACAGGAGCTTTACCCAGGAGCCGATCGCGCCCTTCGCGCCGGGCCCCCAGACGCCCCCGGGCGTCGGACTGACTTTCCTCGGGCGATGCAAGCGATGGTTGACTAATGCAAGGATATGCTCACCAGAAGCGAGAATGTACCAACCTCGGCAGTCCAGAGCAAGAATGTTTGGGGTGGCGGGGTGGGATGGGAAGTGTGGGGTGTCAGGGTCGGTGGGTTGTGTAAAAAGCTTTGGGTGAACCAGTCTTGTCCGTCGGCCATCCCGTACTGCGGCGCTGCCGAGGCGGTGCGGCAGGCCGATGGTTTGTGTGCAAAACGGCGAAGACCCGGGAGCTACTTCGCATCGACCGCAGTCGGCTGGGGGCGCTCGGGCGTCGTTTCGGCAATGGGTTCCGAGAGCAGCGGGCGGAAACCGACGTTGAACGCGCGAAGCCATTCGGGATAGGCATGTCGCCAACTGCTGCCGGCTCGGCGGGGTGGGTCGTAGAACGATCCGCCGCGGACGACACTTCTCAACAGAGCCCAACGATTGCGGCAGAGGCTCTTCATGGTGTTCTTCCCTCGGCGGGAACGGCCGATGGGGCCGCCGCGATGGCAGCCGGCCGATGGGGTTCCCGCCTGTGGTTGTTGGGTGTTTGCGAGCCTGCTGCCGATGGGCGCCCGAAGGAATTCGGCCTTGGCAGCGCGGCTGTTGCATTGGGGTGGCGGGCTTCGTACATTGGAATCACTTGCCGAGCCGTCTGCAACGGCATTTCCCGCCTTTGAGCCTGATTTCGCCGGCCAGTTGCGAAGGCTGTCTTCGCAGCAGATTTGTCGGCGCGTCTGGTGGCGATGTCGGCCATTGGTGTTGTCCTGTCAGTGTTCGAGCAGTTTCCAGTTATCCGCTTGGCGAACGCGTTAGGAGAATCATCTATGTTCCAAGGATCTCGCCCGAAGAATGCGGCCGATGCGGCCTTCCCCATGCGTCGCGACTTCCTGCGAGCGGCCGCCGTTGGCGGAGTCGCGGCCGCGACGTTGCCGTTGGCGCGATCGGCGCACGCCGCCGGCAGCGATGTGATTCGGGTCGGAATGATCGGCGCCGGCGGGCGTTGCGCGGGCGCAGCGGCCGATGCAATGGAGGCCGACGCCTCGGTGCGGTTGGCGGCGGTGAGCGATTTATTTCGAGATCGGGCCGTGGGAAAACGCGATGCTCTGAAGCGAGCGAAGCCCGAACAGGTGATTGCCGATGACGATCGTTGCTTCGGCGGCATCGACGGCTACAAGCACGTGATCGAAGCGTCCGACGTTGTGTTGATCGCCTGCGCGGCCAAGTTTCATCCAATGTACGTGAAGGCGGCCGTCGCGGCCGGAAAACACGTTTTTTGCGAGAAACCCCATGCGATCGATCCTGCGGGGATCAAGGCGGTTCAGCAGGCGTGCGAAGAGGCGCGGCATAAGAATTTGGGCGTGCTCTCGGGCTTGCAAAGCCGATTCTCAGCATCGATTTCCGAGACGATCCAGCGGGTGATCGACGGACAAATCGGCGACATCGTGGCGATCGAAGAGAACTTCATTCGCGGGCCGTACGGCTCGATTCAGCGGCCCAAGGATCTCCGCGAGCTGGAAGTCCAGTACGGCAACCAGTATCGCTTTTCCTGGTTGTGCGGCGACGATGTGACGCAATCGCTCGTTCACAATCTCGACCGTGCGACGTGGGCCATGAAGGAGACCCCGCCGGCGCGGTGCCATGGTCTGGGCGGCCGATCGTCGTCGCAACATCTGTTGGGCGACGTGTTCGATCATCATTCCGTTGTGTATCACTACGCCAACGGTGTGCGGCTCTACGCTTTGTGCCGAACCACGCTGAATTGTTACAACGAAACGTCGAGCGTGATCATGGGTTCCAAAGGAACCGCCTTGCCCCTGGCGGGCCGCATCACCGGCGAAAAGCCGTGGAAGTTTGAAGGTCCGAACCCCAATCCTTACGTCGAAGAGCACCGTCAGTTTCTCAAGTCGATCCGCGAGGGCAAGCCGATCAACTGCGGCGAGTATATGGCGCGAAGCACCCTGGTGGCCATCATGGGGCAGCTTTCGTGCTACAGCGGCAAAGAAGTGACGTGGCAGCAGGCGTCCTCGTCCGACTTCTTCTTCCCGCCGAAGGCCGAAGATTGCACTTGGGAGATGGAACCGCCCACCAAACCCGACGAGCAAGGCATTTACCCGGTATGCGCCACGCCCGGGTTCAGCAAGAACATCGCCTGACGTTCCACAAAGCAGAACGGCGCCCTCGGAAAGGCGATCCGATTCCGTTGCGTTTCGGAATTCGCGTGCGCCGGAGCACCATGCGGTTGCTTCAAGAGTCCCGCCGCAATCCAGAGTCGCTTGTTTGATGGCAGCCGCGCGGCGAATGACAAGGTCGCGCGGCATCGCGCGAGAGCGGCCCACCCCTGACCGAGAACCTTTGCCGCAAGCCTTGCGGGCCGGTCAGTGCGCGCGCCCTTTGTCTTGTTCCCGGTCGGCGGATCGTTCGAACCAGGGCGCCAGCGACAGCGCGCGGTACGGGCCGTCGCTGACGGGCGGTTGCGTAAGCGAGACGTGCAATCGCAGGTCGGCAGGCTCGAACACCATCGATTGAATCGTCAGCACTCCTTGATTCACCCGATGTAGATAATCGCAAAGCAAAGCAACGTCCATGCGCTGACGGTTCGTCCCGGCGGCCAGCAGGATGTCGTAACGCCGGCACGATAGTCCTGTTGTCAGCGGTTCCGTCCGGAAGTGATTGGTGCAGGGCAGCAAGCCGCTTTGGGGATCGCGGCGGACGACGGTTTTCGGAGTGATTTCGAAGACGGCCGCGGTTTTCGGGTCGCACACGGCAAGGTTGAGCATGGTGCTGCGCGGGGACGAACGCAGCACCTTCTCAGCATCGTCCACAGTTTTGCATTCTTCGAGAATCCGGCGGAACACCAGGGTGTAGGGAGCGCCCTCGGGACTGAACAGTCGCGACCCGTCGGCAGAACGATAGACATTGTGTACGGCGATGGCCAGGCCCGATTCGTTCATGCCGGAAAGCGCACCGATCAGACCGGCGAACCCGACGGTGGCGAACGCTTGTTTTCCATTGGGAAGGTACACCGTAACCAGGCTGTGCCGATGCAGCATGCCCATCGAAGGAAAATCGAGATTGCGGGCGAACAGCGGAGCCTTCACTCCGCCTTGAGGCGGCAGGACCAGAAGCGACGAACACCCCCAGCCGGCGCGATACACGTCCATCAGGGTGTTAGCGCCGATCAACAACTTCAGGTCCACCTTCGCCTCTTCGGCCAGCGCCGCGAGCTCCTGGGAATGGTCGGCGCCGGCGCGCTGCCAAAGCGCTTCGCCCTGTTCGAGCACCCGATCGATCTGTTGTTCGAGCCCCAGCCCGCGAGCCACCGATTGCGGAAAACCCGTCAGCCGGCGGACGGCCTCGCCGAGCAACTCGCCCTGCTGCCGACCAAGTTGTTTCGGATCGCCGGCGACGCGCAGCACCGGCACTTCGCCGACGTATTCAAGCCGGGCGTCGCCCCAGCGGCCTTCCGCAAACGTTCGCGGCTGCGCCGCGCCCGCTTCATGCGCGACCAACATCGCGGAAACCACGAACACGCCAAGTCGCGCGGCAAAAACGGGCAGCCTAGCCACAGGGCGAATCTCCGGGAACTGGAAAGCGGGCGCGGACTTGGTTTGCCGCCGGCCGATCAGAAGGTATCGGCCTGGAACTCGACGAAGTCCTCGGTTGGCGCTTCCTTCAGGTTGTCGAATCGCGTGTACTTGTCGAACCAAGCGAGCTTCACCTCGCCGGTCGGCCCGTTGCGCTGCTTGGCCACGATTACTTCGGCCTTGCCGAGCAGATCGAGCTCTTGAGCCTCTTCACGCGTATGATAGTATTCCTCGCGGTGAATGAACATCACCACGTCGGCGTCTTGCTCGATGGCGCCCGACTCCCGCAAGTGCGCCAGTTTCGGACGATGGCCTTCCTTGCCCGCCTCGACCTGCCGGTTCAACTGCGCCAGGCACAATACGGGAATCTCCAGTTCGCGGGCCAAGTGCTTCAACCGGCGGGCGATTTTGGCGACCTGCTCTTGCCGAGGGTCGCGCGGGTCGTCGGGCTGAATGAGCTGCATGTAGTCGATCACGACCAGACGGATTCCCTTTTTGCGGCGCAAACGCCGGGCGCAGGCGCCGATTTGCGTTACGGTGCGCGCAGGGGTGTCGTCGACGAAGAACGCCGCTTGGCTCAGCTTGTTGGCCGCACGGGTCAGGCTGTCGCGGTCGGCGCCGGAAAAGAACCCGCTGCGAAATTTCGTCGCGTCGATGCGCCCCTGCGAACAGAGCATGCGTTGGGCCAACTCGTAACGCGACATTTCCAGACTGACGAAGAGCACGGGCTTGTTGCCTTTGATCGCCACGTTTTCGGCGATGTTCATCGCCAAGGCGGTTTTGCCCATGCTGGGCCGCGCAGCCAGCACGACCAGCTCTGAGTTGTGCAATCCGCCGGTGAGGTTGTCGAGGTCGGTCAAATGAGTCGCCACCGACGAAACCTCGCCCTTGTTCAAACGGGCGTCGATGCGCTCGAAGGCCTGCATCAGGAGGGTTTGAATATCGGACACTTGATCCACGGTCCGTGCGTCGTGCAACGCGAAGATTCGCCGCTCGGCGTCGGCGAGCAGGGCGTCGGGCTCGTCACCGGCCTCATAGGCGTCGCGCAAGGTTTCCGTGCTTGCGAGAATCAAGTGCCGCAGCGTGGCTTTGTCGCGCACAATCTTTGCGTAGTAAACCGCGTTGGCGGCGTGCGGAACGGATTGGGCCACCTCGAACAGGTAGGCCATGCCGCCGATCGAT
Organism: Thermoguttaceae bacterium; assembly: GCA_029975295.1. GTDB lineage: Bacteria > Planctomycetota > Planctomycetia > Pirellulales > Thermoguttaceae > JARKPK01. Next base: position 17,242 of record JARKPK010000165.1, on the reverse strand, counting down.
TCGAGCAGTCCCTTGGTGCGAAGTCGCTCGACCAGAAGCGTCGCATCGATCCGCTGGCCGCCGGTGTGCATCTCCAGGATGGTTTCGTAGAGCGTGCGATTGGCGTCGGCGTAGAAGTCGTCCGGGCGGATGATCGTCGCCACTTCGTCGCAAAGCTCGGGCACCATCAACAGACTGCCCAACACGCCGCGTTCCGCTTCGAGGTTCTGTGGAGGCGCGCGGTCGAGAAGCTCTCCTGTCGGCGGCGGTGATCGCCGCTCGGGTTTTTCGGGGCGATGGTCGGCTGCCATGGTCGTCCGTGCCTTTCCGTTGCCAATGAGATGCCCATTGCGTGCCGAAACAGGGCCCAGCCGCACGCGCCCGCTGCGGGCAACGCGGCCGGCTCTTGCAATCGAAATCGTCCTTGTGGCGGTGCGGCCCGTATTATCGGCCCTCCGCGGAACGACGCAAACCCCCGGCCCTCTGCTGGGGGCATCGAATAGCCCGCAACGCGGCGGACAACGGCGCTTGACGCTCGCAAATCCACACGTGCCGGAGAGATCGGCAACAGCCGCAACGCTTCGCTCGCAGCGCCGCGGCATGCTTCGGCGCGCCGAGACGCGCCGCAGGCGAAGCAAACGGCGCAAGAGAATGCTAGCTGTCGATGCCGGACGAATCAAGATTCTTCAGCGGAGGAGTGCCCGTCGGCGGCTTCGGTCCATGCCCGTCGCTGCCGCGAGCTGGGAATACGCATCGCTTTGCGGTATTTCGTCACCGTGCGCCGTGCTACCGTGATTCCCTGTTCGGCCATTTTGGCCATCAGCTCCTCGTCACTGAGCGGATGTTGTTTGTCTTCGTTGTCGATGAGTTCCTGGAGCTTCATGCGGACCGTATCCCAGGCCACTTCGACGCCGTCGGCCCCGACGGTGCCCCCGCAGAAAAAGCGTTTAAGCGGAAAGATGCCGCGCGGGGTTTGAATCCATTTGTCGTCCACGGCTCGGCTGACCGTCGTGACATGGACGCCCACCTTGTCGGCGATCTGCTGCATCTTCAACGGCTCGATATGCTCGGGGCCGCGGTTGAGGAATTCGGTTTGGTGGTCGACAATCGCTTGCGCCACCTTCGTCAGCGTTTGCCGCCGCTGCTCTATCGCTTCAATCAACCATTGCGCCGAATTGATCTTGCGCTTGATCCACTCGCGGGCTTCCGTTGCCGCCTGACCGCCCGCGAGGAGCTGCCGGTAATACGGGCTGATATAGAGAGAGGGCAGCCTCGCGTCGTCCAAGCGGACAACATAGCGCCCCGAATCGTCTTGTTCGACGTAAACGTCCGGCGTAACCGGTTGAACGAGTTCCTCGTAGAAATCGGCCCCGGGCTTGGGATTCAGTCGTCGCAGCTCGGTCACCACTTCCTGAATCCGCTCGATCGACCAGCCCGTTTTGCGTTTGATCGCCGGCAGGCGATTAGCCTCGATGTCTTCCAGGTGGTCGGAGATCAACGTCCGCAATTCCTCCTCGAACGGCTGCCCCGGCCGAACTTGAAGCAGGAGGCACTCGCGGAGATCCCGCGCGCCGACCCCGGGCGGATCGAGACGTTGGACGAGCTTTAGGGCCGACTGAGCGAGTTCCAACTCTTCGGCCGAGGCCGTCGGCGGCAGCACGTCTTCCAATCGACCCTGCAAATAGCCATTCGGATCGAGATTGTAGATGATGCGTTCGGCCATCGCTCGAGTCGCTTCGTCGAGGTCGAACCAAGCCAATTGGTCGCGGAGATAGTCGTGCAGAGTCTGTTGGTGAGCAGGGGTGTTGGCCAAGGCGTCGTGTTTGCGCTCGGCCGCTTCTTCGATGCCGCCGCGCGACTGGGAGACGCTCTCGTTGAATGCCTCGGGGCATTCCTCGTCCATGTTGCAGAGACGCTCGAAATCGTCTTCATTCTGCGTCGTTTCGTTGATGACCAGTTCGCGCTCGCCTTCGGTCGGGGCGTCGGGAATTTCACGGGAATCAACGGAGTCCGCTTCGGCCGGCAGCTCGGGCTCTTCCTCGCGCAATTCCAGCACCGGATTCTCCTGCAACTCCTGCTCGATTCGCTCCTGGAGCTCGAGAATCGGCAGTTGCAGAATCTCCATCGACTGGATCATTCGCGGGGCCAGAATCTGTTTCTGCGCCATCCGCATGTCTTGGCCGATTGACAGTCGCATATCCATTCACCTGTCGTTGAAAAGCGGCCCTTGAGGGGCCGTTCCCGATTCCTTTTGAGCATCACCCAATCGTGCCGGCGCTTCGGGCTCGGCACTGCCGATCTGTTGGCCTGTGGGCCTCGTTTCGGTCGTCAGAAGATCAATAGTTCAGCGCCTGACGCCCGGTGAGGGCATCGGCCAGAATCTCCTTGTTGGCGAACTCCAATACGCTGCCGCTGGTGATTCCCCGTGCCAGACGAGTAATTTGGACGGGCAAGTCGCCCAACATGCTCGATATGTGCAGCGCTGTGCCATCGCCTTCGATGGTCGGATTGGTGGCCATGATCACCTCGCGGAACTTGCCGCCGCGCACGCGGCGAATTAGGGCGTCGATGGTCAGTTGTTCCGGCGTAATCCCTTCCAGTGGAGCAATCCGACCCAAGAGCACGTGGTACATTCCGCGATACACACCGGCTTGTTCCAACGCCAACAAATCGCGCGGCTGTTCCACGACGCACAATAGCTCTTGGTCGCGGCGCGGATCGCGGCAAATCGAGCAAAGCTCTTCCTCGGCCAAATTATAGCAGACGCTGCAATAGCGAACGTTCTCTTTAACTCGGCGAATCGCATCGGCCAGCGCCAGGGCGTCGGGCTTGGAAGTTCGCAACAGATGATAGGCTAAACGCTCGGCCGACTTCTTGCCGATGCCCGGCAATTTGGCCAGTTCGTTGATCAAATCAGTCACCGATTGACTAACTTCCGCCATAATCCGATCCTCTTCCCGCACTCGACCTGGGGCCATGCGGCCGTGCTATTTCGCCCGCTCGACCGGAATAATCAGCCGGGCGGTTGCGGATCGCCGCCCGCGGGGCCCATGCCGGCAAACTTTTCGATGGCCTCTTGCACACCGGGCAGTTCCAGGCCGCCGGTGATTTCTCGCATTGCTTCGACGTGGAGTTGACGCCCCTTGGCGATCGCTTGATTCATCGCCGCGAGAAGCAAGTCTTCGAGCAGTTCGCGATCGCCCTGCTCGATCAACGTAGGGTCGATGGAACATCTTGAGACTTCGAGCAGTCCATTCAGTTCAATCTCGACCAGCCCCCCGCCGGCCGAACCGATGGCCCTCTTGCCCTGCAGTTGGTCATTCAGTTGCCGCATTTTTGCGCCGACCTGCTGGGCGCTCTTGAGCATCGACGCCAAATTGGCAATTCCTTTGAACATCGCTAATCCCTATCGAAATCGGCGGCGCCGGCGTTCATTGGGCGTTGTCCACGACGATTAGAGCCTTTTTTTTGCGACTACGCGACAAGCGGCACACGGGCTGCCGGCCGAATGACGCCGCACGTACGGCCCAGCCGTTGTGTTCTTGTTTGCGAACATCGCCGTCCCCCGCCGTTGGAGGGCGGGTTGCTCCTCGAACACCCTCAAGTATAGAGCAAGAAGCCGGCGATCAAAAGCTGTATCTGGTCGATTGGCCCGCGGCCCGCGGTGGACTCCGCAACGGAGCATTTTGGCTGCAAGCCGAAGCTGTTGGGCCGAAGAGTCTGCCCGAGGCAACATCAGCCCGAAGCCGCCTCGGCAAGCAGCCGTGGCGGAACGCCGATGTCGCAAAGATGAACGGCGCCGGTAAACCGCTCGACGCCGGCGACAAGAAAGCCCGGCTTTCGGGCTGCGAAAGTGAAGGTGAAATCGGCGCGAACGGTCGGCGCGGCGGCAACGCCAGTGTCGCAATCGAGGCCGCTGGGAAGATCCACGGCCACGACTGTCGCCGGGCATGCATTGATGTGGTCGATCAGCTCATCGAACGGGGGGCGAGGCGCGCCGGTCGCTCCGGTTCCAAGCAGCGCGTCGATGATGACGCCCGCATCGGTCGCGTATCGGTTAAAGACTACTGGGTCGAAGCGGTTGCCGCAAACGATCAGCGGAGCGCCCGTTGCTTTGAGGATGCTGTAGTTGACGGCCGCGTCGCCCGTCAGGCGATCGGGCTCGCAATAGAGCAGCGTGACGGCGGAGATGCCGCGAATCTCAGCGTGGCGCGCAATCACAAACCCGTCGCCGGCGTTGTTGCCGCGCCCGCAGCAGATCAGCAACGGTCCCGAGAGCCCAAGTCGCACCAACCCGTCAACGACTCCCCGGCCGGCGTTTTCCATCAAGACGATGCCCGGTATGCCGTATCGTTCGATGGCCAGTTGGTCCACCCGGCGACATTGCTCACGGGTAAGCACCGGCGTTGCAAGATCTTCGTTCGGCATCATGCCCGTGTCGTTCCAAGGCGAGGGCCCGGCGCGCCGAGGCCCGAGGCCTGCGCACCGAATCGTTCGAACTCCGAACTTAGAATCCGCGCGAGGCTTTGATGTCTTCGAAATCGCGGAGATGGTATTCGATTCCCACGTAGTCGAGCACTCGGCACAGGCCGCGAAGGGCCACGCCCATGCCGTCGGGCCCGCTGAACCCGCCGAACTGCCCACCACCCTTCACATGCGGTTCAAGATCGAGGAACACTCCTGGCACGCCGCGACGGCGCAGCTTGCGCTCGAGCGACGGGATGATGCCGGCGAAGTCGCGCAAGATGCGTTCGTGGGCGGCGTCGCCAAGGTCGGCGGGCACGAAATTGGCCAGTTTGTCTTCGTTGACATGACCGCCTTTGTCCACCGGCCCCGGATCGCGATAGTCTTTGATGTGCAGCCAGCCGAGGCCGGGTTTCATCACTTCGTATTGCTCGTAAACCTCTTGCGGCCCGAACCCTTGAACGATCACGTTCGCGGCATCGAAGATGAGCACCATGGCCGGATGGTTCACCTTGCGGTAGATCTCGGCGAGCAGGTCGCCGCGGCAGCCCACCAGATTCGCCTCGATCTCCAGGCCGAAAGTCAGGTCGGAGCGATGGCAAACCTCGGCGATTTGGCCAAGTTGATCGACCGCTTGCGCCAAGTGTTCGCGCGGATCGGAGCCTTTGGGATGATAGAAAGAAAACCCGCGAATCAGCTTTGTTTCAAAGGCGTGCGCCAATTCGCAGGCCTTTTTCACGTCTTGCCCGAGGTACTTCTTGAACGGAACGAACACGTTTTTCGTGCCGTCGTCAATATCGCGGAGCTTGACTTTGCCGATGGGCGAACCGATCGACGAGACGTTCAGGCCGAAGTCGTTTTGCAACTGACGGATCTTTTGAATTTCGGAAACCGTCAGCTTCATCACGTTCTTGACGCCCGAGCCGACGTCGATGAACCGAATCGTATAGTATTGAAGCCCCAATGCCGCAAAGGCGGCAAACTGCTGCGGTGCGGTCTTGTCAATCGCCGACTCGTCAGCAAAACCGGAGAGGATCACGCGGGGTTTATCGACCATGGTTTCTCTCTTTCCCAGAAAGTGTTCGTGTTTTCGATAAGAGGCTGTGTTTCGCAGACGATTGCACCATCAGCCAATGCCCGCGTTGAAAAAGGGGCGACTCGCTCCAGAACGCGCGGCCGCCGCTGGTTCGGCAGTGCCGCGAGTCACCGCTATTGTCGCCTTAGGCCGGTCGTCGAGCAAGAGGGGATCGCTGCGCCGCCGAAGAAACGAGCGCCGGTTTCTGATGACGGGGCGCTGGGCGATTGTGCGGGCGGAGCGAGGCCGTCAAGCCGATCGCCCGCGGGGATGCGCGCCGGCGGTGGATGGCTTCGATCGCCGGGCGTGTGTTATACTCCGATCGATGCGGCATGAATCGTCTCGGGGCGATTCGTTGGCTGAACGTGTCTGGTGTTGACGCTGACGAGCCGTTCGGCCCGTTTTTCAGGAGGATGCGCCATGCGTGTTGTTCGATCTTCCGTTTTGGGCGAGCCGCGCCGCGCCTCGCCGCTGTGCGCCGAGGCGAAGCGCGGCGGCGAGGCGACGAACTTTGTCGGCGACGACCATTTCGTCCGAGCGCAGGTTGATCACCACCTTGATCGCCCGCCCGAGGACGAGTTGCTTTTCGAGAAGGCCGGGGCCAGACAGCGGATTTTTTTCGATCCCGCGCGAACGCGCGCGGCCATCGTCACCTGCGGCGGGCTTTCGCCGGGCTTGAACAATGTGATCCGCTCGGTATTCCTCGAACTCGCCATGAACTACGGCGTGCCCGAGGTGCTCGGCATCCGCTACGGCTATCAAGGACTGAACCCCAAGCAAGGGAGGGAACCTTTGCGTTTGACGCTTTCGATGGTCGAACGCATTCATCAGGAGGGCGGCACGATCTTGGGCACCTCGCGCGGGGCGCAGGAGCCGGGCGTGATGGCCGACTTCCTGGCCGAGCGGAAGATCGACATCCTCTTCTGCGTCGGAGGCGATGGCACGCAGCGGGGCGCCCATGCGCTGCACGAGGAGGTTGCACGGCGCGGTCTGCCGATCGCCATCGTCGGGATTCCGAAAACGATTGACAACGACATCGCCTTCTGCGACCGCACGTTCGGATTCACCACGGCCGTGGCCGAAGCCGAGCGGGTGATTGCCGGCGCCCACGTGGAAGCGAAGGGGCCCCGCTACGGCATCGGGTTGGTCAAAGTGATGGGGCGCGAAGCCGGGTTCATCGCCGCGGCGGCCACGCTGGCCAGCCAGGAGGTGAACTTCACCTTGATTCCCGAGGTGCCGCTGCGGCTTGACGGCCCAAAGGGGTTCTTGGCCGTTCTCAGGCGGCGCATGCTCGAACGCGAGCATGCCGTGATCGTCGTGGCCGAAGGGGTCGGCGCCGCGATGGTCGATCGGCAAACCGCTCAGCGCGATCAGTCGGGCAACCTGAAACTGCCGGATATCGGTCCAGTGCTCAAAGACGCGATTCTTCGTTACTTCGCCGAGCACGGCCCGCCGGTGGACATCAAGTATATTGACCCCAGCTACGTGATCCGCAGCGTGCCGGCCGATTGCGAGGATGACATCCTTTGCGATCAGTTCGGCCGCCGGGCGGTTCATGCCGCGATGGCGGGCAAAACGGGAGTGTTGCTCGGGCATCTCAACGGCACGTTCGTGCATGTGCCGATTGCGATGTCGGTGGGGCAGAAGCGCAGGGTCAATGTCGAGGGCGAATTGTGGAACGCCGTGCTCTCGGCCACCGGGCAGCCGAGATCGTTCGAGTGATCGTTGGAGTGCCCGCACGGCCGCGGGCTCGCGTCCCGCGCCGCCAAGAAGCTCGGAGGTCGAGTCCCCGACGCTTATCGAACGGCTGGGAAGTCGCGCCTTTATCAAGAAACGCTCCACCCCGGCCAGAACGCAATCGGTTCCGACCGGGGCAGTGCGATTCGCGCGTCTTTCCGCCGCCGGCTCCGCTGGTCACTCCACGTTGAGTACGATGCTTTCCGAGTGGCTGTTGAATTCGGGCGCGTACATGCACTGGATGGCTGCGAAGCCCGTCTGATACTTGCCCTTGTGCACCACACGGACGGCGTACTCGAACACGTAGGTTCCCTTGGGCAGGTAATCGATGAAGAAGTGCGAAGCCGTGTCGCGGGTCGATTCGTAGTAGCCCAAGCCGTCTTGGTACTTGTACTGCGACAACACGTTGACCGGCTCGGTGCCGCTGCCGCGGTAGTCTTTCAGGTGGACGTACTCCATGTCGCGGTCGGTTCGCAGCACCAGGCGCACCACGATCTCGTCGCCCACTTTGACTGCGCCGGCAACCGGCTTGAGCACCGGGCCGGTCTTGGCATACTCGCGGACAAAGAGATTCTTGGTGATCTTCAGCGGCGTTCCTTCAAACGCGGTCACCTTGCTCATGTCTTCGAGGTATTGCCAGTGGACGCTGCCCCACGCGACGCCGGGCTCGGTTTTCTTCACCGTCACCTCGGCCATCTTCGGTTGGATTTCGCCGCGGACGAACCGTTGTTCGTAGAAGCCCGTGCCGGCTTCGACGTTTTCGGGCTTGATTGTTCGGCCGCCGAGGGCCACCTCGACCAAGGCGTCGGCCGCCAGCACGTTCTCGCCACGGAGCAGCAGAGCGTAGATCGCGTCGGCCGTGGCTTTAGTGGTCTTCCAATCTTGGGTCTGCTTTTGTTTGAGCAACCAAACTTTGCAGTCTTCGACGGCTTGGGCGTCGTTCATCACTTCGTCGAAGGCCTCGATCATCATCGCCTGGGTTTCGATTGGGGCTCGATACCACCACCACGAAAGCTCCAGGTCGCGCCAGAACATGCCCATCTCTTCGTTGCTCACCGATCGTTCTTTGATCGACCGCATGATGTCGCGGGCCGATTCGATGTCGCCGAATCGTTTCAGCGCCACGGCCAAGTGCGCCTGCGATTGCCGCACGTCGAGCTTCAACCAATGGGTCTTGGCCTGCCCGAGGAAGTAGTCCACCGCCTCGCGGTGCTCGGCGGCAATCGGTTTATCTTCGAGGAAGAAACTCCGACCGTAGAGGTACAGGGCGATTGTGGTGGAAAGGTTGTTCTTGTCCTTGTGGCCGTGTCGGAGAATTTCGCGGTAGATGCGGTCGATCCATCCGTCGAGCCGTGTCAGCGACTTGACCGCCGGGGCGGCGTCGAGCCTTACGCCCAGGTGCCGCAGCCGGCCGAAACCGGTGGTGATGTACAACGTGATGTAGTCGTTGCCCGGTCCGCCGGGGAACCACGGCCAGGCGCCGTCGTCGTGCTGCATTTCGCCGAGTTTGGCCAACAGACGAGCGGTTTCTTCATTCAGGCGGTTGTCGTCGAAGAGAATGCCGACGTTGCGGCGGGCTTGGCTTTCGGCCTGAGCCTGTCGCAGCCAAGGCGTTTCTTCGAGTATCACCGCCTTGAGGTCTTGGTTCTTTTCCAGCGGGCTGTCTAAGGCGGGCGTATCCTTCCATTGGTCGAAGACGCGGCGAATCTTCGGATTCGATTGGGCGATGTGCCGCGCCAGCGAGTTGGCGTAGAGCCGATTGAACACTTGCTCGCTGCATTCGTAGGGGTACTCCATCAGATAAGGCAGCGCCATCACGGCGTACCAAGAAGGATTCGACACCATCTGGACCGTGAGGGTTTGATGCTGGAGGGTGTCGGACTTGCCCGATTCGGCCAGTCGGGAGAAGGTGAACTTCTTCGTCTGCGGGCCGCGAATCGGCAGCGGCAGCGACTCGGTGACCAGCACCCGCCGCGACAGCACCGGCAACAGGGCCTGTTCGCCGTCGCTCAGCCGATCGGAGGCCGCAACCGCCTTGTAGGCCACCGGGCCCATCCCGTCGGGAACGGTGATTTTCCAAGTGAACGACGCCGATTCCTTCGATGCAATATCGAACGGCTGCTCGGCCGCCGAGTTGCCCAAGGCCGCATCGAGCGGCTTTTCGCTCACCGGGTCGAAGAACGTCAGCCGCACCTTGCCCGTCAACCGGCCGGCCGACTGGTTCGACACCTTGACGCTGAATGCCAGCACGTCGCCCTCGCGGAGGAACCGGGGCGGGTTGGGTTGGCACATCAGATCCTTGGCCGTAATCACCTCGCCGCCGATCATTCCGGAACGCAGCTTTTCGTCGTGCGCGAAGCCGATGAACTTCCAAGTCGTCAGCGCCTCGGGCATGGTGAACTCCATGCGCACCGTGCCGTCTTCGCCGGAGACGAGATGCGGGAAGAAGAAGGCCGTTTCGTTCAAGTTGGTGCGTGCGGCGACCTTGCTCAGATCGGGCCCGGCAGCGGCGCCGGGTTTGCCCGCTTCGTCGCCGTCCGCTTTACGTTGTTTGTCGGCAACGGCGTTCATCCGCCGCTCACCGCCGGACTTGGCCGCCTCGGCCTCCATCGGCGCTCCCGCCGCCTGCATTTCGGCGCGATCGAGCATGGGTGCAGCAGCCGCCGGCATGGCAGCGCCGTCGGCCATGGCGCCGCCAAGGCCGCCTTTGAACATCATGCCGCCGCGGCGGCCGAACTGGTATCCCCAAAGGTTCGCCGTCAGCTCATTGGGGAACTGTCGGTAGGTGATTGAGCCATCGCGGTACTCGCGCTGGAGCGAGTGGCCAATTTGGTTGAGCCACTGGCAGGTGTTCTGAAACTGGGCGTTGAGATTGGCGTAATCGGAGCGGAAAAGCCCGCCGAAGCTCGGCCAATTGAGGGGCAGGTAGGCGTCGAGCGACTTATCGTAGAGGGTGGCCACCATTTCGGCGGCCGCCTTCTTCGCATCGGGACCGGTGATGACGGCCGTGAACGTCTCTTTCTGGGCGGGCTCGAGTTTCGAGACGAATCGCTCCCAAACGACGTTCAACTGTTTGTTGCTCCAAGGAACGCTGACGTAGTGGCTCGACACGTAGCCGCGATTCTCTCGCACCATCGTTACGCGGACAGTGAATCCGCCGCGCATCGCTTCATCGACCTTCTGCACGACTTTCTGCTGCGAAGCGCCTTTTTCCGTCCAAAACGCTTGGATCACCTTGCGGCGATGCTCCACTTCGATGAACGCGCGGGCCTTTTCGTAGCCGCTGCCCCAAAGCGCCATGAACTCCTCGCCCGGCTCGACGCCCCATTTCGGCGCCGCGACCAAATTGGGCAGCTTCACCGGCAGGGCTCGGGCGTTGGGATCGAGCACCAGCAGCGGCAGCACCGCCTTGATCTGCATGTTGTAGCGGTCTTGCGTTGCGAGCATCACGCGGTACGGCCCGGGCTTCAGCGCGACCTTCAACACGGTCCGCCCCGTTGCATCGGTGGTGAAGCCTTCCTCGGCCGCCAAGTCGCCCAACTCCCAAGAATTGATGTCGGCCGGATCGGGCGGCGGCGGGGTTTGCGCCGCTTTGCCGCGGCGTTGTTCGAACCGCGGCAGGTGGATGCCGGGCGCCTTGGGCCGCTGCACTTTGGCTGGCTGTTTCAGGGCATAGACCTTGACCGATCCTTCGGCTTTCTGACCTTCGCCGTCGTGGGTGGTCGTGCTGATCGTCAGTTCAACCGGCTGCTCGGCCGTGAGCCATTGGGGGGCCGACATCGAAGCCCTCAGGGCCGTATAGGCTACGTTGACGGTCCGATTGCCGACCCGTGTTTCGCCCGTGGTGTCGGTCACTTCGGCCGTGACGGAGTATTGGAAAACAGGTTCGTCTTTCTCCGCCACGCTGAGGTCGGGTTTGGCGACGAACTCGATTTTGAACGAGCCGTCCGATTCGGTTGTTGTGTTGCCGTGGGCGATCTCTTGGCTATTGCCTCCGCGCGGCATCCACCAGCAGAACCAGTACCACCAGTCGGGATAGCGAACCTCGCGAACGACGCGGTAACGCACCTTCGCTCCACCGATGGCCGCTCCGGTGTAGGCCGTCGCCTTGCCGCTCACTTGAACCGTTTCGTTGAGTTTTGCGGGCGTCTTCGGGGCATCGACCTCAACCTGGAATTTCGGCCGTTTGTACTCTTCGACATTGAAGGCCGTGCCGCCCGACGGGCCCGACTCGACCCGAATCTGCATTCGTCCCATCAGCCGATCGCGCGGGGCGGTGAAACTGCCGCTGAACGATCCGAACTGATTGGTCTTCTGCTTCTGTTTGGCGATCTCTTTGCCGTTGGGATCGACGAAGACGACAGTCAGATCACGGTGAGCCACGGCGGTGTATTCGTCGCGCTCGTGATCGACAGCAACGGCAATGCCTTTGTATTGAATAGTCTGCCCAGGTCGATACAGCGACCGATCGGTGAAGAAGATCGACTGCTCAGCCACGCGCTGGCGGCCGCCGCCCTGATACAGGTAGATGTCGTCCTCGTTGGCCAGCTTCTGGTCGCCGTGGGAGACGAACACCATCGCCGACCGCTGATGCATGCCCGCGCCGCGGAACAACCCGTTCTGATCGGTCTTGACCGGCTGCCCGGAAGGAACGTATGTCCCTAGGCGATTGTCAGTGACGTAAACTTGGACTTCGGCCCCGGCGATCGGTTCGCCCGAATCGTTGTCGAGAACGAAGCCTTCCACCGTCGCCTCGCCGCTGCGGGTGCGGAGCACCAGGCCGAGCTTGCTCACCCACACGGGACGGAAATGGATGATATTGTTTTGCTGCGCGAAGTCGGGACGAACGCTGGCCACCAGGAAGTACCAGCCCGGCTTGATGTCTTGAGGCACGGCAATCTCTTCGCCGCGTTGTTGGTAGTCTTCGGTAGCGGGCAGTTGGGCCGACCATTGCTTGACCGGCGCGTCGGACAACGCAGCCTTCATCGACGGCTCGTCGAGCCAACGGGCCCCGGCGTCGTACTTGGTGATCCACGTCTTCCAATCGCGGGCCACCAGACGGAAATGAACCTCTTTGATGTTCCGATAGCGAACGTCGAGCATGGGCCAAGGGGTGTTCCAAACCCGATCGGCGGCCACGGCCAACTCAGGCTGCTCGATCTGCTGCACGAGATTGAAGCAGAGATTGCCGCCGGGCGTGCGCGGGAAGGCCTCTGCCCCCTGCCGGGCGATCCGATGGGCTTCAACCCAGTCGCCCTCGCCGTGAATCGTCGATGCCCAATAGTAGCGAGCCAAGGCCGAAACCGGGTGATCGCCGTGCCGATCGACAAATCGTTTCAGCGCGGCCTTGTATCGAGCGTCTTTCTCTTCGCCCACGGCTCGGCTCGAGACGAACGCCAGCCGTCCCAGGTCGGCGTCGAGGAAGGCGTCAGGCGTCTTGTCGTCTTCGTGGAACTTCATCAATTTCTGATAGAGGCGCAAGGCCTTGACCGTCAGTGAGTTCTCGTCTGTTGTCTCAATCTTCCACTTGAGGAACTCGTCGGCCGGGGCGAAGGCCGGTCCATCGGCCGAAAGCTCGAATGCGTCTTCCGCCTTCGAGCCGGCCTGCTCGCCCGAGGAATAGAACTGAAGGGCCTCGAAGGCGACAAAGTCGAAGAGCGTGGGCCGATACGAATCGGGCATGTTGCCTTTGGTCAGCAGTTCGTCGTACTGCGCGACGGGAATCTTCTTGAGTTCCTCCTCCGCCTCAAGGGCCTTGACGAACTGTTTGTCAATCTCGGCCAGGATTCGCGGCAGGTCCCAAGTGTTGATGTCGCTGCCCGGCGATTGGGCCGTCGCCGTTCGCTGCACGAACCGCCATCGGTTCTGTTGGAAGAAGTGCCAATACCAATGGGCCAGCACGGCCGTCATCATCGGCCGCATTTCGGCGGGCGCCTTTTCGATCTCGGTCTCAAGCCGAACGATCTTTTCCTCCGGCTTGTTGCCTTCGATTGTGCCGATCAGCGCAACCTTCTTGGCAATCGCCCGAATCGCTTCGGGATAAGCCTTGTCGCGAATAGCGCCCTCGATAATCGGTTCGAGGTGTTCGATCGCTGTCTTGGGCAGCCCTTTCTCCACGGCTTGGTCCACCTTCTTCCATTGGTCTTCGCGCGGTCCGGCGCCGATCGATGCCAAGCACACCACGGCGATCAACCCGACACATATCCACGGCAAGTACGGCCGGTTCATATTAGCAGCCCTTCCCTCGTTGAGAACGCCAACCAACTCAGTTCGTTTGCCCATGCCACGAATCATGGAACCGCGAAGAACCGAAAACGGCATAGACGCGGCAAACCATCTCATCTATCCGCCAGTTCGCGGCGATCAGCGCCGCATCCGATGTTCAACAAACCTGTTCTGCGGGTCGCACCGCCGCGCAGTCATTATGGCAGAAATGCCCAATAACACACCGCCCGTTCGGCAGAGCTGACCGAAGACCGGATTCTGTTGTCCCCCGTTGCTACCCGATCAGACGATCGCGCTTGACCGAAAGTTCCCAAAGACCGGTTTTTAGCGAATTCGTGATGATCGATCCGAGTGCCATCGGACAACGCTACGAGACGCTGGCAAAAATCGCCGATGTCGATGATAGATGTAAATAATTATCTAGCAATATTTTGCGGCAATAGCCCACGCCAGGATCGCAGGCAGGAAGGCCAGAGACCATTGGAGCATGGTACGCGCGGTTCGGTCGGACGGTTGTCTCGCAAAGCGGGCGGCAACGGCCAGCCCGATCGTATTGATTGCCACGGCACCAACGGCCCAAAGGCTCCCGTATTCCCAGGTTAACGCCAAACCGAGGGGCAGCAAAGCCATTGCACCAGCGCATGCCCAGCGACCTGCCGAACGCCCGCTGGGATCGACCACCACGGCCAACCGCGTTCCGGAGGCTGCGAACTGCTCGCGATAAAGCCAGGCAATGGCCATTGAATGCGGGAATTGCCAGAAGAAGAGCAATCCGAATAACGTCAGCGCGCGGAAGCTGAACATGGCATCGGCGGCAGCCGCCCCCAACAAGACCGGCAGCGCCCCGGCAGCCGCCCCCACCGGCGTTTGCCATGGCGACCGCGATTTCAGCGGCGTATAGATGCCGACATAGCCGACGGCGTTGAAGGCGGCAAGCGTGGCGACCGCACCGCCGGCGAAATAGGCTAAGTAGCTGCAACCGGCCGCAATCGCGAGAATCCCAACGACCGCGGCCTGCCGGGGCGAAACCCGACCGATTGGCACCGGCCGACTTGCCGTCCGCGGCATCAACGCGTCGCTGCGGCTCTCCAACGCCTGGTTCATCGCCACCGAGCCGGCCATGACCCACAGCGTTCCCCAAACGATGTGAACAACCGCCACTACCGACGGTTCGCCGTTGCCCGATATCCAAGCCGAGGCCGCCATGGCAACGGCCACCAACCCGAGAATCCGCGGCCGCAACAACGCGATCCACGACGCGACCGGCTCGCGCGTTTCCGCTGCGCCCGTCGGGCTGCCGCCGTTCACCGTCAGCGATTGTTGAGTCTGCCGAGTCGATTCCACCGTCAACTCTGAAGTGGGCGTCCTGCGTTTGGGGCTACTGCCATCCGATGCGCCCAAAGCGTAATGCTCAGCGATAGAACGAACAGCAGCGATCCCAAGGCCACGTGGGCCGTGGTGACTTGAACCTGCCAAAACCCTTCGGCCGTCACTGCGTAGGACCAGGGGAAGAGGTACTCGCGGAACCAGGCCGGCACGCCGTAGTTGACCAACCAAGTGGCCGCGCCCAGAACTAATTGAACCACGATTCCCCAGAAGAGCCACGTGCCGCGGCGACTGAGTCGCGCGTCTGCCACCGGCCGAAGCAATCCGAAGGCGAGAAAGCCTGCCACGCCTGCCGCCGCTGTTGCTGAGATGATTTTCAGCCACAGCCAAAGCGTGAACCAGGCCGGCGATTCGCCGCCGACGTTATGGCGCAACTGGGTGCCCAGCACCACGTCGAGATAGAGCAGGGCCGTCGCGGCCAAGGCCCACCGGCGTGTGCGCGCAGCATTCAATGCGCTTTCGAATGGGCCGTTGAACCAGCGCCGCGACGTGACAACGACCGTAGCCGAACAGAGTCCGAAATAGGCTGCGGCGACGCAACCGTGAACCTTGGCCAGCAGACGCTCATCCCACAGCACGCGAAAGCCGCCCAGCGTGGCCTGCACGGCCACTCCGGCAAGCAATGCGGCCGCTAGCCCCCATTTTCCGCGGGACTGGAACTTCATGCCGATGGCTGCGGCCGTGAGAACGGCTAGAATGCCGACCACTTGAGCATAGGTTCGGTGGCCGTGTTCGAGAAACATATCCCAGTGGCCGGCCAGCCATTTTTGAATGGGATAGAACCAGTGCCCGTAGGTCGTGGGCCAGTCTTCGACCGACATGCCGGCCTCGTAGGTCGTCACCATTCCGCCGATCCACAGCAAGGGAAAGACGGCGCAGGCGAGAATCCAAGCCTGCACATGCGGCCAAGGGGCGTATCGATCGGGCAACAGACGACCGTTTGATGCTTCCATGTTTCCCTTGCCAAGGTCGAAGCGAAATCGCGATGGCGCCGCCGCGAGTGATTCGAAAGCAAGCCGAATTCCGCGACAGCACACGCTATTTCAATGCCTCAAGCGTTTCAAGGCCATGATACTCGGACCGCGTTTCCGCGCAAACACCCGGCGCTGTGTCGAGCGAATGCCGCAAAACACATCAATGCTGCGGTGCGGCGAACCGAAATTGCCGACAATGCGGAACGGTCGGCATCGTCGATCGTGAGAGTCTCCCGGTGCAGCGAGTGCGACTCGCAGGCGACGGGGCGCCGAAGCCGCCGGCGGGCGAACTCTCTTGCCCGTCGGCCTGGACCGCGACACGGACAGAATCAATGCGACGAGCGGCCGGAGCCTTCGGCCGTTTCGATCGGAGACGGCGGCCGCCGCAACACTCGGCAGCGCAACCATTCAACCGCCAGTCGCAGAGCGAAATAGGAGTTGGCTCCCAGGTATCGCCGCCAAAGCCGGCGAGGCTCGCACCAGAAGCGGAAGAGCCATTCCAAGCCATGACGCTGCATCCATCGCGGCGCCATCGGTTTGACGCCGGCGTGAAAGTCGAATGCCGCTCCGACACACACTTGAACCGCCCCAACTCGATCGCGATGTTCGAAAGCGAAATGGTCCTGTTTTGGGCAGCCTAAGCCCAAAAAGATCACGCCGGCGCCACTGCGATTGAATCGTTCCACCACAGCGTCATCCTCCTCGGGCGTCAACGGGCGGAACGGAGGGGATTCGGCGCCGGAAATCTTCAAAGCGGGGAACTGCGCAACCAGATTGGCCCGCAACCGTTCGACAACCTCGGGCGTTGCCCCATAGAGGTACACTCCCACGCCGTGCTCCGCGGCTTTTCGACAGACGTCGAGCATCAACTGCGGGCCATAGACCCTCTCGCCCAAGCCGGCCGATCGCAACCAGTTCATGGCCCAGCGGACAGGCTGGCCGTCGGGCGTGATCATTTCGAAGCTGTTGACGCGTCGCCGCAGTTCCGCGTCGCGCATCGCGGCAACCACACCTGCCACCGGATGGCACGAAACAACAGCCGACTGCCGCTGACGAGCGGCCGCGACGATCACCTCGGCCGCTTCGGCATAATCGGTGCGACTCACGCCCACGCCCATTACTCCGATCTTCGCCGGCCATCGCAGCGGCGGCGGCGGGACACTCTCGGGGCGATCATGACGGAGAAGGGGATCGTCAGCACGGCGACTGGTCGGCGGCGAGGCTTCGGCAGGAGTCGCGGCAACGGACAACCGATTCATGAGCGATGCTCCCTGCGGTGCGAGCCGCTTTCGGACGAATCATCTGGGCACGGAGTGGCAGTCGGTTCGATCGGACACGCGGTTTGGTCGTTGCTAAGCGACGGACGAAACAGCTCTGCGGCCGCCATGCCGGCCATAAGGTA
>JARKPK010000158.1 GCA_029975295.1 Thermoguttaceae bacterium | reverse complement strand
CGGCCGGCTGCTTTTCTTTCTCGGCTTGCTCTTTTTCCGCTTTTTCCTTCTCAGCCTTCTCGCGTTCGGCCTTTTCCTTCTCGACCTTCTCCCGCGCCGCCATCTCGGCGGCCTCGCGCTGGGCCTGCTCGGCCTGCTGTTTCTCCTTCTCAGCCTTCTCCTTTTCGGCTTTCTCTTTTTCCGCCTTTTCCTTCTCGGCTTTTTCGCGGGCGGCCTTCTCTTCCGCCAAGCGTTTTTCCAACGCCTGCTTTTCTTGTTCCGCCTTTTCCAGTGCGGCCTTCTCGGCAGCGGCCTTCTCGGCGGCCAGTTTATCGGGATTGAGTCGGCCCGACATCAAATCGTACATCTGTTCGAGCAGCACGGCCGTGGGAATGCCATACGTTTCCGTCCGCCCGCCGCGGGCAATGTTCAACGCCACCACCTTGCCGCTGAGATCAACGACCGGCCCGCCGCAATCGATCGGCCGCATGACAATATCGTATTGCAGCACTACGGGAAAATCGTCGTTCCGCCGGCTGATTCCCACCCCGCTGCGGTTTTGCACGTCGCGGCGCTGCGTGCCGGGGGTTTCAATTTGGCCCAGTTTGACCGGCACGGCCAACACCTGGTCGCCGCGACGGACGTTGAGCCGAACGTTCTCTCCCATCCGGCGCGATCGCACCGCCTCGATCAACTCGGCCGCGGCCGACAGCGGCTTGCCGTCGATGTGCGTGACGAAATCGTTCTCCTTCAACCCCGCCTTCTCCGCCGGAGAGTTCGGGAAGACCTTTTCGATCTGGGGCGGGCCGCTAACGTCGGTCTTCAGCGAAATCCCCAGCACCCCGCTGCTCGGAGGTATCCGCCGTGGCGGAACGCTCAACACCCCGACCGACACCGGGTCGTCGGCCATGCCGGCCGCCGCCAGCCATTGGCCGACCTGCGGCGCTTGCTTGCTCCATTGGGCCGACGGCAAATCGACGGCATCGACCTTCAACATCGCCAAGTCGAACGCTTGCGACACGCCGACAACCTTCGCATCCAATTCGCGCCCGTCGGCCAAGCGGCACACGACCTTGCCCGAAATCTCGCTGGCTTTAGTGAGAATCCAGCCGTCCGGACCGACGATCGTGCCCAGGGCCTTGTCCTGCCCGTCGCAGCGCACGCGAACCGTCGCCTGCCGCGCCTCGGCAACCAACCCGGCGAACAGCGATTTGATCTCGTCGCACTCGCGCGCCGGCACCGAATCTTGCCACTGCTCGCCCTTGAGCAATCGTTCCCAATTGTCGACAAACACGTCAATCGGCACATGGATGTTGATGTCCATAGCCATGCCAATGCGGCTGTGGATGCCGATAATCCGACCTTCGAGATCGAACAACGGCCCGCCCGAATCGCCGCCCACCAGCGCGCAATCCGTCTGGATCACATTATCGCTCAGCCGCAAGATTCGGCCCAAGCGAACCACCGGCGGCCGATCCTTGACGTAGCCCAACGGGTGCCCGAGCGCCAAACACCATGCGCCCACGTGCAGATCGCGCGATTGTCCGCGCGGCAGATAGGGCCATTTGCCCTCGTCGGTGATGCGCATCATGCCCGCGTCGGCGTTGCCGTACAGACCGAGCGTTTTTCCCTTGGCGGTTCTTCCATCGGCGAAGAGGAAGACGACCTCTTGCCCCGGCTTGCCCACCACATGCCCTGCGGTCAGCACCAGCCCGTCTTCGCTGACAATCACGCCGCTGCCGCTGTTGCTGCCGACGCGAACACCCACGGTGGCCGAGCTCACTTTGGCCACCACCGCGCGCACGCGATCCTCCAACGCGCGCAAGTCGTCGAGCGACTTGGGCAGCTCGGGTGGGCCGGCCCAAGCCCGGCCGAACAGCAAAACGCACCCGGCAAACAACACACATCCACGCAACACCATACGCCGGCTCAACACGGGTTCTCTCCCTGTGATGCACCAAAAGGCCGCGGAGAAATCGCGCACTCAACGGCAACCGATCGCGCCGACCGCGGGCGACCAACCGCCCCATCGCTCCTCCGGTAAGCAATACCACGCTGCCGGCCCACAATCGGCCGACAACTCCCCAGCCTATCCCTTTATTATGCCCAGGTCGGCCCGATCGGTCCACCGAAAAGCCCACGGCGCCGCCAGGCCCGGCCCGACGAACGCCCCCGGCGGGAACGGCCCCGCGCGACAGCCCGCTTTCGCACATGCCCCAATCATGATAGAATCCCGGTTTTGCCCGATAGTGAGATCCGCACCCGTGGCCTTGCGCAGCAGCTCATGTCAACGGGTGCGACGCCGCGGACCAAGCGTGATGGTGCGCCGCGCGTCGAGCAATCCCCGCTGCCGCGTTCCTCGGCCGTCGAGGCGTGCAACCGCCGCGGGGTCGGGCCGTATGGCCGGGCGCCGGGTTCGCCAACATTCATCGGCGACCGTGGTTTCGACGTTGGACCGATAATCACAGGAGAATTCAGCTCAGTCGTTTCTGGTCAAGGGTGCCGCGGCGTCACCGCGCCGCGCGGCAGGTTGTTGGGATGGTCGGGCCGCCATCCGCCTTTTCGGATCATGTTGTCTCGCATCGCGGGAGGCTCTGATGCCCGACTTGGAACGCGCCGCGGCCGGCCCGGCAGGTTGTTTGCTGCGGCTCTCATGGATGCTGCTGGGGAATTTCGTTCTGGCCATCATACTGATCGCCATCGCTCAAGATTTGGGCGAAGGTTGGTTCTCGTGGCTCGACGTTGTGTTTTGGCTGATCGTGGCCGGAGCCATCGCGGCGCGCTTTGCCGACATCCGTTTCTTCCAAGGCCGAACGGCCGACAACCAGCCGGCCGACATGGGGCATTTTCGGCGCTATGCGCTTTCGCTGCTGGCGATTGCCGCCGCCGCGTGGATCGGCGCGCATCTGCTCTAACGATGCTCTGCGATAGACCGCCCTGATGCCCTCTGCGGCCGCGACAAGGCGACCGGGGGCCGCAACTGCGTGTGCCGGTCCCCAACCGCCGTCGCCGATCGACTTGCTTAGGGCGTAAAGGGCTCGCGCGCACGGAAATGGCCCCCAACCACCGCCGGCGATTTGACGCTTCAATCGCCCCGATGCTACCATGACCGCACCGGGAACAGTTGGGCACGCGCAAAGCTGCAACCGCCGACGCTTGCCGCCCGCCGCAGCCTGTCACGTCTTCGCCGCTAATGAAGGAGGATCGGTCGAATGATGATGCGTTTCTCGCGCGACTCAAAGCCTTCGAGCAGTCTCACGCCAACTTGCGGTCCACACGCGGGCATCGCTGGCGGCGCGCTCAGTCGCCGCCGGGTCTTGCAATCGGCTGCCGCCGGGCTGGCCTGTTCCGTCCTTGGGGCCGAAGCGGCCGAACTCGCCGCCGAATCGAAGAAGCGCGTCGGGCTGATCGGCGCCGGATGGTACGGCAAGAGCGATCTGTGGCGGTTGATCCAAGTCGCTCCGGTTGAAGTCGTATCGATTTGCGATCCCGACCGAAAAATGCTCGACGAGGCGTTGGACATCGCCGCGCAGCGTCAGGCGTCGAAGCAACGGCCCCGCGGCTACGGCGACTATCGCAAAATGCTCGCCGAGAAGGATCTCGATTTGGTGCTCATCGGTTCGCCCGACCACTGGCACGCCCTGCAAGCCATTGCCGCCATCGAGGCCGGGGCCGACGTGTATTTGCAAAAGCCGATCAGCGTCGACGTGCTCGAGGGCGAAGCGATTCTCGCCGCCGCACGCAAACACGGCCGAGTGGTTCAAATCGGCACCCAGCGCAAGAGCACCCCGCACCTGATTGAAGCGAAAAAACAGGTCGTCGAGGCCGGACTGCTCGGTGCGATCGGCCATGTGGACATGTGCTGCTACTTTCACATGCGGGCCAACGGCAATCCGCCCGAACAACCGGTGCCCGATTACTTCGACTACGAGATGTGGACCGGTCCGGCCCCGCTGCGGCCCTTCGACGGCATGCCGCATTTGCGTTGGTGGCGGACCTTCATGGAGTACGGCAACGGCATCGTCGGCGACATGTGCGTCCACATGCTCGACACCGTGCGTTGGATGCTCGGTCTCGGCTGGCCGAAACGCATCAGTTCCTCGGGCGGCATCTATGTGCAGAAGGAAGGCAAGTCGAACATCTCCGACACCCAAACAGCCGTCTTCGAGTACGACCAGTACAATGCCGTTTGGCAGCACCGCACCTGGGGCGTCCCGACCGATCCCGACTATCCCTGGGCCCTCTTCATCCATGGCGAAAAGGGGGTGCTCAAGGCCAGCACGATGCGCGCCGATTTCGTTCCCCACGACAAGAGCGTGAAGCCGATCCACTTCGAGTGCGTGTACGAACGCGAGCAGTACCCCGAAGACGTTTCCGAGCCGCGAATCGAGCTGAACGCCGCCCCGGCCACGCGGCGGCACATGATCGACTTCCTCGGCGCCGTGGCCAAGCGCAGCCGCCCGGTCGCCGACATCGAAGAAGGGCACATCTCGACCGCCAGTTGCATTTTGGCCAATATCGCCGCACAGGTGGGCCGCGCGCTGGTGTACGATCCGGAACAGCGCAAGGTGGTTGGCGACGAGGAAGCCACCGCCCTGCTCCGCCGTCCGTACCGCGCCCCGTGGGTTCATCCCGAACCGTAGGAGTTGCGTCAACTGATTTGGCGCGGCTAAGCGCGCCGGTCGTTCAAGGCGACCCAATCGCCGAGCAACCCGTGCCGCAGCATCCGACAATAATTTCCCGTATCCCTCCGATCGCAGGAGCCCGCCCGCATGTCGTCCTTCATTGACCACGCGCGTGAACCACAACGCAACCGGCCGTCGGCTTTTCGCCGACAACCTTCCACGGCGTGTTTGGCGCTGCTGTTTGCTCTGCCGGTTTGCCTTTTGCTGGAAGCGAGCGGGCCGCAAGCCGCTGCTTTCGGCGACGCGTCCAACGCCGCGGTGTCGGTGTCGGATGCGCAGACGGACGGCGAGGCCGGGTTCGCGCCGATCTTCAACGGCCGCGACCTGAACGGCTGGGTGGTCGAAGGCACCAACAAGGCCGTCATCGACGGAAAAGAGCAAGAGATTTGGACCGTGGAGAACGGCGAAATCCACTGCCGCGGAAAAGGGTTCGGGTTCCTGCGCTACGACAAATCGCTGAAGGATTTCATCGTCCGCCTCGAATACAAGATCGCCCCCAGGGGCAACAGTGGAATCGGCATCCGCACGGTCAAATTCGGCGGCAAAGCGAACACGCGTCCGTCGTTCGCCAGCTATGAAATCCAACTGCTCGACGACGCCGGCAAGCCGACAAGCAAGCACTCCACCGGTTCGCTCTATCGATATGTGGCCCCGGCCGTGAACCCTTCATTGCCCGCCGGGCAATGGAACTCGGTGGAAATCGAGTGCCGCGGTCCGCGATTGCGGATCGTCTTCAACGGCAAGGTGCTGCACGATCTCGATCAAACCACCGTTGACGAGATCAAGAGCAAGCCGCTGGAAGGCTACTTCTGCCTGCAAGACCACGGAAGCAAGGTTTGGTTCCGCAACGTCCGCATCAAGGAACTGCCCGCGACCGCGGAACAGACCGGGCGGCCGTAGCGACGTCCCGTGCTGCCGACCAAGGGCAGCCCGGCATTTCGCCGGCGCGCCGGTGTTGCGCGCGGAGAAGGCCGGATCGCCCATTGTGACCGTGACAAAGGTCGGCCGATCGGTCGGCCCATCGTTGTTCAGCCGGCGATCATCGTTCTTTCAGCCGGTGATCATCTTCCGCAGCACGGCTTGCAGGATGCCGCCGTGGCGGTAGTATTGCAATTCCACCGGCGTATCGATCCGCGCTACGGCCGTAAACTCGATGGTCGTTCCGGCCGCGCTGCGTGCGCGAATGGTCAGGGTCGCTCGCGGCGGCATCTGCTCGTCGAGGCCGTCGATGTCGAACGTTTCTTCGCCCGTCAGCCCGAGCGATTCCCAGGTGGTTCCCGGGGGCAGTTGCAGCGGCAGCACGCCCATTCCCACCAGATTGCTGCGGTGAATCCGCTCGAAGCTCGACGCAATCACGGCCCGAACGCCCAACAAGTGCGTTCCCTTGGCCGCCCAATCGCGGCTGCTGCCGGTGCCGTACTCTGCGCCGGCCAACACGACGAGCGGCACGTTCTCGCGGCGGTAGCGCACGGCCGCCTCATAGACGGTCATCAACTCCCCGTCGGGCAGGTGCCGCGTAACGCCCCCCTCAGTGCCCGGCGCCAGGCGGTTGCGAATGCGAATGTTGGCAAAGGTGCCGCGCGTCATCACTCGGTCGTTGCCGCGCCGCGCGCCGTAGCTGTTGAAATCCACCGGAGCGACTCCGCGCTCGATGAGGTATTTGCCCGCCGGGCTGGCGGCGGCGATCGAGCCGGCCGGAGAGATATGGTCGGTCGTCACCGAATCGCCCAGCGCCAGCAACACCCGCGCCCCCAGCACCGGCCGCACCGGCGGCGGTTCCGGCGAAAGGTTGACCAAGAACGGCGGCTCCTGAACGTAGGTGCTCGATTCGTTCCAGGGAAACAACTCCGTCTCGCCAGTCACGATCGCATTCCACTGCGGATTCGATGCGAACACGTCGGAGTAGCGGGCCGTGTAGGTTTCGGGCCGAATCGTCTCGGCCAACAGGGCCGCAATCTCCGCGTGCGACGGCCAAAGGTCGGCCAGGAACACCGGCCGGCCGTCCCGATCGGCCCCCAGCGGCTCGGTCGTCAGGTCCAAATCCATCGTGCCGGCCAGGGCGTAGGCGACCACCAAGGGCGGGCTGGCCAGGTAATTCGCCTTGACCAACGGATTGATCCGGCCCTCGAAGTTCCGATTGCCGCTCAGCACGGCTGCGGCCACCAAGCTGTTTTCGCTGACGGTTCGAGCCACCGCCTCGGGCAGCGGCCCGCTGTTGCCGATGCACGTCATGCAGCCGTAGCCGACCGTATGAAACCCCAGTTGCTCAAGCGCCTTGTCGAGACCGGTTGCGCGCAAGTAGTCGGTCACCACGCGGCTGCCGGGCGACAGGCTGGTTTTCACGTAGGCCGGCACGCGCAAGCCCCGCTCAACCGCTTTCTTCGCCAGCAACCCGGCGGCCAACATCACGGCCGGATTGCTCGTATTGGTGCAACTGGTGATCGATGCAATTACGACCGCGCCGTGGCGCATTCGGCTGCCATCGCCATCGAAGCAGGCCGACGCGTTCAACTCCGCCTCGGACAGCCCGAAGCCCCGTTGCTGAGTCGGCGCGGTGAGCGATTGGCGAAACGCCGACTTGACCTTCGTCAGCGGCACGCGATCTTGCGGCCGTTTCGGGCCGGCCAGGCTCGGCTCGACGTCGGCCAAGTTGAGCCGCAATGTTTTTGTGTAGGCCGGCGTCGGGGCCTCGGCCGAGCGGAACAGACCCTGCCAACGGCAATATTGCTCGACAAACTCCACCTGCCGCCGATCGCGGCCCGTCTGCCGCAGGAAGAGGATCGTCTGCTCGTCGATCGGGAAGTACCCCATCGTCGCCCCGTACTCCGGCGCCATATTGGCCACCAACGCCCGATCGGCCACGCTCATCTCCGCTACGCCTGTGCCGAAGAACTCGACAAACTTCTCCACCACCCCTTCCGCCCGGAGCATCTGCGTGATGGTCAACACCAAGTCGGTTGCCGTCGCCCCGGAGGGCAGATTGCCCGTCAACTCGAATCCAATCACCTCGGGGGCCGGCATGTAAAGCGGTTGGCCGAGCATGACCACCTCGGCCTCGATCCCCCCGACGCCCCAGCCGACCACTCCCAAACCGTTGATCATCGTTGTGTGGCTGTCGGTGCCCACCAGGGTGTCGGGCACGGCCACCGGCCCCAGCGGCGAAGGGCGAACAAACACCCCCTGGGCCAAGTACTCGAGATTGACTTGATGAATGATCCCCACGCCCGGCGGCACGACGCGGAAATTCTGAAACGCCTTTTGCGCCCAGCGGAGCAACTCGTACCGTTCTCGGTTTCGCTGAAACTCCAACTCGGCGTTGCGCTGCATCGCGTCGGCCGTACCAAAGTAATCGACTTGAATCGAATGGTCGATCACCAAGTCCACCGGCACCAAGGGATTGATCCGCTTCGGATCGCCGCCCAGGCGGGCCACGGCGCTGCGCATCGCCGCCAGGTCCACCACCGCCGGAACACCGGTGAAATCTTGCAGCACTACGCGCGCGGGCTTGAAGGGAACCTCCGGGCGCTGTGCGGCGACGGGCTTCCACGCGGCGAGTGATCGAACATCTTCCTCGGTCACTTCAAAACCGTCGCAATTGCGCAACACGGCCTCGAGCAACATTCGAATCGAGTAGGGCAACTCCGACAGGCGAACCAAGCCCAACTGCTCCAATCGCCCGAGACGATACCCGCCAACCTCACCCAACGCCGTTTGCCGCTTTTCGAAACTGCCGAACGGATCGCGCTTGTTCATTGCCGATTCCACAATGTCCCTGTTGTTGTCCGAAACGACCGTGAGGCCAGTTCACGGCCACCGCCCGCAAGCCGAAAGCCACCGAAGAAACTCCAGCCCCGAGTTTCACTATTGTTTCACAAGCGGGCCGGTTTGGCGAGGCGGAGCACAGGACCAATGCCCGCTGCGCCGGCTTTCAGCCGTTGATCGCAGGGCCGATGGTCGAACCGGGCAAAACCGGCGAGCCGCGCGGGCATTCTCGCTCGAAAAATTCGGTCCGTCGAACGGCAGCGGAGACACGCCGCCCTCTCCGCCGCCGTGTTCCACCGACCCCGGTGTTCGTTTCTGGAGTATTCCGCTCGTCGCCCAAGATGCCGCCCGTTGAAGCATTCCGCTCGTCGCCGCGATTTGTCCGCCCACAGCCCGCGGCAGCAGGGCAAAGTGCGATCTCGTTTCAATGCTCAATCGTCCCGTCGGAGGGAACGGGCCAATAATCGGGCAGCGGAGCGGTGACCGCCACGGCCTCTCGGCTGGTTGGATCGGTTAGTTCTAGCCGCCGCGCGTGCAGGGCAATGGCCGCCAAGCGAGGATCGTCGCACGCCGGGCCGAAAGCGCGATCGGAACCGTAAAAAACGTCTCCCAAGATCGCGTGGCCGCGACGAGCCGCCTGCACGCGAATCTGATGCGTTCGCCCGGTCTGCAATTCCACTTCCAACCAGCTCGCGTCGTTCCAAACCGTGAGCGTCCGATAGCTGAGGATCGCCGCGCGCCCCTCGGGGTGATCCCTTTCGACGATTTCCGCCCGCGGCTCGCCGGGAATTTTTCGAATGTGGTCCATCCACACGCCGGCCTCCGGCGCAACGCGGCCCGCCGCCAGCGTCCAATAGATTTTGCGCACCTGGCGCCGCTCGAATTGCTTGGAAATCTTTCGAGCCGCCTTGGCGCTCAGCGCAAAAACCATTGCGCCCGAGGCCGGTCGATCGAGCCGGTGCGGCACTCCGAGATAGGGCGCGAACGGCTTCGGATCCGATGCAGCCAACCAAAGGCGGATGCGGTTTTCCAGACTGTCGATCCCCGGCGGCGCCTGAGTGAGCAACCCCGACGGCTTGTTCACCACCAAGCACGGACCGTTGTGGTAGAGGATCGAAAAACCTGTCTGTTCCATCGCAAGTGGCGGCGTCTTTCTTCGGACCGAGCCCGCCCTGCCGCAGCCGACACGCCCGCGCAAGGCCGGGGGCAAGAAAACGCCCGTTCGGGCCGAACAAACAATCCGGCCCGAACGAGCGAGTTGTTACGAGTTCTTGCCGCGGCCGGACCAGCCCGCGGCGTGCGCCCAATCACACTCCGCCGGCGGGCGGCACCACGAACGGCTTGCGGTATTCCCGCGTCAGCATTTCGTTGGCGGCGCTGTTGCCCACGAAGGTTTCTGTGGCCGGATTCATCGTGAGCATCGGTCCCAGAGACATCTGAGTCTTGTCGGGATCGACGTTGTTCGCCTTGAGATGCTCCACCGTCCGTTCGATCGTCTCGATGCAGTTGTCGTGGCACTTCACGGCGGTCAACTGCTTCTTGATCTCTGCCAGGGGCATCGGCGCGCCGAGCCGATACGAAATCGTGCCGGTGTGGGCCAAACCGGCGGAGAGATGACCTTCGAGAATATCGGCGTTCAAATCGCTGTGTTTGCGGCTGCGAACGGCTGCGATGAAATTGCCCGCATGGTCGCCGCCGGCCTTGAATGTTTTGATCTTGTTGCCCTTCTTGTCGAAGGCCGCGCCGCCCTCATAGCTGTTGAGCACCACGTAGCCGTCGGCGCCGTAGAAGATCACACCGACCGACGCGCCCAGCAGCGGCGGCGTTTCCAGTCCGCGAACCTCGAAAACGATCGTCTTGTCGCCGATCGTGTGGATCGCCACTTGCGTGTTGGCGACATCGCCGGCGTCTTCGTAACCCAATCGGCCGCCGTAGCTGATCACCTTCTCGCTGAGCGAATTGATGCCCAACCCCCAACGGCAGATGTCCATTTGGTGCGGGCCTTGGTTGCCCATGTCGCCGTTGCCCCAATGGTATTGCCAGTGCCAGTCGTAGTGGAACTTGGGCCGCGTCAGCGGTCGCTCGGCGGCCGGCCCCTGCCAAAGGTTGTAATCGACCGAGGCGGGCACATTGTAGATGCCCTTGGGACCGATCGACTTGCGCCGCTTGTAGCAAAGCCCCCGGGCGAAGTCCACCTTGCCGATCTGGCCCGATTGGACGAACTTGACCGCTTCGATCGATCCGCCCATCGAGCGGCACTGCGTGCCGGTTTGGCAAATGCGGTTGTACTTCCGCGCCGTCTCGACGCAACGCCGGCCTTCACTGACGTTGTGGCTGACGGGCTTCTCCACGTACACGTCTTTGCCGGCTTGCATCGCCCAAATCGCGGCCAACGAATGCCAGTGGTTCGGCGTGGCGACGACGACCAAGTCCACGCTCTTGTCGTCGTAAGCCTTGCGCAGGTCGCGTTCGAACTTCACCTTCGAGCCCTGCTTCTCCGAAAGCGAATCGGCCACTTGGCGACCGATTTCTTCGTCGGGATCGACGATGTAGCTGAACACCGTGTCTTTTCGGGTGAACCAGCGCATCAGTTCCCGGCCGCGGCCGTTAACCCCAAGCAGGGCGATGCTCAACTTCTCATTGGGACCAACGGCTTTGGCTTCGCCCGCGGCCGCCACGCTCGCCGGCCCGACCGCCAATGCGGCAGCCGCCAACAATGAATCCTCCAAGAAACGACGCCGGGATAGTTCGGCCATGGTCTGACTCCCCTCGCAAAACGAGAACAGGCGGGAATGATGGTGAAGTGATCGAGACGGCACGGCCCGACACGCCGCCGGCCAACGCCGCGCAGCGCGGCCCGAGCCGGGCAAGTCGCGCACTGATCCCTCGATTCTAACGTAAACCGATCGGTTTCCGCCAGAATCAGAGCAAGGAATTTTCGCGACAATCGCCCAATTGCGGGTATCGCCGGGCGCCGACGGTCCGGCCGTCATTGGGCCGGCGCATACGGCTCCGGCGCGGCCGAGTCGCCTTCAATCGTCCGCGGGAGCGTGAACACCCGCCCGTCCTTCGTGCAAAAATGCAAGATCGATTCCGAAAAACGGTCGGTGTCGCCGTCGGCCCAGAAGCCGTAGAACTCCTCGTGCGCATCGATCGGCCGGCGAACGTAGTTGTGATTTCGCGGGCTGTTGCGCGTCAGTTGCCTCGTCTTCGCCCAGGTGCGGCCCTGGTCGCGACTGGTCCAAACGGCAATCTCACCGCCCGCCCCCCAACGCTGCGGCCCGGCCTCGCTTGGGCCGATGATCCGCCAACAATCGTCGCTTTCGAGGTAAAGCGCGCCGACGTCGTAGTTGTGCGTCGAGGTTGCGACCGGAGCGATTTGCCAGCTTCGCTTCTCGGGCAGCCAACGCGCAACGTGCCAGGTGCGCGGTTCATCGAGCGGTCCGGGACGCCAATCGCCGCTGACAACGTAGAGCACTGCCGGATTGCCTTGGGGGTCCATCACCGCGTCTTGGATGTAAACCAATTTCTTCTCGGCTTCATAATCGTGGATCAGCGCCGGGTTCTTCTTCTGGGCAAGCGGCGTCGGCACGAGCTGGCCGTCGGCGTTGGTCCATGTTCGCCCCCAATCGTCGCTGCGGAGCAAATAAAGATTCGTCCGTTTGTTCACCACCCCGCCGGGATGATAATTGAAGGCCGTGATGACCCGTCCGTCGCGTGCAAAGCTCGTTTGATAATGCCCGCCGAACCCGACGATCTTCGCCGGCTCGGACCATTGGCGACCGTCGGGGCTGGCCATCGCATATCCTTCCCGCCCTTTCGTGTACATCGTAAACAGAAAGAGGAACCCTTTGCCAGGCTCGTACCACGGCTGCGGGTAGGCCATTCGCGCATGCTCGGCGATCAGCTCGAACTCATCGATGTCGTAGGGTTTGCGGCTGCGATAGATGTAGCCGGGGCGGATGTTGGCCCTGCCGGCAACGAACACCCAGAGATGTCCATCGTCGGTGATCGCCAAACTGGGATTGTCATGCGGGTCGTCCACCGACTTCTTGTCGTGAACCACGGTCGGTCGAAGCGCTCGGCCGGAGACATGATCGAACGCGCCGGCCATCGCCAGCAGATGCCGTTTGCCGGGGATCGCGCCCCCGTACACGAAGAAGGTCTTCTTCGCCTCCGCCGAGTAGATGGCCATCGGCACATGGCTAGTCGTGTACGTTGCCAACCCACCCGAGTATTTGTCGCCGAATTCGGTCTTTTCGCCCAATTCGAACCAGATGCCGTGGTAGCCGCCCATCTTCCGCGACGGCTCGGCGCCGGCCGCCCGATGCCCCGCGGCCACGACCGTTGCCAACAACACGGCGCCCATAACAACCCATCGCGCCCGCCCCCAGAGCAGTGAGCACGGCCATTCGATCGGCGGCGCGCACGGCAATTGCCGCGGCGAAGTCGTCGGCCGCAGGTTCAACCGCATGGCGGGTCGTGCCGTCGGCAGCGGCGAAGTTGTCCATCGATGGCGCGGCATGCCCTCTTGACGCTGCGAACCTGATTCTCCTGCGTTCCGACCGCACTGTTTTGTGTTCATCGCCGATGCGCTCCGATCCGCCGGTTCCGCCTCACACCCGGGCAACGCACGCGATCGCTGCCAAGGCGAGACCAATCCGCCTTCGAAAAAAGAGCAACGCTAAGATGATGGCCGCGTTGTCTGCCCAACCGGGTTTGCCGTGGGCGGGCCGCCGACCCTCTTCGCTGTTGAGGCACATTACTTCCGTCGGCCGGCAAAGTCAAACAACCCAGGGCGTCGGCGCGAAGAAGCCCGACTCGTGCGATTGCGACCATGCCAGACCTTACCAGAACATGCCGGAACATGGCCAGACACAAGCGAAGAGCCGCCCGGGGCGACTATTGCCCTCGGCGTTGTTCGAGCATGCGAATCCACGGCCCGATGTAATGGCCGTGGTCGTGATAGGTGCGGCCGCTCACCAGATTGCGGTCGATCACGCAGGGCTCGTCAACAAAGATGCCGCCGCACACTTCGAGATCGAAGCGGCATTTCCGCACGGTAGCCATCCTTCGCCCCTTCACGCAGTCGGCGTAGGCGGGAATCTCCACCCCATGGCAGACGCAAGCGATCGGCTTGTCGGTTTCGAAGAAGTGCCGCGTGATCCGAACCAAATCGTCGTCGTAGCGAATGTACTCCGGCGCCCGGCCGCCCGAGAAGAAGATGCCCGCGTACTCCTCCGGCCGGACATCGCGGAAGGCAACGTCGGCCTCAATCGAGTAGCCTTCCCATTCCTTGGTGATCGTCCAACCGGGCTTCACCTCATGCATCACCATTTGGTAACGGCGTTTCTCGGGCGCGGCGACCACCGGCCGAAAACCCGCCTCGATCAGCCGGTAGTAAGGGTAGAGCGTATCGACCGTCTCGGTCGCATCGCCGACGATGATCAACACCTGGTCCATGAAACGGCCCTCGCTCGAAAGGGAAAGGAATGGGAAGCTTGATCGCTCCGTAGCGCGAAAGAGCAGCCGCCCTGCGAAAGGCTGCGGCCGCCGCGAGCCGGCGTTGTCGGCTCCGCACTGCCTCTCTGCGGATCGATATCTTACCCCCTGCGGCGCCGCGGTGAAACACGCCCCCAAGGGCGATTGCGGCTACTTGATGCCCGGGCCCGGGCGAATCGCGTCGCGAACGATCACGCCCGGGTGGCGCGACACCTTGTCGGTGAACACCCGAGCGTCGTCGAGGATCGGCCTGAGTTCTTTCGTCAGGCGGTCCACGTTTTGAGCCGCGCGATTGAGCGATTCATACAACTCCGGATCATGAACCAACCGGTTCAATGTTCCGTCGGAGCTGTTGACAGCCTTGGCGAAGGCTTCCAGTTCGGCAGTGGTGGTGCCGAGCCGTTCGATCGCTGCTTTGATATGGCCGATCGACTCCTCGTCGCCCAACGCACCGGTGACCCGCTTTACGTCTTGGGCCGTTTCCGTGATCACGCGAACGCCTTGATCGAGGTTGCGCAGCGTTTTCTGCACGTCATCGACCAGTCCGGGAACGCGGCGAATCTGATTGCGAATGATCTGCTGTGTTTCCGGATCTCCGAACAACTGATTCGCCACGTTGGCGGCGTCGGAAACGGACTTCAGCGCCACTTCGGCCTGATCCACGGCGGCCTTGATCCCCCCGCGATTCTCCTCCAGAATCGTGTTGACGTGTCGCAGCGTGACGTTCAGCGACTGCCCCACGGTCTGCAACTGCCGAGCAGTCTCGGTCACTTCGTAGATCGATTGTTGCAGGCCCTCTTGCATGCTGCCCAGCACCCTTGCCGGATCAAGCTGGAACGTCCCCTGAATCTGCGCGCCGGGTTCGAGCCGCGCCGTGTTCAAGCCCGGCCGTGTGTCGCGAACGAACTCGAGCACGGCATCGCCCAACAAATTGGTTTGCAGTTGGCACACTTCGTCTTGATACACCATCTTGTCGTTGTCGATGGCCGCGGTAACCATCACTCGTGTATCTTGACGGCCCTCGGGGTCTTTGGCGAACTCGACGCTTACCACCCGCCCGATGCGAATGCCGCTTTTGCGGACGGGCGTATCGGGCAGCACGCCGGGCGCTTGCTGAAAGACGATGTACACCGGGTACGACCCTTGGAGAAGTTTCTTCGGCTCGGCGAACATGATCACCAGAATCGCCGTCACCAGCAACGATGCGGCCACGACGAACCCGACGCGAAACTGCATTACTCGTTCGTCCATCACTGACCTCCCGCCGTCTGCTGCCGCAACTCCATGAGTCGCTCGCGGGCCTCGCCGCGCACAAATTGAGTGACCCGCGAATCCATGACGCGCTCGATCGTTTCCGGCGGACCATCGAAAATGATCTGGTCCTCGTCTTCTGCCAAACGAGGCACGGGATAGAGCATCACCACCCGGTCGGCCACCTTCTGCGCCGTGCGCATGTCGTGCGTCACCACAATGCTGGTCACCGGATGCCGCTGCCGCGTGCTGACGATCAACTCGTTAATCACATCGCTCATGATCGGGTCCAGCCCGGTGGTCGGCTCGTCGTAGAGCATCAGTTCCGGTTCCAGGGCCAGCGCGCGGGCCAGCCCGACCCGTTTGCGCATTCCGCCCGAAAGCTCCGCCGGCTTCTTTTCCAGCACGGCCTCGGGCAGGCCGACCTCGGCCAATCGGGCCAAGACGATTTCGCGGATCTCTTCGCTCGATTTGGGCGTGTGCTGCCGCAACGGAAACGCCACGTTCTGCGCCACCGTCATGCTGTCGAACAAAGCCGCCTGTTGAAACAAGAACCCGAACCGCACCCGCTGCCGCGTCAGTTCGCGCTCGCTCATCAGCGCCAAATTGCGATCGTCGAAGTACACCTGCCCCTGCGACGGACGGACAAGTCCGATGATTGTCTTCAAAAGCACCGTCTTTCCGCAGCCGCTCTCGCCGATGATGGCCAGGGTTTCCCCCCGAGCCACTTCCAAGTTCAGCCCGCGCAACACGCGCTGACGGCCAAAATCGACGTAAACGCCGACCAACCGCACCAGCGGGCTCGACGAATCCCGCAGATGCGAGGCCAAAGTCGATTTCGTTTCGTTCCGTTTGCCGTTCATGGCGTTCGCAGAAGCCGTGTCGCCCCAGTGGTCTCAAGGCCGCCTCGCCCGGCCGCTGGGCGGCTCAGAGGATTTTCGGCGCTTCCGGCCAAATCGTGTAATAGACCGCGTCGAGCAGGATGGCCAAAATCAGGTCGAGCAACAAGATCGCAACAAAAGAATAAACAAACGCGCTGGTAGCCGCCTTGCCCACACCCTCGGCCCCCGGATCGCAATTGAAACCGCGGTGGCACCCGATCAGCGAAAGCGCCGCCCCGAAAAACAGACTCTTGAACACCCCGGCGAACAAGTCGAACGCGCCGACAAAGCGTCGCGAGTTCTCCAAGTAGAAGTGGCTGTCGATCGGCAGAAGCCAGGTCGCATAGAAATAGGCGCCAGCCACGCCCATGAAGTCGGCCATGATCGTCAGCGCGGGTATAAGCAACAAGCAACCGAGGAATCTCGGAACGACGAGGTAGTAAATCGGATTGGCGCCCATGCTCGTCAAGGCGTCGATCTGTTCGGTGACGCGCATCGTGCCCAGTTCGGCCGCCATGGCGCTGCCCACTCGGCCGGCCAGCATCGTCGCCGCCAACACCGGGCCCAACTCGCGGACGATCGACATGTTGATCACCGCGCCCAGCCGGGTTTCCAGATTGAGTTGGCGGAACTGCACGTAGCTTTGCACCACCAGAACCATGCCGATGAACGTGCCCGTCAGCGCGACCACCGGCAGGCTGAGCACCCCGATCTGATAGCACGCCGGCAGCAACGTCTCTCGGCGCGGCAGCCGCGTGAACAACCAACCGATGGTCCGCAGGCAGAAAACGGTGAAATCGCCCACCGTCACGAGCGCGGTAATCATCTTCGCGCCCAAAGAGGCGATGCCGCCGACCAACGGGTTGAGCCAGTGGCCCGGCGGGGCGCTGGTGCGGAGAGGTTCGATGGCCTGACTCATGACTCCATCCTTCGTCCGCCCAATGGACCGATCCTCGCCGACATAACTGCCCGTTGACCAAGCCCCGTGCCAATCGCCCGATTGTTCTGCTGCCCTTCGAATGCGAACCGCGGCACAAAGCAACGGAAACTGCGTAATCGCACATTGGCGGCCGATGCGCAGAATCGCCGCCTATCGCTTATCGGCGAGAAGAGGCCGGATATTCTTCCTAATCGTCAAAACCTGCCAGTTTTTGGCCGGACGATTCTAATAACACGTCACGCCGCAGTGAATAGCGGAAAGAAGGCGACCCAAACAACCGAAACACCCCAACAAACCCCAACGCCCCTTGCGCCCCAAACACCCCAGTCGCCCCTTGCTCCCTGCCTGCTAGAAGCGGATGCGTTGCCCCCTCGGCACGGGCCGCCCTCCCCTGCTGTCCGCGGGCAAGACAAACTCATTCTCAAATCCGCTGGCGGTCTGTCGCACAGGGAACACCGTCGGCGGCGTCGCTGCGATTTGGGCGGCTTTCCCCATCGCCCAGCCTCATTCTAGTTGATCGCTGTTGATAGCGACGATAGCGACCGGCAGTGCGCTACCCCCTTGGCGTTGGGGCGGCAATCTGCGAAACTAGTTGGTTCGGGTGATTTCAGCGAAACGGTGGAGTCCGACGGCGCCAACGGGGGCCCAAGGCCCTTGGTTGGCCGTCGTTTCTCTCCTTCCCTTCGCCCAAATGGACAACAGCCCGGGCCCGTCGATGGAGATGCGACTGCAAGCTCGGAGCATGTCGTCTGAGTAGAACCGTCTGAACAAAACCGCGGAAAACGGAGATCGCATCGGTCGGTGCATGCAGGCAACCGTTCGATTCGTGCAGTGTACGGCCGCTTTCCCGAACTTGGAAACCAATTTCGTCTCGGTGGATTTTGATTGAGGGAGTGGAAACGATGATGTTCAAGAACCTTAGCCCGTCGGCCTTGGGCGTTTCGGGACACCAAAGCGAAATCATTGAGTTGGCTTTGACTTACGGCTTCGCGGGAATGGACTTGAACATCGTCGAGCATGCCAGCGCCGTGCGGCTTCGCGGGGCGGAGTATGCGCGCCGGCTGATTGAGAGCGCGAAGATTCGCATCGGTTTCTTCCCACTGCCGGTCGAACTCGACGCCGACGACGCCGAGTTCAAGGCCCAACGCGAAAAACTCGCCGAGTACGCCGGGCTGGCCGCCGAGTTGGGCTGCCCCCGCACAGCCGCGATTATCCCCTCGGCCAGCGACACGCGACCGTATCACGAGGGGTTTGAGGTCTATCGCCAGCGACTGGCCGACATTGGCGCGGCGCTGGCGCCCTCGGGCGTTCGGCTGGGCTTGGGCTTCCAATCGTCCGAGTCGTTGCGCAAAGGCCGGGCGTTCCAGTTCATCCATGATCTCGAAGCCCTCTCGCTGTTGGTCAACATGGTGGCCTCGCCGAGCGTGGGCCTGCTGATCGACACCTGGGAAGTGGCCGCCGTTGGCGGCACGGCGGAGACGATCAGCAAGCTGCCGCCTGCTCAAATCGTCGCTGTTCAGGTGGCCGACTACCCGGCTCAACTGCCCGAGCAAGGTGAACCCGCCCGATTGTTGCCCGGCGACGAATCGGGCACGGGGCAAACGGTGCCCATGTTGGCCGCGTTGCAAAGCCTTGGGTACAATGGACCGGTGACGCCCAAGGTTTCGCGGTCGATCTTCAGCACACGGAAGCGCGACATGGTCGTGAAGCAGGCGGGCGACGCCCTCGATCGCGTTTGGCGAGCGGCGGGGCTGCCGGTCGAATCACGGCGTCAGGTTCCCTCGGGCCGCGAATAGGCGCGGCGGCGGACCGCGTTTTCCCCTGCGCTTGCGCAAATTGTTCCCCGCGCTTGCGCAGAACGAATCAACGCTGCTTCGAAGGAACAACGGCCAGAGACCGGACGAGGATGCGCCGGGGTTCGCCGACCGAACAGCGGCCGCGAAGGCGGCTTTTCGGCCCGTTGCGCGGCAACGACGACTCAGCCGCGTTGCGTTTGCGCGGTTCTATTTGGAATCGGCAGTGGGCTTGCCCTGCGCCGTATCTTTCTTCGTGCAGCGGGTCTCAATGCGCGGCGATTTACCGGCCGGCGCCCGCCGGCCGTTTTGGGAGGATGCGCCGATGCAGGACGAGCAAAACGGGGAACTTGATGCGATCCATCACATCGCCATCGCCGTCAACGATGTCGCCCAAGCGGTGGCATGGTACTCATCCCGATTCCGCTGCCGTGTCGCCTACCATGACGAAACCTGGGCGTTGCTGAAGTTCGCCAATACGGCCCTGGCCTTGGTGGGCGGCGGGCTCCACCCGCCTCACATCGGGCTGATGTTGCCGCAGGCCGATCGCTTTGGCCCGCTGAAGACCCACCGCGACGGCCTCCAGTACGTCTATATCAACGACCCGTCGGGCAACACCGTGGAAGTGCTCGAGCGGCAAGATGACCGATAGCATTGAACCCTGGCGCGTTCCCGACGCTCGGCTGCGACGGCAAGGGCCGATTTCCGGTTCGCCCGACGGCCGTTTCGTGCTCTATTGCATGACGGCCCAGCGCCGCGGCCCATGGAATTTCGCCTTGCAACAAGCCGCCTATCGCGCGGCCGCCTGGAAAAAACCGCTGCTGGTGGTTGAATTGCTCCGTTGCGATCGGCCCTGGGCCAACCGCCGCCATCATGCGCTGATTCTCGACGGAATGCGCGACAACGCCGCCTACTTCGCGCGTCATCAAACCGCCTATTGGCCCTTGATCGAGTGTTGCGGCGGCCAAGCGGCCGAGCTGCTTTCGTCGCTGGCAGCCAACTGCTGCGGCGTCGTGCTCGACGACCACCCCCTAGAGAGCGAATTGCCCGAAGGGGTCTTTTCGGGCCGGGCGGCGCCGGCGGTCGAATGGGTTGACGGCGCCGGCCTGCTGCCGATGCGCGCCACCGACAGGGCTTTTCCCACTGCGTTCGCCTTTCGGCGCGCGTTGCAGTCGCTTCTGCCCGAGCATCTGCCGGTTTTGCCGGCGGCTGATCCACTCGAGGGACTCTCGCTTCCCCCGCTGGCGTCGCTTCCCGGCGGGTTGCGATCGTCGCTCGCCTTATGTGCAGAGGCCGGCTTGGCCGATCAACTCGCGTGGGACGACTTGAATCTGCCCAACACCGCCCGTTCGCGCCGCAACCTTTCGCTTGGCGCGCGTGCTGAGGCGGCGCAGCGAATCTATCGCGCGTCCGTCGCGATCATCGACGCACATGCCCGCCGCCTCGATCGGTTGCCGATCGATCAACGGGTCGAGCCTGTCGGCCTTAGCGGTGGAGCAGCGGCGGCCGAGCATCGGTTGGCCGAATTCATCGCCCGGCGTTTGACCCGCTATCAACAGCGCAACGAGCCCGAGGCCGACGCCACGAGCGGGCTTTCGCCCTATTTGCGGCTTGGGCAGATTTCGGTCCATCAGGTGTTCTGCGCGGTGGCCGACGCCGACCGATGGTCGCCCGACCGCCTGTCGCCGCGAGCCAACGGCGGTCGCGAGGGCTGGTGGGGGATGAGCCCGCCGGCCGAGGCGTTCTTGGACGAATTAGTCACGTGGCGCGAGTTGGGGCTGAACTTCGCCCTGCATCGGCCCGGCGAAATCGACCAACCCGACTCCCTGCCCGACTGGGCTCGCGCCACCCTCGACGACCATGCTGCCGACAAGCGGCCGCATGTCTATTCGCTCGGCCAGTTCGAGGCGGCCCAAACCCACGATCGGCTGTGGAACGCGGCCCAGCGGCAGTTGTTGCGCGAGGGCGTGATTCACAATTACCTGCGCATGCTCTGGGGGAAAAAGATTCTGGAGTGGTCGGCCTCTTGGCGCGAGGCGTTGGCGGTGATGATCGAATTGAACAACAAATACGGCATCGACGGCTGCGATCCGAACTCGTACACGGGCATCTTCTGGGTTTTGGGGCGTTACGATCGGCCCTGGGGCCCCGAACGGGCGATCTTCGGCAAGGTGCGCTATATGAGCTCGGAGAACACAGCGCGCAAAGTCCGCGTGGAAGGGTATATTGCTCGCCAACTTGACAACCGCTAGGCTCGCTCGTACGATTGGCGTCCGCTTTTCACAGGGGTTTCCGGCCTCGATCGCCCGAAAATGGCGACGGCCTCCACTTGTTGCGTTGTGCCCCAGCGGGGTTCCATCGGACCCTGCCGGGCCCACTTGCGGCTCGGCCGATCAACGGCCGGTTGATTGGGACAAACGAAACCCGTTTTGGGCATTCCTGCTGAGGAACAATAATGGCCATTGCAGTCAATCTGGGCTTTCCGCGGATCGGCGCGAATCGTGAGTTGAAGCGAGCTGTCGAGCGTTATTGGGCGGGCGAATTGGCCGTCGAGGAGTTGAGCGAGACGGCCGGATCGCTGCGGCGCCGACATTGGGAGCTGCAACGCGACGCCGGCATCGATCACATCCCCAGCAATGACTTCTCGCTGTACGATCATGTGCTCGACACCGCGCTGATGGTCGGCGCCGTGCCCGAACGTTTCGGCCGAATCGAGTCGAACGGGCTGCTGGCCACGTACTTTGCCATGGCGCGGGGCACGCCCGACGCGCCGGCGATGGAAATGACCAAGTGGTTCGATACGAACTACCACTACATCGTCCCCGAGCTCGAACAAGGGATGAAGTTTCGCCTGACGTCGAACAAGCCCGTCGAGCAGTTCGTCGAGGCGGGGCAATTGGGCATCAACACGCGCCCGGTGCTGCTTGGTCCGGTGAGCTTTTTGCTGTTGGGCAAATGCAAGGCCGACAACCTCAACCCGCTAACGCTGATCAACGGGCTGCTGCCTGTTTACGAGCAGGTGCTTGAGGCCTTGGCGGCCGAGGGCGCCGCATGGGTTCAGATCGACGAACCGGTTCTGGCCACCGTCCTCGACGCCGACGTGATCGAGGCCTTCGCCGCGGTTTACTCGCGGTTGCGTCAGGCCGCCAAGAGCGTGAAACTCTGCCTGACCACCTATTTCGGCGATTTGCTCGACAACTTGCTGCCCACCCTGCGGCTGCCGGTTGACGCCGTTCATCTTGATTTGGTGCGCGCGCCGGGCCAATTGGCCCGCGCGCTCGACCTCGTCTCGCCGACGACGGCCCTTTCACTGGGAGTAATCGACGGGCGAAACATCTGGCGGGCCGACTTGGAAAAGGCTCTGGCCTTGGTCGAGCAAGCGGTCGCCCGCTTGGGCAGCGAGCGGGTGATGGTCGGCCCATCGTGCTCGCTGCTGCACTGCCCGATCGACTTGGCGAACGAAACCAAACTCGATGCCGAATTGAAGGGCTGGATGGCCTTTGCGCGGCAGAAGATCGACGAAATCGTCGCGGTAGCTCGGGCCGCCGGGCAAGGGCGCGCGGCGGCCGCCGCAGCGCTGAGCGAATCGCGCCGCGCGGTGGAAAGCCGGGCGGCATCGCCGCGCATCCACAATCCGGCGGTAAAGGCGCGGATGCAGCAGATTTCACCGTCGCTTTTCACCCGCGGGCGGCCGTTCGCCCAACGGAAGCCGTTGCAGCAAGAGCGTCTCAAGCTGCCGTTGCTGCCGACAACGACGATCGGGTCGTTTCCGCAAACCGCCGAGGTCCGCCGCGCGCGAGCCGCCTGGAAGAAAGGTGATTGGTCGGAGGCCCAATACGACCAGTTCTGCCGCGAAGAGATCGCCCGAGTCGTGAAGTTCCAGGAGGAAGTCGGGCTCGACGTGCTCGTTCACGGCGAATGCGAACGAAACGACATGGTCGAATACTTCGGTGAGCAGCTCGAAGGGTTCGCGTTTACGCAGAACGGATGGGTGCAAAGCTATGGCTCGCGCTGCGTCAAGCCGCCGGTGATCTTCGGCGACGTGTCGCGCCCGCGGCCGATGACCGTCCGCTGGAGTCAATACGCCCAGTCGCTCACGTCGAAGCCGATGAAGGGGATGCTCACCGGGCCGATCACCATTTTGCAATGGTCGTTCGTTCGCGACGATCAGCCCCGCAAAGACACGGCCTTCCAAATCGCCTTGGCCATCCGCGACGAGGTCGTCGATTTGGAGAAGGCGGGCATCGGAGTGATTCAAATCGACGAACCGGCCATCCGCGAGGGGTTGCCGTTGCATCGCGGGCAATGGGCCGAATACTTGCGTTGGGCGGTTGACGCCTTCCGCCTCAGCGCCGCCGGCGTTGCCGACCACACGCAAATCCACACCCACATGTGCTATTCGGAGTTCAATGCGATCATCCAGAGCATCGCCGAACTCGATGCCGACGTGATCTCCATCGAGGCGTCGCGGTCGCACATGGATCTGCTCGAAGCGTTCGTTCGCTTCCAGTATCCCAACGACATCGGGCCGGGCGTGTACGACATCCACAGCCCGCGGGTGCCCGAAGTGGAAGAAATGCTCGGCCAAATCCAAAAGGCCCTCCGGTGGCTTCGGCCGGAACAGTTCTGGGTCAATCCGGACTGCGGCCTGAAGACTCGCGCTTGGCCGGAAACAATCGCCGCGCTGAAGAACATGGTTGAGGCGGCCCAAAGCGCCCGAGCTCAATTGTCGTCGGCCAAGTAGGCCGGCAGTGGAGCAGAGGGTGCCTCGGCCCAAACCCGATTTTCGGCAGCGAGGTTTCCTATCGCTGCTCCATCCATGGCCGGAAATGTCCGGCTGCGCCGAAAGCCCCGGTAAAAAAAGCCCCGGCCCGCCAGAGGGGCCGCAGGGCCTTGCGCTCAGCCCCTGCCCGATAGCTCAGCCTGTGTCCGATAGCCCGGCCCATGTCAAAAAACAGCCCGATCCATGTGAAATCGTCGGTCGACCTCGAACCGGCCCGAAATCAGGGCTTTCTGACTGTTGGCGAACCAATTATTTGACAATCTGCGCTGTCGGAAATACGATAAAAGTGAGACAGGGCAAGGCTTTTAGCGTCAGGCCTTCGATGCGGCGAGCGAACTGAAAGCCGCCGACTGCCGAGGCGCGAACGGCCAAACCGATCGCTCCGCGTTGCTTTAGACCAGCGCGGTCGATCGCACCGCGGGGGACGGCGAACGTTCGTTCATTCTCTCTTCGTCGATTGCATTCGCCAGCAGGTTGCCCGATGTCCATTCGCACGTCTGCCGTGGCTCTGATTTGTGCCGTCGGCGTTTGCTCCTCGTCGGCTGCTCGCGGCGGGCTGATCCGCCACGACTATGTCGACGACGCCGCTTATCTCACGCTGGCCGCAGACCCGAAGTATCAGGCGGCCGGTCTGGTGGCCGGTTGGCTCGGTGGCGTGCTGATCGGGCCCGAATGGGTTCTTACCGCCGCTCACGTGGCTCAGGCCATTCCCATCGGCACGGCCACTTTCCAGGTCGGCACGGAAACGGTGATCATCGATCAGGCGTA
>JARKPK010000152.1 GCA_029975295.1 Thermoguttaceae bacterium | reverse complement strand
GCCGTAGAGCACGGCCAGCCGCGCGGCATTGATGGCCGTGGCGGCCCCCATCGCGTTCCGCTCGATGCAGGGCACCTGCACCAAGCCGGCCACCGGATCGCAGGTCAGCCCCAAGTGGTGCTCCATGCCGATCTCGGCCGCATGCTTGGCCAGGTTCGGCGAGAATGTCCATTCAGTCTGGGGTGGCTGACGCCACGTTTCGGCCTGGGGTGCGTGGCGTCCAGTGGGGAAACGATGGGCACTTCCGAGTGACCGATGCGAGAAAGCTCACTTTGGGGCAGAGAGTCTTCCCGCCGCTGCATTATCGCAACGAAGATCAATAGCGATTCTCCTCACCGCCGACAACTCCGGTATTGGCGGTTCAGGTTCACACAGAATAATGCGAGCGGCGACAAGTAGTGTGAAGCAGACGAGGGACGACTCTCGCCGCCTTCGGCCGCTGTTCGTTTTCTGCGGTTCCGTCGGGAGAAACCGACCGGGCGCGGCCACCCAAGCGTCATCTGCCGCAAACTGCACGCAGCCCGACCAGTCCTTATTTCTCGATCGACTGAAGTGCCTTGGCAGCGAAATCGTGGATCACTTCGTCCTTCGAGTCCAACAGCTTCTTCAAGGCGGGTACGGCTTCTTTGGCGTCGGGGCCGATTTTGCCTAAGAGGAGGCAAGCGGCCAAAACCACCCGCTCTTCCGGATCAGCGAGCGAGTCGATGGCCAAGGGCACGGCCTCTTTGGTTGTGGGTGCGATGCTGCTCAGCGCCAAGAGAAGCTCGCGACGATTGGTCGGGTCTTTCTCGATCTTGAGCAATTCCAGCAACGTGGGCACGGCGGTCTTCGCGTCGGGGCCGATATGCCCGAGAACCGCCGCGGCAACGGCCCTCAGTTCGGCCTTCTGAAGCGCTTCAACAAGTTGTCCGACGGCCGATTCCCCCATCGCGGCCAAAATATCAAGCGCCTCGGCGGCCAACTCGCGGTTGTCGCCTTCCAGAATGCGCTTAACGGCCGGCAAAACGCCAGGGGCCTTCGGGCGCAAGTCAGCCAATGCCCGCATCGCAGCTTTCTGTACCAGCGGATTGTCGCTGGAAAGCCCTTCTACCAACACGCCGATTGCTTTGTCTTTCGACGACTGGTCGTCGGGACCGACTCTTACCAGCGCCCAAGCACAGACGACTTTGAGTACTGGGTTGGCGTCGTCCATGCCCTTAGTCAATGCAGCGGCCGCCTGTTTGGCCGACGGCCCGAGTCGGCCCAACGCAAACGCGGCGGGAATCCGCGAGTCGTGCTCTGTGTCTTCGACAATCGCAATCAGGTCGGGCGCCGATTCAGCCGACTCGACCGCGCCCAGCGCCATAATCAACTGCTGACGGACCTCGGGGCGTTTCTCGCTCTTCAGCCGTTCGATCAAAGCCGGGGCGGCCTCAGCGGCTTCAGGACCGATCTCAGCCAAGACGACGCAGGCGTATTTGGCTAAGTCGTCGTCCTTGAGCGACTCAATCAGCCCGGGCACCACTTCCTTGCCCAAGTCGGCAAGCGTATGGAGAAACCGCATTCGTGCCGCTTCGTCCGAATCAGCAAGCAGCTTCTTGATGATCGGAAGAGTCACTTCGGGGCCTGGGCGAATCTTCAACGCCGCGCGGGCCGCGGTGGCTCGCACGTGCGGATCTGTATCGGCCAACAACGCGACCAGCGATTCGATCGCCGGCCGTGCCGCTTCGCCCATTGCTCCGAGTTGATGAGCCGCCTGCGCGCGAACCAGTGGCGAAGCGTCTTTCAATTGCTCGGTGAGTTGCCCTACGTTGTCGGTCGCGGCCGGCGCGTTATCGGCCGGCGCGCCAGCAGGCTTCGTGCCCGCGTCGGCATTGACGCCGTTCGCCGGAGCGCCACCCGAAGGCTTTGGCGCAGGATCCTTCCTTGCCGACGGATCGCAACCGAAAACAAACACAATGCACGCACAAAGCGCCGCCGACGTCAATTCGAAGCGTTTCATGATTGAACCTTAATGAAGGATGCTGGAAAAGATC
Organism: Thermoguttaceae bacterium; assembly: GCA_029975295.1. GTDB lineage: Bacteria > Planctomycetota > Planctomycetia > Pirellulales > Thermoguttaceae > JARKPK01. The sequence continues at coordinate 1,146 of JARKPK010000152.1, read as the reverse complement.
AAGAGGTGGAGACCGACTCCGCGTTCGACGGACAATCACGTCGCCGGTTGCCGGCTGGTGAAGGCAAGGCTTTGCACGAATCGCTTCGCTTGGGCATAGTCGGTGCCGCTCACGTCATTGATCATCCCCTTCAAATCCGACAAAGCAGCGTCGGCAGCGGCATTCACTTTCTTCACCTCGTCCAGCTTCAGGGCTCCGTAACGGGAACGGGCCGCAAAGGCCTCCTCGAAAACGGCGCGCTCATTGGCAAACCGATCGTCTTGAAGCAGGATCGGCCATGATATCTTTCCGGACACCGGATTCAGTTCGCCAGGAGAAAGTGATTTGGGAACGTCGCTTCGGGCCATGCGAACCAGATCGGCTTCGGTCGGACGTGGCCCCCGCTCGGCCGCGCGTGCCTGCCGATTCATCTCGCGAGTCTGGAAATAGGTCGATGTATATTCAGAGTAATTCTTGATCGCCTGCTGCTGTGCTTGCGTCATGTTGATGTACGCTGCCGACGTGGAGAGATTGTAGTCGCCGGCCGCTTGCACAACGCTTGCCATCCCTTGCAATCGCGAGCCCGCCACCGTGCCTGGCGAAGAGTAACCGACGTACCCGCCGCCCGAGTAAATCTGAGTCGTGTTGGGCACCGCCGGTTGATAGCTGCCGCTCGCACCTTCCGAAGCGAACGATCGGGCAAACGACATGATCGCGACGAGGGCGATCGTCAACAACGCCGCGACACACGCCAAACACCTTCCCCGGCCCGACATCGCTCCACCTACCTTTCTCGAGGGAACAATAAACTGATCCCGGGAATCTGTCCGAACAAATAACAATGAGTCGCAGGTCTCCGCGGGAGCAAGCGACCGCTCAGAAGGCGAATCGCGGGCTCCGACGGCATGTAACTCGGCCTGCGGCTGTTTTGTCAACAACACATCACTATATTCTGCGACAACGCCGATTGCCAAGACAACCGGCCCGGGGAATGCCAGAATTTTAGTCGATCCCCACCGCCCGCCGTCCCTCCAAACGCCCATTTCATCGGGAATCGCGCGGCCTCCCTGCCGCGATGGCCGGCCTTCGCCCGGCGGCCGCGAGCCATGTTCCGTGTGCTGCTCAGCAGTCCACCACGTTCAGCGCCAGTCCGCCGCGGGAGGTTTC
>JARKPK010000146.1 GCA_029975295.1 Thermoguttaceae bacterium | reverse complement strand
CGCCGCGTCGGCAGCCCGTCCAAGGCGGCGAAGATCCCCAGTTCGTGATGCAGGCCCACCAGATCGTCCAACGGCCCGGACGCCATGGTCGTCACCATGTCAGGCCGCTCCCCTCTCTTCAAGCCCGCAATCACCCCCTCTCGGTCGTGACGATACCAGGTCAGTTTCATGATGCAATCCTTTCGAGCGCATCATTCTCCTATCTTTCGCCCAACACGTCATGCGTTGGGAATGCTAGCACTGCTGTATCTCCAAACGTCTGTCAACCGACAAAGAGACAAGACGGCCCCGAGATATTCCAGCGACAAACCACGGCATGAGACGACGCCCTGGCGACCGGGGCGAGCAATACGGTCCCATCCACGGGCCCGGGCGTGGCGGTTCGGCAATGGGGAGCCAAGGGTGGCGGAGCCGTCATCGAGACGAAACCGTCGCTGCCAACCCGCCGAACCGAATACCCCGGCTTCGGCCTTCACGGCATGCGTTGCCCCCTCTGCCCGGTAGAATCCCTCTGCGAGCGAGAACCGGCCAAGTTGAACACGGGCAAACGCCTTGGTCGGCAACCATGGCATGTTGCTGCCCAGTTGCCGCCGGAAAAGGGGCAGAAAACGTGCTCGATTGAGTCGGGCAACACGACCATAAGCCGAAAACAGGAATCGGCAAGCCGCCTCTGCGAAACCGGAGGGGCAAGCCGTGCGAGCGCGCGGCAACGGGGCGATGAACGCGGGCATGGAGAAACCGATTCATCGCCGAAAACCGCAGAAAAGTAGGCCTGCAACAGACGCTACGACCCGGCGCAACCGGAACGCTTGGCAATGCGGTGAATGGACCCGTTCGCCACGTTCGATGCCGCACCGGTCGGCTTGCGACCGGTGCGGACATTGCAACCCCATTTGCAACAACGATTTGGCAAACGCGACTGTTCGCGGCGCAGCCTCTCGACGGCACAGGCAGGGCACGAAACCCATTGCCTGTTTTCGTGGCGGCGACCGCAACCGCGCGGTCGCTAGATCAAACCGCCGTGCGTCCGATACGGAGTCGTGTGCGACGGCTGATCAAGGAACCAGAGCCGCTCCCACTCGTCGAGGATCAGTCGCAGATCCTCAGACGTGTTTTGCAATTGCTGCGTCCGGCGGGCCGGATCGGCCGAGTACATCGGGATCAGGCAGCCGGTGGACGAGCTGAGCAGCATCCCCAAGGTCAGCGCCAACAAGATTTTACGCATGGAAAACTCCTCCATGAAGGTATTCGCAGAGCATTTGCGAATCCGCCCGGTGACCGAACAGAACAGCCAGTGAGCCCCAAACCAAGGGGATCGTGCCGTTTGCCACCAATCGGAGGAGGATAAGCGTTCGATCTCTCGCCCAAGGGGCGAGGTCGATTCGTTGGATCGCGTTAGCGGCAGCTAGGGCTGAGGGGCAATCGCCGGTGAATCAAGCGATGCCTCGGAAGGAGCGGCTGGCCCGCCGTTCGCCTGTTGGCGCTCGGCCTCGTCCAGCTTGCGAACTTCCTCTTCCATCCGCTTGCCCGGCTTGAAGGTTACGACGTATTTCTCGTCGACAAACACTTTTTCGCCCGTACGCGGATTGCGGGCCTTCCGCGGGGCCCGCTTCTTGACCTCGAACACACCGAAATTTCGCAGCTCGATTCGCCGCTCTGCCACCAAGGTTTGCACGATCGCGTCGAACATCTTCTGAACGAGCGCTTTGGTTTCCAGTTGTGTCAGATCTGCCTGGTCGGCGATCGTGCGAACGATGTCTTTCTTGGTCACGGCGAGAGTCTCCTATCAAGCGAACGCGCCGGTCGATCGCCGGCCCTTGCTCGAAATGCCGCTGATGCCTCAAGTGTATATGGCATAACGATTAGTGTCAAGGGCATTCGCCGCAACCCTTGGCTTTCCTCGATCAGCCGTCGGCATTGTCCCTGCCGACTTCGACCGAGGAAACACCTCCGATGCGGAGTCGCAAATGCTAATTGTCAAAGAACTTGATGCCTGCCGAACACAGCACCCCGAAGGCCAGCGCACCCGAACTCGTTATCTGCTAACGTGTTGAGTGCCCGTTCTCTCCCAACGGCTCGGTTGGACAGAATTGGAGCCCGCGCGGTACTCGACCAACAGGCTGATGCCTTTATCGGCCGATCAATCGCCAAACTTCAACCAGACGGAATATTTTCTCTGATCGACACGACTGACAAACCCGTTCGATTCGGCCCGATCGCTCGCCATCGGTCACCCTGGAGGGCATTTCGTCGAAAAGCGACAATGTTCGGCTGCGGCAGACTGCCGTTTCAAACAAATAGAAGTCACGCCGAATGAGGGCATAGAGCCCCCAATCCCGTGATAGAAACCGTCCGGGTAGGCAGAGAGAGGCTCGCGACGGTTTCCGTGTGAAAGGAGCGCGCCATCAAGGATGCTCACGAGGGCCCGTTGCGCGAATCCGCGACATCGAGCCTTCTTTACCCCATGGGGACAAGCCGTCAGACGTTCATTTCGCCCGCCCGGCGTTCAATCTCATCGAGCGGGATCAGTTTGCCGCAGTTGGCTCCGGGGCAGTGGTCGGCCATGGCTCGCCAAGCCGAAGGCGATTTGAGGTTCGAAGGCCAAAATGGCCATGTGCGGCATTGCCGCGGGCGGGCGTCGTACACCCGGCACCTGCGCGAGCGGCTGTCGAAGAAGACGCAGTCGCCGTTGTCGAATTCGATAAGACTCTTTCGCACTCCAACGGTGCGCACGTATTTCGCCTCGAATTCCTCGATGGAAAGTCGGCACAAGTCTGCCAACGCGCCAATCTCACCGCGTGTCACCCACACATAGCCCGGCGCGCCGGTGCAGCAGTCGCCGCAACCGGTGCATTCGAATCGCAGGCCGCCGGAGTACCACGGTTTTTTCACAACGATATGATTGGCCGAAGAAGCAGATCGAGTCATGGGCTATGTCCGAGGATTGTCGTTGGGCGTCAAAAGAGGGCGGCTTCGCAGGCCCGGAAGCCGAAGCTGCCGCCCGATGCCGATACAGGGCGATTCCGGCTCCTGCCCCGTCCGACGAGAAGGGCAACGAGACCGGCGGGCGGAAGGCCGATTCAGCGGGGAACACGCGTGCCCCAACTTGCGATCGACATCTTCAGCGCCATTTCGTTCTGCCATGATGACGCCCAGGCGGCCGGACTGTCAAGCAAGACGCGCAAGCGTCAAAGCGTATAGGGCGTACCAGTTCGGGAATGGACCCGCACAACCGCTGCCGGCGGGCCGGTCTGCTCGATTTCCGATCGCGGGCGGCGAATCGGGTGGCGAATAATAGCGATTGCGGGCTGATCAATCGCCGTTACCGCGTGATCAAGCGTTCCATGCCGACTGCATTGATCAGTTGGTCGCCGCCGGGCAGCAAATCGTAGGCGACCGCCAGCAGCTTGAGCGGGTGGATCGTGGGTTTCGTCGTTCCTTGTTCCATCTGCATTTTGCAGGCAGAGCACTCCGTGGCGCAAAGTTGGATGCGGGGTTCGCGCACTCGGGCGATCAGATTCCAACCGGCGCGGAGGCTGTTGCGATAGTTTTGGTGCAACAACCCGAACGTGCCTGCCATGCCCGAGCACCCCTCCTCCAGACGGCAAACGTGCAGACCGGGAATCAATCGCAGCAGTTGCTCGCCGGGCGAACCGACCTCTAGGGCCATCAGATGGCAGGGGAGATGGTAGCCGACGGTCAGGTTGATCGGCCGCAAATCAAGTTGCAATTCACCAGTCACATGCGCCTGCCACAGGTAGGAACAGGCCTCATGGCTGTGCTGTGCGACGAGCAGGGCGTCGTCGTCGTTCTCCAATAATTGCGGATACTCGTGCTTCAGGCAAAGAGCGGCAGCCGGCTCCGTGGCCACGACTTCATAGCCTTGGCGAACAGCCTCGGCCAAAGCCGCTACGTTGCGCCGCGCCAAACCAATCGCCTGATCGATTGCGCCGCAGGCAATCGCGGGCATGCCCGCCTGCGTCTGGGTGGGCGGCACGAAAACGGCAATGCCGTTGCGTTTGAGAATACGGACGAGGGCCTCGCCGAGAATCGGGTCGAAATCATTGGCGAAGCAATCGACGAAATAGGCTACCTTTCTCCCTTCACGTCGCACCATCCGCGTGAGCTTGCTCCGCGCAGCCCGACGAAGAAAGGCGCGCGGCGCCAATCGCGGCAACTTGCGGTTTTGGGCGACGCCCAGCGTTCGCTCGATCAACCAGCGCGCCCATCGATTGCCCAGGGCCCAGTTCACCAGCGGCCAAACAGGCCGCCCCACAGCGGCCAACAGCGGCAGATGAGTGGCTGCCCAAAGGCTGCGGGGCATCCCGTGGGCGCGTTGATGCGCCGCCTTGCTTTCGCGCACCAAACGCGGGATGTCCACGCGCGAGGGGCATTCAATGCGGCAGCAATGGCAGTGAACACACAAATCGAGAATGCCGCGGCAGGCGTCGCCCGTCAACTCGGCCGGATCGATCTGTCCGCTGATCAACCCGCGCACCAAGTTGGCCTTGGCTCGGGGCGAAGCCTCCTCGCTGGGCGCAAACCGCAAGATCGGGCACATGCGCAGGCGCGGGCTTTGTGTTCGGCATTGCGCGCAACGCACGCAGTCGGCCGCGTTGTCGGACAACGCTTCCGGATTCCAACCCGTCTGCAACTCGATGACGTTGCGGCTCGGTTCGCCCTGCGCGGCAGGCGAAGAAGCCGAGCTTGTTGGCCGCCGAGTTGGCGGCAGAGCGTTGCGGATGAGAATTTCGGCATCGCTGCCGATGATTTTGCCGGGATTGAGCAAGTGATTGGGATCGAACGCCTCTTTGATGTCGCACAGCACGTCGTAGCACGGCCCCAAATGCGAACGAAGCACGCCGCTCCGCGTCAGGCCGTAGCCGCGGGTGGCGCCGATGCACCCGCCCAACGCAAACACCTCGGAGAAAAAGTCGTCGGCCAACCGAAGCAGCCGGGGCAGATCGTCGGGCAGGCTGGCCAGCGGTTGGATGCGCACCACGCCCTGGGCGGCATGGCAGGAGAACGCCGCGGTGAACTCGTGGCGTTTCAACACGTTTTGCACCCGAGGCAGGAAGTCGGCCAGCCGCTCGGGCGGAACGGCGGCGTCTTCGATTAGGGCCACGGGCCGCTGCCGATTCCGCGATCGGCTGAGGACGGCTTCGGCGCGGGCCTCGATGCTGCGGAACAATTGCAGGCTTTCCGCGTCGAACGCCTTTCGCACGGCCGATGCGCCGCCGCCTCGCAACAACTCCTCCGTAAGCTCAGCCATTGCATCGCGTAGGCGCATCGAGTCGTCGGCCGCCAGTTCGATAAGAAGCGCCGCCTCGGCCCCAGACGGAATCAACCGCTCCAGCGGCTCGCACGTTTCACGCACCACGCTAAGCTGCCGGCGATCGAAAAGCACGCAGGCTGCCGGCTGCCGGGCAAGCGCCAACGGCACGGCCGACGCCGCCCGATCTAATCCATCGAAAAGCAACAAGCTCGCTCCGTAATGTCGAGGCAAAGCCGCTGTGCGCAGCGTCGCCTCGGTAACCAGCGCCAGCGTGCCTTCCGCACCGCACAGCAGCCGCGGAACGTCAACATGATCGTCGCGCAGCACTTCGGTCAAGTGATAGCCGTGCCGCCCGAAAGGCCAACTCAGCCTCGCGGCGGTTACCGTGGCCGCGTGCCGGCGCAAGATGGTCGCCAGATCGCTCACGAGTTGACCGACTCGGTTCGACGCCGCGCCGCCGGCGGGAATCGGCTCGACGCCCAAGCGAACAATCGAACCGTCGGCCAAAACAGCCTCGACGCTTTCCAAATGGTCGCGCATCGCTCCGAACAGCGGCCAGCGAGGCCCCGATGCATCGACGCCGATCATGCCGCCAATGGTCGTTGCCGAGTACGAGGGCGGATCGGGGCCCACCCGCCGCTGCCGCGCCGAAAGTGCGGCATCGACCCGCTCGATTACGGCCCCGGCCTGAACGCACAACCGCTCGCCCTCATTGCGAACAATACGCCGCAGATGCCGGGAGAAGTCGATGACGAAGCCCGGCCCAACCGCACCGCCTGAAGTCCCGCTGCCCGCCCCGCGCGCATGAACGGGAATGTGGTTCTCCGCCGCATATCGGACGCAGGCGGCAACATCGGCGGCCGTGCGCGGCCGCACCACGGCCAACGGGGTGATTTCGCACGGCCCCGCGTCGGAAGCGTAGAGCTGCAAGAACGAAGCGTTGCCGCGGACCTCGCCCCGCAGCAGTCCGCGGAGATCGTCCAGTGCTCGCTGCCGCGGAAAATCAATCTGATCCATCAGTATCGCAGGTCGGATGAGGGATTGGTCCACGCCGACCGATAAAAAACTATTGATCGCCGCAAAAGCAATGCAACCTCGATATCATGGACTGCCGGCGGAAGGCGGCCTCCCGTTGGTCGGCCTCGGTGCATTGTCTATTCGAGCAACGGCAACAGCCGCCAAACGCCATCCTATTCCCGCACGCTGGCGGCGGAGCCATTGCTTTGCGGCGGTCCGGTTTGGGCGGACTCCGAAAATCGCGGATATTTGTGCCGCGGTAGCCGCGTTCGCCTGCAAAAAACGCGGACGAACGCGCCAGCCGCATGCGAAGATCGTCTTACCGGTGGTTGCCGTAGATCAGCGTCATCAATTCCGCGCGGGTCGAGGCCTTGTTGCGGAAGCAACCGCGCATGGCGGAGGTCACGCACAACGAGCCCGGCTTGCGCACCCCGCGAACAGTCATGCAGGTGTGAACCGCCTCGATCACCACAGCCACCCCCCGAGCATGCAATTCGTCCTGAAGCAGATCGGCAATCTGCTCGGTCATGCGTTCCTGAACCTGAGGACGGCGCGCCACCGACTCGACCACCCGAGCCAATTTGCTCAGCCCAACCACCCGCGAACCAGGCAAGTACGCCACATGGGCTTGGCCCATGAACGGCATCAAATGATGCTCGCACATGCTGTTGAAGCTGATGTCACGAACAAGCACTACTTCGTCGCATTTCTCACGGAACGATTTGACCAAGTGCCTCCGCGGATCGTCGTGCAGCCCGGCGAAAAGCTCGGCATACATCCGCGCCACTCGGGCAGGGGTTTCATGAAGACCTTCGCGGTCGGGATCTTCGCCAACGGCCAGCAAGATCTCGCGGACTGCCCGCTCGATGCGCGGGCGGTCGATCTTCAGCAGGTGTTTCTTGTCGCCCTCCGCTGTCGAGTCCGCCGACGGCGCACTCGCTTTCTCAGACGGCTCTGACGGAACCGAAGCCCCTTCCCTCGCCGCAGAGGCAGAGCCGGCCGTGCCGGATACCGATCGATTCTCGTTCATAAAGCGTTGGGCCCCTCAGTCCCGAGACAAATCCAAGAAACAAAACCAGGAAAGCACCCTTCAGCCAAGCAGCCGACTGCACACAACACCGACCGAACCGCTTCGCGCTCTTGGTTGATCGCATCAAGCTCGTAGTCGAACACCTCCGGCCGACGGCCGAACGCATCGGCAACCGGCGATGCGTCCGCAACCGCGCCCCGATCATCCGGCGCTGCGCACGGCAGGCCCAGGCGTCAGTTGCGACGCATCAGGAACAGCCGGAGAATATACCAGAACAGCAAGGCAACCGATGCAAAAAGCGCCAGCGAAGCAGCCACATGCTGGCCAATGCGATAGTGGTGCAGCACGTTCGAGGTGTCATACAAGATGTAACAGCAGGCCAGCGCGATCATGGCGTAGGTGAACACCGGCCCGAGGGCGAACTGGAACACGATCGAAACAACAATCAACCCCAAGGCGGCCAGCCCGCCGAAAATCAGGATCGACCGCAGGTAAGAAAAATCGCTCCGCGTGATCATCACCACGGCTGTGAGAACGCCGAACAACCCCAACGTGGTGTATGCGGCCGCGGGAATGATGCCCGGATCGACTCGTTGCACGATGAAAAGCAACGGGGCGAAAATCACCGCCTGCGCAAGCACGTAGAGCCCCAAACCAAGGTACTGCGTCGAAGCGTCCGTGGCCGAAGAGGCCCAATTGTTGGCCAACGTGCTTACACCGATGAACGCGGCCAAGACGATCAACCAACCAAATCGCGACCCGACCATCAAACCGACCGCCGACTCAGTGATCGGAAGATTGAGAAAGATCGCCTCCAGGCCGACGAAAACGGCAATGGCCCCGGCCAAGTGCAGGTAGGTTTTCAAGATGAAATCGGCGCGCGCCTCCGACGCCGCCGACTCAACCGTTTCCGTCATCGGACTCGAATAGGGATTCTCAAATCGGTTCATGATTCGACCTTCCTTCGTTTACCGAAACGACGACCAAATGGTAGGGGCGACAGTCGATGTTCGTTCAACGACACGCAACCGCGACAAAGCCTTCTCTGCACGAAATCCGGCCTCTAGTCGGTCGGCCGTCTTGCATTCTTGTTCCGATATATCAAAAGACAAAGTAGCCGAGCATCACCAGACTCAGCAGAGCAATCCCGGTACCGCAATCACCGGCTCCCGGCAGCCCGCCTCGCCACGAACAACACCAGCCAAACAACGAAGTCGCCTGTTCTGCCCGCGCAATTCATGCCGTCGTCCATCGGCAGGCAACACGGACTCATTATTCGCGGCCTGTTGCGCACTTTGGCCAAGCGCGACGGAACGACTTTACCCACGATAGCGTTCTTCAGCGGCAGGCGTCAACCATGGGGCAAACTTGCGGCAGGCGATCGCCATTGCGTGGTGGGTTTTGCCCGCTTCCCGGCAGAGGCCAACTGGGCAACGGTACTCGTTGCAACGGCCGATGCGCACTTATTCCAACTTGATTGTTTTGCCTGTCGTACGAATGCACCCTTCGCAGCCTTGAGCCGCACGCGAAAAAAAGAAACTGGATAAAACAGAGAGTGTGGAGATTGCCGGGAAAAAGTGCCGATGAGATAGATTGAAGGATGCGAAGATACTTTTGGCCATGGATTGTCGGCCTGTAAACCGCCACGGCAAAAGGGTTTGATCGGCTTCTGTGTGATCCGTCGCCCGATCGAGCTGCGCTCGATCACACGCCCGCGACGGGCAATCCAGAGGTTGGTCGCGAACCCCCCACGCTTGGCGAGGTTGACCGAACCACTATCTCCACTGTTGCATCGCACGTCGAAATGCAACGGCCGACCATGGCAAACCAGTCTCGGGCGGAGCTGCCCCATCTTCAACTGACTTGTCTGTGCGGTCTGCACGGACGCCCTTCGGCATGGCGATTCGTCGTGCGCGACGAAAACGGGGCTGTCGTCTTTGAAGCTGAGGACGAAGAGCCCGGTGTATGGGGTGAGCGACTCGAACTGTTGACTGTGGTGCGGGGATTGGAATCGATCGACGCTGCGTCGCGCGTAACCGTCCTTTGTCAAAGCTGTTACGTCAAGAACGGGGTGCGTTACGGGTTGTCCGAGTGGCGTGAAAACGGCTGGCGATGGGAATCCTATGGCCAGTGGACGCCCGTGAAAAACGCCGAGCTTTGGCAACGGCTCGACCGCCTGCAACAGTGCCACGACTTGACATTTGCCCTGCGTCGCATCGATCAGGCCCATGGCTCAGCCAACCTGCTTCTTCCCAGGGCGACACGGACCACGCGGAAGGCGGCAAACTTCGCGCACTGGATAGATTGGGTAAAATCTAGGGCAGCAAGTTTGGTCAGCTGGGCTCGCAAGGGCCTGGCCTCGGCATTCTCGTCGGTGCCATTGCCAGGTGGACCATCGCCGCTCGGCGAGATTGGCGGCTGGTTCGAATGGGAGCAATGCGAACCAGAACCACAACGCGAGGCTGCTTGAACAAAAAAATACAGATTGAAGTTGTTCGATCGTCGCCCACCGATTGGGGAGGCGATCCGCCACTCGTTCCTTTACCGGGTTTACGATTATTGAGCACATGCCCGCCGTCGGGCGTTCGTTGGGTTGGACTGATTCATTTGACCGCAGAGAAGATCGACCAAGCGGCGGGCACCGGGCAGAATACTCGGAAGCACGCCCAAGTCAAAGTGTGCGGGCGGGATGTTGCCCCCGCCCCAGCGTCGGCGAAGAAGCAACTGGGTTTCCTTTGATCCTCAGCAAATCAATGCGGCGCAGGCGATCGTCCCCGATTCGGGTGCTATTGTCTGTCCACCGATGGCTTGCCACGCGTTGTTCTGCCTGAGCCTCAGAAGGGCAGGGAGGTATTGTTGTGCGTACGACGGTTCCGTTGGAGACAATTGGGCGACTCATCGAGGGACGCCACGAGAATCCGTTCGAGTTGCTAGGTCCGCACGAAGTGGAAGAAGCCGGCCGCCGCGCATTGGCAGTGCGGGCGTTCCTTCCTGAAAGCGAGCAGGCATGGTTGGTGCATCAAGGCCACAATGGCGATGCTCGCCCGATGCGTCGCATTCATCCGGCGGGGCTGTTCGAGGCGATTTGTCCGATGCCTGAAAACTCCGATCAACCCCCTTACCAACTCCGCGTTGCCGATCGAGGCGGGCGAAAGACCATCATGCACGATCCCTATGCCTTTCCACAGTTGCTCACCGGGTTCGATCTTCACTTGCTCAACGAGGGGCGTCATTGGCGTCTCTACGAGCGGCTCGGCGCCCAGTTGCGCACGGTCAACGGCGTCGACGGGGTGAACTTCGCCGTTTGGGCGCCCAACGCGACCGCGGTGAGCGTGGTCGGCGATTTCAACAACTGGGATGGCCGGCGGCACCCGATGCGGAAGCATATTCCCAGCGGATTCTGGGAGCTGTTCATCCCGGGTCTGGGCGAGGGCACGCTCTACAAATACCAGATTCGCCACCACGATCAGGTGTTCGAGAAGGCCGATCCGGTCGGTTTCGCCGCCGAGTGCCCGCCGCGAACAGCCTCGAAGGTGGCCGACTTGAACCGCTTCCGTTGGCACGATTCCGATTGGATGGCGGCGCGCCGCGAAACCAATTGGCTGGAGCGCCCCATTTCGTTCTACGAGTGCCACTTGGGCAGTTGGCGGCGGCCGGGCGACGATCCGACCCGCTGGCTGAGCTACCGCGAGCTGGCTCACCAGTTGGTCGATTACTGCAAAGAGTTGGGCTACACCCATCTGGAATTGCTGCCGGTGAGCGAGCATCCCTTCAGCGGAAGCTGGGGGTATCAGACCGTGGGCCACTACGCGCCGACGGCGCGTTACGGCACGCCCCAAGACTTCATGTACTTCGTCGATCATTGTCACCAGAACGGCATCGGCGTGGTGCTCGATTGGGTTCCGGCGCATTTTCCCCGCGACGGTCACGGCCTGCGGCAGTTCGACGGCACCTGCTTGTACGAACATGCCGACCCGCGCCAGGGCGAGCACAAAGACTGGGGCACACTGATCTTCAACTACAGCCGGCACGAAGTGCGCAACTATCTGGTGGCCAACGCGCTGTATTGGTTCGACAAGTTCCATATCGACGGGATTCGCGTTGACGCCGTGGCGTCGATGCTCTATCTCGACTACAGCCGCAAGGCGGGAGAATGGATCCCCAACGAGTACGGCGGCCGCGAAAATCTCGGAGCGATCCACTTCCTCCGCGAATTGAACGAACAGATTCACATTCAATTCCCCGGCGCGTTGACCATTGCCGAGGAATCGACCGCCTGGCCAAGCGTCTCGCGTCCAACCTATCTCGGAGGCCTCGGATTCAGTCTTAAATGGAACATGGGCTGGATGAACGACACGCGTCGTTTCATGCACCACGATCCCATCCACCGTCGCTACCATCACGACGAACTGACCTTCAGCCTGATCTACGCCTTCCACGAAAATTTCGTGCTGCCGCTGTCGCACGACGAGGTGGTTCACGGCAAAGGCTCGTTGCTCGATCAGATGCCCGGCGACCTTTGGCAGCGGTTTGCCAACCTGCGGTTGATGTACAGCTACATGTGGACCCATCCCGGCAAGAAGCTGCTGTTCATGGGCGGCGAGTTCGGCCAGTGGAACGAGTGGAACTACGATTGCAGTTTGCAATGGGACCTTCTGCAATGGGAATCGCATCGCGGGTTGCAGAAGTGCGTGGCCGACTTGAACAAACTGCTGATCCGCGAGAAAGCGCTGCACGAGGTCGATTTCGACTACCGCGGCTTCGAGTGGATCGATTGCCACAATCACGACGAAAGCACACTCAGCTACCTGCGCCGTGCGAAAGATCCCAGCGACTACCTGATTGTGGCCTGCAACTTCACGCCGGTGCCGCGCATGAATCATCGTCTCGGGGTGCCCGAGGCATGCTGGTACGACGAGATCTTCAACAGCGACTCTCAATACTACGCCGGCAGCAATTTGGGCAACTATCCCGGGGTTCAGGCGGAACCGACGGGCAGCCACGGACGCCCGGCCTCGATCCAACTCACCCTACCTCCCTTGGCGGTGGTGGTGCTCAAGCCGCGCCGCGAAGGCTGACGGCTTGGAGGGTATCGATTCGTTCCAGGTTGCCTCCTCGGCAGTGCTCGATTGGCGGCGCGAAAGCGGATCGAACGGCGTATAACGGCACGCGGTCCATCCGTTTTGCGCGCGCACTCGGCCCGTTCGCCGCGGCAACAGCCGCTTTCCCGATTGCCTGAGTCGATCTAAAATGCCCGTCGGGTCGGCGCACTCGCCGCGCAGGTTCCCCCGGGTCGGATCTTACGCAACGGGGCGGCTTGTGTTGCAGTGGGAAATTCGCTGCTGTTGCCGCTGTTCATGCCGCGTCGGCACAAGGCCAATCGGCGTACGCGCCGCTGCGGCAGCACGACGGCCGCGGCAAGAGAACACCCTGTTTCGATGCGCGAACTGAACGCAGAAGCATGTTGACCGAGCACGAAATCGAGTTTCGCGTGCGCTATCACGAAGCCGACGCGATGGGCTTTGTTCATCACGCGAACTACCTCAAATTCTTCGAGATGGGCCGCATCGAACTGCTTCGGGCCAACGGCGGCGACTACGCCCGTATGGAACGTGAAGGGCTATTTGTCGTTGTCGTTCGGGCCGAATGCCGCTTCCAGAAGCCCGCCCGGTTCGACGACGTGCTCCGTTTGCGCACGCGCGTGGCGCGGATTACGGAAGTGAAGATCGAGCACGAATACGAGCTGAGTCGCGGCTCCGAGCGCCTGGCCCTTGGCCGGGTGACTCTCGCCGTGGTCAATCGCCAAGGAGAAGTGCAGACCGTGCCCGACTGGCTCAGACTGATTCCGACGACCAACTCGGGCGAGCCACCCGCCACAGCCCCCGAGTCAAACCGTTAGGGTAAATCTCGCCCAAACGCCGCCAGCCGGTTTGGCCATCGCAGCGGCCTTCGAGCACATCGCGGTAAACACTCAGCGTGGCGGCCAGCTTGTTCCGTTCAAGCTCCGGCGGCCACTCGATCCGAAAGCGGCCGAGTCCGCGGCGGGCCAAGCGTGGGGCCCATTCCACGGCCGACTGCAGCCATGCATGAAAGACCGTGACGCGGCAGGCCAAGTCGCGCCCGATCGAATGGTCGATGCCCAGTCGGTCTTTCACACGCCATCGGCCTCGACGGCACTGAGGGCGTTGACGCGATCGACATACCCCGGCTCGTCCGCAGCAAGAGCCGGCCGAGTAGAGACAGTGGGCCGTGTGAAACATCGGCACATGGAGATGAACCACCATCTCCAGCAGCCCAGGCGAAAGATGCTCCATCCATTGATCGACGCTGCCGAGGTGGGCGTCGAGGGCCACGGCCACCCGCGACGCCCCTTGCTCGATCAACCAAGCGGCGCTCAATTCGTTCACTGCATTGAGCGAGTAGTCTGCCACCACGTTGCCAACGCGCGAGGCCGCCATCGTCAACGCGGCCAAGTTGCGAGCCAAAACCCCGTCGGGCTGCAACGCCAAGAGCCGCTCGATCAACACCGATTCTCCGGGCTTGTGGATCCGCGGGGCCGCCGCAAGCCAGCGCACCCCTGCCTGTCGGCACAAACGGTCCGCCTGCCGCCAATCGTTCTCATCGGCCAAATCAACAATCAACTCGCGGCAACCGGCATCGAGCGTAGCCGCCACCTGGTCAACCGACCGGCAGAGCGCTGTCAGCATCGGCCTCTTGCCGCCGGCCTCAACCGATCGCTCCCGAATGCCCGTCGGCAGCGTTCCGTCCGTCATCTCGGCCCCGGATGGTCGATCTTCTGGTTCTCCCAAACGCTCGCGCGGCTGCCCAGCGCGAGCGAACGCGGCCTGTGCGGAGACCCGTGCCCGGCACCGCAACTCCGGCAAAGGCGACTCCGACAGTGTTGCATGCCCGGGTGGCCTGCGCGCTGCGAGCAACAAGCCGATCAGGTCGCGCCGCAACTGATTGACCAAGCTGAGCGGAACCAGCGGCATGCCGTCGATCTGCACATCGAGCTGTCGGACTGTGAACGGGGTGTCGCCGAAACGCGAGGCGGCCGCTGCCACCGAGTCGGCATCGGTTGGGCGACACGAGGCCGACGCCAAAGGCTCGGGCGACGATGCGCGGCAAATCGGGCCGTCGGAGAACTGAGCGGTCAACGTTAAAGGCTCACCGGCAACCGCCCGAACCTGCACGTCGATCGCCATTTTTTTCGGCACGGGCAGCGGCGCCGCAGTCGCATCGTCTGTCTTGAACACCAACATCCCGGGCCTCACACTCACCAGCGCCGAGGGTGATCGCCCCATGACCACCAACACCGTTTCGCCGGCGAAAGCCCGATCTTGCGGCCTGCCGTCCGGAACCGAAGTGATCGCCACGACCCGACCGCCGACGACATCGCGCGGCGCCGGGGCAGCGGCAGGCATAGAACGTTCTTCGTCTGCCGTCTTTCGCCGCCCGCGTCGCTTCGGCTGATCGACAGCCTGGCCAAGGTCGTTGGCAAGCGGCTCGGCCAGGCCTATCGCAATGCCGTCGCCTAACGCAAGGTCGGCCGTCAGCCAAATGCGCAACGCCGGCTGCGCCGGAGGGAATTGCGGGCGGCGGCCGGCCGCGGCGATCGGCTCTCGCGCCGGGCACGAGCCTCGCTTGGCGGCTGCGCGGTCGGCCGTGCTTGCATCCCGCCTCTGCCTGCGATTCGATTTATTCGCCCGTGAGATCCGGGCCGCATCGACGGCATCCAACACCGCTTCAACCACGCCCAGCAACTGCCCCCGATGCCCGGGTTGCAGCCCGGCGACTAAGTCCGACGGATGTTCGTTTTGGAGCCACCCCCGACAGAAGCCGCGCGAAAATGTGCCCGCAAAGGCCGTTGCGGCATCGATCGGCCCGAGTTCGGCGCGGTCGCTCGGCAACTTCAAGGAATCGAACGCCGTCGCTCTTCCAGACTGGCCGAACAATTCTGCCGTGCAGCGGTCGATCGCGCGTCGATAGGCGGAAGCAACTGTGAAAACATAGTCGGGCCCCTTCATTCGCCCTTCGATCTTGAAGGCATCGACGCCCGCGGCCGTCAGTTGCGGAATCAAATCGAGGGCCGCCAGGTCGTTGGGGCTGAGCGGATACGCCCCAGTCGAGGAGATCGGCCGCCCATCGCACACCAGGCGGTAGGGCAACCGGCAGGCCTGTGCGCACTGGCCGCGATTGGCGCTTCGGCCACCCAAGGAAAGGCTGGCGGCGCACTGCCCCGAAAAACTGATGCAAAGCGCGCCATGAACGAACACTTCCAACCCGAGGTCGCAGTTGCGCCGAACGGCGAGAATCTGCTCGATGGTCAACTCACGAGGCAATACGACTCTCGCGATTCCCAGCCGGCGAGCGACGTCGATCGACTCAGCACTGGCCAACGTCATCTGCGTCGAGGCGTGCAACTCCAAACTGGGGCAAATGGCGCGGATCAACTGTGCGGCCCCAAAATCCTGAACCAAGACGGCATCGACTCCTGCCCCGGCCGCCCGGCGGACGACCGCTTCGAGAGCGGTCCACTCTTCGGAAAAAACGAGCGTGTTCAGCGTAAGGTAGCCCCGAAGTCCGTGACCGCGAAGCTCCGCCATCACATCGGCAAGCTCGTCCGTAGCAAAGTTCGCGGCACGCGCGCGGGCATTGAATCCGGTGCGCAGGCCGAAATACACGGCATCGGCGCCGCCGGCAATCGCGGCCCGCAGCGAGGCCCAATCGCCGGCCGGGGCCAGCAGTTCGGGAGCGGCACGGCCGCCTGCCGGTTTCGGGAATTGATTCGGCACGTTCATTCGACCGTGAGCACCGTCGAGCCAGAAAGTCGTAACCCACCTGCGTCATTGCCGTTGTGACCAACGACGCTACCCAAAATCGCACCGCGAACACCCCGCGTGTCGGGCCATCGGCACAAAGACGAACGTTTCTATCACCTCAATTGCAACAAATTGGCGGTCCGGCGGCAAGCTTCCAGAGGGAACGCTCGGTGGCACCTGGGGCATGGAACCCTCGGCAAACCCCGTCAGCCGCGAAGCCGGTTTTTTGACAGAGCCGGCCATCAGAACGTAATTTCCCTCACCGGCGTTCACCGCGTCGAAGGGATTGCGACGACGGGCTGCCCAAGGCCGGTCTTGCCCGAACGCCGGTTCCTTGGCTCAGCTTCGTTCGTTCACCGAAAGCGTAAGATGCGACGCACAGGCTGCTTACTGCCCGCCGAAACGCAGCAGATTCTCCCGAAAACCGGTACGGGCGGCGCCGGACCATCGATCGGACTCGAAGCAATGATTTAGGGAATGTCGGCCGGGAACTTGCACCCGTTTGTCGGGTTAAATCGATGGGCGGTTTGATCTACAAATCCGGGCGTCTGTGGTGTGGCTAGCGGGTGAATTGGATCCCCCCTGGTTATCCCGGTTGGGCAGCCGGCGGAAAAAGCGGTGGAACACAGCGATAAGTCCGGTTAGGATAAGGGGTAGGTTGCTTTCGGGAAACCATCGCCGAGAGGGCGACGGCGTTTGCGTGATTCCTGGCCCGGCTGCTATCGGAGCAGCACGAGCCGCTTGTTGCGGTCCGAGTTGGTCGTGTCTCGACACCCCCACTTTGGCGTGGTCGATCGACGATTCGGTCGCGCCGGTGGCTCGGCGAGCAGGTTCGACAGCGAAACGCGCGTTAGATGAGTATGAACGCCATTGCGGCGGATGTCTTGCGGGAGTTTTCGATGGTCATTGAGTTGCTTCTTCAAAAACGTTCGGCCTTCAGTTCAGCGCTGTTCTGCGCAGCCGTTGGTCTGCTCCAAGCCGCACTGCTGACAAAGCCCGCCCATGCCGCTATGGCGGAGAAGGAGTTCGTCGGCATTTTGGCGCTCGTCATGGAAGCCGACGTGAGCAAGGAACTCGGGCTGAGTGACGAACAGAAACGCCAGCTTGGCGAAATCGTGGACGAGGCCGAAACGGCCGCCATGGAATTGGCCTTGCAACTGAAATCCGCCCCTGCCGCCGAACGCGAGGAGCGATTGGGCGACTACCGCCGCAAGGTCGAGTTGAAAGGATTGGCATTGCTCACCGTCGCTCAACGGCAGCGTTTGGCGCAAATCCATCTCGCGCGCCAAGCGGCCGCCCCACCCGCGGCAACAACGGCCCGGGAAACAGAGGCGTCGAATGGTCCGCCCGCGAAGACCGCGACCGCGGATTCTCCGATGGCCGCGACGGCGCCCTCACCCGCGGATCAATCGACCAACGGCAGCCAGCCCGCGGCCGCGCAGGCCGCGCCTGCGAAGCCCTATCAAGAGACAGGAAATAGTTCGGCCTCGGCCGGCACTCCATCGCCAGCCGCGCCGGCCGAACGAGCAACGGAAGCGGCAGCCCCCAGTTCGCAGCCGGCAATTTCAGGTTCGCCCGAGAAGCCGGCAACTTTGGGCGACGCTGGCGCGATGGCTCCGGTCGCACCGACCGCAACGACCACGCCGGGAACAGCGGCCACCGCTCCGGGAACACATGGTCCGACGACACCTGCGGACGGCGGCAAAGCAGCCGGTGCCACTCAGGCTGAGGCCCCCCCTGCAACCGAAGACCAGGGCAAACCCGTCGCCGAGAACGGCCAACCCGACGCCATGCCCAACGGCGACCAACACCCGACCGAAGAACATAAGACGAATGGCGCCCCGGCAACGGCCCCCAGTTCGGCCGGTGAAAAGCCGGCCGATCCTCGCGACTCGGGCCAACCCGCTGCGGCGGCAACGCCCGGGGCCGCTGCGCCGGAGCAACCTGCGGCTACGGCCGCTGCGCCGGCCAGTGACGAGGATGAGGAATTCGATCGGATGCTCGAGGATTTGATGGCGAAAGATGCCGGGCCCAAGGGGCCGTCGCTGATCCGATTCAGTTTCCGATACGCTCCGTGGAAGGAAGTGCTCGATTGGTTCGCACGGCAGGCCGACCTTTCGTTCGTCACCGAAGCCTATCCGCCGGGCACGTTCAACTACGTGGACGACCGAGAGTACACTCCGGCCCAGGCGATCGACATCATCAACAGCGTGTTGTTGACCAAAGGCTATACGCTGATTCGGCGCGAGCGCGCATTGATGTTGATCAATCTGGAAGATGGAATTCCGCCGAATCTGGTTGAAACGCTTACGCCCGAGCAACTCGACGCCAAGGGCGAGTATGAGCTGGTGAGCGTGCTGTTCCAGCTCGACAAGCTCACACCGGAAGAAGCGGAAATCGAGATCAAACGGTTGCTCGGCCCTCAAGGCTCGATCATCGCCCTGCCGAAGTCGCGGCAGATTCAAATCACCGAGACCGCGGGCCGGTTGCGCGCGATTCGCTCCGTAATCCAGCGGGTGGAAGATCCGCAGGGCTTTGGCGCCACGATCCTCAAGCCGTTCGAGTTGAAGCACGCCGAGCCGGCCGAGGCGCTGCCCGTGCTGCGGCAGTTGATGGACATTCCCGAGGGCGGCAACGCCTCGCTGGATGGTTCGATTCGAATTGCCGTCGATGCGGCCAATAAGCGATTCTTGGCCAGCGGCAAGGCGGAAAAGCTCAATCGTTTGGAAGAGATTCTCAAGTTCGTCGACGTGCCGAAGACCGGCCAGGCAACGACGACCATCGACGATACGCCGCAGTTGGAGGTGTACAGCATCACCACGGCCGACTCGCAGTCGGTGTTGGCCGTGCTGCAAACACTGCTTTCGGGATTGCCCGACGTGCGTTTGGCCATCGACGCGAAGACGGGCAACGTGATTGCCTTGGCGCGGCGCGCCGAACACGCAACGATTCGCGCCACGATCGACCAACTGCAACGCGACGCGCGGCGCGTCGAGGTTTTCCAACTCCGCAACGTCGATCCGCAATTGGCAGTCCTTTCGATCAACAAGTTGTTCAACGGCTCGACCGATCCGAAGACGCCCCCGCCGGCCACGGCGCCGCAGGTTGACGCCGACCCGACGACGCGGCAGTTGATGGTTCGCGCCACAACGTCGCAGATCGAACAGATTCGAGAACTCTTGGTTAAGCTGGGCGAGAACGAATCGGCAACGGCGGAGGAAGGGACCGCTTCGACTTCCAAAGTGCGAATGATTCCGTTGAAGGGCCGTAGCGCACAGGCCGCCTTGGAACAGCTCGAACTGGTATGGCCGACGGTGCGACAGAATCGAATTCGCGTGGTCACGCCCTCGGCCGTGATTCCTTCGGTCCGTCCCAGCTCGACGGATGATTCGGGGCCATCGGGCGGCGACTATTGGTTGCCTCCGGCCGGCGGCGGCAACCCTTCGGCCCCAGGCGAGTTCGACCCCCCCCCACCGACCAGTGGGCGCGGAATCGTTCCGATGCCGCACGGCCCGCACGACGTGCCCGGAGCTGCGCCCTCGCCGACGCCTCCTGCGCCGCGTGCCGACAGCCCCGCCGCTTCGCCCGCAGGACGACAGCCCGCGCCCGAGGATGAAAACGGCAAATCCGCCGGCCGCCGCTATGATCTGCGCAAGCAAGTGCCCGTGATCTTCGCAGCCGAGATGATTGTCGCAGATCCATCGCCGGCCGACTCGGCACCCGGGCCGATAGTCGCGCGCCCGAACGCCGGCAATCCTGTTGCGGCGACGGCGGAGCAGGCTCATGCCGCCCCGGGCCCTGCCGCCCGCGCATCAGCGGCCGCACCAAAAGCGACGGAATCGACTGACGGCAGTGCGCCGGCCGCGGCTGGCGCGGCAACGGGCGCAGCGCCCGCGCGGCGCAACCCCGCTGATTTGCCCCCGATCGTCGTTTCGGTGGGGCCCGGCGGAATTATGATCGCTTCGGAAGATGTCGAGGCGCTCAACGAATTTGAGGAACTGCTCAATCAAATCGCCTCGGGGCCGGCCGCGAACTTGCCGGAAATGACAATCTTCTACCTGAAGCACGCCAAGGCGGGCGCGGTGGCCGAAACGTTGGAGCAGATCTTCAGCGGCGCAACTGGCGGCGAAAGCGGAGGCGGCGGGGGCGGCGGATTGTTGGGCGACATGGCCGGCGCGGCCCTGGGTGATCGGGGCGGCCTTTTGGGCACCTTGCTCGGGCTGGGCGGCGGCGGCGATGGCGGCAGCCTGAAACCGACCGGGGCGATCAAGATCACGCCCGACTCGCGTCTCAACGCGCTGGTGGTTCAGGCGAATGCCTCGGACACGCAGATGATCGAGCAGTTGCTCAAAATCCTCGACCAACGCGAAAGCCCGGAAGAAGTGTTGATCGTGCCCAAGGCGAAGATCATCGCTCTGAAGAACACGCAAGCGCAGGAAGTGGTGGACATGGTCCGCCAAGTGTATTCGGATCGAGTGATGTCGGGCGGAGGCCAGCAGGCGGCCGCTCAGCCGCGTCCCCCGTCTCCGCAGGAGTTCATGCAAATGCTTCGCGGTTCGATGGGCGGCCGTCGCGGTGGTGGAGGAGGCGGTGCCGGCGGACGTGGCGGTTCGCAAGAAGAAACGCAGAAGATGAGCTTGGCCATCGATCCCCGCACCAATTCGGTCATCCTTGCGGCGCCGGAGCCCCTGTTCACCGAAGTGCAGCAATTGATCGACCAGATCGACAAGGCCGCGCTGGTCTCCAACCAGACGATGAAGGTCGTAACGCTGCGCAAGGCCAGTTCCGATTCGGTTCGCCAAGGCTTGGCCGCATTGGTCGGCGACAATGTGCAGTTTGGTTCGGCCGGTGGGCAGGGCCGCGGCGCCACGCGGCGACCCACGCAGGTCAATCGCCCGACCGGCGGCCAGACCCAGCCCCAAATTCCCGGCATGGGCGCGCCGGGCGGCTTCCCCCCGCAGATGATGCCGCAAATGCCCGGCGGGGGATTCAACCGTGGCGGCGCCATGGGCGGGGCGACCGGCGGACGCACCGGTGGAACGGGCGCCGGGCGCACGGGCGCAACGGGTGGTGGACGCACCGGCGGAACCGGCGCGATGGGCGGCCGCGGTGGCCGATAGTCGCGTGTCGCCACCGGCCGACAACGGCATCGGCTGACTGGCGCGCCAAGCCTACATTTCCATCGAGCGTCACCCCCAATCCCCGGCTACTTCGGTCCAAAGTCTCCCACCATCTGCCCACCATCTGTGCGGCATCTGCCTGTCATTTGCCTGTCATCCGCCCGCCATCCGCATGTCGGCGGTCGGCGATCCCATCGCAGTAATCGCCGGCTCCGCAAGCCCGCCCCGGGTGCATCGCGCCGTTTTTCGGCTACAATACCGAGCGTTGTGCAGGCGAGTGTCGGCCGGTGTGTTCCCGCCGGTGTCGAATGTCGCGTTGGGCATGTTCGTGTTTTCCGAGATACTGTTTCGGGCCAGTTCCAGCAAGGAGTCAGACTGATGCGTTTCGGAATGAACCTGTTGATGTGGACGGATACGTTGTCGGAATCGATGTTGCCGCTGCTGGAAGAGTTGAAGGAAGTGGGCTTCGACTTGATCGAATTGCCGTGCTTCGACATTGACGACGTGAACAACTACGCCCGTTGGGGAAAGCGATTGGACGAGTTGGGTTTGGCCCGCACCGGCACGGCCATCCGCGGCGCCGACGACAACCCGATTAGCGCCGACCCGGCCGTGCGCCGTCGCGGCATCGACAACAACAAGCGCAATCTCGACTGCTGCGCGGCCGCCGGTTGCACGGTGATGGCCGGTCCTTTTCACTCGGGCCTAGGAGTGTTTAGCGGCAAAGGTCCGACGGAGGACGAATGGAAACGCGGGGTCGAGAGCATGCGCGAAGTGGCCGAGCACGCCGAGAAGGTGGGCGTGACGCTCGGCATCGAATACCTCAACCGCTTCGAGTGCTACTTTTTGAACACAGCGGCCGACGGCGCGCGATTCTGCCGCGACGTCAACCATCCTCGCTGCAAGATGATGTACGACACGTTCCACGCCCACATCGAGGAGAAGAGCATCCCCGATGCCATTCGCTCGTTGAAAGGCCATTTGGCCCACGTGCACATCTCCGAAAACGACCGCAGCACCCCCGGCCAAGGCAACGTGCGGTGGCCCGAAAACTTCGACGCCCTTCACGAAATCGGCTACGACGGCGCCATGGTGATCGAAGCGTTCGGTCTGGCCCTCGAAAAGATCGTACCCGCCACGAAGATCTGGCGCCGAATGTACCAAAGCGAGCGGCAACTGGCCTCCGACGGACTGCGGTTCATGAAAACCGAAGTGGCCAAACGCTGGAAGTAATCCGGCCGGATCGAGCGTTATCGGGAGGCTGCAACGGCCCTCGCTCCAAGCGATCGCGCGATGGAAGCGTTGGGGGCGAACAGCGGAACAGCGGTTTCCGGCAAAAATACGCTGGACGAACCGGCGGTTGTTTGGTATCGTGCGGCGAGTGTGAGGTTTGCGCCGAGTTGGCCTCGATTGGGCCGGCCCGGCGATATTCGCAACCTCCGCCCGCCGCATATGTGCCTTCCCCCACCTTCCCGCTATTGGTCTCAGGAGCGCCGCCATGTCGCCTGAACATCTAACGCGACGAGAGTTCGTCAAAACCGCTGCGGTCACCGCCGGAAGCTTCGCCATCGGCATTGCCCCAACCTACACGGTTTACGCCGGCAATCCCGAGCAGGCGCCGACCGGCGGCATTCTGAACTACAACGAACAGATGGAGTACCGCCGTGGCGGAAAGACAAACCTGATGTTCTCTGCCGTGTGCTTGGGCGGACACTGGAAACGGGTGAACGCCGTGGTGCCGGGCGTTTTTGAGGGCCAAAGCTGGCTCAGCGCCAAGATCGACATGCCCGAGTTCGAAAAAAATCGCTACGAGGTCGTGTCTCGCTGCATCGATCGCGGAATCAACTATATCGACGCATGCACCCGAGAAGAGTGCATCACCTACGCCAAGGCACTCAAGGGCCGTCGCGACAAGATGTACCTGGGATTCTCCTGGTATCAAGAGGAGATGCGCGGCCTGGGCAGTCAATGGCAGGCGGCGAAGAAGGGCGGCCAACCCAAACCGGCCGGCTGGATCACGCAGAAACTCAAGGAGGCGTTCGACCGCGGGCTGAAGACCACCGGACTCGAGTACGTCGACGTGTGGCGAATCACCTGCCACGAGCAGAGCGGCCGCCACGGCGATGATGAAATGACCGAAATGTGCGAGGCGCTCGCCTGGGCCAAAAAAAGCGGCAAAGCGCGATTCACGGGCATTTCCTCGCACGATCGCCCGCACATCAAGAAGTGGGTGCAGCAAGCGCCCGACGTAATGGATGTGATCGTCACTCCGTACACGGCAAAGACGAAACTCCAAGGAGCGAAGATCGAAACCACCGAAGAAGGCAAAGCAGCCAACATTGTGCCCATGGCCGACGGTTCCTGGGAAGAAAGCCTCTGGTACACGCTGCAAAAGGCGGAGGTGGCTTGGTTCGGCATCAAGCCATTCAGCAGCGGTTCGTTGTTCAAAGGCGACGGTTCGCCGAACAACCCCAACAAAGACGAAGACAACAAGCTGGCCCGGCTGACCATCCGCGCCATCCTCTCTAATCCGGTCATCACCGCCCCCATCCCCGGGGTCATCACGGCCGAGCAGGTGGACAACGCCTCGCTGGCCGTGTTGCAACGCCGAGCCCTTGATGTGGAGGAGCGAGCCGAGATTGAAGCGGCTACGGATCGGGCAATGGCCAACCTTCCATTCCATTATCAATGGCTGAGGGACTGGGACTACGTTTGAACAGTCCCGCCCTCCGCGGTCGGCCCAACCCGGACCGACTTCGCCCGCGGCGCGCGGTCTTGGCGCGCCGCGAGCGGCCGGCATACGCCGATGCTTCCGCCCCGCTGCACCTGCGGCGGGAGCCGGCAAGGCCGTGGCCGGTCCTCACATCATCGGCCATCCGAAATCGTCCGGCGCGCTGCCTCTCACTCGAAGGGTTTCATCAGTCATGCTCCTTAGAGTCGCTCGAGTGTGTTGCTGGCTGCTTCCCGCGGTGGCATTGGCAATTTTGGGAGCCACGGCAACGGGTTGGTTTTCTGTTGGAGCGTCGTTGCCCCGAGCCGACGCGGGCGAACCGGGCGCCGCGGCAACGGGCGAATCATCGCGGCCCAAGCCTCCGCCACTCTCGCTCGACGGCTTGCTCGACGAGAAACTTCCCGAGGCAAAGCCGGCGGAAAAGGCGCAAGGCAAGCCGAAGGCGGACAACTTCGCCTGCTATGTGTGCCACGGCAACTACGAAGGCGAGGAGCTGGCCGACGTCCATGCCAAAGAGGGCTACGGTTGCGTGAAGTGCCACGGTGAGTCGCTGGCCCATCGCGACGACGAAGATCACCTGACTCCGCCCGACGTCATGTTTCCCGCGGAGAAGATCGACCCCGGCTGCGCCGAATGCCACGACACGCACGACGCCCCAGCCAAAAAAGTCATCGAACGATGGCAGCAACGCTGTCCGCAGAAGTCTAAACCGGAACAACTGGTCTGCACCGATTGTCACGGCAAGCATCGACTGGAGAAACGGGTCATCCGGTGGGACAAGACCACCGGAAAGATCATCGAACGGGCGCCCATCCCGGAAGACGGAACGCACTCCAACGCCGCATCGTCTGCGGCTCCTTCCCTTCACCCCGCGGCGCAATAGCCCGAGTTCAAGCACACAACTGCGACCGGCCCGTTTTATTGGCAAGTTCCCATTTGAAGGACGGCGCGATTCGTCGGCCGGTCGAATCCGCAACCGATCGCCGGCCTGGGGATCGACCGGCATATGTTGAATCGCGCGGCCGTGTACGGGCGAACGCACAGCCCAATGGCCGTCGCGCCTTGCCGCCGTGATTCGTCAAAACCGCACGGACCGCGCCGACGATCGCCCGGCAGCCGCGGGAAAGGTCGTCGGAAGCACACCACGTTCGGCATGTGTTTGCAATTTCGCGGGAATATTCCCGACGGCCGGGGCCTCTTAATACTACGGCGTGAGGTCGCCCAAACATGCTGACAAGGCTAAGCGTCCCATGAGGAAATCGCGGCCAAGGCAGCCGGTTTGGGCAGCGCCCCGTTCATCGAATGCCGCAATATCAAGAGATGGCATGACAACCAAAGCGATTTACGCAATCTGTTTGGCGGGCGCAACGGCCTCGCTGGCAATCGGATTCGGCAGCGGCGTTTGGTCGCTGGTCTCCGCCCAAGATGGTTGGATATTCCCATTGGTAATCGGGCCGTACGCGTTGGTCGCGATTGTTGCCCGCTGGCGCCGGGCCGTCTCGTGGGCGTCTTTCCTTCTGCTGATCGCCGCACTGCTGATCAGCGTTGGCGGGATTGCAGCCGTCAGCAGTTCCGCCTATCGATTCCATTCGCTTCCGAGAGACCGGACGGCTATGGACCTCACTGCGATCGTCGCGCCGATTGCTCAATGGATCCTGGCGGCGATCATCGCGGCCGTGCTCGGAATCGTGGCGATTGTCAGGATGGCCGCTGCAAAGAAATCGCCCACCGATCGAACGGATTCTGGGTGACCATGTCGCCACGTTCGGAAGAGCGCACTTGGGGAAAGCGATTCGGCCGTCGGATTGCAAACGGCAATAGGCCTGTTTCCTCGTCTCCGCGATTCTGCCGCAACATCGAGAGCGATTAGCAAGACAACCGAAGAGCTCGTCCCGGCTGTCATCGTTCTGAGGTCGGCACCGGTTGTTCTCGGCCGATCAGCGGCGCGATGTCGCGACCGTTGAGAAGCCAACTGAGATTGAACGAGACAACTTGGACGGCCGCGTGCGAGCCGGCCGGTCCGCCCTCGAAAATCAAATAGATTCTTCCCGCGCTCGGGGTTCCAGCGCGTCCCACGCCCAGGTTCGAGTAGGCGCTGGGACCATCGTAAACCAACCGTTTGACCGGCCAAGTGCGCCCCCCGTCGAAGCTGGCCCAAACAGTGATCTTCTCGCGGCCCGCGACAGTGGAGGCGCCGACCTTCGCGGGCATGGCGCCGGCGTCGGTATCGAGATTGCTGTAGATGAGGATATCGTGGCCCGCGATGGGCAGGCGGATCATCCCGCCCATGCAGCCGTAGGAAGTGCCTCGGGCGCCGTCGGGCAAGTCGGGGCTGCGATAGGCGCCCAACCAGAGGTCGCCGCCGTCGTCGCTATGCGCGAGGAACCGGTTGCCGCGGCTCATGTGCTCGCGCGAGTTGTAGAGGATTCGACCGTCGGAAAGCTCTGCCAAGGCGGCCTCGCCCGTGCCTAACACGGGAAAGGGCTTGCTGGTTTGCCAAACCGCGCCCCCATCGTCGCTGTAGAGGGCGGTGCTGTAATGGTACGGACGCCACTCGACGGCATTAGAGTTGGCCGGACCCATGATCCGCGCCGGCATGATCAGCCGGCCTTTGCGGCTGCCGAAAGCCAAAGTGATGCCGCACTGCATCGCCGCCACGCCTTCCGTCTTTGGGATGTTGCCGAAGCCGTCAGGCCGAACTTCCACGTTCTCGCGAGTCCAAGTCGCTCCATGATCTCGGCTGCGGAAGAGCCAACCGGCCCCCGGATTGACATAAAGGATGTCGCCCTTTGTTTCGTCCACCAAAGCACGGCCTTCTCGGGCGTCGGGAGCGATTGCGATGTCGGAATCCCATGTCTTGCCGCCGTCGCGGCTGCGCCGACAGTTGCCGCCGCCGGGCGACTGGAAGGCAACCACCGTTCCATCTTTGGCCGTCAAGATCCCGCCCCATCCGCCCCGTCCCTTCCATAGCTCTTGCATGGGAAGAGACAGCGGCTCCCCTAAGAATTCTTCCAATCGAGACGCTGCGGCGTAGCCGACTTCCGCGCCGTCTCGCTCTGCCGCCGGAACCAACGCTGCGGCCGGCCCCGCGAAGCAGAGGGTAATCACAATCATCAAGGTTTGTTGTCGAGTCGGCATACCGGGATACTCCATAATGAGTCCGCTCTTGGATCTATCATCGTGCCCAGATTCCATTCAACACCGTGAGTTTCTTCCCGCCGACGATGCCGTCCGCTTCGCGGAAAACCCGATCGGGCCCGACGATCAGCGCGGTTGAATCGTTCGCCAACGCTGCCAGACCGAGGGCCGGCACGCTCAAAGCCGTCGACGCACCGGAGATGGCTCTCGTGGGCTCCCTTTCCATCGATCAGGGTTCAGCCGATCAGGGTTCAGCCGGGACCGCCGCGAATCAAATGGGCTAATTTCGGAAGCCCTTTTCAGTGCCCGAGCGTTTGATCTTCGTTTCGTCAATGCTGCCGGGCTTCCAATCGCGAGCAATCTGCACATCGGCGGCCACATCGGCGGTTTGCTTCGGAATATCGACCACCCCGGCCCGATTGTGAAGCACCGGCTGGACGTATTGGCGAGTGTAGGCGGCCGAGTAATCTTTCCAATGAGCTAGCGCCGCTTCGAGGTGGCGCACGGCAGCGGCTTGGCGCCGGGCTTCGCCTGTTTTGTCGAACATCGCCAGCTCGCATGCCCCGCGAATTTTGGCTGCATAGTACAGCCCGAGGTGAGCCATAGCCTCGATGTCGCCCAGCGTTGCCGCGTATTCTCGGGCGCTTTCGCCGGGCGAAACAGCGGCGCGACGCAGCTCGGGCAGCGCGACCAGAGCCCCATTGGCGTTTGAATCCAGCGTGGCGGCGATTTCCAGCGGGGTCACACCGCCCGGCTGTTGCCGCGACAAAACGGCGTTGCGCCATTGGATGATGTTCAGCACGCCGGCGCCGGGCATGGTTCCCCCCTCGATGAAATGCCGCACCGAATAGAACCCCGTCTTTCTCCGACACGCCTCGGGAAACCACTTCAAGTCGATGTCGCCCCAAAAGAACCGTGTGATGTAGGGGAACGTCTTTGAAGCTCCGGCCCACGCGGCAACAAGTTTGGGCGCGTCGGCCCCGGCAAAACGCGCGGCAACAAGCCGTTCGAACGCTTCGGCCGGCAAGTCGGGCTCGTAGGCAAGGCGTCCCCAAAGGGCGAACGAAAGCCACTGCTTGCGTATCACCGTCGGTCGCGGCGCAGCGGCGTCTTTGGCCAAATAATCGCGGCCCCAGACATAGCCATCGGGCCCCATGTAGAAACCGGCGATCTTGTCTTCGCCGGGAATCGCTTTGATGAAGGCGCGGGCGTAGTCCACGTCGGCCCAACGGAAACTATAGATATCGTCGTTTCGCACCGTGAGCCAACTCCGCAGTTCGGGATTGAGCAGCGGAAGCAACGGTTTGATCATGCTCGGTTCCGGCACCGAATACATGTGGGCCACGGCATATTTGAAACTGAGATCGAGCGTGCAAGGCAGTTCGGCGAACTCCTTCTGGATCTCGCTCAGCCCGGTCATGTGGAAACGGTGAATCAGTCGGAATTTCCGATGCGGTGTGTCTTTCAGACCGTCGCGGATGCCTTCGCCGTAGGTCAGCCAAAGCCAACGTTCCTTCGACATGCCCTTGAGTTCTTCCGGTTCCATGGCCTCGCCCGCTGTGATGCCCAGGCCTGCCAGCAGCGGATAGGTCTTGATCGTCTCGCGGACGCTGGCGCGAAAATACTCGATGGTGCGCGGCGCCGCCTTGTCGCCGGTGATGCCGTCTTTGCCTTCGGCGCCGAACAGAAAAGTGTTCCAAGTGAACCAATAGACGTCGATGCCGCGGTCTCGGGCCAGTTGCATCACGTCGCGCCAGAACTGAATCTTCTCGTCGATGGTCATTCGCCGGACGACCTCGTAATCGGCAAGCATTTCCGGACGAACGAAGTCGCGGCCCTGCGGGCCGAAGTTGGCGTCCAACTTCGCCCGGGTTCGCCAAACATCGTTCAAAGCCACATTGGGAAACTCGGGCACTTTCACGATGCTGGGGAACGGATGGAGCGACCAAAGCGAGAGAACGTTGTAGCGATGCCGGGCCATGTCGTCGAGCATTTCGCGCCAGAAGTCCATGCTCCACATCTCCGGGATGTTCGCCTGGGCCGCATCCGAGGGCTCTGAATAAGTCGGCGTCCGCAGATCGAGCGGGATGTTGAATTTGATGCCCCGTTGCGCGATGTGCGGCGCGTGCTCAGAGTCGGCAAGCGAGTCGATCGCGCCCGTGCGAATCGCCTCGGCAATGTCCAACCCGCCGTACATCGCACCGACCGGATCGGTTCCTCGCACCGTGATGACCCGCCGCCCGCCATCGTTCTGCACAACAATGCGGTAGCTCTGCGGCTTGGCATTTCGTTCCCGTTCAACGGCGATCGCAATGCGCGTTGCGCCGGGGCCGTCGCCCAGAATCAACCCGCGGGCTTCGGCCTCGCGGCGAATCTCATCGGCGGCGAATTTCCCCGGCTCCCCCGTTCCGGGATCGTTCACCAACACAAAGTTCCCCGCCATTGCAGGAACCGATATTGCGGCCACCAAGCCGGCAAGGGCCACGAATCTGATTAATCGCATGCTTTTCTCCAATCAATCACCGATTGCCTATTAACGAACAGCGGGAAGCACGAGCAGCGGCCGGCCTTCTCGGTCTAAGCGAACGACCAGCGGCCGCCCCCAGCGGGCGACAGCGCCGGAACGCCTCTCTTATACCAGTTGCACACTCCAAGAGCGATCAGGCGTGCGCTGCCCCTACGCGGAATGTGCGCCGACGGCAAGCGCACCGCCTTTCAGCGCATACGCCCGCGCCATTTCCGGGTGCACGCCGCCATCATGCTGACGCCCACAACCGCGGAAAACGCGTCAGCTCGATCAAACAAAAGGCCCTGCTCTGCCGCAGCGCACCGACGAAGGCCGCGACGCTCGGCGGCGCAGGATCAAAGAGGCTTTGACTGGCGGCGACTCTGGCGGTGCGGGCGGCGAGCCGATCATCTGCACAAGCGCCGTAATCCGGTCAGCGGGTAACGCGAACATTGCGAAAACCAGCGGATTCGCCGAAAACCAGAAAGCTCAGGGCGGTTTTCGGCTCGCTGAACACGGCATGCGAGCCTCTGAAGCTGACATCGTTGATCTGGACGGCAATCTCCTGACCGCGTACGACCAAACGCACGGGATACCATCTCCCCGACTCGAGCTTCAGCTTCCGCTCGGCAACTTCGACCACGGCCTCTTTGCCTTCTTCTTTCGACGGGCTCTTGGCCAGCGAGACAAGCGTGCGAGACACAACGAGTCGAAAACTGCCCGCGGGCCGCTCGACGCGCACCGATATGCGGTTTGCTCCCTTGAAATTCACTTCGAAATCGACCGTGCCATCGGTGAACTCCACAGCCGCCTTCAATTGGGCCGGCTTTTCCTCTTTTGGCGAGGCCCACGCGCCACCGTCGCGAGCCGTCCACTGGCCCGCCGAAATTGTCCAAGGGTGGCCCGGCAGCGACTGCAACGATTCCTTCAAGATCGGCTGGCCCTCGGGCGGAGCAAGAATGGCAACCGCATCCGCGGCAGGCTTGACGCTGACGGGCGGCAATTCGCGGCTGTAGCCGCCGTCGCGGTAGCGATCAAGCAGCGACTTCAATTCGGCCACCACCTCGGGGTGCTCGGCACTTACATCCTTCGTTTCGCCGGGATCGAGTTCCAGATTGTAAAGCTGAGGACGATGCTGGTCGCGTCGCAACTTGCGGGCGCCGGCCGATATCTGATCGACCGGCACACCTTCGATCCATTTCCACGGCCCCTTGCGAATGGCGAACACTCCGTCGGCACTATGCAAGATCAGATCCTCGCGGCCCTTCGCCGAAGGGCTGCCAACGATGATTGGCAAGAAGCTGCGGCTGTCTTCGGCCCCGACATTGACGCTCGGCAGCGGTTCGCCCACCACAGCAGCCACGGTGGCGAGAACGTCCACCAGGCTGACCGTGGCTCGGGTCACGGATCCGGCTTCGGCCCTGCTTGGCCAGCGTACGATAAACGGGGAACGAAATCCGCCTTCCCAAATGTCGTGCTTGCCGCCGCGGAAATCGGCGTTGACCTTCAGGCCCGCCTTGATGGCGGCCGTTTGCGTTAGCCGCTCATTCTCGGGCTTGCATACTCCGCCGTTGTCGCTGGCGAAGATGACAAGCGTGTTTTGCGCCGCGCCGATGCGGTCGAGAGTCTCAAGAATGCGGCCCACGCTGCGGTCGAGTTCATGAATCCAGTCGCCGAAGGGCCCGGCCGCGCTCTGGCCCGCGAGGTCTTTGTCCGGCGTAATCGGACTATGGACGGCCACCGGCGCAAAGTAGAGGAAGAAAGGGCGATCTTTCGGCTGTGCTTCGAGCCATTGCACGGCCTTGTCATTGAGAACCTTCATCACGCGCTCGTTT
>JARKPK010000140.1 GCA_029975295.1 Thermoguttaceae bacterium | reverse complement strand
GACGAAACGACGTAGCGAAAGCCGTAACGAGCG
Source organism: Thermoguttaceae bacterium (assembly GCA_029975295.1). Classification (GTDB taxonomy): domain Bacteria; phylum Planctomycetota; class Planctomycetia; order Pirellulales; family Thermoguttaceae; genus JARKPK01. The sequence continues at coordinate 1,172 of JARKPK010000140.1, read as the reverse complement.
GCCAGGCGATCGATTTTCTGCCGCGGCAGTTCGTCGGGCCAGTTGAGGAACTTCGTCGTACCGTCGTCGCGCTTCGTGCCGTAAATCTCTTTCATGCGCCGATACCATTCGACGATCGCCCCGGCGTCTTGCGGCAACTCTTTCCATGTGGCCACCTCGGGCCGGGCCGCATACCACTTGAACGTATGCGACTGCCGCGGCGTGAGGAACAATGCATCGGCAGCGATGGCGTCGCTTGCAGCGATCCAGTCGCAAAGGTCGCGCCAGTGAGAATAGTTCGGCAGCTTATCGGCCCTTGGCGCTTGCGGAATCGGGCGAATCGCGGCCAGGTCGGCCACGTGCAGCGCGGCCAAAGCGGTGATGATCGTCGGCCAGAACCAGCGATCCAGCCCGAGGGCGAACCGGCGACGGGCCGCGACCAATGCGGCTGCTTCGAACGCGGCAGCCATCGGCACCATCGCGTCGGAAAGGCGGAACCAATAGTATTTGAGCAAGGCCGCGGACGCCGCGCGATCGACCAGCGAAACCAGCCCGCAGGCCGTGCCGATCAGCGCCAGGGCCAAGGCCGCCAATGTCATCGCGCGGAGCATGCGCCGCGGGGCGTCGGCCGGCGTCAGTCGGCAAAGCAACAGCCAGCCGGCCGAGAGCAGCACGAACCGCAGCACGAACTGCGGCGGAAATTGCAACGGGTCGAGGTGATGATAAAGCCGTTCGAAGACGTATATCTTGTTGGCTTCGATCACCACGCGCGGATCGGCGCCCCAGTTGAGCATCCACACCGGCGCCAACCCGGGCAACGCGAGCAGCCCGCCGATTAGCAAGGCGGGAGCCATCGCCTTCAGGCTCGGCGCAGCGGCAGCCGGCGCCTGCCCGTCGGGCGAGATTGCCGACTGCCCGAGGGAGGCGGGCGGCTTGTTCGGCGGAGCCGATTCGGCGAGAGCTTCCGTGTTGTGTGCCGCTGCCTGCGTGACGGGCAGTGCCGATGTCAGATCGTCTTCATCACGGCCGGACAAGCCGGCCTTGGTGCCGGGTGGTTCATCGCCCTTCGCTGCGTCCGTCGTGGCAACCGAGGGCACATCTGCACCGGATCGGCCGGCCGGGCCGCCTTGGGAAAGGGAACCCGCCGGGCCGCCCCAGCGTCGCTCGATCAGTTTCGACGCCGCCCAAACCAT
>JARKPK010000137.1 GCA_029975295.1 Thermoguttaceae bacterium | reverse complement strand
AACTCCATATCGGCGTCATGAATGAGACCGCCTGGCTTCGGATGATAGACCGCCTGCCGCCCGGGCTGAGCGAGGTGATGGTGCATCCCGGCTACGCCGATCCGGAGAGCGATGGCGGCGGCATGGGATCATCATGGCTTTCCGCGTCGAGGCAAGGCGAACTCGAGGCGCTTTTGTCGCCTCGCGTGCGCGAGGCGATCAAACAAGCGAATATCGAATTGGTGAGTTTTCGGGCCCTCGCGGCAGGCGATCGGAAAAATAAGTAAGGGTTTAGTGGGTGGAGAACCGGTGTAACCGTGGGCGACTCAACTCCCTCTTCCCAAATAGAGATCGGGGGAGAAGGCCTCTGCCGCGTACGCGCCGTACGGTTTTTCCTCGGGCTCCGGCGGTCTGCCGAATTCACGCTTTGCCGCCGCCGCAATAGTCGCGCCTTTTTCCGCTTCCGCGCGGGGCCTCGCGGGGGCGGGGGCGGGCGGCGACATTCCCAGCATCACTTCGGGCGGAACCGCTTGGGAGGGGTCGTTGGGGTTCCATATCACCACCTCGCCCTCGGGTTCGGGCTTGCGCTGCGAAAAATCCTGCCGGGCGAATCCGCGCGGCGCTCCGGCGAACTGGCCGGTTTCGCGCAACATGGGCTGCTGTCCCGCCGCCTGAGGCTGTCCGCGTCCAGGATTGTTCATCGCTGTCTGGTAGTCCTCGTAGGGGATTTGCGTGCGGACGGTATATTGTTTGGGGGCGGATTCCGCGTTGCCGTTGTTGAGGGCAAGATTCGTCGACGGCTGTCTGTTGACGCCGAATTCGTACTCGGCCGGCCGACGTTGCGCGTTTGCGGGGCCGTATTCGTCTTGACGCACAAAGGCGTTCCGTGACGCGTTCGGCGAGGGCATGCCCATTGCTTCCTCGTAGCGGGAGATCTGCGCGCGCATTTCGGCCAGGCGTTTTTCTTCGCGGGCCAATTGCAATTCGTTTTCCGACCTCTCGTTTTTCATCTCCGACAACAACTGCGCCTGCTTGTTTTCGCGCGCCTTGAGCCGGTCGAGGTCGCGACGCATGCTTGCTTCGGGGGTAAGGGCGTCGTCGGCGTCGGCAAGTTCGTGATCGTCGACATCGGCGCGTTTTTTCGTGTCCGCTTTCGTGGCGTTTTTTCTACCGGCCTAGGCGGTTTTTTCCTTTCC
>JARKPK010000136.1 GCA_029975295.1 Thermoguttaceae bacterium | reverse complement strand
CATCACGCGCTCGTTTTTTCGACGCGGCGCATCGAGTTCGAGGATCCGCCCGGCTCCACTGCCCGCCTCGGTGTCGCCAGGCTCGTAGGTCGGCTGATAGTCGTCACTGTCGGCCGACGGGCCCGCGATCGTCATTCCTGCTGGAATCTTGCCTGATCGCAAGCCATAGACGAATCGATTCTCAATGTACACGCCAGTGATATCGCCATGATTAGCCGGGACGGAGAAATGGTAGTCGAAACCGATGTCGAGCGGCCCCGGCGAAAGCTCGGCCGTGTAGTCCACTCGCCATTTGGGCGAATCGTCCGCCCGACCGTAACCCAAATGCCACTTGCCGATGGCGGCCGTGCCATAGCCGTGTTTCTTCAATAGCGAGGCCAGATTCAAGCGATCCGGTTCGACATGCAGCGGGGAGAATGCGCCGAGCACCTCGTGGGTGAGCGAGGTGCGCCAGCAATAGCGGCCGGTCAGCAAGGAATAACGTGTCGGCGAACACACGGACGAAGTTGTGTTTGCATCGGTGAAGCGGCGGCCTTCCGCTGCCAAGCGGTCAATCGCCGGGGTGCGAATCAATTTAGGGTCGGCCCCGAGGCATGTGGCGCTTCCGGCACCGTAGTCGTCGGCGAGAATGATCACGATATTCGGCCGATCGGCGGCCCGCAGTGCAGCCAACGGCGACACCAGCAGTGCGACCAGGAAGGTCCACACCATTCGGCAATTTGCCGCTGATGCCGCGAAACCACCCATTGTGTATTTCGCCTGCTTGGGCCGCTTTTCACTATCCACGGTTTCTTTCCGAACGCCGAATCCGATGTTCATTTTTCAATCGTCTCCTTTTGTCCCGCCGGCCGTTCGTACGAGCGGCCCGGCTCCCCATGGGTCGAGCACACCGGCACACCGGCCGAGAGAATGCCTAAGTCATGGTCAGATATTTGCACAATCGGACGCAAGTGACGCAAAGCGACCAAATACAGACGCAAGGCAATTGCGCAGTTCTTGGCTATCCGCGCTCGCAATTCAAGGCGACCTCACGGCCCCACCGCCCGATGTCGCTGAAAACGTATGATACGATTCTCACGAGGGCGTTGCTCGCTAATTCCCCAGAAAATTGGGTTTTCCACGCTTCGGATTGACTTTCCTCGCAGACTCGGAGGGACAAAGCTCGCGGAATACAGGCGATTAAAAAAGCGAAAACCAATCGTTTTTAGGCATTGCCGCGAACCGGTCTCCCTATACCTCGATGGCAGCACGATCAAAGCACAGCCTGAAAGTGCAACATGACCGCCGGGCGGCAGGCGAGATTCTACGGCCAGCAGTCGCCGTCGCGCGGTCGTCGTTCTCTTTTGAAGGTCTCTATTCGATTCCTTCCACCGAATCGTCCGGTGCGATGGAACCATAAAGACGTGAATTCACGACCGCAATTCGTATTCCGCCGTCGCGCTGCCATGAGGCTTGCGCAGGGCAATGCTCGCTTCGGATGGATTGTGGGTAGAAATCGAGCTACTGATACCGCCAGAGCCAAAATCATCGACTTCAGGCGGATGTCCGCAGGGCACCAATCCGCAAGCGTTCACCGGAATCGTGTTTAAGCTCAAGACGGATGCCGTGACAAGCGATTTCGGCCGAAAAGGGCAGCGGCAGCATCTCTCCGCTTCGACCCGACCGGCGAATCGTTGGACCGGGTGGCCGAAGTCGCCCCATTTGCGGCTGAACCCAGCAGGGCAGATCCCGGTCGACCGATGAGCGCAAAGACGGTCTGAAGCCGGGCAAGCCCACTTCCGCACAGTAAGGCGACGACCGGCACAACACGCCGAAAGAGAAGCAGAATCACGCACTTGCGTCGATGGATGTCGAACGCAAAGTGCCGGAAATCAAGGATTTAGTGGAGGTGAGGGGATTCGAACCCCTGACCTGTTCATTGCGAACGAACCGCTCTCCCAACTGAGCTACACCCCCAAGCGAACGATTGGCATTCTATCAACTCGCATGGATTCGGCCAAGGGGAGCCGTAACTGAGCCGGTCGGGGTCGGGCCAGCACGTCGGCGCGCTGGACGCCCCGCCCGAACGCTTTCGCACAGTGCCAACCGTAATTGGGGTGGGGAGGAACCGCCCGAGCACCGACAGGCTCGCGGCCTGCCGGAAGTCTTTTTACAGGGCTGACTGCGTTGCAGCCCCTCGACCAAATCATCTTCTTGAACCTAACAGCCCGTTGAAATAGTAGTTACAAGCACACTCGGTAGCGGCTGCAATCTATGTGGCCCAAAAGGGCTTGTGCGTGCGTTTTGTTTGTCACCGGGCTGCTAGGCAACGTAGTGCGTCGTCAAGTCTCGATTTTGGGGTAGCCACAGCCGCCAGACCTGCGAAATACCGCACTTCTGTGAGCAGGGCCACCCCAAATCTTTGGCTTAACGGAGCAGTAGTGCTATCGCAACGGGTGGCAGGCCGCACGCCACAACGCTACCGGCTCCTTTTGACAAGTGCCTAGGCTATTCTACGATGGCCGTGTGTTACACTGGCAGCAGCACAGCGACCGGCTGCGCCGGCCGGGCAACAACGCGCGGATTGGTCGCCAGCCGATGATGTCCGCGTCCGCAGCAGCACCGAGAGCGACGCAACGGTGGTCGTTGCTTCGCTCGTGAGACACCTTTGCCAGAAGTGTCGGAAAGCGTTGAGGTGAACCATGCAACGTCGTGAATTCCTGCGTGACGGTGCGATGGGTGCGACGATTGCAGCCATGCCGGGCGTGATCGTCGGGGCGGAGACGGACGGGCCGAAGCCGCCGATCGCGATTGGCTTCCTCGGGGCCAGTTACTCGCATGCACGCGATAAAATCAGGCTGACCATGAGCTCTCCCGATTGGGAATTCGTCGGTGTAAGCGACGAATCGGCGCCGGGCCGTCGCGTCTGCGAGGCGTTGGGCGCCAAGGTGATCGGCCAAGAGGAGCTGCTGCGTCGGGCGGCGGTCGTGGCGATCGGTTCGGACGTTCCGCAACACGCCCCGCACGCACTGCTGGCGCTGCGGGCGGGCAAGCACGTTCACCTGGAGAAGCCGCCGGCGATGCGCGCAGCGGAAATCCGCGAGATCGTCGCTGTTGCCCGAGAGAAGCGACTCCTCGTACAAACCGGCTACATGTGGCGCTACCACCCGGGCTTTGCGGCGATCTTCGAGGCCGTCCGCCAAGGTTGGCTGGGAGACGTTTACCTGGTGCGCGGACATATTGCCAACAATTCCGGCGCGCAGCAACGGAAGGAATGGGGAGCCTTTCCCGGCGGCTCGCTGTACGAGCTCGGATCGCATCTGATCGACGCGGTCGTCCGCATGTTGGGCAAGCCGCGGGCGGTGATTCCGATCCTGCGCCATCACGGCAAGAGCGACGACGGGTTCAAGGACAACAATGTAGTCGTGCTGGAGTACCCGCGGACGACCGCGGTTGTCATGAACAACTCGATTCAACCGGGGGCCGCGCCGGCGCGTTCGTTCGAGGTGCTCGGCTCGAACGGCTATGCGCTGCTGCAACCGATCGAGCCGCCGAAGCTGCTCATCGATCTGGTTGCCGCAGCGGGCCCGTATCAGCGAGGTCCGCAACAAGTGCCCATGCCCGCCTATCGCCGCTACGAAGCGGACTTTGTCGAATTGGCGGCGGCCGTGCGCGGCGAGCGGCCGCTGTCAGTGGGGCTCGACGAAGAGCTGCTTTCGGCCGAAACCCTGCTGCGCGCCAGCGAGATGATGTAAAATACAATCGCGGTTGCACAGCATGCGGTCGCCCGAACGGTCGTTCCGGCGCGCCGGTGAACTTCGGCATCTTGCGATCGAGGAAAACGATGACGCTCAAGCCGCCAGGTCGCTCAACGGGAGTTCGCGGTGTTGCCAGATCGCGAGCGTTCACGTTGGTGGAACTGCTGGTGGTTGTGGCGATCATCGGTATTTTGATCTCGCTGCTGATGCCCGCCGTGCAAAGCGCCCGTGAGTCGGCCCGACGCACGCAGTGCATGAACAACCTGAAACAACTCGCCCTGGCCGGCCAAAGCCATTTGACGGCCCAGGGGGTCTTTCCCTCGGGTGGATGGGGCTATCGCTGGGTGGGCGATCCGGATCGGGGGTTCGGGCGGAACCAACCCGGCGGTTGGCTCTACGCCCTATTGCCCTACTTGGATCAACAGAACCTATTCGACTTGGGGCGCGGCGGTTCCGCGCCGCAGAAGCGCGATGCCGCCGAGACGTTGTCGCGCACCGCTCTGCCGGTGGCCAACTGCCCCAGCCGCCGGCGACCGATCGCGTACCCGCACAACACGGGCACGGCGCAGGCGAACTTCCTGTTCAACCCGGGCGTCGACGGAGTCGCCTGCTCGCCCTCGACCGTGGTCGCCAAATCGGACTACTGTTCGAACGGCGGCGCGAGCTGGCTGGGCACTCACACCGGACCGGCCACCGTTGCCGAAGCTGCCGGCTACGCTTGGCGCTCGCCCACGGGATTCAACGGCATCGTGTTCATTCGCTCGGAAATCACGGCCGCCCATGTTGCCGACGGCATGAGCAACACGCTCTTCTGCGCCGAAAAATACGTCGCCGCCGATCTGTACACGCAGTTCAGCGGCGCGGGCGACTCTCAGTCGATGTATATCGGCTACGATCAAGACACCAGCCGGCAGACGGACAATCCGCCGATGCAGGATCGGCCCGGCGTGGTGGACGACTATCGCTTCGGCAGTTGCCACATTGCCGGCGTTCATGCCGCGTTTTGCGACGGCGGCGTGCGGGCCGTGGGATTCGATGTCGATGCCGAGGTGTGGAAGCGTCTGGGCAGCCGCAACGACGGTCGGCCGGTCGACCCATCGCAGCTTTGACACGTTTCGGATCGCGCGCCGCGGTTCTTTCCGCAACGGGCGATGCTCCCTCCGTAACCGATCAAGACGCCCGCGCAACCGACATTTCGCCCCTGCGGCAGCGCGGCGGTTCACTCCGGCAAACCACCCAAGAGCCGGCGTTTCTCTTCTTCGAGCGAGACAGGCAGCGGCACGTAATTCGTCAGCGCGCCGCGCCGCCGCTCAAGGTCCAACACTTGGGCTGTGCCGCCGGTCACCCGCTGCCCGGAAAGCCGACCGGCCTGTTGGCGCAAACGCAGCGCGGTTTGCTGCGCGGCGGCGAGGGCCTTGGCCTGCTGTTGCAAGCGGCTCTGCGCGGCATCGGCTTGGCGGGCCAGCGACTGACCTTCGGCGGCGATCACGGCGGCTGATCGGTCGAGTTCGGCCAATCGGGCCAGCCCGCGCTGGCGCGAAACCTGCCAGCGTGCGGCTTCGTTGAGGTAGCGCTGGCGACGGCCCTGATCGTCTTCCGCATCGGCCAGCCGCAGCAGTTCGGCGATGCGGGTGTCGATCACCGTTATTTCTCGACGAAGGGAGACGGCTTCCAGATCGAGCCTGCGCCGGTCGGCCATCAACGATTGTTGTTGCGCGCGAATCTCCTTCAATTCGCCATTGACCTCCGATTGAACTTGATCGTGACGGCTTTGGGCCGCCGAGACGGCCTGCTCGGCCGAGTCGATCTGGCCGGCCAACTGAGCGAGTTGTCGCTCCTTTTCCGCGGCCGCTTCCTCCTCGGCCGCCGTGCGCGACTGCTGTGAGGTTTGACTGGCTTCGTGAAACTGCTTGAGCACCTCGGCCCGCGCTTGTTCAAAAGCGGCCGCTTGAGAGGAGCTCAGTTGCCTGACGATGTCGCGGCGCGAGTTGGAAAGCAAGGTGGCATTGACTTGGGCAGCGCCGGGCCCTTCAAAGTAGCCGCACAGACTTCCCAAGAAGGCGGCCGCGTCGTCAGCGGCGGTTTGTTCGGCGGAAGACACCCCCTTCCGGCTGATGAGGGCGGCGATTTGCTTCATCTCGACAAATGCAGCGTCGTAATCCTTGGTGATCGCCGAGACCCACGTCTTGAGTTTCCAAGCGGCCAAGTTCTGCTTGTCGGCGGTCAGCACCTTCGACAAGGCCGCTGCGGCTTCGGAATAGCGCAATTGTTGAAGCTGGATCAACGCGAAGGCAAAGTCGATCCGCGGGTCGGCGGGATGACGGATCTTGAGCCGATCGTATTCGTCCTGGGCTGCGCGGGCCGCCTGCACCGACCGCTGCCAACCGACATCGAACAATCGATCGACTCCGGCCGGCGGGCCAGAAGATTCGCCCTCGGCGGCCAAGGCCGAGCCAGCAATCGGCGCGCCGAACGCGACCACGCAAACGAGAACCGCACCGACACCGCAACGCCGGGTCTGCGCCGTTGGCAGATGCATGGCCGATCCCTCCCCATGGGCAGCATGCGGCCGATTCGCATTGGGGCCGGCCGCTGCTGGGGCCGAAACGATCTTCGAAAGCACGGGCCGCTTTCATCCTATGTCGCGACGACAGCGGTGGCAACCGTCGCTGGCACAGCCCCAACGCGAATGCGCGAATCCTCTCGACGCCTCGCCACCGTGCGACGCCAGGGCCTCGACCGGCGTTGAACGCCGAACGCCAAGTCGCCGCGCCGCCAAGCCGTCCGGCCCGGGTGGTTGTTGGGCGCAGGGCCCATTGGTATAATGCCCGCTTCTTGTATGGCACCTGTTCCAACCCCTCGGCCGGAGGTGAAGGTCGCGGGGCGGAGGTCAGCCGAGCCAAAACGGTCTTTTTGGCGCTGGTTTCCCGTGTAAGGAGAGTCTATCGTGGCAATCCGTGTTGGTATCAACGGTTTCGGCCGCATCGGGCGGTTGGTGTTTCGGGCGATTTGCGATCAGGGTTTGTTGGGCAAGGAAATCGAAGTCGTTGCGGTCAACGATCTTGTGCCCGCCGACAACTTGGCGTACCTGCTCAAGTACGACTCGATTCAAGGTCGGTTTCCCGGCTCGGTGCACAGCGAGAAGTCGTCGGCCGACGTCGCCGAAGACGACACGCTGGTGGTCAACGGCCAGAAAGTGAAATGCCTGGCGGTGAAAGAAGGCCCGGCCGCATTGCCCTGGAAGGCGTTGGGCGTTGACATCGTCGTCGAATCGACCGGTTTGTTCACCGACGCCACGAAGGCGAAGGGGCACATCGACGCGGGCGCGAAGAAGGTGATCATCTCCGCTCCGGCCAAGAATGAAGACATCACGATCGTCTTGGGCGTGAACGAAGGGAAGTACGACCCGGCGAAGCACAATATCATTTCCAACGCAAGCTGCACCACCAACTGCTTGGCGCCCGTGGTGCATGTGCTGCTGAAGGAAGGCTTCGGCATCGAAGAAGGCCTGATGACCACGGTCCACAGCTACACGGCCACCCAGAAGACCGTTGACGGTCCTTCGAAGAAGGACTGGAAAGGCGGGCGCAGCGCGGCGATCAACATCATCCCGTCGACCACCGGCGCGGCCAAGGCCGTCGGACTCGCCATTCCCGAGGTGAAGGGCAAGCTGACCGGCATGGCCTTCCGTGTGCCCACCCCGACGGTGAGCGTGGTCGACCTGACCGTGCGCACCGTCAAAGAGACCAGCTACGAGGAAATCTGCGCCGCGATGAAGAAGGCCAGCGAAACCTACCTGAAGGGCATCCTCGGTTACTGCGAAGACGAAGTGGTTTCGAGCGACTTCATCCACGACGCGCACTCGAGCATCTTCGACGCCGGCAGCGGCATCGGCCTGAACAGCCGGTTCTTCAAGCTGGTTTCGTGGTACGACAACGAATGGGGCTACTCGTGCCGCACGGTCGATCTGCTCCGCTTGGTCGGCGGCAAGCTCTAGTGCCGATTGGTTTTTGAACGGACGATTCGTCGCGTTCGCCTGTGGAGAGTTGCGCCGGCGATCGCAACTGAACGCGGCAACGCCAAGCGATCGCCGCGTTCGCATCGCACCGCATTCGGTCGAACGGAACCGCTGCTGCCGCCAACGCGCGGCTGGGCCGCTCGAACCGAGTGGTTGCAAACAAGATTGAATTGATTGCGAGACGGGCCGGCGCAATAGCGTGCCGGCCCGTTCTGTTTTCGCCAAATAGGGATTGGCTGCCGAATCTGGCAACGGCGAATCGGCCGACGCAGTCAACTTCAGGCGCCGGCGGCGCGGCCGGCCGCGCTGGCTCGCCCGGACTGGTTCCGGCGCGGTTGTTTCGCTCGGGCCGGTTGATCAGCTCGGGCGGGGTCGTAGTCGGGGTTGGGCGCGGGCATCTGTGCGCCGACCTCTTCGCGCCAGCGCGCAAGAAGGGCCTTCAATTCGGCCGCCTTCTCTTTCATTTCGCCGGCCAAGTCGTGTTGCTCGCCAATGTCGGCGCTTAGGTTGTACAACTCGCCGTGCCCGTCTTCGTAGAACTCGAGGTACTTGTAGTCGCCCAGCCGGACGGCCCCGTAGGGTGTGGCCCCGCCGGGATGATAGTGCGGGTAGTGCCAAAACAACGGTCGCGGCGCAAGTGTGCCGGTGTTCTTCAATACCGCAACGATCGATTTCCCATCGACCTGGGCGTTGTGTTTCGCGTCGCCGGCAACGCCGGCCAGTTCGAGGATCGTCGGGTAGAAGTCGGGGGTGATGATCGGCACGCTCGATCGGCTTCCCGCCGCGATGCCCGGCCCGGCCGCAATGGCCGCCACACGAGTGCCGCCTTCCCAAGGACTGCCTTTGCCCGCCCGCAACGGTCCATTGTGCGTTACCGGGATCAGCCCGCCGTTGTCCGAGGTGAAAAACACGTAGGTGTTGTCGGTCAGTTTCAATTCGTCGAGTTTCGCCAGAATTCGGCCCACGCTTTGGTCGGTGCTTTCGACCATGGCCGCATAGACGGGGTTCTTCTGTAGCCGTTGCGGGTTGGCCTCGGCCTTGGCGCGATACTTTTCGACGAGCTCTGGCTTAGCCTGAAGCGGCGTGTGGACGGCGTAATGCGGAAAGTAGAGCAAGAACGGCCGGTCGCGGTGGCGTTCGAGGAACTTTTCGGCCTCGGCGGTGAGCCGGTCGGTCAGGTATTCGCCCTCGGGGCCTTCGGCCAGCGTGGGAATCTTGTAAGGGCTGAAGTAGCTCGGCGGCTGCCCCTTGTCGAATCCGCCGATGTTCTCGGCGAAGCCGTGCTTCTCGGGCCAATAGTCGGGCCCTCCGAGGTGCCACTTGCCCAGGCAGGCCGAAACGTAGCCCGCCGGGGCCAACGCCTCGGGCAGGGCAACTTCTTCGTGCGGTAGATACTTGGTCCACTCGGGCACGCGGAGCTTGGCGAATGGGCGCTGGTGCCCGGCAATCCAATCGGTGATGTGCAATCGGGCCGGGTACTTACCGGTCAACAGCGCCGCCCGCGTGGGCGAACACACGGTGCAGGCCGCGTAGGCGTTGGTGAACACCATGCCGCGCCGGGCGAGCCGGTCGATGTTCGGCGTTTCGTAGAACGTGCTGCCGTAGCAGCCCAAATCGGTTTGCCCCAAATCATCGATTAGAAAGAAGACGAAGTTGGGCCGCCGACTACCGGCCTCGGCCGCAGGGCCGGCCTCGCCGGCCGCTGCCGCACCCGAAGCAGCTTGCGACACCAACAAAACCCACGCGGCCGCGGCGAAGCGAAGCCTCATCTTACAACCTCCGCAACAAGGTTGGGTTGCCGACCACTCACAGCTCAACGGCCGATTGAACACTCCCAATCGCGCCGCGCGCACCCCTACACCAGCGAGGCAGCGCCTCGGTACACAGGAAACAATGCCGTCGGTAATTCCAATCGGCCGGCCAAGTCGATCATTTATCACGTCGCCCGTTCATCGCGGCGCCCGTTCATCAAGTCAATGGTTCATCACGGCGCAGCGGCAGGCGGCGCGGCCGGAGAGGCCGCAGGCTGCGCCGGGGCGGGCGAGGCCTCGGGCGCGTCGGCCGACCGGCGCAGGGCGAAGCTCAGGTAGTGCAGCCCGCTCTCGTCGTCGAACATCAACGCCCCCTGCGGCGAGAGATACTTTTCCAAAACCGCGAACGGCGGCAAGGGGTTTGCGTTCAGGGCCGTATCCACCGACTGCCAGAAGCGGTTCCTCGCGGCCCGTCGTTGCAACCCGCGCCGGGCGTTTTCCGACTGCGCCAGTTCGTACAACGCCCGCATCCCTTCTTCCGGCCGACCGAACGAAATCATCGCCGGCGACGAATCGCCCGCCTGCCGCCGCAAACGGCTGACCATCAGCTTGTAATCGAGTTCGTCGGCCAACGACTTGCCTTCCATCAGCGTAACGACCACCTGTTCGAGCATCGCCGGGCGATCGACGACGATCAGATAACCGTCGAGCACGGCGATGCACGGTTCGGGTCGCGGCGGCGGCTCGGGACGCGGTTCAGCCGGGTTCTCTTCACCGCCGGCCCCTTCCGGCCGCGGACGCCCTCGGCCTCGCGGTGGGCCGGCCGGCACATCGACGCGAACGTACTTCTTGCCGGCGTACTCCTGCCAAGCAAGCCGTTCGGGGAACTTCTCGACGAGTTTGGCCAGCGCGTCTTCGATGGGTTGCGTTTCGCGCAGTTTCAACGCCAGCAGTTGTTGTTGGCTGGTCATGGTGACCGGTTTGGCGATTCGCGAAACCAGGGTGATCCGCCCTTCGAGATGCGGGAGGATTTCTTTCTCGAAGTCGATGCCGGTGGGCCCGAGGATGCGGTTGCTCAACTCGCGCGACAAGGCTCCGGCCGAGGTGAAACCATCGTACACCGTCGAAAGCGTGCGGAACGACGACTGCATATCCCACGACAATGTCGCGTACGAAGCGATGTCGCGCGGCACCCAACGCTCCGGAGTCGATTCGACGGGTTTGAAGTCGATCATCTTCAACACGCCTTCTCGCGGGCTTTGCAGCAACAGGTGCGTTCGCAGCAAGTAGTCGTAGGGCCCCACGTCGAACGCCAGCGTGCCGCCGATGCCCAATACGCCATCCAGCCCCAAAGCCGGCAACACGGCCAAGGCCACCGCCATACTCGGGTTGCCGCTGCCCGCCGCTTTGAGCAGCGCAATCGGGTCGGCAAACCAAACCACTTGCGGGGGCATCGACTTGTCCGCCCGGCAGCGATTCATGATGGAATTGAAGTTGAAATTGTCGGCCAACGTTTCGGCCTTTTCGCCGCCCCATCGGGCCAGCACGCCTTTGAGCACTTCCACGTCGCTGCCCAAGACCACGCAGTTGTCCTTCTCGAAGAAGGCTGCGGTGCGCTGTCGGCCGCGGCGCGTTTGGAACGCCGTGATCTTCGTGCCGCCAACTTCCTCCTCCGTCTTCTCCGCTTCAGCGGTTTCCATCGCGGCCGCGCCTTTCTCCAGCAAGGTGCGGGCGTTGGCCGTTTGCTCTTTTACATCAAGCACAACGATCAGGGCCGGAGGGCGATCCGGCGGCGCAACCAAAGCCAAGGTGATCTCCCCCTGCGGCAACGCGAGCATTTCGCCCAGCGACAGCCCAACGCGGTCTTTCGCTTCGCCCACCAGGTCGCTCAGCGATCCGTACAACGCCGCCATCACGGGCCGGAGTTGCGGGTCTTGACTCATCTTTCCGATGGCCGAATTGAGAAAATGCTCCGACAACTGAGGCATGCTCGGCACGGAGATCATCGCCACGGTGTGGTCGGGCAGGAGCCGTTCGGCCGACGGGCGATCGGCGGCCCACGCGCCGCTAGCGATTAGGAACGTCGCCGCGCACACCGCCACGGCAGCCAACGAAAAGGCCGCCTTTCTGCACAAACCAATAGATTGCCGCGAGCTCATAGTCGTATTCTCCCCGCATCTTCAGAAGAACAGATCAACCTATTCCCAAAAGGCCGCGATGCGCAATCGCCCGCGAGACCGACGATACGATCGAGTCTTAGAAAAAATATCGAGCAGCCTGCCAACGGGAGGCCGGCTTTCACAATTTCGTTTGATAGCAAGAATCGTGGTCCGGATGCAACACTCGTGATCTGAGGATCGATGAACAAGTCCGCACCGTTGCACAAGCGGCCGCCATCGCAGTTGAAAGGCATGTGACGCTCGTTCGGGTCGCTTCCGGCGATCCGCGGCTTCACTGAGCACTACGTAGGCCGCTTCTCAAATGCGCGGCGCGAAGCCGAATCGACCGAGCCCCGCTTGTCGACGCGAACGCCTGCGCCGCCGTGTTTCTTCTGCCTGAGGGTCAATCAACCTACCGAGCATCTTACGCCGTCGCAGCCCGATTTGCTACTTCCCGCAAAAAACCACCGAACATGCCCACCAAAGTCAACAGCCGCAGGCATGCCCGGGGCTCAATCGGTCCGTCCCAGATTGCGGGCGCGGAAAAGCCGGCTTGAGCCGCCGGTCCACACAACCGGCCCATGCCCGATCTTGGTTGTATTCCCCGGGGAGCGAAGATACACTCGATAACGGCTCACGTGAGCGGCTGCTGCCGGTTCGAGCCTGGCACGCTGGTCCGCCCAACATCAAGAAACAGCCGGCCCACAGAAACGGCTAAGCCGCACGTTTCGCCGACACGCGCCGCCCTTTGTTTTCCGCGGTTTCATTCAGCGGAGTTGCCTCGATGCCGATCCAAGTTGTTTGCTCGGGATGCAAGAAGACCTTGCGCGTGGCCGACAAACATGCAGGCAAGCGGGCGAAATGCCCCAACTGCCAGCAGGTGATCGAGATTCCCGCGGGCGCCGGCCAAGAGGAATCGCCGGCCGCACAGAAGAAAGCCGAGCCCGAGTCTCCCGCAACGAAGCAAGAGCCGGATTCGTCCGACCAATGGTACGTTCAGACCGACAGCGGCGAGCAGTTCGGCCCCATCTCAAAGCAAGAGCTCGACTCCTGGGTTGCCGAGGGCCGATTGGATTCCAACTGCCAAGTGCTCAACGAGCGTTGGGACCAATGGAAATGGGCCGAGGAAGTCTATCCACAACTGGCGAACACCGCATCGACTGAAGACGCCGGGTTCTCCATTAAAGAACCGGAAACGCCGGCTGTCCGTGCGGGCACGGCCAAAGCCGGGCCGGCGAAGTTGACGGCCGAGGTCAATCCGTTCGCCTCGCCGAAATTCGTCGGCGAATCGCACGAAGCCGGCGCCGACGGATTGACCCACAAGGCCCGGCAGTCGCTCGAAGAAACCCGCCCCTGGGTCATCTTGTTTTCGGTTCTGGCGTTTATCGGATGCGGCTTCGCCGCCCTTGGCGGGGTGGGCATACTGTTCAGCGGGCTTTTTGCGGGCGGAACCGCCGGGGTAATGTCGATGATCCCCGGCCTGATTCTTCTCGGTTCGGCGGCATTGTACGGTTTTTCCGCCTACCATCTTTTCTCGTACGGAAGCTACATCAAGCTCTTCTTGAAGACATCGAGCCCCGAACACCTCGAACAGGCCCTCACCTCCCAAAAGTCGTTCTGGAAGCTGGTGGGTATCGTCACGGCGATCTTCCTTGTTCTCTACGGGCTGATGTTGATCATGATGCTCGTTTCCTTGGCAGGTTGATTCCGCCATTTTCGCACTGGATGGTCAACGAGCTTCGCTTGGGGTACCGGCAGAGGCCGGCACAGAACGAACCGCGCGGTCAGAGAATGAACCGCGCCAGGTCTTCGTCTTCGGCCACCGGGCTCAGTCGTTGGCGAACATAGGCCGCGTTGATCTCCACTCGGCCCAATTTCATCTCGGGCGCCTCGAAGCTTAGCTCTTCGAGCAGTTTCTCCATAATCGTGTAGAGCCGCCGCGCACCGATGTTCTGCGATGTCTGGTTCAGTTGATAGGCGCAGTCGGCCAGGGCGTCGATGGCGTCGTCCGTGAAAACCACCTCGATTCCTTCGACGCCCAGCAGCGCCTGATACTGCTTGGTCAGCGCGCCGCGAGGTTCGGTAAGAATCCGTTTGAAATCGTTCCGATCAAGGTCGGTCAGTTCGACACGGATGGGAAACCTGCCCTGCAACTCCGGCATCAGATCGCTGGGCCGCGATTGATGGAACGCGCCGGCCGCGATGAAAAGGATGTGATCGGTCCGCACCATGCCGTAGCGGGTTTGCACCGTCGAACCTTCGACAATCGGCAGCAGGTCGCGTTGCACGCCCTGGCGTGAAACGTCCGCACCGTGGGCATGCTCGGTGGCAACGATCTTATCGATTTCGTCCAAAAAGATGATTCCCAAATTCTCGGCCAATTCGATGGCCTGGGCATGCACCTTCTCGCGATTGATCAGATTTTCGGCCTCTTGCTCGAAGAGAACGCGGCGCGCCTCGGCCACGGTCATCGTCCGGCGGCTGGAATGTTTCGGCAAGATCTTTTCGAACATTCCTTGAAGATCCAGGTCCATCTGCTCCATGCCCGGCCCGGCGAACATCACCGGCATCGCCTTCGCTTCGATGCTCAATTCGACCGTGCGGCCCTCCAACTCGCCGGCGGCCAACATCGCGCGGAGCTTCTCTCGCGTGCGGCGGCCGCGATCGGAGGCTTCGGATAGATCGCCGGCGGTGTCGTAAACGCTGTGCGTGGGCATCAACAGATCGAGAAGCCGCTCGGTGGTCCGCTGCTGCGCCTCGGCCTCGACCTTCGAACGCTCCTGCTCGCGCACCAATCCAATCGCATTTTCGACCAACTCGCGGATCATGCTCTCCACGTCGCGACCGTAGTAGCCCACTTCGGTGTACCGGGTGGCCTCGACCTTGATGAACGGCGCGCCGGTCAGCTTGGCCAAACGCCGAGCAATCTCGGTTTTTCCGACGCCCGTCGGACCGATCAGCATGATGTTCTTCGGGGCCACCTCATGCCGCATCTCTTCGGACAATTGCTGCCTTCGCCAGCGATTGCGCACGGCTACGGCGACGGCCCGCTTCGCGTCGGCCTGGCCGACGATGTGGCGGTCGAGTTCGGCAACGATCTGACGGGGGGTCAGTTCCGACACGACAATTCCTCCACCGCAATGTTGGTGTTCGTATAGATGTCGATCCCCGCGGCTATTTCCAACGAGCGGCGAACAATCTCGGCCGCTCCCATCGAGCTATGGGCCGCCAACGCCCGCGCCGCCGCCGTGGCATAGCCCCCGCCGGAACCGATCGCCAAAATGCCGTCGCTCGGCTGGATCACCTCGCCGGTGCCGGCAATCAGCAGAGTGTGCCGGGCGTCAACCACAATCATCATCGCCTCCAAGCGACGCAGAACCCGATCGGTTCGCCACAGTTTGGCCAGTTCCGTGGCCGCGCGGATCAAATTGCCCGGATGCTCTTTCAGCTTCGCTTCAAAACGCTCGAGCAGTGCAAAAGCGTCGGCCGCGCCGCCGGCGAAGCCCGTCAACACCGTATCGCCGTGCAGGCGGCGGATTTTCGATGCGTCGGCTTTGACGATCGTACTGCCGACCGTCACTTGCCCGTCGCCTCCCAAGGCGACACGCTCGTCCTTCCGCACGGTGAGAATCGTCGTGGAACGAATCTTCATCGACCTGTCCTCTACTGTTAAGACGGGGCCTTGCGGCAAGCAATCGTCAGCCGAATCGAAGCAATCCTGCCGATCAGTCGCCGAAGGCTCGTTCTACTCCGGACGGCAACCGGATCTCCAATATGGCCTAAAACGAACGCTCCCACTAGGGGCGGTTTGCGGGCCCAGACCGCCCCGGCGCGAGTCTTGGCCGATGACTGCTGCGAAAGCCAATCGCCGAGAGGACGAGGCGGCGCGCGGCCGATGGGCTAATCGATCGCGAAAACGAAGAGATCAACGCTGCCGCAACGGTTCGAGGGCCAATGGCGAGGTTACGTGGGGTCCCCGGTCGGCAGGGCGGATTTTGTTGCATCCCCTTGACCGGCGGATTAAGGTAATACAGTGTGTTCGACTCCCGTCGCCAAGGCGGTTGCGAAACGCCCGTAGGCAACTGGGGTGATGGCGATTGTTACGCAATCATCGTAGAACGGTTTTGTTGAGGTTCAGAATAGGACTGCAACCAGGCCGATGGGCCTGGGGTCGCTTTCTGTTGAAAAGAGCGCCCCCGAGGAGTTGCATTGGTTTTCCGAAGACCCGTCGGGAGCCGCCCGGAAGGAATAAGTTCGCATTTGGGTTGGGTATCTTGTGTAAGGAGCTCACAGAGATGAAGACACGCTGGTTATCGATGATCGTCGCCGCGATGGGCGTGGTGTTTTTCGCGGCCGAATCGGCCTGGGCGTGCCGATTCATGAACAACTGTTGCAGCCGCGTGCCGCGGCGTTGCTGCGTTGTGTGCTGCGATCCGGCCCCGTGTGCACCGGTGCATTGCGCGCCGACGCCGTGCGGTCCGATAACCGATGCAGCTCAAGTGGCGCCGACCCCGTCGCCCGAGACGAAGCCCACGGAGAGCGCGCCTTCGGTCGCCCCTCCTGCACCACAACCCACGCCTCCGGCGGAAAAGCCCGCCGAGCCCGCTGCGCCCCCGCAAGAAATGCCAGCCGACAAACCCGCGGAGCCTGCCGCACCCGCCGAAAAACCTGCTGAGCCGGCGCCTCCGGCCGATAAACCTGCCCAGCCGGCCGCGCCGCCAGCGGACAAACCGGCGGAACCCGCCGCTCCTCCGGCGGAAAAGCCCGCCGAGCCCGCTGCGCCCCCGCAAGAAATGCCGGCCGACAAACCCGCGGAGCCTGCCGCACCCGCCGAGAAGCCTGCTCAGCCGGCGCCCCCGGCCGATAAGCCCGCTGAAAAACCGGCCGATGCGCCCGCCCCGCCTGCCAAGCCGATTGACGACGACCCGTTCGCCCACGGCCAGTTGCCCGGCTTGCGTCTCTGGACCGACGCCTCGGGCAAGCATCAAGTGATTGCCCGTTTCGTGGCCGTCGTTGATGGGCAGGTGCGTTTGCAGACGGCCGATGGGCAATTCGTCCGGATCGTCTTCGATCGGCTGTCGGTGGCGGACCGTCGATTTGTCGAACAGCATGCAACCGTGGCCGCCCTCGGCCGCTAATCGCTTGGCGTTGCCGCAGCAACCGGGTATTCTGGTAGTGTCACCCACAGGGCGTCAGGCCAAAGCGCTTGCAGTTGCGCTCTTGGTCCGACGCCCTGTCCATTGCACCGCGCCAGTCACCATTGCCGCTCGGACCGTTCAACCGATAAGGCCAACCCATCGAAGGCCGGTCGATCGGTTCGAACGGTGTTCGGCCGTCACCCCCGGTCCCGTCGATCGTGCCCCGGTTACAACCGGTCGTTTCCGAGGGGGCAGACGCCGGCCACGCCATCGCGCTTGGGCAAAAAGGATTAATCGGCATGGATTCGTTTGGTTCGCTGCCCCGAAGCCCTTTGCTCATGTCGGCCGAGGATTCGGCATTGCTGATCGTCGATGTGCAGGAGCGGCTGCTTCCGGCAGTGCGCGCGGGCGGACGGGTGATTTGGAATTGCCGCCGCTTGCTCGACGGCGCGCAATTGCTGGGCGTTCCGGCGGCCGCTACAGAGCAGTATCCCAAAGGGTTGGGCCCGACTGCGCCCGAGCTTCGCGCGCGCGTCGCACCGCCGGCGGAGAAGCTCACGTTCAGTTGCGGTTCGTGCGTCGCGCTGTTCGAGTCGTTTCGGGCGCAGAATCGTCACAAGATTCTCGTGGCCGGCATCGAAGCGCATGTGTGCGTGCAGCAGACGGTGCTCGATCTGTTGGCCGACGGCTGGGCGGTGTTCATAGCTGCCGATGCCGTTTCGTCGCGATTCGAGCACGACGAGCGTTTCGCTCTGCGCCGCATGGAAGCCGCCGGAGCCATTATTACAACGACCGAGGCCGCATTGTTCGAGTGGTGCCGCGCGGCCGGCACCGACCTATTCAAACAGATCAGCCGACTCGCGAGAGAATCCTGCCCAGAGGCATGATTGGTCCGGCATCGGGCAATGCGGCGTCGAGCGGAGAAAGGCCGAGGAGGTTGGCCCATGCCGGCCCTGCGATGGAACGACCTGCACGAATCCACGGAAAACGAAAAGCGGCCCGCGCGGGCGAACCACGCATTCGCCCGCTTCGCTGCGATTCCGGCCGGTTCGCGTGATGTTCGAACCTGTTCGATTCGACGTTTTGCGCTGCTCGCCGTTGCCGCCGGGGCCTTGCTGGGCGGATGGCTTGCCGTCGCGGTTACCGATTCGCCAGCAGGCGGAGCCGATGCGGGCTCGGCGGCCGCCGTCGAGCCACCCCCTGCCTGCAACGCCGACGGCCGGTTGAACGGCTCGGCAAGGCCCACACTGCGTTCGGGCGAAAACAAACCGCAATCGGCATCGGACGACGAGCGTTATCTCGGACCGGTGGCGGTCGCCGCCGCCCCGAACGGGCCGTCCGTCTTCGTGGCCAATGCCGACGGCCGAAACGTGATCGAGCTCGATCGCGCCTCGGGCAAGCCGGTGCGAACGATCGACCTGGTCGAACCGCCCAGCGGGCTGGCCCTTGCGCCCGACGGTTCGCTGCTGCTCATCACGTGCGCCGCGCCGCAAAGCGAACTGGTGTTCGTCGATGTGCGGCGAGGGCGCATTGTCGATCGGCTTCTGCTCGGCTTCGGGGCGTGCGCGCCGGTCATTTCGCCCGACGGCTCCACAGCTTATGTGTGTTGCCGCTTCGACAACCAAGTGGCCGTGGTCGATCTGGCGGCCCGCAAGGTGGCGGCCACGATCAACGTGGCTCGCGAGCCGATCGTCGCCGCCCTGGCCGGCCCCAACCGCGAAGTGCTGCTGGTGGGCAATCACCTGCCCAAGGGACGCATCGAGCCGTTGTTCCGCGGCGACTTGGCTTCAGTCGTCAGCGTGATCGACCGGCGGAGCCTGCGTGTCGAAGAGATCCGTCTGCCCCACGGGTCGAACGGGGTTCGCGGGCTGGCCGTCACCCCCGACGGCCGCTATGCCTTTGTCGCCCATCTGCTGTCGAACTTCGAGATGACGCCGATCCGCGTCGATGGCGGATGGATCAACACCAACGTGGTGAGCGTGATCGACACGGCCGCTCGAAAGCGCGTATCGACCGTCGGGCTCGACACCTTCTTCGCCGCAGCCGGCAATCCGGCCGAGGCGCTGGTTACCCCCGACGGGCGCACGCTCTGCGTCAGTCTGTCAGGCGTGCATCAGTTGTGTTTGCTCGACGTGGAAACGCTGGTGAACGATCGGTCGAACATCTGGACGCCGATGATGGGCGTTTGGCCGATCTATCCCGCCCTCGGCTCGATGCCGTGGCGGCGAGTGAAACTGCCGGGCCTCGGGCCGCGCGGATTGGCCGTCGCCGGCAATCGGGTGTACGCGGCCGAGTACTTCACCGACACCTTGGCCGTGGTCGATCTGGCCCGCTTGGCCCCGGCCGACGAAACCCCGCCTTACTCAGCCGTCAACCAGCGCGGCGACGACTCGACCGCCGTGTCGTCGCTGGCCCTGGGGCCCCCGCCCAAATGGACCGCGCGCCGCCGCGGCGAGCAGTTGTTCCACGACGCTTTCCTCTGCGCCCAACAATGGCAAAGCTGCGCCAGTTGCCATCCCGAGGGCCGCGTCGATGGGCTGAATTGGGACCTGCTGAACGACGGCGAAGGCAACCCGAAGAATACCAAGAGCATGCTCCTCTCGCACGAAACACCGCCGGCGATGGCCGAAGGCGTGCGGATGTCGGCTGAGGAAGCGGTCCGTTCGGGCATCAAACACGTGCTTTTCAGCGAACCGAAGGAAGAGGATGCCGAGGCCATCGACGAGTATCTCAAGTCGCTTCGTCCCCTGCCCAGTCCGCACTTGGTTGGCGGCCGTTTGAGCCCGGCGGCCCAACGCGGCAAAGAGTTGTTCTTCGGCGCGGCCGGCTGCGCCGTGTGTCATCCCGCGCCGGAATACACCGATCTTCAATCGCACGAATCGGACTGGCCCGACGAACAAGGCCGCCGCCCGCGCCTCGACACTCCCACGTTGATCGAAGCCTGGCGCACCGCGCCCTACATGCACGACGGGCGATACGAAACGATCGCAGAGGCATTGATTCTCGGCCGGCACGGGCTGCGCACCCCCGCGGCCAAGCGACTGACCGAGGAACAACTCCGCGACTTGGCGGCCTTCGTGCTTTCGCTCTAACGCCGGCCGCTGTCTGCGGGCCGAACAACGGCAAACAGCCGGCCGTAGCGATGTCGGGCGGCAGGGCGTCAATTCATTTGTCCGACAGGAAGCTGAGCAACCTCGGAATCCGGGGCTGTCGATAGACGGCGGAACCTCAACGGTCGGCCTGGGTGCGTTGCCGCGCCGAGCATCATTATGGGGCGACGATCTCGAACGGCACCGCAGGCAGCGACGCGACGACCGTGCTGCCGGCATTGGCTTTGCGATTGCCGGCCAGCATCCCTTTGGCCGTTAGTCCGAAGATCAGATTGCCCGCCGTGCCCGGCTTGGCTTTCTCGGCATCGGCCGCGACCACCACCTCAATGCCCGAACGAGTGTTGTTGACCGCCTTGAGCGAAACGCCCTCGGGCCCCTCGGCCAAATCGACCTCGGCCCGCGGCAGCCCACCCCCGAAACCCGTGATGAATCGCACGGCCGTCTCTTTGCCCGGCACAATCCGCACCGGGTTCTTCGAATCGAGCCGAATGCTGCCGCGCACCGTGCCGCTGACCATCGCCAGCATCGTTTCGCACGGCACCAGATGGCGGTAGGCGAAGGCCTGCATCATGTCGTCGGCGGGCGCCACCGGACGAACGATTTCATGATCGCCGGCACGACTGACGGCCTCGAACGCGATCGCCACCGGCGCCCGTTTCTCCTCGGGCGCCGGCCCCGTCAGGGTCATTCGGATCTCGTCCTTCCCCGGCGGGATCCGCGCGCCGGAAATGCTCCATCCCGGCGGAAAGTCCTTCGGACGAAGCAGGATCTCGCCGTCGTAACCGTCGCGGCGCGCGGCATACACCGACACCGGAATCGACGTTCCTGCGCGAATGCTCACCGAGGCCGGCGCGACGCGCACGGCGAAGTCGGGCCGCGGCTCGCTGATTCGCAGGCGATAGGCGTGATCGGGGCTGCCGTGGGTTTGAGAGTCGGAAAGCCAGACGTAGTAGGTTCCATCGGCTGGCAGTTCCACCTGAAGGTATGAATCGGCGTGGTGGGTCAATAGTCCGATCGATTTGTCTTCGTAGTCGTCGTTCGACGCGATGCGATTGCCGGCCGCGTCGGTCAGCCGAACAATCGAGTCCAGCGGCGAGCCGAGCCGCCGGGCATTGACATCGACGACGATCTTCTGCCCGCGCCGCCCGACGAAAGAGAACACGTCGCGGTCGCTGCCTTGTTGAATGCGGCCGTTGACGATGATCGGCAACGAAAGCGGCTGGGCCTTCTGCACATCGTCGTTCGGTTCGCGTTCGAGCCGTTCGGGCAGCGTATCGATCGAGATGGGCACGGCATTGGAAACCCGATGCTCGTCGTCGGTCAAGGTGATCAGATGCACGCCGGGGGCCATTTCGGCGTTCAAGGCCAATTCGTTGCGCGGTAGGTTCCAGCCGTCGAGCACCACGCTGCCCGGCCGGCCCGCCGGCCCGCCCAACGGAAACACCGATGTGACAAAGGGCAACTCACCGATCACGATGCGATAGACGAAATCCTCGCGGCCGCGGTAAATCGCGTCTTTGATCTCCAATACGTACTCGCCGTCGGCGGGAATCTCGTAAAGGATCACCGGGTCGGGCGAAAAGCGGTAGTCGTCGGCATAGCACAGCTCTTTGCCGTGGGCGTCGTACAGGGTCAGCGTCGCCTGGAACCAGCCGGGCACAGCGTCGGCCAAGTAGGGAATCAAGCGGCGGCAATAGGCGTCGGCCGTCAGGCGTTGGCCCTTCTTGGCCGAGAAACGAAAGCGATCGACCTCGCCGGGCATGATCTGGCCGTTCAGCGCCGCCGGCAAACTGACGGAAAGCTCTTTCGACGGCTCGGCGCGCCGGTTCTCGAACAGCCGCGCGGCAAACCGCGGATTCTCCTGAACGCCTGCCCGCGCTTGCACCGCCTCGGGCAGCGCGCCGACATGGAAGACCATCGGGTTGCTCATGCCCATCGAGGTAATCAGCCGCACTTCCCCATCGCCCACCGGCGCGTCGGGCGCGATCTCCACTTTCAGTGTCACCACTTCGGCAATGGCCGGATTGGCCGGTCGGCGGACGAACGTGGCCAACTGCTTGCGGATTTCGTTGATTCGTTGATCGTCTTTCTCGGTCCACGCGGGCACGGCCGCTGCGGGAACGTTTTCGCTTTTCCGCGAATCGGCCGCGTTGCCCTTCGCCTCGCGCTTCGTTTCTTTGGTCGGACTGCGCTGAGCCTTAATTGCCGCGGCCCGGCGGCTGAGCAACTCGTCGAGTTCTTCGCGCAGGCGGGCGAACTGCGCCTGAGTGAGCGGTTTGAAGTGATCGATCACCGTAGCCGTAATGCCGGGCGCCGTGAAATGGGCCGCCGAAGCGCCGTCGAGAAACTGCCCGCCGAGAAAGACCTCGACCGTCGTTCCCCGCTGGCCGCCGGCCGGATACACGTAGCCGATGTGGGCGGCGCGCACCTGCGCGCCGGCCTCCGCGCCGTCCCAGCACAGTGCCGCCGCGCAGAGCGCAACAAGAATGCCTCGCCGAAGACCTCGATTCATTCCATCACCCTTTCGCCCTGCGAGCATCCCCGTGCTACACGAACCCCTTGATCCTATGCCGGGCCTGATGCGCGCCAAGCCTTGCCCCCCTGCGCACATGCCGCCAAGCCGCCGATTCCCGTGCTACATGATTTCGTAGAGCCGGCCGGCCGACTTCACCCCTTCCGAAGCGTCGGGCAACACGCCGATTTCCATGCCCTGCGGATGGAGCAACTTCGCCTCTGGGTCGATGCCCATCAATTCGTAAATGCTGCCGATCAGGTCGCAGGGATAAACCGGCCGATCTTTCACGCTTTCACCCTTGGCGTCGGTAGCGCCGACGACCTGTCCGCCCTTGAACCCGCCGCCGGCCAACACGGCATTGAACGCCTTGCCGAAATGATTCCGCCCGCCGTTCCACGGGGGCTCCCATTGCACGCGCGGCGTGCGGCCGAATTCGCCGCTCCACCAAACAATGGTGCTTTCCAGCAGGCCGCGTTGAGCCAGGTCTTCGATCAGCGAGGCCATGCCCTTGTCCAATTCGGGCAGTTTGCGGCGCATGATTTGGAAGTGCTGTTTGTGGGTGTCCCAGCCTTTGTAGTTGATCGTAATATAGGGCACGCCGCGTTCCACCAGCCGCCGGGCGAGCAGACACGATTGCCCGAAGGTATTTCGCCCGTAGCGATCGCGCAGGTCGTCTTTCTCTTGAGAGAGATCGAACACCTTGCCGGCGTCGCCGAGGATCAGGTCGTAGGCCTCGCGCTCGGTTTCCACGGCGGCCGCGGCGGCCGGATCATCGGCCAACTGCTTTTGCAGCGTGTTGAGCGAGTGAAGCAGATCGCGGCGGGCGCGCTGCCGGGCGTCGTCGATGCCTTGGGCCACCACGCCTTCGACGACGAACCGCGAGGCCGCCGGATCGCCGCCGGTGGCGAACGGCTTGTAGCGAATGCCCAAGAAGCCCGCCTCGGAGAACCGGCCCTGCGGTTCGGTGACCACGATATACGGCGGGATCAGCCCGCGATAACCGCCCTGATAGCCCTTGAAGTACGACACCACAGCGCCGACGGATGGATGCACGATCCGTTCGCCCGGCTCGCGCCCCGTTTGCACGATGTACGAGGCCGTTTCGTGGGCGTTGATGCCGTGCGTCATGCCGCGGATGATCGCGTATTTGTCGGCCTGCTTGGCCAAATTGGGCAGAAGCTCGCAAATGCGGATGCCCGACACGTTGGTTTCGATCGGCTTATCCAACGGGCCGGTGTAGTCAGAGCCGGCATCGGGCTTCGGGTCGAAGGTATCGAGGTGGCACGGGCCGCCCCACATCCAGATTTGAATGACCGACTTGGCCGTGCCGGGCCGCCTCGGCCGCTTCGCCGTGCTCGGCGTCAACTCGGCCCGCGCCGCAGCGGCGCCGGCCGCGCTAAGGCAACAGGCTGCCACTGAGGCGCCGGAGGCCCGAAGCAGTTCGCGCCGCGTCCAATGGTCGCACTGTTCGCGTCGGCAGCAGTTCGAATCGGTCATGGTCCCGCTCTCCGCAGGTTGAGTTCGGCGCGATCGGCTTTCGACCCTGTCGGCCGCGCGATCGTGTCGAAACCGGTTCAATGTCGATAAAGGAACTCGGTGCTGTTGATCAACGCCCAGGCCAAATCGGCCGCCGCCTCGCGCGGCGTTTGTTTGCCGCTTTGAGCGTAGCGAGCGACGGCCTGCCATTCGTCGGCCGTGGGATAACGCGAAAGGATGGTCAGGTACAGCGTTTCCGCAATCTCGCGCGGTTGGCCCGAGGCGCGCCGCGCGAGCAACTGGCCGACCATCGAATCGATCTTCCGTTGGATGTGGCTCGAATTGAGCAAGTGCAGCCGCTGGGCGGCCGTAAGCCGACTGTTCCGTTCGACTTCGAGGCCGCTATCGCGCGGCGGTTTGCCGAACAATTCCAGGAACGAACTGGTGATGCTCCCATCGGGCAGGGCGATCGACCGGCAATTCTCGGGAATGAACGTGAACGGTTCGGGAATCGCGCTGGAGTACTTTTCCGTGGTGCCGGTGATTTGGTTGATCGCGTCGATCAGCACCTCGGCTTCGAGCCGTCGCGGCAGATAGCGGGCGAACTGCGCCTCGGCCTGCGGGTGCCGCCCTTTGGAGATCGACGAAAGCTGGTACGTTTGCGAATTGAGGATCAACCGATAGATGTGCTTCAGATCGAACTTGTTGCCGACCAACTCGCTTTCCAGGTAGGCCAGCAGCTCCGGGTTGCTCGGCGGATTGTCGGGGCGGAAATCGTCGGGCTCGTGCACGACGCCTCGGCCCAGCAGCCACGACCAAACGCGGTTGACCACCGCTCGGGCGAAATAGGGATTCTCGGGCCGAGTGAGCCAGGCTGCGAACACCTCGCGCGGGTCTTGCCCGGGGGCGACTGCGGCCGGCGTGCCGTCAGGAAACACCGTCGGTCGCGGAACCTTGCCCTCGTCCGCTTTGTCGGGATCGTGGCGCACGATCTCTTCTTTCCACTCGATGGTGGTTTTGTAACCGATCTGCGCGAAGAAGGCCGCCAGTTGCTCTTGGCGCTGTTTGGGCCATCGCTCGGCCCGTTGGCCCATGAACGTCAGGGCCACGGCCTGGCCGATCGTGCCCGGATCGCGGCTTTGCACCGCCCGATAAAAGTTCACCTGCGGCACGCGGAAGTTGCTGCCGCTGGAGCAGAGCAGCTCGCGGGCAAAACGGTCGTAGGGCATGTTGTCGCGAATGGCGGTGCGCACCCAACGGTGGTAAGCCTGCGCGGCATTGGGCCAAAGGTTGATGGGAAACTCGGCCTTGATCCGCAGCAGGTCGCTCCACTTCATCGCCCAATAATCGGCAAACTCCTCGCGCTCGAGCAAGGCGTCGATCAGCTTCCGCCGTTTCTGCGGATCGGCGTCTTTGAGAAAAGTCCGCACTTCCTCGGCCGTGGGCAGCGTGCCGATCACGTCGAGATACACGCGGCGGACGAACACCTCGTCCGAACACGGGTTCGCCCGAACAATGCCCAACTGCTGGTGTTTGGCGAAGACCAAGACATCGATGCGGCTCGGCGGCGCCGCAGCGGCGGCAGATTCGAACGGTGCGACCGCGACGGAGGGCCGCTCGGCCGCAGCCGCGACGGCGAGTAGGACGATCACCGAAAGGCTCATAGCAGCAGCTTTCGAAAGGCGGGCGTTCAACACCCATGGGCCGCAATAGATCAACCTCGGCCGGAAGGCAAGAACACAACGGGACCACTCGGCATCAGCGGCGCTACTGGGAAAACCACGCCGGCTGGCAAATCACCGCCGCGCGGCATCATTGCGTCGGCAACCGCGAACACCGGCGGAACGGGCTTTGCCCACCTCCAACCCCGCGATCCGAGGTGCGTGCATTGCATTCAACTCTGCCGAGAGTCCTAAGAATTAAAACCGAAGCTTTCCTGAAAGTTCCGCCGCCACCTCCGCCCCCAACATGTCGCTAACACTCAACGCCGCGGGACGTTTTGCCCGTGGCAAACACGCCGCTTATCGTCAGCCGGCGTGCTGCCTTAGACATGGTGTAGTGTTTCCGCTGACCGGTGCTTCATCGCCGACCGATGGGCGGCCGGCTTTCGCTGAAAAAGCGCAAGCCGCGATCAACATTGCCGAAATGACGATCGCTATTGCGCGTGTTGTCGATCGTTGCGCAACCGAAAAGCACGGAGACGCCGGGCGATTCGGCCCGTCCGTCTCACCGCAATCCGCCATCATCAATAGGCTATTCGCCGTTTTCCGGCCAATATCGGGAACAACAATCAGAATACACCCGAACCGTTCACCGGGGCAAGAGAACGGCTGCGTTGCGGCCCCGTCCGGCGCAGGCTCAAACGCAGGCAAAGGCAACGCCTAACGAGAAGCCTAATGGCGACGCCCGATTCGTCAGGTGTTACGACCGAGCGGCGGCCGCGGACTTTTCGCGGTCGCCGTTCGGCCCATTCCACGGGCTTATTCCGGCAATGGCTTGCCCTTGGTTTCCGGTGCGAACAACAGGGCCACCATGCCGATCAAAAAGCAACTGCACATGGTGACGCCGGCATAGCGCATCGGCTCGGCCGTATGCCCGAACAAACCGGCGGCCATGCCCGTCATTACGGCCGGCCCCGGCACGGCGACGAATCGGGCGATGTTGTAGCAGAACGACGTGCCGGTGGCGCGCAACCGCGTGGGGAACAACTCGGGGAAGTAGATCGCATAGCCGCCAAAGACCGAAAGCTGGCCCGCGCCCATCAACGGCACCATCCAGAACAGATCGGTGGGCGACTCCATGAACAAGAACGCCACGGCCGTGCTGATCATCGCCGCCAAGAACGCCAACACAAAAGCCGGCCGCCGGCCAATGCGGGCCGTAATCATGCTGAACAAATAGATCCCAACAAATGCGCCGATGTTGAACAGCATGAGCGTGCCGCTTGCCCAGCGCCCCACCCGGCCGCTGATCGATTTCTCTCGGGCGTCGATCCGTTCGATGTGCTCCTTCAGTTCGCCCTGCGGCGCGGAGGCAAGCAACTCGGCAAGGCGTTTTTGATCGTCGGCCCGCTGTTGTTCGCTCGGCGGGGCCTTCTTAGCGCCTTGGCCCTCGGCGACGGCCTTGGCCACGACAGCCTCGACCGTAATCGCGGCATTCTTGGCGCCTTCGGCCGACCGGTCTTTTGCCGCTGCTTCGCAGAGCGCGGTCAGCGCGGCGTATAGCCGTTGCGCATCGAAGTCTTTCACGTCGCGGCCAAGGATGTGCTTCGGCTTGATCTTCGAGAACTCGGCGAATTGGTCGGGGGTGGCGATGGCCAAGCGCACGAAATCGACGTCCTGTTCGCCGTGCTTCTGTTCGCGGTACTCTTGCTGGTACTGCTTGCGGAACACGGATTGAGTCAAGTCGTTGCTGAACACGCCGATGGCCCACAGCCCGATCACGCCGGACGACGCCAAGATCATGCCCACAATCGTGTTGCGGCGCCAACGCGGATCGCTAAACAGCTCCGTGATCGAGCCGCTCTTGTTGCCGGTTGCCTTCCCCTCCTGCTTCGATCGAACCCAGGCCTCGGGCTCGCGCAATCTGGCGAAGACCACCACTGCCAACAGCGCGGGAAATACGCCCACGGCAAACATCCACCGCCAAGCGGCCCCAATCACCCCCGTCTCGGCCAGTTGAAACAGCACCAGCGAAATGAGGCCCGCCCCAACATTGCCCACCGCCGAAAACGCCTGAAGCATCCCCAAGGCGTGCGGACGGGCGCGATCGGGGAGGCTCTCGGCCACCAACGACACCCCGACGGCAAACTGCCCGCCCACGCCCAGCCCCGCAATGAATCGGTACGTTAAGAAATCCCAGAGCGTGAACGAAAAACCGCTGAGCCCTGTGAACACGGAATACGACAGAATCGTGCAGATCATGGTTTTCACCCGACCGATCCGGTCGCCCATGATGCCGAAGATGATCCCACCGGTCGCCCAGCCGAACAACAAGACGGACGTGGCCATCCCGCCGTATTTGTCGACGTCGGGATGCGTCAGTTCCAGACCTTTCAGGTCGCTCACCGCGGGCTTGCGTGCCAAGTTGAACAACTGCTGATCGAGGCAGTCGAACATCCAGCCGAGGGTGCAAACCACCAAGACGAACCAGTGGTAGCCATTCAGTTCGCGCCACCAGCCCTTGCCGCTGTCGGAGGCGGCGGGAGCAAGTACGGCCATCGACGATTCCTTTCACGCAAAGTGGGTGTGGATGAATCCGAGAACTGCCGCCGGGCGCATAGTGACGCCCTGTTGCGTTTGCTTGGTGATCACCCCGCGATCGGTGTTCCGCGGTTCGCTCCAAAGCGTTTCCCGCAAAAGGAAATCGCCCCGAAGGTGGGAGGCAGAATTAACGGG
>JARKPK010000048.1 GCA_029975295.1 Thermoguttaceae bacterium | reverse complement strand
GCGGCATGCGCCGAAAGCGACGCGATCCACGTGGCGAGTTTGGCCGAGTTGGCCCGCGCCGCCGCCCAAAGCGGCCGAACCGTGGTGATGAAGCCGGGCCTCTACCGTCTGATCGACGAACTGCCCCCGGCAACCATGGCCGAACGCAGGCGGCAAGGCGAATTCCAGTTCCTCACGTTCAAGGGGAACGACAACACCTTCCGCCTTTCGGGCGTAACGATCGAAGTGGACACGGCACTGCGCGCCGCGCTGAGGCCTCCGATCCATACCGACGAATTCCTCGTGGCCGGCGACAACAACGTGATCGAGGGCCTGACGATCACCAACATCGGCGACGGCACATCGCTCGGCGGGGCCGTGCTGGGCGTCGTCGGACGGGGCAACACCCTGCGGAGTTGCACGATCCACGTCCGCGGCTCGTACCCTTATGGTTACGGCGACTTGTTCGGCAAGGGCGGACCGAATGTGATCGCGCCGCGAAAGAAGAGCGGCGTTCACATCACCGGCCGCGGCACAACGCTGATCGGATGCAAACTCTTCATGCGATCATTCGGACACGGCTTCTACGTTCAAGACGACGCCGACGATGTGCGGTTCGAAGATTGCCTTGTCGAGGGCGAGCTGCGCGCAACCGACGACATCTTGGCCGAAACGTCGGGCCCGGCCGTCCAGGCCGGCTTCCGCACCGTGGCCGTCAACCGCCAGGGGGAACACCGGGTGACGCCCGGCTACATGAAGTCGCTGGCCGAGGACGGCTTTCGCACCTACGGCAAACACAAGAACCTCGTGCTGAAGAACTGCACGGCGCGAAACATGCGCGGCGGATTCGAATTGCGAACGCCCACCGGCGCGCTGTTGGAAAATTGTGCGGCCGAAGGCAACGAACGCGGGTTCTGGATTTCGAGCGATGCGGTCGTTCGGCGTTGCCGCGGCGACGCCCGGCACGGGCCGCTGCTGTTCGTCGAGGGCGACAACGCCTCGATCGAGTTGGAGCTGCTTCCCGACGAGACCTCGATGAACGTGCATGCGCTGGCGATCGTTGCCGGTCGCGGGCACAAGGTGACGATTACGGCCTCGCCGCGCGGGCCGCGCAGTCGGCCCCTACCGATTCTGATCGGATTCGCCCCGCCGGGCATGGGCGAGGGCATGTCGCCGATCTTCGATCGCGACGCGCGCAACATCGCGCTGCGCAACGAAACCACGATGCCCGTAGTGGTCGGCCCGAAAGCGAGCGATGCGCAAATCGCCAGCATCGGACCGATCGCCGAGAACAAGGGACGCGGCATCGCCGTCACCCGGCTCGACCCGCCGGCGGACGATCGGTAGG
>JARKPK010000047.1 GCA_029975295.1 Thermoguttaceae bacterium | reverse complement strand
GTGGCTCAGGCCGGGGTGCCTGCCGGTGCCGCCACCGTATGGCGGCGCTTGCGTGTCGTCAGGGTTCTCAGATGAAAGGTCGATGCTTTGCTGTAGCTATCGCTCGTGACGGACGGATCATTCGCGTGTGCGCAGACCGATTAACGATTCGGGAAGCCATCGCCTGGCTCGCCTCCGATCGGCGGGCCCCGACAATCGACGGACAGGCGGTGATCCTCGCTCAACCGATTTCTCGGGCGATCGATTTGGCCAACGTCAGGTCGCGTTCCGCGTAAATCTCGGTCACATCGGCCCGAGCATGATCGAGATAGACTTGGGCGGCCTCCAACCCATACCTCCGGCGGACGGCCGTGCCCGTTGCGTGCCGCAGTTGATTCGGATGCCACGGAGCGATCCGTCGCATTCGACCGCGGCGCCGTGTTTGCGCGTTGTTGTCCGCCATCGCATTAAACCGGGCGATCGCTCGCGTGATCGCTCGGCGATACGATGCCGTAGTGTAGTGCGTGCCCGGCGGCCGCGTGCCCCGCGTGTTCCGATCGGCCCTCGGCTACGGGCCGGCATGGTTGGCTCTCCTCCAGGCTTCGGATTCGCCGGGAGAGAAGCAGTACTGATCCGCGGGACGAGACAGAAACGGCGCCAGGATTTTTTGGGCGAGCGGGCCGAGAACGACGCTGCGGACTTGCCCCCGCCATGCGCCTTTGTGCTTCGGCGGGCGATAGACCCAGACATCATCACTGCGGTCGATGTCGATCGGGCGCATCGCACACACGTCTTACGGCCGCATTCCGGTCAACCGCTGCAAGCGAATCATCGCCCCGACAACCGGGCCGACGACCCGCAGCACTCCGGCCACGTCGCGCAAGGGAACCGGACCGATTATTCGGCCCTCCCTGGCGGCGGTGCGGCCCGCCTTCAACGACGGAACAGCATCGAGCGCCTGCAACACGCTCGGCTGCAAGAGCGAGTGTTCGACGCCCCACCGAAAGACGCGGCGGATGCGAAAGACATGATCGTTGATCGTTCTTTCTCGTCCAGTCGGCGGCGATCATCTCGCGACGGACGGCCTTTAAGTCGGCCGGGGTAAAGGCGTCGGCCGGCGAATCGCCGAAAAGCCGAAGCAGCGGCTTAACCGCCGCGCGGATGCAATGGTATTCGCTGGTGGGGCGCCCGTCGCCCAGATAGTACTTCGCGGCGAAATCGAGGTAGCCGAGCACCAACTCGGAGACCGAGGCGAATCCGGGATTGGCGACGACCGGGGGCTGCTCATCGTCGGCGATGATGACGCGGAGCCAACGCTGATAGGCGGCCCGCGACTCGGGCGAATCATAGCGCCCGGGAAAAAAGAACCGTTTGCCCTTCCATTCGGCAAACGCCGTGTCGCGATCGGTTCGTCGGCGATACTTGGGAATACGGACCGGCATGGTCTGCCCCGAAATCCGTTACCAAACCCTGATTTTCCGTTACCGTCTTTCGGTGAGCAACCGATGCC
>JARKPK010000102.1 GCA_029975295.1 Thermoguttaceae bacterium | reverse complement strand
ATGGTATCGGCGCATGAAAGAGATTTACGGCACGAAGCGCGACGACGGTACGACGAAGTTCCTCAACTGGCCCGACGAACTGCCGCGGCAGAAAATCGATCGCCTGGCCGCTCGTTACGGCTTTCGCTACGTCGTTTCGTCGCAGCGGGTGCGTTTACCCTATCGGATCGTCTATCAAAACGAGTCGTATGTGCTTTATCAATTGCCCGACAGGAAACGCCCGACCGCGCGCTGAGCTCGCACCACCGCAAAATCGGCTTGGCGCGTTGCGTACGCCGTTTCAACTGCCTTGCTACGGGAAAAAGAATAACCAACAGCGATGATCGATTGCGACAAAGCGTTTTCAGCCGAGCCGCTTCGGGCCGTGGTGTTCGACATGGACGGCCTGATGTTCAACACCGAAGATGTGTACACATTGGTCGGCAGCGAGTTGCTTCGCCGCCGCGGCAAGGTGTTCGACATGGAGTTGAAACGGGCGATGATGGGCCTGCCGGCCCGGCCGTCGTTCGAGATCATGATCGCCCGGCATCATCTGCCCGAGACGCCCGAGCAATTGATCGCCGAGTCGAACTGCATCTTTTTGGAGATCGTTCACCGGCACATCGCCCCGATGCCCGGGCTGTTCGACTTGCTCGACCGGCTCGAGGCGGCCAGCATTCCCAAGGCGATTGCCACGAGCACCTGCCGCGAGTTGGCTGACGCCTGCCTGGGGGCCTTCGCGCTTCGGCCGCGGTTCCGCTTTGTGCTCACGGCCGAAGACATCACCCACGGCAAACCGCATCCCGAGATCTACCTGAAAGCGGCCGAGCGATTGGGCTTACCCCCAGCCCGCCTGCTGGTTTTGGAAGACAGCGAGAACGGATGCCGGGCGGCCGCTGCCGCCGGTGCGTTCACCGTAGCGGTGCCCGGCCAGCACAGCCGCGACCACGATTTTTCAACGGCGGAGTTTCGGGCCGAGTCGCTGGCCGACCCGCGCATCGCAGCGGCCCTCGGGCTGACCTAAGTGCCAGCCGCCGATCTCTGGATCGTTCTTCACGCACACGCTTTGCGGCCGCATAATTCCGGCCGCTTTGCGTCGGCGGCCGCGGCAGGCGTGTCCGGCCGTCCTCCTTGCCGTAACGCACGCGCTTGCGCATCTTGCCGATCGGGCGCACATTCAATCAGCGATGCGAAGCCGCCTCGCCTCCTAAGCTACCTATCTTGAATTGAATCATCTCGGGCCGATCGATAGACTCCCGCCGACAGTTACGCGCAGCGACTTCAAAAGACAATCGCTCGCCCAGGCCGCGGGCCAAAGGGCGTGTTGTGCTCCGCCCAAATCCCTGAAGCAACAACGCAACGATGTTGCGCGGAAGCGGCCTAGTTTGTGAGTTGATGCGCCACTGAAGGCAGTGAAGGAACAAGGGTAATGGTCGCGCCGCTTCGAGAGCCGCAGCCTCGGCGCACTTCGCCGGCGCTCCGCGAGGCCTACCGTCTGCTGGCCGAGCGTTTGCTTCCGCCGCAAGCGGCGAAGCCCACGCTGACCGGTTGGCGCGCGGTTGCTTGGGCCGCTTGGGCGGTGTTGGCTACGGCCGCCTACGTCGCTTACTTATTTTGGACGCTTTATCCGGCGAGCCGTTGACCTGTTCCTTGAGTGTCAGAAAAACCATGCTGCCGCGAAAGCGCCTTCCATCTGCCGAAAGCCGCCAATTGTTCGGCTTCGCCGCATGGCCCGTTTGACCATTGATCGCGGCGGCGCGTTACTTGTGCGACGGACTTCGCCATGGAATCTTGGGGCTTCGCACCTGCCGCTTTGATGTTGCTCGCGCTGACCTGCTATGGGTTCGGCCGAGCGCTGTTGAGCGCGGCCGCCATCACTGCAAGGCTCGTGCGGCCAATGCCACCGGCCGCGGTCGATTCCGACGTGCGTCCCTTTGCGGCGGCGTCGGGCGAGTCGCCATCAGGCGAAACCGTTGTTCGCCGGGGCGGCAGCGTGTCGGTCGGCGACGTGGAGGTCGCCTCTGTGAGCGAGAACGCGACGGCCACAGGCGACGACGAATGGTTCGCCTCGTCACAGCGGCCGGACTGGGCCATGGCCCTCGGCGCGACCGTTGTCGGCGGATTGATCGTGCTGCTTGGGCTGATCGGATTGCTGGGCGCAGCCGGCCTGTGGGCGATGACGTTGGCCGGCGGTTTGACGGCCGCGGCCTATCTGTTGGTATTCGATCGGTTGGGCGATTCGTCGCGGACGGCCGTTGCGGCCGCCGTCGCTCGATGGAAGCCGCCGGCGGCAATCTCAAACGCGGCGCCGCTTTTCGGGCCGGCGGCGGTCTCGGCTGCTGTCGTTGTCTTGGTGTTGCTGTTGATTGCGCAAGCGCCGCCGACCAGCGACGACGTCGTTCCGCCATTGGAATCGGCGCAGCGATGGTTGCTTCAATCGCGCATTGCCGCGGCGACCGATCGCGATTGCCCGGGCCGCAACGACACAGCCTTCGTGCTGCCGCAAGCGTGGCTGGCTTGGGCCTTGGCCTTGGGCGGGCCCGAGGCTGCTCGCGGCGTGGGCGTGTTGTGGGCGCTGGCGCTGGCCGCGGCCGCCGCGCGCTGGGCCGGTGCAGCGCTGGGCCGCCAAGCGGCCCTGCCGGCAGGATGTTTGACGTTGCTGGCGCCGGGCGTGATCGGCGGCGCACTGTCGCTGAGCCCGGCCTTGCCTGCGGTCGCTTTTGCACTGCTCGCCTTCGACGGCATGGGCCGACTCAGCCGGAAAGGTCTTTCTCACCCGGGGCCGGCGGCCGTGCTGTGCGGAATCACCCTCGGCGGGTCGCTCCATGCGGCCGCGCTGCCCGCCGTGTTGTTGGCCGTTCTGTGGGCGGCTGCCCAAAAGAGCGACGCGACTTCCGGCCCGCCGGAGGCCGATCGGTGCAGCGAACCGGCTTGGTGGAAAGGGGCGACTTGGGCGGCCCTAGCGGCGCTGGCCCTGTCGGCCGCAATTCATTCGGTTGCTCTGGCGGTCGGCGGGACAATCGACTTCCGCATTACGCAATCAACGGCGTCGGCCGTTGCGGCCGCTGCACCGACCGCGCCCTGGGGCGGCCCTTCGATTGTCGTGGTGCTGCTTCTGCCGATGGCCTTGGGCTTAGCGCAGCCGGTGTCGCTTCGACCGATGAAGATTGCGCTGCCCGCTTACCTCTTACTGACGGCGCCGACGATCGCGCAGCCCGAAACCTACTTGCCGCTGATCATCCTTTTGGCCTTGCCGGCGCTGCACGCATGGAATCGCGTCGGGCAGATGTCGGCGGCGGCGCGACGATGCGTTGTCGGCGCGGCCGCGGCGGGCATGTTGGCCACGGCAGCGGCCCTGCTGTGGCATGGGGCGCCCGCGGCGGCGGTCGCGTGCGGCGGAGGCCGCGAAGAATACTTGCTTGCCCGCCAGCCGCATTGGCCGGTGGCGGCCGCGGCCGATCGGATGCTGCCGGTCGACGCCCGACTGCTCACCCCCACCGAGTCGGCCTTCTATTTCCGCCGGCAAACGATCAGCTATGCTGCGCTGCTGCGCCGCGCAAGCGAGCAGGAGATTCGCTGGGACGACCGGCTGCTGGCCGCCCAATTGCGCTCGGCCGGGCTGACCCATGTGCTTTCCGTCCGTTTCGCTCCCAGCGCCGATGATGATCTGCCGCCGGCTGTCGCCCGGCTCAACGCCTTGGTGTTGCAAGCGGCCGAAGGGCCCAACCCGTGGCCGTGCGCGCTCGATCTGGCTTCGCCCGATCGGCGCATCCGCTACCAGATTTGGCGAATCCCCGATTGAGCGACCGAGGTTTGATATTCGTCGGCAAAAAAGGAAACGGCGGGCGAAAACGCGCCGGCGCGAAACGCCGGACTTGGTGTTCTCGAATGGATTCGCGCCGAGCTTTCGCGGCGTACGGTCGGCGCTCTTTCGCGG
This sequence comes from Thermoguttaceae bacterium, assembly GCA_029975295.1. Classification (GTDB taxonomy): domain Bacteria; phylum Planctomycetota; class Planctomycetia; order Pirellulales; family Thermoguttaceae; genus JARKPK01. The sequence continues at coordinate 15,071 of JARKPK010000102.1, read as the reverse complement.
CACGATCGCTCGGCCGCAGCCGACCTTTGTGTTGCTTTTGCCGCCCCGGGCGCTACAATTCCCCCAATGTTCGGCAAACGTCTGGATCGCGAATGGCGGACGATTCGTGCGATGGTCCGCATCTACTGCCGCCGCCATCACGGCGGTGGGGGGGATTTGTGCGCCTCATGCGCCGAGCTGCTCGAATACGCGCGGCAACGGTTGCAGCGTTGCCCCTACGGCGAGCAGAAGCCCACCTGCGCCCGCTGCCCGATCCATTGCTACAAACCGTCGCAGCGGGAGAGGGCTCGGGCGGTGATGCGATTCGCCGGTCCGCGGATGCTGTGGCGGCATCCGGTGCTGGCCATTCGGCACTTGCTCGACGGCCGAAGGAAACCGCCGCCGCCCGGCCAATCGAAGTGATTCGGCCCTGACAGAGACAGGGTGCGAGTGTTTGGGCGGGGCGGGCCGAGCGGTGAGCGTTGTTCCCAGCCCAATTGCGAAGGCCCGATGCGTCGGATCTCGCCGCGAATGCGGAAACCTGCGAACCGCGTTTGTTCGCGTTCCCGGGCGAACACGGGCGGCCGCAGAGCGGCAGGCGGGGCCCGCCGCGGGCTGTTCTCAGATCGTCCGACTTCCGGCGGTCGGCTACTGAATCACCTTGGCCGACAAGGGGCGGAGCAGCGGCGGCGCTTCTTCGTCCAGATCGAGTCCGGTGGCGAAGCGAAGCTCGTTGAGCGTTTCTTCGGTTTGTTTCATGCTGTCGGCCACGAACTCGACCTGAGAGGTGATGAACTCCGGTTCGTGGCGGTTGACGGCCAACTCGCTGACGGCGCGAATGCGGTTTTCCACCTGCTCGATCTGAAGTTCGATCAGTTGCAGGTTGTCTTGCGCCTTTTGCAGATTGGCCAACCGCTCGCGACTGGCCGCCAGGTTGTCTTCCATCGTGCGGCGGAGCCGGAGCTTTTGCGGGTCGTCGCCTTCGAGCTGTTTGAGCCGGTTTTCGATGCGGGCGATGTCTTGCTGGATCTCTTGCACGCCGGTCTTATGGAGAAAGCGGTTCAGCGCGTGCTGCGTGAAAAGCAACCGCAAGAACACCCAAAGCAGGCGATCGAGGCTTTCGGTTTGCGATTGCTCAAAGGGCTGATCGGCCATCGGGCCGATCGGGCCGCGCATCTCCAGGGCCAACTGCCGCAGTTCGAGGCAGCGGGTGCGCAACGCCCCGAATCGCTCCAGCGCGTGCTTGGGCAGCATCCGCATAATGCGTTCCAGCGTGACTTGATTGGTTTGCTTCGTCTGCGCGCGAATCGCCCCGGCGCGCTGCGCATCGACCGCCTGCTGAAACTTCGGATGCGATGCCAGCAGGCCCAAATAGCCCACCTCGGCGGCAATCGCCAGGGGCCACACCACGTCGGGCCGCCCGCTAATCAGCCCCAACGCCCCGGCCGCGCCGACAAAGAGCAGATTCCAACGCGTGAGAAACGCCGCTTTGAGATACTCGAAGAAGTTCACTGCTCGCCCAGACTGCGCTGAATGCCTTCAACCGGAAACGACCCGGCGCGAAACGCCCGCACGCGCACACGCGCGACGGCCGGATCTTCCCGACGCCTTGCTTTTCATCTTAATCGAACGACCGCTTCGGGCGAAGCGGATCACGTCGTTCCCTCGGCGATACGTCCTTCGATCTCCAACTGCGTGATCAAGTTGCGGACGTAGTTGACCGTTTCTAAAAACCGCGGATCGCCCTGCATCTGCCGGGCGGGCCGATCCGAAGGCTCGACCCACAACTCGCGGAGGATCGTGCCCGGCGCCTTGCTCATCACATAAATCCGATCGGCGAGAAAGACGGCCTCTTCGATCGAATGGGTGACGAAGAAGATCGTGGCCTCCGACTCGTGCCACAGGCTCAGCAGCAAATCCTGCATGTTCATCCGCGTTTGCGGATCGAGCGCGCCGAAGGGCTCGTCCATGAGGATGATTCGCGGGCGGAGGATCAGGCTCCGCGCAATCGCCACCCGTTGCCGCATCCCGCCGGAAAGCTCATGGGGGTACTTCTGCGCGTCGTGTTTGGGGTCGAGCCCGACGTGCTCGATCCACTCGTAGCCGAGCTGGTGGCGCCGGCGGCGATCGACGCCCATGCACTCCAGTCCGAAGGTGATGTTCTCCAGCACCGTGCGATGGTCGAAGCTGGTGTAGTCTTGGAAGACCATGCCGCGATCAGCCCCGGGCCGAAGCACCGGAGCACCGCCGACAAGCACCTCGCCAGTGGTCGCCGGATGCTGCGGCGGCAGGCCGGCGATCAACCGCAAAATGGTGCTCTTGCCGCAGCCGCTGGGGCCCAACACGCACACCAATTCGCCGTGGCCGGGCAAATCGCGGACGCGGAAATTGATGTTTTCAATGGCTGTGAAGGCGTTCCGTTGGCCGACGTTGTACGTCTTGCTCACATTGCGGAACTCGACCACGCAGGGCAGGGCCGCCTCGGCCGCGGTTTCGCTGCGATCGATGATTCGCCCCATGCCGATCTGGCCGATCGACTTGGGCGGTCGATGGTTTGCCGCGTCTGGAGTCATGGCGTGTTCGTTTCCGAAGGCGGCGCGCCGCCGGGGCCGGGTTTGCTCGCTTGATCGGCGGAACCGGAAAGCGCCAACGGCGGCGCAACGGCGCGGCGGAACAGCGCGGCGAAATCCTCGCAGCCGCGAAGCGCGAACACCAGCGCCCGGTGCAGCCACCCCTCGCTGCCGTAGTAATAGGGGAAAAGCTGCCGCTGCACCCAATAGAGAAACCGATCGACCGCCAAGGCGATCAGCGGGATGATCATCAACACCAGCAGGATGTAGGTGCGCATTCCCCGTCGCTGCGCCGAGTTGATGATAAAGCCTAGCCCGCCGGCTTCGCTGCCCAAGCGGACCAACTCGGCCAACATGATGTATCCGAAGGCGATGCCGAAGAGCAGCCGCAGGGAGTTGAAAATGCTCGGCATGGCCAGCGGCACAATCACCTTGGTGATGATCTGCCGCCGACTCGCCCCGAGCGTGTAGGCGGTGTCGATGTAGCGGCCGCTGATCTCGCCCACGGCGTTGGCGCTGTCGATCACCACGAAGGCCACCGAGGCGATGAAGATGAACATCACCTTCTGTTGTTCGCCGATGCCGAACCAGAAGAACGTCAGGGGGATCAGGGCCGCCACCGGTATGTTCCGCCCGACGATCAACAGCGGCGCCAGCAGCGCGCCAAGCGATCGGAAACAGCCGCAAAGGATGCCCAGCGGCGCGCCGACCAACGCCGCCAGCCCGAACCCCAACACCACCCGGCGCAAGCTGACGGCCGCGTTGCGGGTCAGCTCTTCTTCAAACCACAGGCGCGGGAAGTCGGCGAAAGTCTCGGCGGGGCTGGGCAGCAGCGTCGGGCTGAGCCAGCGTTGTTGGGGCGTTTCCCCCCGCGTGAGCAGCCACCAGGCGGCCAGCACCAGCAACGCGCCGCACACGCCCAACAGAAGCGTTTTGCCCGCCGAAACCTCGCTGCGCAAGCCGCGAAACGGACGGACCGGCTGCTGCCGGCGGCGGACGACCATGTCGGCCGATTCTGCCGCGCGCTGTTCGGGCCGCTCGGGCGTCGCGGCCGACGGCGGAGGATCGTTTTTCGAGGGCTGAGGCTCGGGCATTGTTCTTCGAGACGTGCGGCGCGGTGTCGATTTCTCGTGGCGAAAGGGTCCTTGCAGACCTGACCGACGGCGATCGGCCGAACGCCGTCGGCGGCGGTCATTCGACTTCGGCCGGATAGACCTTCACTTCCACGCGGCGATTCTTGGCGTGGTTGAAGGGGTTCTTCGGATCGGCCGGGCGGTCCCATCCCATCCCATCGACCATCAACCGCGAAGGATCGAGCTTATACTCGCGCACCAACGCCTCGCGCACTGCCTGCGCGCGATTCAGCGAAAGCTCCTTGACCAAGGCCTCGGGCACTTGGCCGCGCATCGAGGCGTCGGTGTGGCCTTCGATAATCACCCGCGCCGCGCCGAACTTGCCCACCAGCTCGGCCACGCCCTGAAGCACGCTTTTCGCGTTGGGATCGTAGGGCGTTTCCACCTTTTTGCCGTCGATTTCGCGAACCACCTTCTTATAGACGTCCCAGTCGTTCGGATAGAAGTGGATTACGACCGTGTTGGTGAGAATCTCCGGCGACTCGGCGCGGATCTCGCCGACGGTTTTCGGGGCCAGCGTCACCTGATACTCGTCGCGCTGCGAAGCGAACTTCTCCTCTTTGCCCAACTTCTGAATCAGCGAGAAGTCCATCACCTTGTCGAAACTGACCGGCGCGTTCTGAATCGTACCGATCTGCCGATAGAGGTAGTACGACTGCCGCCAGATGCGTTCGAAGTTCGTCGGGTTGTTCTGATTGAGGAAGAATTGGTAGTTCTCGGCCCAGTTCGTGTTGTGCATGTCGCCGAACATGGCCATCGCTTCGTCGGCGGGAATGCTGTAGCCGGCGGCCATCAATTGGGCGGCCCGTTCTTTGCGGTCGGGCTTTTTCAAATCTTCCATCGCGTCGAAGATGCCGCGGACCAGCGCCTCGCAGATGTCGGGATTGTCTTGGGCGAAATCGGCGCGGGCGAACCACACGTCGGCGATCAGCTTGTTGGCCGTTTGCGTGGTGACCAGCATGCGGTTGCCCTTCACCTTGGCCAAGTTGTAGATGTCGGGCGCCCACGAAACCGCCCCGGCGATCGACTTGTCGGCGTTGAAGGCGGCGGCCGCCTCGAAGGCCGTGTTGGTGTAGATCATCTCCACTTCCGAGGGCTGGACGCCGCCGGCCACCAGCATGTTCAAGGCGAAGTATTGCGACGGGGAGTTCTGCGCCAGCACGAGCTTCTTGCCGCGCAGGTCGGCCACGGTGCGAATCGACTCGCGGACGACGATCCCGTCGCCCCCGTTCGACCAATCGACCTGTTGGAAGATGCGGGGCATCACCCGGGGATCTTTCGGTCGGCCTTGGCGATCGACCATCGTATCGACGAACAGCGGCACCATGTCGAGCGTGCCCCAACCGATATGCACTTCGCCGGCCTGGTAGGCCGCCAGCATCGCCGCCGGGTCGTCGATCAGCACCAGTTCGACCTTGAACTTCTTGCCGGTCGGCGATGTCCACTCCTTTTCCGCCTTGAAGCCTTCGTTGGCCAGCACGATCGGCGCCCAGCCCGCCCACACGTTCAAGGCGAAGCGGACCGTGCCGTCGGTCAGCGGCTTGTAGGCCGAGGTCTCTTTGATCTCCGGCAGGCGTTCGGCCGGGCGGAAGGCGTATTCTTTGACCGTAGTGATCGGCGCGGCATCGTCGGCCGATTCGGCGTTCTGGCCGAGCTGCCTCGGGTCGATCGCCCCGCCGGGCCGTTGCGCCTTCGGTGCGAAGATGTCGGCCCGATAGAGCGCGAAGCCCACCAAGCCCGCAATCACCAGGAACAGCACCACGTAAAACGGTCCCTTCGGTTGCCCGTTCATCGATCGATCTCCCTTCCTAGGATCGGGGCATTGCCGACCGACCCGCTGCGTCTCCCAACCATCGGCTTCGCACACTTGCCCGATCGGCGCGCCGCGCGGCGCCCGGTTCGGCTCGAACGCTTGTATCGCGGCAGAGTCCGGCGGCGGCCGGGGCCGTGGGGCGTCGCCGCAATCGGCCCGCAGCGGCGCTGCACCGCGGCCGCTCAGCCCTCGAACGTCGTTTTCGGCCTGAGTTGTTGCATCGTGTGAACCGATTGCATGATGTCATAGGCCGTCAATTCACACAACAGGCGCGTCACTTTTTCGTGCAACTCGTCGGAAAGCTGCGGCTCGATTTCGCGCATCAGCGCGACCAATCGCTGTTCCTGCGCGAGCAGCTCTTGCTCCTCGACCACGCCGTCGGCCATCGTATTGAGAAACGACTCCAACCGCTGCGCGTGCTCGTTGATGATCGGTTCGTTGCTGGCTTCGTCAAACCAACTGCTTTTCTTGGCCATGGGTTCCCTTTCTTCGGCTTGCGATCTCTACGAATGTTCTTTTGCGCGATTTCGAGCAGGGCGGATGGTTGCATCGCGCCGTTGCGGCTCGGGCAACGTCGTTCTCGCCTCGGCGACATCTTTCCCACCGGCGCTTCCAGGGGCGCCGGCTTTTCCGTCGGTGATCGCTCTCCCGCCGGCGTTCGACTTGCCCGTCGGCGACCGCCGACGGCCGCACCGTTGATTTCAACCCTTGAAATGCCCACGCTTGAGCGCGGAACTACGAAACGACTCCTTCGCCCATCAGTTGGCGAATCGCCACCAGGCGCTGTTGCAGGTGCAGCACGCCGTCGGGCTGCGCGAGCTTTTGCTGATACTCTTCGGGCAGGAAGCTCCGCTGGGTGCACTCGAGCACGGCGGCGATCTCCTGCATTTCTTTTTCCAACCCCTGGGCCGAGGGCACGAAGTCGTCGAGCGCCTGACGGAGGTCGTCGCCGGAAATCTCCTCGCGCCCGGCCGCCAGGCACAACCGCCGCGCGGCCAGCACGATGCTTTCGATGTCGGCCCCGGTGAGCCGCCGCGAGGCATCGACCGGCGGCACCGCCTGCGGGTCGATCCGCAGCTTGTTCTTCCGCGCCATGGCGGCGAACATCGCCTTGATTTCCGCGTCTTTGCGCGGATACATCAGCGGAATATGGACCTCGGCCCGACCTTGGCGCTTCAGGTCGATCGGCAGCAAGTCGGGCCGCGAGGTGAGCAGCATCCAAATGATCTTGCCGCGGTAGCGGGTGTCGCCCATCTGCGCGGCGATCATCGAGAACACCCGCGCGGAGGTGCCCGAGTCGCCCTCGGCCCGGCGGTTGCCCAGCGCGGCGTCGGCCTCGTCGACGATGACCACCACCGGCCCCAGCGAGCGGAGTACGGTGAGCACCTGTTGCAGGTTGCCTTCGGTTTCGCCCACATACTTCGAGCGGAAGTTGCGGAGCACCACGCAGGGGATGCCGATCGAGCCGGCGTAGCACTCGGCCAAAAAGGTTTTGCCCGTGCCCACCGGCCCGCAAATCAAATAGCCCATCGGAGCGGCCTCGGTGCGACCGCGGAGAATCCACTCGGCGTCTTGGCGGAGGCGCTTCTTGGCCTCTTCGTAGCCGACGACCAGATCGAGCGTGTAGGTCGGTTCGACGAACTCGACCAGGTCGCGGCACTGCCGTTCGATCATCGACTTCTTCAACTGGCGGAACCGCGCGGCGTCGATCCGCCGGCGCGCGTGGATCGCCTCGGAGATCACCACGTTGAGGTTCACCAGGCTCAGGCCGTTAGACATCTTGGCCAGTTCGTCGCGGGTGAAGTCGGTCCGCTGCGAAAGGTCGTCGCCGGCGGCGGCCGATTCGATGAACTGGCGGCGCCGCGATTCGTCGGGCAGGGGGATTTCGATCGTGGCGACATAGGGATTCTCGACCAGGCGGTTGCTCACCTCGGCCAAGCGGTCGGCGATGAGGCAGAAGGCGATATTCTGCCGGCGGATGTGCGGGTTCTGCGCCCAATGGAGCAGCCGCACCAGCCGCGAGGCCGCCTGCACGCTCGAGTTGGCCGGGTCGCCCGCCGGGGCCAAATACTGGGCATATTCGAACACCACGGCCAGGCTTTTCCGGTCGGCCGGATCGTCCAGCAGCAGGCGTTCGACCAGTTGATCGAGCAGGGCGAACACCTTTTCCGGTTCGCGCGGCCAGCCGGCCGGTTCGCCCCATCGGGCGGTCAGATATTGCATCATGCCCAGCAGGCGCGTTTGGCTCGATCCGGCCAGCGGCTTCAGCCCCCGACCCAGGTCGTGCCCCAGCACCACATCCCAGCCGCCGAACAACTGGGTGCCGAGAAACTCGGCCGCGCTGACGTAGTTCCAGCCGCCGGCCGTTCGCGCGGCCACCAGGTCGTGAACATTGCCGTGCAGCACGAACACGCTGGCGGTGCGGGCGAAATAGGCGTCGGCCAACTGGTGCGCCCACGGGGGGAACCAGTCGGGCAGCGGCGCGGCCCGAGCCGCGTTGAGGGCTTCCGTCGAACCAGCAGGGGCGGGATTGGTCGTGCTCATCGTTCCATCGCGTGAAATGCATCGCGTCCGTTGGCGCACGCCCTGCCGAGCGGGCGCGTGGGCGCCGCGCCGTCAGCCCTGCTCCGTTTGCACGTTCTTCGCCGACTCTTCCACACCGGGGCCGAGCTGTTTTTCAGCGGCCACGGCCGGAGCGGTTTCGGGCGTGCGCAGGCCGGCCTGAACCTCGAATTCGCGCAGGGCCGACTCGGCCAGGGCCTTCTCCATCGCTTCCTCTTGGGCGATCGTTTCCAACCCCTCGCCGGAAAGGTCGGCCGCCACGCGCACCTTCGCCCGGTTTAGGCTGATCCGATCTTGAATCACCTGCTCGATCTGGCCGAAGTCGGTGGTTACGTCGAAATTGAAGTTCTGAGCCAACTTGGCCATCTCCGACTCGGCCTTGCTCATTTTCAGTTCGGCGTCGTATTTGGCGATTTTCGTCCGCACGTCGGCCAGTTTTTTCGTGGCATGCTTGATCTTCGTCACGTTGTTGTTGTAGGCCTGCTCGTGCATTTGGAGCTGGGCTTCGTTTTCGGCCAGTTGGGTTTTCGCCCGTTGCAGCTCCAACGCGAAGCGCGAGGCGGTTTCGCGGTCGCCGGCCGTGAGATAGGCCTTCACCTTCGCTTCCAGGCTGGCCACATGCTGTTTGTCGTTGGCCACCTGTCGGCCCACCCGCTCGACCAGCGCCCGATATTGTTCGAGTCCTTCGCGGCCCTCTTTCAGTTGCGCGACGGCCGAGTCGTACTCGTACTGCATCTGCGCGATCGGATCGACTGTCCAGAAGAAATTGGCCAACTTGTTCAACTGGGCCCTCAGGGCCCGCCACATCTTGCCGAAGATCATGAGAACGGTCCTCCACCCGCACGAAAAGAAGGAGATTCAATACGTTTCGAACGCGACAAGAGCGGCGGCCCGACGGCGACTGACCCAGCGCCCTGCGAGTCGCTGTGCCGGCGGCACGGCCGGGCTTGCTCCACCACAGGCGGCCGGCCCCAGCAACAGGCCTTCGCCGAACCGGTCATCACCAACGGCAAAGCAGCCGCCGTTGCAGCGAAAGCGCCGGAAGGCGCGTTTCGCCCGATCGGGCTGTCTCCCGTCGTCCGCGGTTTCATCGAAGACCGGCATGCATGGGTATAGCAGTTTTCCCGCGCGCCTGTCAATCTAGTGTAAAAACACCTGTGCAGTTTCGTGTGATCGCTTGTGCGGCTGGTTGAACGCAGGCGCGGCGGCCGAACGGCGCGCGGCGCCCGCGTCGGGCCGCTTTTCGCGCTTCACGGCTTCATTCAATCGCTCGAACGATCAACGACGGCCCGCGACGAACGGGCCTCGCCGCCGGCGAACATCGCTTATCCGATCCCCGGAACGACCATGCAACAAGTTCGACCAACGCAAGGCCGGCTTTGGGCGGCATTCTGGGCTTGCTTGGTTGCATCGCTTTGCCGGCAATCGACGAACACTTCCGAAGATCAACGCCCCTTCGCCGGCGCGCGGAACCGCACGCACACCGGCACGGGCACTTTCAGCTCCACCTCGGCCGGTTTCAAATCGCCGCTGTTCGGGTTGATGCGGAAAACGACCACGTTGCCCGAATCCTGATTGGCCGCCAGCAGGAACCGGCCCGACGGCTCGATGGCGAAGTTTCGCGGCGTGCGTCCGCCGCACGGGGTTTGGCCCCGGGCCGTCAGCCGGCCGGTGGATTCGTCCAGGGCGAACACCGCGATGCTGTCGTGCCCGCGGTTCGAGCCGTAAACGAATCGTCCGCTGGGATGCACGACCACCTCGGCCGAGGTATTGCGCCCATCGAACTCGGCCGGCAGGGTCGATACAGAGTCGATCACCCGAAAAACGCCCGAGGCGGCATCGTAAGCCAGCGAGGTGATCGTTGCGTTCAACTCGTTGATGACAAAACCGAATCGGCCCGAGGGGTGCATGGCGAAATGCCGCGGGCCGGCGCCCGGGGCCAAGGCCACGCTGGGCGGATCGTTGGCCGCCAGAACGCCGGCGGCCGAGTCGAAGCGATAGACCATCAGCTTGTCCTGCCCCAAATCGGCCACGAAGGCGAAACGACCGTCGGGCGAAAGGTTCACACTGTGCGCGTGCGGGCCTTTTTGCCGGGCGGGGTGAACGCCGCTGAACCCGCTGTGCTGCACTACGGACGAAGGGGCGTTCACGCGGCCTTCGTCATCCAAGGGCAGGGCGGCCACGCTGCCGCCGCCGTAGTTGGCCACCAGCACGTTCCGCCCGGCCGGATCGACGGAAAGATGGCACGGCCCGACCCCGCCCGAGGTTTGCTGATTGAGCAGCGAGAGCCGCCCAGTGACCTCGTCGATAGCCAAAGCGCTGACGGCCCCGCCTTTGCCGCCGGCGAACTCGCCCACCTCGCCGCAGGCGTAAAGCCGCGGCAGCTTCGGATGCAGGGCAAGGAATGACGGATTGACCAACTCGGCCGCCAGTTGCAAATCGGTCAGCGCGCCGGTGCTTCGATCGAGCTTGGCGCGATAGATGCCTTTGCTCTCGCCGCGGGTGTAGGTGCCGAAGTAAACCCAGAGCCAATCGGCAGCATCGTCGGCCGTGCTCTCGGCCGAGGCCCGAGTTGCCGCCGGCGCCGGGGCCGTCGCTTTCTCGGCATCCGACGCAGCCGACGCAGCAAGCGACTCGCCCGCCTGCAATCCGCCCGGCGCCATCGCGCCGAGGCCGACGACCGCCGGTAGGCCAAGGCACGCCCAAGCCATCAGCAACGCGGCACCGAGCGCGGCAGTGCGGGCGATCGCCCGCCGCACGCCTTCGATTGGTCTGTTGCTGGCCGCGGTGCTATGAAAAGCGGTGGCCGCCGCCGGCCGCGCTGTCCGATTCCCAACGTTCATCGTGCGCTCCTCCGACTGATTAGATAGGACGAAATCGGTTTCTCGGCCCGGCAACCGTCGCAATCGCCGCAGGGGCGGGCGACGGCCGTTTTCAGCCCGCACTCAACGCCGCGCGACCGGCCGGATCGCTCGGTCCCGCGGTGGATCAGCCCGTCTTTTTGCAATCTGCGCCGCCTGGCCCAACGGACTGGACCCGTCCGACAACCCCGACCGCCGCCGTGTTTGCCACTGCGCTCCCCTGCCAATCGCGGGAATCGCGGCCGAGGCGCGATCGCCCCCGAGGCGGGCCGCTTTAACGCTTGCTCATTCTATGGGGTTGAAAAAACCCCACGCAAGGGGTGCGTCCCGCTGAATCATCCCGGCGGTTGCGACCGGCCGGCGCGGCCGACAACGTTCGATTGCCTGCCGATCCGTTCGGTGGGATAATCTCCCGGATTGACGGTTTTATCTTGGTTCTCGACGGTGCGACATTGCGGTTTCGGCTCCAATCGGAATCCATGCGCGAATTAAGCTCCACGCTCGGCCGCTTGCTCGTGAAGACCATGAACTGGTGAAGACCATGAAAACGATTGCAGCGTTGTTGTTCTCCACCCTGCTCGCCGGCACATTGCTTTCCGCCGAACCGCTGTTCACCTGCAACGGCGGCGACCCGACGTTTGCCGCCGTCTTGGAAAGCGGCGGCGTCAAGCCGGGCGAGCGATTCTCGCGCGGGCCGGTTCTCGGATCGCGCATCGACGTGAACAACGAACTGCTCGAGCGGCAGATCGGCAAAACCGGGCCCATTCCCAACGATATCCGCATTCACACGCAAGGCGGCAGCGGCATCGGCCGGAAAGATTTCCAACGGTGGACCCGTTGGTATCAAGAGGACGGGAACATTCAGGTGTTCCGTTTGTTCAAGGGCGAGCAGAACGTTCGCAACGGGGTGGGCAACGAAGGTTCGCCCGGCCGTGTGGAAGCATATACGCCCAACCTCACGGTTGCACCGGGCCAATGGCGCGAGTGGGAAGGAACCTACACAATCGTCAAGCCGATTTCCGCGTGCATCTTCCAGTTGATGCACGAAGGCAGTCTTTGGCCGTTTCACATCGAGATGTCGAAGAACGGCGACATCTCGTTCCTTCGACGCCGACCCGAGCCCAACGGCGCGCGCGAGATCATTCTGGCCGAGAAGATGACGGGCAAATCGCTGAGCATCAAGGTTCGGGCCAACGGGCGCGATTACGAGGTCTATTACAAACCGCCGCTCGACGAAGGGCCTTGGAAGCTCGCGGCCAAGGGCTCGTACACGCAGGCGAACGACAACAAGATTAGCTTCCGTTGGGGCATGTACGCCGGCTCAAAGAAAGGAAGGAGCATCCCAGACGACGCCATGCTTTTCGTCTCCGGCGTAACCATCCGTTGATGCAAACCTACTTCGGCCAGGGGCGGCGATAGAACGTTTCTCCTTTCTTTTCTTTTCCTTTGTTGCTGTTGAACATCGCCCAAGGGCGATCGCGTTGACCGACGGCTGCGGCTCGGTCTTTCCGGGCGGAACCGAGCCATAGCGAAATCGAACCAAGGCGTGCTGCCGTAAAGGAGCGCCGGCCATGGCATTGCTGAAAAAACCGCGCTGCTGCGAGAGAACAAGCGGTTCGGTCGCGCGGGCCGCGTGCGGCGTTTTGCTCGGGCTGTCGTTTGCCGCAGCCGCGGCAGCCCAGGCCGTCCGTCCGTTCGATTTCCGCACCATCGCCCTCAACGGCGACAAGGGCGGCATGTTGGCGGTTGTTGACGGGCAGCCTCGGCTGGTCAACTCGCCGTCGGCGCTCAACGAATGGACGCTGCAAGAAACCGACCAAGGCTGGACGATTCAGAGCCGGCCGTCACGCGAGCAACAGGAACGCCGATTCCTCGCCGTGGACAACGAAGGGAATGTTGTTCTTACGGCCGAACCGGCCGAAGGCGCCTATTGGAAGCTCGACCGCAAAGGCGACCGAACAACCAGCTTCGATGCGACGCTTCGGGTGTCGGGCGGCCGGTTCGACGGCCGATACATCGGCTTTTCCGACGAACAAGAACGGATCGCCAAGGGCCGGTTCCACTACGATTCGTACCGTCCCGTGCTCGCCGAACGCCCGGGCCCGAGAACCGCTTTGCACATCTTCATCGACGGCCCATGATCGCGCCGGCAGCGCCGACCGCGAAACGTCGGACATTCGCGTTCGAGCGGCTGTACGACTTAGGCGCACGGCTGTATGGGCGCGCGGCCACAAGAGACGCGCTGGGCTGAATATGCGTTCGGCTGAATGCGCTCCGGGCTCAATACGCGCACGGCCAAGCAGTCTGCGGGGGCGACGCGGCCCGCACGCATCGTCCGAGGCGGCCTACGGCAACGCAGCAATGACATCGCCGAAAGCGACGCCCACTTCCTTCTCTTTGCCGAAGGAGATCGCTTTGACGAAAACGCGGCCGATCTTCGCATCGACCTTCACAACCGTGAACGGATCGAGCTTCGAGAACGAGACCGGCGCAAACACCTTGTCGCCTTCTTTGATCCCTTCGGGCACGATCGGCAGCGGCACGCAGTCGGCCTTCGACGCGACCGACATGCGGCCCGCGTAGCCCACCAACAACAGCTTGTCGTCGGCCGCGGCGACAAGCTGGAAGCGGTTGAACGAATTGGGCATTCTCGGATCCTTCACGGCCACGGCCGTGCCGATTTGCAGCGGCTTTTCCAACTTGACGAACGAGTCGGGTCGGCAGCGGTCGGTCTTCTGGCCCCATCCCGAAGGATTGTCGTAGGCAATGTCGAGATACATCACCATCGGCTCGGTCTCGGTGCCCCCCTCGACGACGATCGCGCGCTGCATGCCCGAGCCGGAATGCCACCACGTCAGCACGATGTCGCCGGGTTTGGCCGTCTGCCCTTTTGCGATCGGCACGATCAGCGAGTTGGGGATGACGGAGTCTTTCTTGGTGAGCGTTGTGACGGTGCTCTCCCATTCTCCCGGTTCCTTCATCGTGGCGGCATAGTAGACGAAGGTCGTTTTCAGCACGCCTTCGGCCCAGGCGTTGTCGATGAATTCGCGCGGCGGGCAAAGCACCCACTGCCCCGATGCTGCCGTCGTGGCCACGGCCGGGAAGTCGAGCGGAATCTTTCCCGGTTCGGCGGCGATGGCCGTTTCCACCCACAGTAGCGTCAAAGCCCAGCACACCAGCGAGCGACGGATCATGGTGCAAGCCCCCTTGGGTAAGTCGTTGCCGTGCGGGGCGCGAAACGGCGCGTTCCCAAAAAGATGAAACGGCGCAGTTCTGCCCACGCACGCGGACGAAGACCGCCCCGCGACGCGGAACCGCTCCGAGCCGTCGCAGGTGAGCCCAGTCTAACCTGCCGGCCTCCGCCCCGTCAAACCGCGGGGAACTCGAGACTCGGCGGCGAGTCATCGCGCACGGCCCGAGGCGTTTGCCCGGCCGCGAGTGGAATTCGGCCCAACATAGAATCGCAATTCGGCCCAACATAGAATGCGCCCGCCGCGGCGAAAGGTGCTGAGGCCAGACAATCGCGTGCCTCGGCGGGCCTGTTCCGCGGTGCTTCACTCCAAGAGCCAAGACGAGCCGCTGCAATCTCCGAGCTTAGAGAAGCCAAGTTCCCGCACTGCCGGACAAGCCGGCAGAATCGCCCGATCGGCAATGCAACCCTGCCAGCAGCGGTTCCCGATTTGGGCATAGTGAGCCTGCAAGGGCGGGAATGAACCTGTTTGCCAAAACACCCCCAGTTCACCCAAGACGGGCATCACCGGAACGGGAATGTATTCGTGGCGCCCAATGGCCGCAACGATTCCGAGGCTGATCTTCGCCCTCTTGTGCCTTACGGCACCGCGATAGCCGAGTTATCGCGACCACCCAGCGACCTTGCGTCCCAACTGCGCTTTGAGCGGTCGCTGGGTGACGGCCCCCGAAAAGCAAGCCTATTTCAACGGGCTGCTGAGCTTGTATTGACTAAATAGCTCCAACACGTCAGCGTAGCGCTAGCTGGCGAGTTTGTACATGATACGAAAGCTGTGAGTTTGCTCGTAGAACGTGTGTTGGGCGGCGGCCCACTGGTAGATTTCCCTCAGCAGTTCATCGAGCGTGCGGCAGCGGTGGTTGCGAGTGATTGTTTCGTGGAGATGCCACCACACCCGTTCGATGG
>JARKPK010000096.1 GCA_029975295.1 Thermoguttaceae bacterium | reverse complement strand
ACATCGCCCACTAAGTTTCTGTTCCACAGCGGTTTGCGATCGGCAACAGTTGGCGGCAAGTTTCTTATTTGGCCTCTCTTCCGGGGCATATTGCCGAGGCCAATGCGCGTCGAAGGGCGTCATCCTCTTGGCCCTCTGATTTGGATTCTCGTCCGGGGCGTATCGCCTCCTGTTCTTCCTGTGGCAGCACAGGCCCCGGGTTAGGCCGCGCCGGTGCATTCTTGGCCTTGGATTAGGGCCGAATTCTCCTCGGACAAGTTCGGCCGCAAATGGCTCAGTTTCCTCCGACGCTACCGCCTGACGGCCGAATAGGTCAGGCGGTCCGCGACGCGCTGGGGCGGCTGCCGCAGCCGCGGGAGCCGGAGTGGGCGGATTTCATCGACGCCGAAGGCCGCCTGCTGCCGATCGAGCGGCTGCGCCGCGAATCGCCCGAAGAACGCGACCAACGGCGCGCGGAGGTCGATCTCGCCTTGGTGCAACGGCAGGCCCTCTTTCGGTCGGTGGCCTCGTCGAACATTGCCATTCCCCAGGTCGTCCGCGATCCGGCGAACGTCTTTTTCGGCGGTCGGCAGGCCGTCGATCGGCAGATCGAACAACTGGCGCGGCGTTATGCCCACAGGCTCCGCCCGACAGCGGCGGAACTTTCGGCCCGAAGACAATTCGACTTGCGGTCGCGGGCAAACGTACTGCCGGCGGAAGAGGTTCGCCGCGAGATTCTCCGCCGCGACGACTTTATGCAGCGTCTGATTGGCGCCGCGACAAAGCCGCGTCCCGCGGCCGAATACCCGCCGCACTATCAGAGGATGCTCGACGCGGCGATCCGCCAGGCAGAGGCGGACGTGCTGGAAGAGGCCGCGGCCAACCAACGCACGTGTTTGATTCTGCCGCAGCGAGAGCGGACGACGATCAGAATCTTCGCGCCTGGGCTGCCCGAAGATGAACGTCGGCGTTTGGATCAAGCGGCGCAATTCATCGGGGCAATCACTCGCAAAGGGAGATTATCCGATCCTCGGATCGCTGTGGGGATCAATAAGGAACTGGCGGCTGGCGCAATGCGTTACCGCAACGGCGCGATTGAATTTAATCCTCCCACTCAAGGATCAGGCTTCATACACGAGATGGCACACCATCTTCAACACCATGTTTCTGGTTTAGGTCGCGATTCGGCAGAATGGCGACGGCGTGTCAGCAAGGGCGGCAAGCTGCAACTTATGGGTGTGGATAGTCAGGGGCGATCATGGTATTATCGAGAACGAACAGACGGCAGAGCGTGGCTGCGCGATTACATGGGGCGTGTGTATTTCCGCGGCGATCCGATGCTGCTTCGCGTAGGGAACATTCCGGAAGAAGACAACGACCGTATGGAGGTCGTATCGTGCGCATGTGAAATCCTCTTCAGCAATCCGGTTGAGATCGCTCGGCATGATCCGGAGTTGGTCACTCTGCTAATCGATTCGTTGAGGAGCAACGTGCCGTGAAGAATAAACCCTACGATTACGAACCGCTGAGCGAGATCGAACTGGAAATCGAATACTACGGGGCGCGGGCAATTCTGGTCAATCCGCCGCCGCCATGGACAACGAGAAACAATCTTTGGATTTGCGACGACAAATACGCCAAGGCCGAACTCGATTGGCATACAGTGGAGTGTTTCAAAGAGCGCCTGTGCCCTGAAAGTCCGCGTGGGTTTGCCAACTGGGCGATCATGGTCGGCAAGGTGGTGGCAGAACGGGTCGGAGCGAAGATCATTCGCGAGGTCCATTTCGACCTCGCGCGATTCCCCAATATCAAGCTGCGACCTGATGATCATTTATGGGAATGGTAATAATGTCCCAAGGATATGCCATGAGCGATTTCGTGCCGGCAAGTTGGTTGCGGAACGGCTGGGGGCGAAGATCATCTCCATTCGGCCGATGAAAGAGCCGATTGAGCCGATGGATCTGCCGCCGGATGTCGTGGTGTGATGTGAAGGGCGTGTTTTTCTAGACGTTGTCAAGGAAGACTCAATGGCGACCACGCGAGTGAAACAGCAAACGGCCGAACCGCCGGTTGACGCGGCGGAGGATCACACCGCGAGGATGCGGCGGACGGCCCAGGAACGGTTAGGACGGCTCTTCGACAGGGCGATTGCGCGAAGATGGGGGATATGGCATGAATGGGCAGTCTTGATTTCCGCCGCTTGCCGATGGGCGGCAAGGGCAACATCGCCCGGCGGTCCTCCTCCAACAGTTCCGCCTTCGTCCCATCCTTGCCGCGCAGCTGCCGCGCGAGATCTTGCCGACACGCCTCGACCAGTTCCTCGTTGAACCGCTCGAAGTCGTCGATCCGCGGCACGGGCACGAGGTAATTCCGCCGTCCGTAGCCGACGAGATTCTCCGCATGGCCTTTTT
>JARKPK010000082.1 GCA_029975295.1 Thermoguttaceae bacterium | reverse complement strand
GAACCTCGATTTCATCGTTTCGGCCCCGGGCGGCCCCAGTTGGCTGATCGATGTCAAAGGGCGACGATTCCCCAGCGGATGCCGGCATCGCCAGTATTGGAAGAATTGGTCCACGCGCGACGATCTCGACGGACTGGCCCGTTGGGAGGCGATCTTCGGCCCGGGCTTCCGCGCGATGTTCGTTTTCGCCTATCTGATCGTGGGCGATCGCGCGCCGCTGCCGGCGGCGCGGCTTTTCGCGTTTCGCGATCGGCTCTACGGCTTCGTGGCCGCCCCGCTGGCCGACTACGCGCCGGCCGCCCGTTTGATCTCGCCGCGCTGGCAAACGGTGGCCATGTCGGCGGGAACCTTCCGTCGCATCGCCCGCCCGTTGGATGATCTGCTCGCCGCGCCCGTGAGTTGACGGCCGGTTTCCCGCACCGTCGATCGCTTCGTTCTCTTCTGCCGCCTGTGCAGGAAGATTTGCGCCGGGCAAGTGCTTCGTCCTGGCCGACACGCTTTGCCGGTTGACGCGCCGCAGTGCGACGAACAGAATAGACGCTCCTGCCGTTCCACCGCTCGATTCTGTGCTGGGCAGTCGCGCCGGCCCAGCCGAACCCCGCTGTACGTCCCGCACGAAGAGCCGTTCGCCCAACCACGGACGAGCTTCACGACGCCCCAGATGGAGGAACCCGCCGATGACGTTTTCCCGCCTTCCGAGTTCATTCCGTTCAGCCCGCTTCCCTGCCGTCGCGGCCATGGCCGCTCCGATCGATTGCCGACAGCGCGACTCAGCGGCCGGCCGCCCTTTCGATGCCGGAGAACGGGCTTCCGTCGGCCGGCCTTGGCGTGTTGGCACGCCGGCGATTGATTCGATCTGTTGGGCCGAGTTCGGCCGTCGGATTCGGGCGATCTTCTCCGCATGTGCGGTGGCGTTCGCTGCGGCAGTACTCCCGCCCTCCTGGGCCGCCGAGCCGGGGGCGAAATCGCCCGCAGCCGATGCACAACCGCAGCCCAAACCTTCCGCCGCCGAGGCCAAGGCCGGCGCACCCCGCTCGGCCGAGGGCGGAACGAAGGCCGCCGCAGCGCCGGCGGGCGTGCCGCTCGATCCGCAACGTGTTGCGGAAATCGCCGCGATGCTGCCGCCGAAGCCCCGCGGCATGGGCCCGACGATCGACCAACGCGAACCCTGGCGCACGCTGGCGGCCGAGCGCCGCTTCGCCGAGCTGCTTGGGCGGATGAAGAAGGAGGTCGGCAAGCCGCTGCCGCCGATCACCGACGACGACTACCTCGATTACTCGCGCACCGGCAATCGCACCCGCGGACAAAAAGCGATCGGCGCACGATTCAGCCATTTTGCCGATCTCGTGTTGGCCGAGTGCTTAGAGGGCGAAGGGCGCTTTTTGCCCGACGTGGCCGCGGCCGTTCGCTCGATTTGTGAAGACAAGTCGTGGACCCTGCCCGCTCACGACGGCAACTTGCGAAACTTCAAAGGGATCGAGTATTCGATCGACCTGCACGTCGCCGCGGTGGCTTGGAACCTGGCCACGGCCGACTACTGGCTCGGCGATCGACTGCCGGCCGAGGTCCGCGCGCTGTTGCGCACTACCCTCCGCGCCCGCGTGTTCGACATCTACGAGGGCTACCTCGAACGCGGTCGGCCGCGCGTCCACTGGGCCGAGGCCACTCACAACTGGAACGCCGTGTGCACCGCGGGCGTAACGGGGGCGGCCCTGGCGATCATCGACTCGCCGCAGCTTCGCGCCCGATACATCGCTGCCGCCGAGCGGAACACGGAGAAGTTCCTTTCGGGCTTCACCGACGACGGCTACTGCTCCGAAGGCGTGGGCTACTGGAATTACGGATTCGGGCACTTCTTGTACCTTGCCGAAACGCTGCATCAGGCCACCGGCGGCAAGGTCGATCTGTTCGCGTTGCCGAAGGTTCGAGCGGTGGCGCAATTCGGCCGGAACTTGGAAATTCTGCCGGGGATTTATCCGGCGTTTGCCGATTGTTCGATCGGCGCAAAGCCCGATCGGTTGATCGAGGCGTTCATGATGCGGCGATTGGGGCTGCCGCTTCGGGCGGATGAAATCGGCGCGTTAGGCCCGGCCGCCGGTCCGCAACGACTGCTGCCGGCCACGGCCCTCTACTGCCTGCCCAGTTCGGCCACGGCTCGGCCGGAGATTCGAGAAACCACGACCGATCGCCCGTTGCGAAGCGTGTTCGATCAGGCGGGAATCGTCGTTTGTCGCGGGAGCGGCTCGTCGGCCGGCTTCGGCGCGGCGCTCAAGGGCGGACACAACGCCGAACATCACAACCACAACGACGTCGGCTCGTTTGTCGTCGCCCTGGGTGAAAGCACGCCGCTGCTCGATCCGGGACTGGAAACCTACACCGCGCGAACCTTCAGCGGGCAACGCTACGTGAGCAACGTGCTCAACTCGTTTGGGCATCCGGTACCGCGCGTGGCCGGTCAGTTGCAGCGCAGCGGCCGAGCGGCCGCCGCCAAAGTGCTTCGCGCCGAGTGGTCCGACCGAACCGACGTATTCGCCTTGGACCTTTCGGTTTGTTACGAGGCGCCCTCGCTTCGCAAGCTGACGCGCACCTTCACCTTTTCGCGCGACGGCCGCGGCAGCCTCACTGTGGAAGACCGCGCCCGCTTCGACAAGCCCGAAGAGTTTGAGACCGCGCTGGTAACCCTGCTGGCTTGGCGGCAGCAGGATGAGAATCTGCTGCGGGTTGGGCCCGACGCGCAGGCGGTCGAAGTGGTCATCGAGACCTCCGCCGGGCGGCCGAAGATCGAGGCCGTCGAAATCAAAGAGAACCTTCCGCAGAATCGCGTGCCGGTGCGCATCGGCATCGCACTGCCGAAACCGGCGGCCGAAGCGACGATCCGGCTGACCATCCAGCCGGCGGCCCCGTGATCGCCGAGGGCCGCAGGTTTTTCGCAAGGCCAACGGCATAGGACCGAGGACTCGCGTTGCGTCGCTGCGGCAGGTCCGTCGGGCGGAGGTATCGTCTCTTTCCCAAAGGCGGCATCCTCGGCCGGCGGCTTGCGCAACCGCTGCACCGTTGCCGAGTTGCAGCCGTTTTTCGGCCTGTGGTTTGTGGGCTGGGACGATTGTTCGCACCGACGCCCGATTCACTCCGACGGGCCTTTTGCTACAATTCCAATTTCCGACGGAATCTCCGATGCTTTCGGCCGCGGTTGACGCCGGCCGCATCGACGATCGTCCCGCGACAAGGCCCGTTGCGCCCGACCGACGCGCGGGCCGAGCTTGTCGTCGCGATTGCGTCGCCCGCACAGTGGTTCGTCAACCATCGGGCCGGCGCAGCAACGAGGAACATTTGCGCATGCCGTACTTTCCGAATACGCCCGACGACCAGCGGGCGATGCTAGAAACGATCGGCGTCGATTCGCTCGACGCGCTGTTCGAGCAGGTGCCCAAGCCATTGCGGCTCGGCCGCCCGTTGAACTTGCCGCCTGCGATGGGCGAACTGGAACTGACCGTTCACATGAGCGCCTTGGCCGAGGCCGACGCGCCGGCCGGCAAGGCCGCCTGCTTTTTGGGGGCGGGCGCCTACGACCATTTCGTGCCGGCGCTGGTCGATTTCGTCGCCGCGCGAAGCGAGTTCTACACCGCCTACACGCCCTATCAGGCCGAGGCCAGCCAGGGCACGCTTCAGGCGATGTTCGAGTACCAAACGCTGATCACCCAACTGACCGGCATGGACGTGTCGAACGCCAGTTTGTACGACGGCGCGACCGCCTTGGCCGAGGCCGTGCTGATGGCCTTGCAAACAGCGGGCCCGCAACGCCGGCGGGTGGTGGTTCATCGCAGTGTTCATCCCGAATACCGGCAAGTGTTGGGCACCTTCTTGCAGAACCTTTCGGCCGAGGTGGTTGATTCGGGCGGCTACACGGTCGATGCCGCGGCGCTGCCCGAGGTCGATTCGTCGGCCGCGTGCTTGGTGGTGTCGCAGCCGGGCTTTTTCGGCACGGTGGCCGACTTGGCGCCGGTGGTCGAACATGCCCATCGCTGCGGCGCGCTGGTGATCGTGGTGTTCGACCCGATCAGCTTGGGCGTGCTGAAACGGCCGGGCGATCTGGGGGCCGACATCGCCGTGGCCGAGGGCCAATCGCTGGGCAACCCGTTGAGCTACGGCGGGCCCTACCTGGGCATCTTGGCGTGCCGCGAGCAATTCGTCCGCCGCATGCCGGGCCGTCTGGTGGGGCAAACCGTCGATCGGTCGGGCCGACGGTGCTGGACCCTCACCCTGCAAACCCGCGAGCAACACATCCGCCGCGAGAAGGCCACCAGCAACATTTGCACCAACCAGGGGCTGCTGGCGCTGCGGGCGGCCGTGTATCTTTCGGCCCTGGGGCCGAACGGGCTGAAGCGCGTGGCCGAACTCTGCCTGCACAAAACGCACTACGCGCGGCAGCGGCTGACCGCCGGCGGACGGGCGAGCCTGCTGTTCGACGCGCCGGTGTTCAAAGAGTTCGCCCTGCGATTGAACGATCGGCCCGTCGACGAGTTCCTGGCGGCGGCGGCCGAGCGGGGCATCTACGCCGGGGCGCCGTTGGGCCGCTGGTTCCCCGAGCTGAACGACTGCCTGCTGGTGGCAGTTACCGAGAAGCGCACCCGGTGCGAAATCGACGCCTTGGCCGAGTTGCTCGAAGGCTAATACAAGCGGGGTTGGTCGGGTTGGTCGCTGTTGATCGCAAGGCGGGATTGATCGCAAGGCGGTGGTGATCGGAAGGCGAAGAGGATCGATGGTCATGCGTAATCGGCAAGCCGTGCAGCTTTTGTTCGAACTGTCGAAGCCGGGGGCCGAGGCCGTGCGTTGGCCTGCCGCGGATGTGCCCGAGTCGGCCCCGTCGGCTTTGCTGCCCGCCGGCGCGTGCGCGGCTGCTCCGCCGCCGTTGCCCGAGTTGAGCGAACCGGATGTGGTGCGGCACTACGTGAACCTTTCGACTTGGAACATGTCGGTCGATACGCACTACTATCCGCTCGGCTCGTGCACGATGAAGTACAACCCGAAGCGGAACGAGCGGCTGGCCGCCCTGCCCGGGTTCGCCGAAATGCACCCGTATCAGCCCGACGACACCGCCCAAGGCATGTTGCGGCTGCTTTACGAAAGCCAGCAGTTTCTGGCCGAGATCGCCGGGCTGCCCGCCGTTTCGCTGCAACCGGCCGCCGGCGCGCACGGCGAACTGACGTCGCTGTTGGTGGCGGCCGCCTACTTCCGCGACCTGGGCCAACAGCGGACCACGGTGATCATTCCCGACGCCGCTCACGGCACCAACCCGGCCAGCGCGGCGCTGGCGGGCTTCGAGGCGGTAACGATCAAGAGCACCCCGGCCGGCTACGTCGATCTCGACGCACTGCGCGCACGGCTCGACCAGCGCACTGCGGTTTTCATGATCACCAACCCGAGCACGTTGGGCATGTTCGAGCCGAACATCGCGCGGATTGCCGAGGCGGTGCATTCCGTTGGCGCGCTGATGTACCTTGACGGGGCGAACATGAACGCCATCTTGGGCGTCGCTCGTCCCGGCGACTTCGGCGCCGACCTGATGCACTTCAACCCGCACAAAACCTTCAGCGGCCCGCACGGCGGCGGAGGCCCCGGCGCCGGCCCGATCGCCGTGGCCGAACGGCTGGCGCCCTATCTGCCCGTTCCCGTCGTCGTTTGCCGCGACGGGAAGTATCGGCTCGACTTCGACCGCCCCAAATCGATCGGCCGGGTGCGCAGCTTCTTCGGCAACGTGGGCGTGCTGGTGCGCATGTACGCCTACATTCTCACCCACGGGCCCGAGGGGCTGCGCCGCGTGGCCGAACAGGCCGTGCTCAACGCCAACTACCTGCTGGCCAAAGTCGCTTCGCTGCTGCCCGTGCCGCAAGGCCCGCGGTGCATGCACGAGTTCGTGGCCACGGCCTCGCGGTTGAAGGCGGAGCGGGGCGTTTCGGCCATGGACATCGCCAAACGGCTGCTCGACTACGGCTTCCACGCGCCGACGGTGTATTTCCCCCTGATCGTGCCCGAGGCGCTGATGATCGAGCCGACCGAGACAGAAAGCAAACAGACGCTCGATGCGTTCGTCGAAGCGCTGCGCACCATTTTGGCCGAACCGGCCGAGGTGCTGCACCAAGCGCCGCACACCACGCCGGTGTGCCGGCCCGACGACGTGCTGGCCGCCCGCAAACCGGTGCTCCGCTGGCAGCCCGAGGCCGCGCAAAGCTGAAGCCGCGATTCCCTCACCGCGGCCGGCGGCGGCGGCGAACAAATTGCGTCGGCTCGAACGCGCGGGCCAAAAAACCATCAGCGCAATGCGAATCTGACATGACCCTGCCCTGCCGCCTATTGATCGATCCGCCCGCCCTCGGGGCGTGGAACATGGCCGTCGATGAATTGCTGCTCGACCTGGCAGCCGAGGGTCGGGCCGCACTCCGCTTTTACCTTTGGAGCGAAGCAACTCTTTCGCTGGGCTACTTTCAACAGTTCGACGACCGGCGGCAGCACCCTCACGCTAGTTGCTGCGCCGTGGTGCGGCGGCTCACCGGCGGCGGGGCCATCGTTCACGACCGCGAACTGACCTACTCGCTGGCGCTGCCGCGCGGCCACGACTCGGCCGACGACCGCGACCGGCTCTACTCGCTGGCCCATCGCAGCCTGATCGCCGCCTTGGCCGAGAAAGGCCTTCGGGCCGAGGTCTTCTGCCCCTGCGCCGGGGCCGATGCGGCTGCAAGGGACGATTCGCCCGGCCCGGCTCAATACTCCACCGGCACTGCCGGGCAAGCCGGCAGTGGCACCCACTCAGCTCAAGCCGCCGGCGCTCCCGAAACAGCCGGAACGGGCGCTCAATTGGCTCGTGCAGTAGGCGCTGCCGAACAATCCGGCAGGGTCGCCCGAGGCGACGACGAGTTCCTTTGCTTCCAGCGGCGCACGCTGGGCGACGTGGTCCTCGGCGGGATGAAGATCGCCGGCAGCGCGCAGCGGCGGCGTCGCGGGGCGGTGTTGCAGCACGGCAGTGTGCTTCTGGCCCGATCGTCGGCCGCGCCGCAGTTGCCCGGCGTGGCCGAGCTTTCCGGCATCGAACTGACGCCGTTCGAGTTGATCGAGCGATGGCGGCCGTTGTTGGTCGAGGCGATCGGCCTCGATTGCGTCGAAGAGCCGCTCAGCACCGAAGAACGCCGTCGCGTCGAATCTCTCGTCGCCCTCCGCTACGGCAACCCGATTTGGACCGAGTTCCGCGGCAACGCCGATTCCACCGCCAACTGCGCGCCCAGCGAGCGGAGCTTCTCGGCCAGACGTTCGTAGCCGCGCTCGATGTGAGCTACGCCGAAGATTGTCGTGCGACCTCGGGCGGCCAAGGCCGCCAACACCAGCGCCGCACCGGCGCGAAGGTCGGTCGCCCGCACCGGTGCGCCCTCGAGCCGCGCGGGCCCGACGACCTCGGCCGCGTTGCCCTCTACGCGGATCATCGCACCTAGCCGCCGCAGCTCGGCCGCATGTGCGAACCGTTGCGGAAAAACCTCGTCCACAATCCGCGATCGTCCGGCGGCAACGGCCATCAAGGCCGTCCACGGGGCTTGCAAATCGGTGGGAAAGCCCGGATAGGGCCGCGTGCCAATGCTAACCGGAGCGAGCCGCCCGCCAGCCCAGTTCCGAACGACGCCACCGGCCCGCTCGAAATCACTCTCGGCACTGCCGGGCAAGCCGGCAGTGGCACCCATTCTGGGCACATCGCCGACACTGCCGGGGAAGCGAGCAGGGGCGCCCATTCTGTTACCATGACCAGCACTCCCGGGCAAGCCGGTCGGGGCGCCAACAGGCTCGACTCTGATCGTGCCGCATGAAGGCTCGGGAATGTGGGAGAAGCCGGCAGCGGCACCCGACGGGCCGACCAGCCGGATTCCGCTTCGCCGCACTTCTACCCGGCAGCCGGCGGCGGTCAGCGCGGCCAACGGGGCCTCCAGATGGGCCGGGTCGGCATCTTCGACCAAAACGTCGCCGCCGGTAACGGCCGCAGCGAACAGGAACGTGGCAGCCTCGATCCGGTCGGCGATCACGCGATGTTCCGCGCCGCCCAACCCGGCCACGCCTTCAATGCGGATGGTCGCTTCGCCCGCCCCTTCGATCTTCGCGCCCATGGCTGAAAGCAGTCGGGCCAGATCGACGATTTCGGGCTCGCGCGCGGCGCCGCGGATCGTCGTTTCGCCCTCGGCCGCTACGGCCGCACAGAGCAACTGAGCGGTGCCGGTTACCGACGGCCCGAAGCGGCCGCTCATCATCACCCCGGCCCCGCGCAACCGCCGCGCGGCGGCGATTACGCAGCCCGATTGTATCTCGATCTGCGCCCCCAGCGCCCGCAAACCGGCCAGATGCAAATCGATCGGTCGATCACCCAAGCGGCAGCCGCCGGGCAAGGGAACCACTGCGCGGCCGAAACGGGCCAGCAGCGGTCCGAGCACGCAAAACCCCGCCCGCATCCGCCGCACCGCCGCCCAGGGGGCCGACCAGCCGTTGATCCGTCCCGCATCGACGATCAGTTCGTCGCCGCTGTGTTCGACGCACGCGCCCAGCCGCCTGAGCAGCCCGGTCATCGTTCGCACGTCGCGCAGACGCGGCGCGCGGCGAAGCACCACCGGCCGATCGCTGAGGATCGCCGCGGCCATCATCGGCAGCACGGCGTTTTTCGCCCCGGCCGCACGAATCGCGCCGCAGAGCGGCCGAGAGCCTTCGAGCACCCATGCCTTCACGGCCCAGTCCCTTCGCGTGTTCCGCGCAGCTAGATGTTCTCGATGCTTCGCCTAAACGTTCTCAACGCTTCGACGCCGCGGCATCTTCTTTTCGCCCATGCGAACCCGTAGGCCGGCGGTCATTCCTTCACCCGTTCGCACGGCCGATCGCGCAGGTAGCCGTGGCACAGGGCGATGGCCAGCGCGTCGGCTACGTCGGGCGGATCGGGCAGTTGCAGCAGGCCCAGTTCGCGTTGCACGGCCCGCTGCACCTGCGACTTCGGCGCACGGCCCGCCCCGGTAAGAATCTTTTTGATCTGCGTGGCAGCATACGGCGTAACGGTCAATCCGCGTTGCCGGGCGGCCAGGCAGATCACGCCCCGCGCATGGCCCATCAAGATCGCCGTTCGCGGTCGGGCATAGTGCGAGTAGAGTTCTTCGATCGCCATGCAGGCGGGCTGAAAGGCGTCGATCAATTCGACCACGCCGTTATACATCTGCTCGAGCCGGCCGGCCAGCGACCGCCCGCGTCCGCGGACCACGCCCGCCTCGACCAACCGCGGCCGACCCTGTTGAAAGTCGATCACCCCGTAACCGGTCAGGTTCAAGCCCGGGTCGATCCCCACAATCCGTATCGCATGCGTAGCATCCATCATCGGGTGTTCTACCAATCACCGGCGGCGGCGTAAAGGGCGAAGCACGGCGACGCCAGATACAAGAAGTTGCGGGCGAGGGCTTGTAGCGCAACCGGCTCGCCATTTTTGCCGCGATATCGCTTTCACCGCGGCAGCAGGGTATATTGAGGATCGCCTTTTTCCCGCCCCGGGTGCGGTCGGTTCGAGTGCAGGCGATCGATCTCTTGCAGAACGAAAAGAACGTTCCCCGTGCTTGGTTTGCCCCGACCAGCCGATCGGTGCCCCCGGCAGCCCAGCGCGGTTTTGCTTGCGAGCCAGTGGCCGCATCGAGGCGCGCGACGAAGTAAACGGTGATTCTCGAAAGGCCCCCGGCGGCCGACTCATTCCAACAAGGTCGAAGCAATGAAGAACCTTGGGACGCTTCTGGCGTTGTTTGCGATTCTCACCGTCGCCGGTCTTTCGGCCAGCACGGCAGGCGAGCCGTCGGCAGCCCGCGCGATCGCTCCGGCGACTGATGCGCTCAACCCGGCGGCCACGGCCGCTGCGGCCGGCGCCGATCCGCTGCTGGCGGTGCGTTGGGCGGGGCCGGCCGTCTCGCTCGAACAACTCCGCGGCAAAACGGTGCTGTTGATGGTTTATGCCAGTTGGTGCCCGAAATGCAACGCATGGTCGGGCGAGTTGTTCTCGCAATTGAAGGAGGCCGTCCACAACAAGCCGATCATCATTTTGGCGATCAACGCCGACAATTCGCCCGAAAAGGCCCAAGCCTATGTAACGCAGCGCGGCTTCATCGGGCCGAACATCATCCACGGCTATGATCCGACCATGGTGCAGAAGCTGGGACTTCCCGACAATCTGTTCCGTTATGTTCTCTTCGATGCTCAAGGGCGGAACAAGGCCAACGGTGCGGCCGGCGCATATTTCGAGGATGGGCCGCGAAAGCGTTACGCCGTGGCCGACGAGATCGTGCGCGTCCAACCGCCGGGCCAATTCAAGGTGCTGTCCGAGAACATGTCGGAGCCGGTGGCCCAATTGCTCTGGCCCTTCGAATTGGGCTTGGGCAGCGAGGCGGCGCTGACCAAGGCCAAGAACTCGCTTTCGGCCGATCAGAAGAAGGAACTCGACGCCGCCATCGAACGCTACCTCGAAGCCCAGTTGGAAGAGATTCGAGCCGGTTACAAGGGCGAAATGGCGGTGCGCCTGACCGCCTACGACAAGGCGTTGGCCCTGAGCAATAGCTTCCGCAACTCGGCCCAAAGCAAGAAGGCCCGCGAGGTCGTCGTCTTTATGGAAAAGGATGAAGCCTTCAAGCGCGAACTGGCGGCCAAAAAAGCCTACGAGGCCTGCGCGGCGAAAACCGGGCCGAACGTAAAACGCGATCAACTCTTCCGCGCCGTGGCCAAACGCTTCGAAGGCACGTACTACGGCGGAATGGCCCAACAGGCCGCCGAGCAGCAGTAGGCCGCCGCCGCGCCCAACATGAAGTGATTGCCCGGCGCGCCGCCGCACCGTTTTGCAGGGCGGGGCCCGTCGGCGTTCAGTATTTCTCCGGCGCGAATCGTCTGCCTTCGAGTGTGGCTTGATCGTCATATCGACCTTTGTCCGATCGCTTGGGCAGGCGAATCTTGTCGCGAGCGAGCTTCTTGTACGGGATCAGGCTCAGTAGATGCGCAATGCAATTGAGACGGGCTCGCTTCTTGTCGTCGGAACGAACGATGTGCCATGGAGCCGAGTCCGTGTCGGTGGCTTCAAACATCGCATCTCGTGCCCGCGAGTACTCGTACCAGCGGGTCCACGATTCGATATCCATCGGGCTGAGCTTCCACTGCCGTAACGGGTCCTCGATTCTCGCTTGGAACCGACGCTCTTGCTCCTTCTTGCTCACTTCCAACCAGAACTTGATCAGGATGATCCCGCCCGTGACAATCTCTTTTTCAAACATGGGACAGACTTCGAGGAAATGCCGGGTCTGCTCCTCGGTGCAGAACCCCATGACGCGTTCCACGCCGGCGCGATTGTACCAACTGCGATCGAAGATCACGATCTCGCCGGCCGCCGGAAAGTGCTGAATATACCGCTGTATGTAAAGTTGGGTCTTCTCGCGGTCGGAAGGCGCGGGCAACGCAACCACCCGAAACACGCGGGGGCTGACTCGCTCGGTGATCGCCTTGATCGTGCCGCCCTTTCCGGCGGCGTCACGGCCCTCGAAGACGACAATCACCCGCAATCCCTTCTGTTTCACCCACTCCTGCAAATGGCACAGTTCGATTTGTAGTTTGTGCAATTCCTTCTCGTAGCGTTTTCGTTTCATCTTGGATTCTGTCTCGACCATCTCGCGCTCCTTTTCAATGAAACCGTGGAATAGGATTAACGTTTGAAGCGAGCGTTGCACGCCTTCGGGCCGTTCCCCCTGCGATCACTCCCGATTTCACGATTGTGCACACCTGTTCGGCGGCATTCGCGGGTTAGATCAGGCGCGCGAACAGGTTGATCGAAGAGGAACCAGCGGCCACGGCCTTCTGCAAAGGGTCGAGATCGGCAGGTTCCTCGCGAACTCTCTTGTTCGGCCGCCGGGCGTCGGTAGTCGATCTGCGTGTAATCGGCTGCGCCGTCCCCCCGCGCCGCGACGATGTGCAGCCCCTTCCGCCGCGCCGTCCGCTTGTCTGTCTGCTCTCTCAGTCGGCGGCCTCTTGCCGGGTGACGATCGGCACGTAGCCGACTTCCAGCCCCTTCGGCGGAGTAACGATCAGCGCCGGGTCGATCTCGGCCAACGACCCGACCGTTGGCGGTGGCAAGTAGGTGCGGTCTTTCGTCCAATGCCGATGCAGCAGTTCTACCCGTTTTTGCAGGGCTTCTCGCTCGGCGTCGGTCAGGTCGGCGTTGAGCAGTGCCGGCTGATCGGCAAAGCGATACCAGTAGTAGGTTGCAACGCTCCCGTCGCCGAGTTTCGCCTGGAACGGCCCGGCAGCCGGCCCCGGCTTTTTCCAGCAGCTTTCCGGCTCGTCGGGCGTGGTGTAAGGCCTGCGGTCGGGGCCGCGGCGTTGGGGAAAGTCCACCTTGGCTAGTCCTGTTTCCGCCGGCACCTCGTTCGCGCCGACCACCGCCCACTGCTCCCGGCCGCGGTTGTCTTTTTCTAAGCGGTAATATTCGGGCAGGGTGACAAGCAGCCCGCTTTTCGAAACCGGCGGCTTCTCCCATTGATAACCGTATATGGTGTCGGCAATGGCGGTGGGCTTTGCAAAGGAACTCCAAGCCACGGGCGTCCGTTTTTCGCGCTCGGTGTCCGGGGTGTAAATCCGCCAAGTCGCTCCGCCGCCGCCCTTGAATGTGTGAACGGCCGAAGCCTTCCGGTCGATTCTGCCGCTGGCGAGCGGCCCGCCGTCGAACCACGCTTGAACTTCGTCCCACAAGGCGGCCTTGCTGTACGCGGTAATGCAGTGGATCAACGGCGCATCGCCCTCCGGCTGGGCCGGGAATTGCACCGGGGCGACGCGGGCATAAGTGTCGCCTTTTGCGTCGGCGGCGATGTAGGCCGGGATGTGCTGCGTTTCCATCTGCACGGCCTTGTTCGGCTCGGAAGGCCGGGCGTCGAGGAACTTGCCGACCAATTCGGGGCGATCAAGCGTGGGCTTGCTCCAGAAATACGGCAGAAAGAACGTCGCCGGCCCCTTGAAGTTGCCGGTGTTCAGGAACAACGTCCAACAGTGGCCGCCGGTGGGCACAGGTTTGCCCGCGGTCGTCTTCTTCGGCGGGATCAGCGGCAGCGGCAAATAGCCGTAGCCGAACAGCTCGCCGGCGGTTCCCTGCTTGAGGTTCAGGCCGTCGGGCGGCCAAAGCAACCAGGGGCTGAGCTGGGCGATGGCGTAGTGCCCTTTGGGATTGTTCCAATCGCGGCCCTTGCCCGCGCCCGGCCCGTTGGCCCATTCCACGAAGTTCAGCGCCACCCCGCCCATGATGAACTTGGGCGTCTCGGTGGCAAAGCGGGTGTCGCGCCACCAGCCCAGCCCGCCTTCGATGTCCGAGTAGGCCTTTTGAGGCTTCGGGCCGTCGTGTTGGGCAAACATCCATGTGCCGAACAGCCCGCTCTGGAACTGTTGGCCCGGGTAATTCTTCAGTAGCGGCCAGGCGGCCACGTACATCGAGAAGCC
Source organism: Thermoguttaceae bacterium (assembly GCA_029975295.1). GTDB lineage: Bacteria > Planctomycetota > Planctomycetia > Pirellulales > Thermoguttaceae > JARKPK01. The sequence goes on along the minus strand of JARKPK010000082.1, from coordinate 69,030 downwards.
CGCGTTGTATTTGGGATCGACCCGTTCGTGCGGAACGAGCAGGTAGCCCGACAACTCCGCTTTTTGCGGTCTTCCTGGCGGCGGGTTCTCGGCCGCCGGCAGGCCGGAGCCGCAAACGAGCGCCATTGCCACGCAAACTCCGATTCGGCCGAGTCGGTTGAACATTCGACATCCTCCGGGCGGTGGGAAACAGGCTTTGAACAATCGAAATTCGCACCATCCAATCGACGCCGGCGCCGGCGCTTCCTTGGCCAACTACACACCCTCCACCGTCAACGAGACGGCGAACATATCCGGCGATTCAAGGCAGCCCAGCCGTTCGACGCGGGCGTCGGGCCGCTCTGTACCGCTCTCGGCCGCTTTCTGCGAATAATCGCGCCTTCCCGCAATGGCGGCGGTCTTACCAGGATCAATCAGTCTTGCTGCGCGGCTTCTCGATCGCTTCCAACGAGCGCCGGAAGAAGGCCTGTTCCTTCTCGAAGCCCTGGCGCTCACAAAACTCGGTCAGTCGGCGGAAACGGTCGGCCGGTTCGACGCCCGTGGCCCAGCACAGCTTGGCCAAGCACACCGGGCAGAGCCAAAGCGGGTGACGGTCGGCCTCGGCCTGATGGTTCGCGCCGGCCATGTTGCACCGGAAAAAGATGCAGTGTTGCATCGAGAACATATGGCCTGTTTCGTGCGTTGCGACTTTGATCGTGCGCAGCAAACAGAGGCGGAAGGCGTCGTCGCCGGCCTCCGGATCACCGTTGCGGTAGATCGACCAAACGCCGACTCGGCGATTGAGCGACGCTTGTCCGAAGACGAAGTTCCAGCCCTCGCCCGGCCAAAGGTCGGAAGTGGTGAAGGCGATCCGCGCAATGGCATCGTCGGGCAGGGTGGGATAAAGCACCTTCTCCAAGACATGGGTGGTCAGCACTTGGGGCATCCCCCAACGCGGATGCTTGCGTCGGGCCGAAGCCGGAATCGTCTCTAAACCGATCGGCTTCTGAATGGTTACCGGCAGGCCGAAATCGATCTCCATGTACTCGGCCGTCCGATCAATGATCTTTCGCTGCGTGGCCGTGAATTCGCCCAAGGGTTGCACGTAAAGGGTCCGGCGGGCGGCCGTGGGCCGCACAGGCCGGCTCCGCAGGTAGTCGCGGTAGGTCTGGCCCGGTTCGTTATGCTCGGCCAACCATTCTCCCGGTTGGGCCGGCGGAAGTCGTTCGTGCAAAGGCAGAAGTCGTTCGAACGGTCGAGGAACCGACACATCGCCAGTCCGTTCGCCTCCGTGGCCTGAAAGCGTCCGCAACAGCGCCGTGCCCAACAGCGCCATAGTCAACGACACCACGATCGGGAATCGGCCGATCCTGGGATTTTCCATGGCCAAAGACCTCAGCGCGCAATCGTGGGCAGGCAACCGTTCCCATCGCCCCGGTGACGCGATGAACTCAATCATGCTTGATCGCGAGGTCTTCTGCAAGAACGATGGCAACGCGAGTCGGAATCGGGCATCTCTTGGTTAGCCGCCGCGGCCAGAATCCCACAAACAATGCTGGCAATTGCGGCGACGGGAATAGTCCTTCCACGACAACCAACCGGCCCGCCCCGCAGCAGACGGCTTGCCGAGTTGGGCGCACGGGCGGAGAATGGCCCGAAGTCCAAGGCAGAGCAATCAATAGTTCCCACGTCCTCTTCCATCAGGCAGGGCCATGAGTCTCCGCGTTCAGGAGCTGATCGACCTCTACAAATTGCTTCCGCACCCCGAAGGCGGGCGATTCCGCGAAGTGTTTCGCGCCGGTTCGTTGGTTCGCCCGTGCGATGGTCGCGGGGAACGGTCGGCCCTGACGGCTATTCATTTTCTGTTGACCGCCGGCGAGGTGAGCCGCTGGCACCGCGTCCGCTCCGACGAGCTGTGGCATTACGTCGAAGGTGGCCCGCTGGAATTGCTCGTCGCTGATGGGCAGTTGGGCAACGTGTCGCGGCAGGTGCTCGGGCCGACCTCCGCCGCTGCCCGCCCGCTGCTGATCGTGCCCGCCGGTTCATGGCAAGCGGCCCGGCCGCTCGACGCCTACACCTTGACCAGTTGCATGGTCGGGCCGGGCTTCGACTTCGCCGACTTCGAACTGCTTGCCGATCTGCCCGAACAGGCCGACCGGTTGCGCCGCCAAGCCGCTGACTTGGCCGCCCTGATCTGACCGGCGGCTATCAGTGGATGCTTGGAAGAACAAAGCAACGAGGCCGACCAGCGGAAGGCCGCGGAGCATGTTGTGAAACGACCGGCTCATCACCCGGCGCGAATGGATCGCCTTCGGTCTTTCCCGCCGTTGATGATTGATTACCGCCGTTTGATTGTTGATCTCCCGGAACACGAAGCCGCTGGGCGACGAGTTTCAGCCGGTATCGTTCGGCGGAAAGCGGCCTCCCGGAGGCCGGCCTATTTGCGTTTCGGGCCGTCAAGGCGCGTCGACCATCTTCTCTTGCACCCACACGTAGTAGTCGCGCATCTTCAGTTGGGCGGCCGAATCGCGGTCGATCACGGCGGTGACATCGCGGTGCAATTGCAGGGCGCTGGCGGTGATCATGCTGGTGACCGGCCCCTCGATGGCGGCCGCCACGGCGTCGGCTTTGTGCGGGCCGTTGGCCAGCAGCACGATCTTCTTGGCTTCGAGAATCGTTCCCACGCCCATCGTAATCGCGTAGATCGGCACTTGATCGATCGACGCGAAGAAGCGGGCGTTGTCGCGGATCGTTTGCTGGGCGAGGGTCTTGATGCGCGTACGCGAGCCCAGGGAGCTCGACGGCTCGTTGAAGGCGATGTGGCCGTCGCTGCCGATGCCGAGGATTTGCAGATCGATGCCGCCGCATTGGCGGATGCGTTCCTCATACCACGCGCAGAAAGCGGCGGAATTGTCGGTGGTGCCCAGCGGGATGTAGATGTTTTGCGGAGCGATATTGACGTGCCGAAAAAGGTTCTCGTGCATGAACCAATGGTAGCTCTGCGGATGATTCTTCGGCAGCCCGACGTACTCGTCGAGATTGAACGTGGTGACTTGCGAGAAGTCGAGCCCTTCTTCGCGGTGCATCCGCACCAACTCGCGATAGAGCCCCAACGGGGTCGAGCCGGTGGCCAGCCCCAGCACGGCATTGGGCTTGGCGTTGAGCACGCGGCGGACGATCCGCGCCGCGGTGCGGCTCATTTGGTCGGCGTCGTCGGCAATGATGATCTCCATGGCCCGTCCTCCCCAAGAAAGCCGCGCCGCGAGAACCGAGCAGCCGCCGAGGCGCAACCCACCGTTGTGCGTTGAACGCCGGGCAAGGCCGTGACGCATTGCCGATAGAGCGCACCGGTCGGCGCCGGATCAACCGAACAGCCGAAAGAAGCGCGCCTCGAGTTCCCGCGACGGCTCGACCCGGCGATTGGGAAGACCGGCGGTCGAGCCTTGTGTTCGCCCCGCCGCCCTCCGCGACTCGATAGCCTACCCGCCGGAAGCTACCAAAGCAACTCGGCCCGCAGCGACATGCCCTGGAACACCAGGGTGGTGAGCGACGCGATGTGATCGGACGGATTGGTCTCGAAGCGGATTTGCTCGGGCGCCAGAGCGAGGCCCGAAACCCAGTAGAAATCGTACGAAGCGTGCAGGTTGAAATTCTTGCGAAGCTTGTAGCTGGCAAACAGCCCGAGTTCGCCGACGAAAGCCGTCTTGGCGTTGTTCGCTCGGGTGTCGAAGTTCAGGTCGAAGCCGCCGGCGAAGGGATCGTCGCCGCCGCCGGTGGTGCGGCAGTAGGTGCTCTGGCCGGCCCAGTTGATGTATGGTCCGGCCTTGACCCGCGCCCCGAAATCCCACCGCGGTTTTCGCCAGTGCATCTCCACGCCCGCCTGAATCCCAGCCATGTCGTTGGTGGTGAAACTCAAATAATCACCGGTCGGGAAGGCGATGTTCGAGCCGTTTTGGGTGATGCGGCCGCGGGCGCGGAAGGCGAACGATTCGTCGAACGTCAGGTAGCGGAGGCCGATCAAGTACTGCCACTGACACCCTTGGGGAACCTCGCGTTCCCAGCGGCCATCGGGATGCAGGACCAAACGGTCGGCTCGCCCACGCGGAATCAACCGTAGGTTCCATTCGAAGTTGTGGATTTCCGAACGGGAGTTGATCGACATTTCGTCGGCGCGATTGAAGCCGGGCACGAATGAGTCGTAGATGCTATTGCTGGGCTCGAAGGGACTGAAGAGGTTGCCGAACGAGTAGTTCAGCACGGTCAACCGAGCGCCGGTGACCGAATACGATTCGTTCCAGTGGTTCATGCCCCAGTAGCTGAACTCGAAGTACTGGTCGCGGTTCTCGCTGTCGTGCCCAAGGTGGTAGCCGAGCGTCAGCGTGTAGCCCGCTTGAGCCTCGTAGTTCACGGCCCGGCTGTCGATGACTCCGGGCAGTTGCAGGACGGGCACCACCTTCAGTTCGCGGCCCATCGGCACCATGCGCGGCTTGCCCCGCACGAGCAAGCGAACGCCCTGATCGACATACCATTGCGGCGGACAGGCCGATCCGCGGCCGAAATAAGCGTCGCAGCTATCGGTCACCGGCGCAACAAAGGGGCTGGAAGCCATTTGCGCGGCAATCGAATCGGGATCGAGCGAAGAGTCTTGCGCCGACAGCTCGCCGGCCGAAATGGTGCTGTTGGTAATCGTGCCCGGCGGAAGGGTTTCGGGCGTCGCCGAGTAGGCCCCAGGGTACTGGGCCACGCGCGGATGCCCGCCAGTGGTCGAGGGCGCCGCCGGCGTGGGGCGTTGCGCCCAAGCGCCCGTCGGAGCGACGACTGCCAAGCAAACGAATACTGTCAGAAACCGTTTAGTTGCCGATCTCACTGTCGTTCCTCCCCACCGAACCCGCCGAAGGCTTCGGGGACCGCCATCGGCATGGTTGCAGAACCACACAACTGCGTTATCGGCCAAGCAGGCTCGCTACAACAGGAATAAGCGTCAAAACCGCGATCTTTGATCGACTTCACCCAAACGAGAAAATTTACGCAGACACCCCCACCTGCCCCCCAGCCCAATACCAACTCACTCAGGCGGCGTTTTCGTTCGAGTTCAGTGCCCAAAAACTCCGCCGCCGGGCTCGAACACCGCGAATCGCCCGATGCCGCGCGAAGCCCGCATTTTTCGCAACCGCGGCTGGTTGATTATTGGCCGTGCCGTTGGGCCACCCATAACGATCAATCTTGAATAGTCAGGAGACGAGCCCCGTTGCCTCGCCGTTTTCTGAAGATCAATAACCTTTGCGCCGCTTTCGCTTTCTCTCAGTTTTATTTAGACTCAAGGCTCCCAATCTCGGGACAGGAACCCACAGCGCCGTCCGCCAACCGAGCCCACTCGGGTGGCAGACGCCCGCAAAGAACGGCTCTCCAGAGGGGGGCCGTCTGAGTAGGGCGGGATGGGCGTTGTCGAACGAACAGCGGTCTGACGTTGGGCGGGGATTCGTCCGACGGCGACCCGAAAGGAAAGACGCGAATGAACCAAATGCTTTACGAACCCTGCTTCTGCGGCAGCGGCAAGAAAATGAAGTTCTGTTGCCCCGACTTGGCCGCAGACTGGGAGAAGATTCGACGTTTATTGGAGGCCGATCAAACCGTCGGTGCTCTGGAGTATCTCAACCGAGTGATCGATCAACGGACGCGGCAGGGCAAGCCCGACCATCCCGCCCTGTTGGCCGAACGGATCACAACGTTGCGGAAATTGGATCGCGATCAGTGGCACGACGAGGCCGACCGATTCGCCGCGTTGTTTCCCGAGAACGCGCGGGCGATCACATGGCAGGGGATCAGGCTGCTCGACGCCGGGAATCAGCCGGGGCAAGCTGAGGCCGATTCGTCCGAGGAACACCTCCGCGCGGCGCTGGATCGATGGTCGAGCGCGCGCGAGGCGTGCGATGAACCGCCGGGAGAGTGGTTGGCGCTGACGTTGATGTTGGCCCAGACGATGATCGATCACGAATGGTTTCGGCCGGCGGTGTTCATCTTGACAGTGCTCGCCACCAGCGGAAACCCGCCGGAATGGGTTGCGCGCCTGTACAACGATTTGCAGTCGGACGAGTCGATCCCCCTGGTGTTGAGGTGGTTCGAGAACTTCGGCTCATGGCCCGAGGTGGAGCAGTCGCCGGCGCTGAGCGAAGCCTGGTTGAAGATCTTCAATTTTGATTGGCGGCGAGCCGAGCGCGAGTTGACGGAACTGACCGGCCGCAGCGACGCCCCGGTGGCGGCCTGGCGGCTGTTGGCCGAAGCCCGCCTGTTGCTGGGAAAGACCGAGGAAGCCCGCGCGGCGCTGCGGGCCTATATCGAGAAATGGCCCTCGTCGGCCGACGTTTTTGAGGCCGAGCTTCTGCTTTTGAGCATCGGCCCGCGCCGCGACCTCGGATGGGTTCCTTTACACCGGCGGAAATGGAAGGTTTTGGACGTCGACCGCGTGCAGGAAGCGATTATCTCCGACGCGCGGTGTGCATTGGTGGACGAATCGACTTTCGCCCGTTATTCAGCGGAAGTTCGCCCGCGCGTTGCGGCCCAGCTCTTTCAGGCCGGGCCGTTGCCGGAGGACGCGGAGTTGACTTCGGCGGAGCAGGCGCCCTTCTCCCTCGGCCATTTGCTTCTCTTCGGCAAACAGACCGATCGCGACGCGACGTTGACGTTTTCGTCCGTTGGCGAAGACATCGAGCCCTATGTGGCCTTGGTTGAACAGATTTGCGGCAATCTGATCACCGAGATGTCCGTCGAAGCAGACGGCGACGAACACTCCTGGTTGAGCACACAGCTTGTGCCGACGTTCCGATGGCCCAAGGGCCTTTCGTTTTCGCGTCGCCGGGAACTCACACTGGCGCATGCCCGCGAGGTCGTGCTGCGGCGTTGGCCGAACCATCAGGTTGATTGCCTGGGCGGGCGGACGTTTTTCGAGGCGGCCGCTGATCCCTCGCTCAGGATGAGGCTGTTGGCGTTGATCGATCTGGAAGAACGGCTCCTTCCGACGCAGCGATTCGCGCCCTTGTTCGCCGAACTGCGGAGCGAACTGGGAGTGTTGACTCCGATGGAGGACGGCCGCTCGAACTCGAAGCGATTCCCGGCGTTGCTGAGCCGCTACACCGATGCCGATGCGCTCTCGGAAAACGAATTGATCCGGTTGCTGGTCTTGGCCGACGTCCATCAAGACAAACCGGCGTTCGGCCATCTGGCGCCGGCGTTCTTGCAGCGCGAATCGCGGGGGGAATTGGTGCGCGCACAAGACATGCTGGAGTTCGTAAGCTATACCTTCATCCTCCAATTGGACGATCGCGACGATGCGGCCGAGTGGATCGAGTTGGCCCGCGGGCTCAGCGCGAATGACAAAGCGGAAAATCCTCCGTGGGGTTGGTCGCTGTTGGAGGCGCGTTGGCATCTGCGCCGCGGCAACACCAAGCGCGCGGCAGAAATGCTCCAAGAGCAGTTTGAGTCAAATCGGAGCGATCCCAACCAGCAAGAGGCGTTACTGCGAATGGCGTTCAGCCTGGGGTTGGTGCCGCCGGAAATGTTCCAGCAGGCCGGCCCGATGGCCGAATCGTTGGCAAGCCAAGAGCCGCCTGGGCTGTGGACGCCCGATTCGGCCGCGCCGGCCGCCGGCGGAGGCAGCGGCGGCGGCAAGCTGTGGGTGCCCGATTAGCATCGGCGGGGCGGGTCGGCCATGAGCGACGCGGAAGCCTTCGAACCGGCCGATTACGAATTGATCGACTTCGGCGACGGTCGGCGGCTGGAACGGTTCGCCGGGGTGATCGTCGATCGGCCCTGCCCGACAGCCGAGGGCGTTGCGCGGCGCGCTCTGCCGCAATGGCGCGAAGCGATAGCCCGCTTCGATCGCGAGCCCGGCGCGCAACACGGCCGGTGGACTTTCGCCGCCGCGCTGCCCGAGCCGTGGACGATGGCGGTCGGCCCGCTGCGACTGGCGCTGCGCTGCACGCCGTTCGGCCAAGTGGGCCTTTTCCCCGAACACGCCCGCTGGTGGTGGCGCCTGCCCGAGTGGCTCGCCTCCGCCGGGGCTCAGCCCGCTGTATCCACAAGCGCCCTTGTGCCGCGTAGCGCGCCGGCCGGCGAGAACACATCTGCCGTGCCCGATGCGTCGGCAACGCCGAATGCGTCCGCCCCGCCCATTGCCCTGGCAGCGGCGGAAAGCTCCGTGCCGCACGAGGCCGTTGCGGCGCCCACGCGATTGCGGGTGCTGCACTTGTTCGCCTATACGGGGGCGGGCACGTTGGCGGCCGCCCGTTGTGGGGCCGAGGTCGTTCATGTCGATGCCGCCAAGAACATGCTCGCCCATGCCCGAACCAACGCCGAGCTTTCCGGCCTGCACGCCGCCTCGATCCGTTGGATCGCCGAAGACGCATTGAAGTTCGTCAAGCGAGAGCTGCGCCGCGGCGCGGAGTACGAGGCCGTGATTCTCGACCCGCCCAGCTACGGCCACGGCCCGCGCGGCGAAGTTTGGCGGCTTGCGAAGCACTTGCCGCGGCTGCTCGACCTATGCGCCGAGCTGACCGCCGCGGGCCGACGCCTGATCGTGCTCACCTGCCACACGCCCGGCTACGGTCCGGCGCGGCTGGCCGAGATGCTTTCCGCCGCTGCGGCCAACGGCCCACCGGGCCGAGTACAGGCCGAACCGCTTTGGTTGAGTGCGGCCGACGGCCGACGCCTGCCCTGCGGAGCGATGGCCGCGTGGCGGGCGTCGGCGTTCGATGGTCCCGTCGCTTCTTCGAGCACGTATAGTGTGAACGCACCCCAGCCTCCCAAGTCGGCCTTGCGCCCGTAGGAGTCGCCCGAATGTCGGTAGCCCGCATCACCAGTGCGCAGAATCCGCGGATCAAACAGGCTGCTCGACTGCGCGACGCGCGGCATCGCCGCAAACAAGGGCGGATCATCATCGACGGGCTGCGCGAAATCGCTCGGGCGGCTGCTGCCGGCGTGCGGTTGACCGAGGTGTTTCTTTGCGAACAGAGGCGAGGCCGACTGGAGGCATCGCCCGAATGGCCGACGATCGTCGGCAGCGGGGCGGCGTTGTTCGAGTTGCCCGACGAGGTGTTCTCGAAGGTCGCCTTCGGGCAGCGCGACGAAGGCGTAGCGGCCACGGCCGAGCGACCGCCGCGCCCGCTGGAAGCCCTGACCCTTCCGCCCGATCCGCTTGTGGCGATCCTCGAAGACGTGGAGAAGCCGGGCAACGTCGGGGCGGTGTTCCGCAGCGCCGACGGGGCGGGCCTGTCGGCCGTCGTCGTCGCCGCTCGGAACCCCGACCTGTTCAACCCCAACGCGATTCGCGCCAGCTTGGGCACGGTGTTCTCGCTGCCGGCGGCCGAGGCCGCACCGGACGACGCCTTGGCGTGGGCGCGGCGGCAGGGGCTGCACATCGTCGCCGCGCGGGTGGACGGCGCCGCCGACTACACGCAGATCGACTACCGCCGCCCGACGGCCCTCGTGCTCGGCAGCGAGGCCGAGGGGCTTTCGCCGCTGTGGCGTGCGGCCGACATCACCGCCGTGCGCCTGCCGATGCGCGGCACAGCCGACAGCTTGAACATCTCGGCCGCTGCGGCCGTACTCTTCTACGAAGCCCTGCGGCAACGCGAAAGCGGGCAGGCGCCGCCCGAGGCGCACCGATAACGTGGAATGGGCCAGAGGCCGTTCAGAGCTAGTCGGGCGACGAACCGCCGGGTGGTTCGATCGCCCGCGCCCAAACGCAAACTGTCGCCACGGAAGTCACAGCGTCTTCGCGCCTGCCGCCTACGAGGCGCTGCCGAACCGGCGCACCAGGGCCGCGCCCTCGCCCGGTTGATCGCTGTAGCGATCGTAGATGCCGATGATCGCGGCATCGTTCGGTTTGATCGACTGAAACGTTTCGCGAAACGCCCGTTCGACCAAGTCCTTACGCTCCGAAAGCCGCCCGGCCGCCAAAATCTTGAACGCCAGGCAGGGGCGCTTCGTCTGACGCATCGCCTTGAACATCCGCGGCGGATCTTCCATCAGATAGACCTCGCGCGGCGGCAACGGAACGTGGCCGAGCAGCTTCTTCAGTTCCTCCTCGCTGCGATGCCGTTCGTAAACGCACGTCATGTAATAGTCGAGATCCCACCCTTTCGACTCGATCGCGTCAACCACGTTGGGCATGTGTGTCGAAACACCCACCAAGAAGCCGGAGTCGCGAATCCGCTTGAGGTAGTCGTTCACCTCGTCCAGCTTCCCCTCTTTGAACAACTTGTCCGTCACCTCGCCGTGATGCGCCACCCCAATGCATCCGCCGCCCTCGGCCAGCTTTTTGAGCACGCCCGGATCGCGGGCTTCGATCGAAAGGAAGTGCATCTGGCCGCCCTCATCGCGGAAACGGCGGAACAGATCGTATCGACTCAGGCTCGCTTGCCAACAGTTGATGCCCACCTGTTGGCAACGTCGCAAGGTTTTCAGGATTTGCTCGGGCGTGTAGTAGGCCTTCATCTCCTGATTGACGAACACCGAAAGGTGCGACCCCCCATTGAACGGATTGGCGCCGCAAATCAACCGCGAAATCGAATACTTGCCCAACATGATTTGCGGCAACGACGCCCCGGCCTCCGATGACGAACCGCTCTCGGCCGCCAAAACGCGATGGGCCGCAGCCAACGCCGCCGGCAACGCGGCCGCTTGGTGCAAAAACTCGCGACGATTCGACGACTCCATGCCCAAAACCTCCCGCGGTTGACGCTCAGCAGTCCCACACAAACGGCACAGCAACGGTGTGCAATCGGATCGACCGCGGCCGCACTTCAAACGCACCAGCCGCTATCCGCAGCACTCGCGCGAATCGCGGCACCACGACCGCCGCCACGATCTGCTTCTCAAATCACCCTCTCGGGCCTCTTGCCCGGTTCCCAAAAGGCGCTTTGCCCAGCATAGTTGCCCGAAACGGCCAGGTCAATCGAAGTGCAGCCGGCGTAAACCATTCTCGCAGCAAGAGATCGAATCGCCCAGAACGATTCTTCCTCGCCGAGCCGAGGACCAGGCAACGCCATCGTCCGTCGCTCGCTCCGTTGCGGTCGTCAACTGCCGCCCGAGCAACCGCCCCTGGGGGAGCCGGTTGCGTTGTGGCGTGTGGCCCACTACCCGCCGCGATAGCCATGGGACTGTAGCTTCAAGGAGTTGTGATCGAGGCCCAACAACGCAACTGCCTTTCCCCGGGGGCATTCCCATTTCTGCGCAGCCCGTTTTCGGCCGCCTGCCACCGCCGTTTTCAACCGCCCTCAACAGCCTTCAGACGGACAGACGGACTTGGGGTCTTGTCGGCCCCCTTGACATCGAATCGCTCTTCTGGAACATTTTGAGAATAAGGCCCTTGCAGATTCCATTACGCAGCTTGCCCGAGTTACGGCTTGGTGCGGCGGGCCTTGGTTCGCCTTCTCCGGCAACGCCTTCGACGTTGGCGCAGCAGGCTCGCCAGGGCGATGGAGACTCTGCTTTGGCTGTTTTGCCGGGCGGCTAGCTCAGTTGGTTAGAGCGCCATCCTCACACGGTGGAAGTCGTTGGTTCGAGTCCAATGCCGCCCACTCGCAAGGCCCGTTGGCAGCCCTTGTCAACGGGCTTTCTCTTTTCCACCGGCAGCCGGGTTCGGCTTTCAATCGGCAACTCGGTTCGACCATTGTTCGCTACCAACCTGATTTGCCAGTTGCGCCGATCGTTTTTCGCCCGAAGTCTCTGATGCCGTACTCTCTGAACATTGCTCCCCCTGTCGAGGCCCGTTGAAAACGGCGACGGGCGGCCGAAACTGGCAGATTCCCAGACTTTGTGCGCTGAGCCAGGCCCGGCCGGCAGACGGCCCGCAGTTCGCCCAAACCGGGCCGTGGCGGGTGCCACGGCGGGCTTGTCCCGCCGTGCTTCACTCCAACAGCCAAGACGAGCCGCTGCACTCTCCGAGCCAAGAGCAACCAAGTCCCCGCACTGCCGGGCAAGCCGGCAGTGGCACACAATCGGCCGATGCTGCCCTGCCGCCGGTGGTACGCCTTTCAAACCAACCCTCTTGTGCCTCACGGCACCCCGATAGCAGAGCTATCGGGGCCACCCAGCGAAAGTGTCGCACGTTTCCGCCCTCTTGTGCCTTACGGCCCCGCAATGGCCGAGCTATCGCGGCCACCCAGCCGCAAAACAAGCGGCTGCCACAGCAAACCTAGCGGGTGCCACGGCGGGCTTGTCCCGCCGTGCTTTGCTCTATGAGCCGAGACGAGCCGCTGCACCCTTCGAGCCAAGAGAAGCCCATTTCCCCTTCCGCCAGACAAGTCGGCATCTGGGCTGTGCCGGCAGGGCCGGCGCCGGTGTTCGCCCCCGACTCGTTGGCGGCGAGTTGCTTCTGTTTGGCAGAACCATCAACGGTTCATTCTGCCCAGCCTGGGGACCGACTACGGCGAGCGCCGGCGGCGGAGCTGGCCGCAGGCCGCGTCGATCTGGTCGCCCTTGCGGCGTCGAACTTCGATGTTCAACCCACCCCGGCGGAGGATAGCGGCGAATTGCTCGACGACGGAAGGCTCGGGGGTTTGGTAGGGCAGCTCGGGCACGGAGTTCAGCGGAATCAGGTTGACCAGCGCCGGCCGCCCTTTCAGCAAGGCCACCAACTGATGGGCGTGCGACGGCTGATCGTTCAAGCCAGCCAACATGACGTATTCGAACATCACCCGTCGGCCGGTGATATTGAAATATTCGTCGGCGGCGGCCATGACCTCGGCCAGCCCGATGCGGCGGTTGGCCGGCACGATCCGGCTGCGCAGTTCGTCGGTGGCGGCATGGAGGGAAACGGCCAGGTGGTATTGGCTTCCCCGTCGGGCCAGCTCTCGGATTCCCTGGGGCAGGCCGACGGTGGAAATCGTGATTCGCCGTGCGCTGATGCCCAGGGCGACCCGGCCGCGTTCGAGGGCGTTCCAAACGGCGTCGAGGTTCGCCAGCGGCTCGCCCATGCCCATCACCACAATGTGCGTGAGCCGTTGCGGGGGGACGGCCGAGGCGACGGCGCAGTTCAATTGCAGGAGTTGTTCGACAATTTCGCCGGTCGAGAGATTTCGGGCAACGCCGTCGATTCCGCTGGCGCAGAATGCGCAGCCCATTCCGCAGCCCACTTGCGAACTGATGCATGCGGTGCAGTGCCCGCGATCGTCGCGGAGCACGGCGCACTCGATGGTTGCCGCGTCGTCGAGTTCGAGCAGGAGCTTTTCGCTGCCGTCGTCGGCCTTGCGATGGGCGACCGGTTTCGACACCCACAAACGGAATGCGCCGGCCAGATGGGCGCGCAAGTCGGCCGGCAGATCGGTCATCGCGGCGAACTCCGGGATCGCTCGCGTGTACGCCCAGCGAAGAATCTGTCCGAGCCGGAAGCCGGGCGCATCGCGATCGGCCAGCCACTGGCGCAGTTGGGCGTCGCTTTGATCGCGGAAATGGGGGAGCGCCGGGGCAGATGGGCAGGGCTGGTTCGGGGGGTCGAGCATCAATCGTCTTTCGTCATCAGAGGGCAGTTGCCAACGCAGTCGCCTCGGACGGGGAGGCCGGGGCCCATCCACGCGCCTTTGCCCGGGCCGGTCGGGCCAGTGACGGTCGCCGTCTTCGGGCGGCCGTTTGCGGCCGGGCGTTTTTTCGAACCGGGCACCGGCGAGGGCTGCTGTTGGAACCCACCTTTGCGGGGCGTTTGCCGGCGAAAACCGCACTATTGCGCAATTTTCAACGAGCGAACAATTCGCCGCGCGCACGGCCGTCTGGAGAGAACCTCGCTCCAACCTGTTAGCCCGGCGGCATCGCGCATTTGCTGAGCAGGAGACGGCAAAAAAAGGCCCTTGGGGCGACGGTCGGGCAACTACCGAAAAGGCCGATCAACCGTTAGAATAGCGGTTTATTCCCCGTGTTGCCAAGAGAGACGGCCAGCCGGTGGGCGCATTGCGCGGTTGGTGTCCGTGAACGGTTCTTTGCTTGTGTTCGTCGGCCAATCGTTTGCTGGTTCTGAGAAGGTTTGATTCTCCGAAGGACGGAGCCGCCAGTGGATTGCGGAGTTGTTTCGCTTCCGTTGCCCGGCCCAACCCCAACCCTGACGGGCGGGGCCTTGCGTGGCCGACCAAGCAGCCGCGGCGAGGAATTTCTCGTCGGGCCGGAAAACCGCTTGGCTGAGGTGGCCGTGCAAACGGTCCTCGAAGGCGACGGGCACGATCATTTCAACCCGTTGCTCTTTTTCGGGCCGAGCGGCTCGGGCAAGTCGCATCTGGCGTTGGGGATCGCCGCCGGATGGTCGGCTCGTGGGCGTCAGCGGCGGCGGGTTCAGTGCGTGGCGGCTGACGAATTCGCCCTTGAATTGCACGAAGCGATCGCCGCCCAGGCCACAACGGACTTTCGCCGGAAGTATCGTGAAGCGGAGTTGCTGGTGATCGAAAACATTCCTCGTTTGGCCGGCAAGACGGCCGCACAAGAGGAACTGTTGCACACGATCGACGCATTGATCGCCGACGGACGGCGCGTGATCGGCACGGCATTGAGCCCGCCCTCGACTTGGTTGGAAGTTGCCGCAGCGCTTCGCAGCCGTTTTCATGGCGGGCTGCTCGTGCCTGTGCGGTTGCCCGGCAACGAGGTGCGGCGGTTGCTGCTCGAGCGTTGGTCGGCCACCTTGGGTTTGGTCATCGACTCGGCCGCGGTGGCCTTGTTGGCCGATCGGTTGCCGCTTAGCGCTCCGCAACTTCTCGGCGCGCTGATACAGCTTGGCGAGCGCGCGACGTTGGAAGGTCGGCCGATCACGCTGGAACAAGCACGACGGTTCCTGGCCACCTTCGGCGGGAAGAGCACGCCTTCTGTGAAAGAAATCGCGGCAGCAACGGCTCGCCACTTCGGGGTTACTTTGGGGCAAATGCGCAGCAAGTCGCGGCGCCGCGCGGTGGTCGTTGCCCGCGACACGGCCATCTACCTTGCACGTGAGATCGCTGGCAGCACGTTGCCCGAGTTGGGCCGCTATTTCGGCAACCGAGATCATACAACCATCTCGCACGGATATCACAAGCTGAAGCAAATGCTGCTCACGGAAGTCGAAGTGCAACAAGCGGTGTCGGCCGTGCAAAACATGTTGAAGGAGTGTTGATCGCGTTTCAATGTGCGAAGGCAAAACCCGGTTTCGTCCGTCGGACGCGGCACTTGCCAACATCATCGACACGCGATCGACAAATCACTGACGCGAGGCAGACAGGTTTTCCCAGGCAGGAGTCGCCCGCCAACTGCATGGCCCGGAGACGATTGCGGCAACGAATCGCAAAAGACTATCACTTTCGGCCGTCGCCCTACTACTGCTTCTGTTTCTTAAGAACAAGAAGCAAGAAGGAAGCAGGCCGGAAAGATGTGCTGATTGCAACCGCAACGAAGCAGCAAACCGCGGGCGAACAACTCAAGACATCGATGCCGGGCGGGAGAGAGTAGGATCCTTGCGGCAGGATTGCCCCCGAGAATCTTAGAACGAAAGCGAATGGACAAAAGGCTCTGAAGACGTTGATGGATCGAAGAAAGCGAGACGGGAACCATGAAGATCACGTGTGATCGAGCGAAGCTGTTGGAATCGTTCAGTTTGGCGGCCACCGCCGCTTCGGCGCGTTCGCCCAAGGCGGCCCTGAGTTGCTTGAAACTGGTCGCCGGCGACGAGGCAACAACGCTGACTGGCACCGACTTGGAAATCGGCGTGCGCGTCGCGGTGGAAAACGTGCAGGTGGCCGCCGGCGGCGAAGCGCTTTTGCCTTTGAGCACGATGGGCGCCATTTTGCGGGAAAGCTCGGAAGACGAAGTGACCATCGAAGGCGACGGCGGAAAGATGCTGGTTCGCGGGCGATGGAGCAAGTACCAATTGCCGACGATCGATCCGCGAGAGTTTCCCGAGCTCGATAAGCCGCCCGAGGGCGGTTGCTTCGTTTCGGCGGGCTTGCTGCGCGAGATGATTCGCCGCACGATTTTCGCCGTTGAAACCGACAGCGGGCGCTACGCGTTGGGCGGCGTGTTGTGGGAGATCGAGCCGGAGAAGCTGACGGCCGTTGCGACCGATGGTCGGCGGCTGGCAACATTGTATGGTCCGGCGCGCGGCGGCGCGGAGAATCCCGCTGCCGGGAACAATCCGATCGTTCCCGCCCGAGCGATGCAATCGTTGGAGCGGGTGCTGGCCGACGAGGACGGCGAGGTGCGTTTTGCGGCCGACGGCAATAGTCTCTGGGTGGAAGGGGCGAAGGTGCTCTTTTTCGGCCGATTGCTCGAGGGACGGTTTCCGCAATGGCGCGACGTGCTGCCGAAGAGCCCGGCCAAGTTGCGCGTCGAGCTGCCGGTGGATCAGTGGTTGCGCAGCGTCAGGCAGGCGGCGGTGGTGACCGATAAGGAGCATCGAGGGGTAGAGTTCAACTTTGAGACGGGGCGATTGGTGTTGAGCAGCCAGGGGCCGAACCTTGGCGACGCGCAGGTGGAACTGCCGATCAGCTACGAGGGCCCGGGGCAGAGCGTCGAGCTCGATCCGTTGTACGTGGCGGAGTTCCTTCGGGTGCTCGAATCGCAAACGTCTGTGGGCGTTGAGTTGCGCGATTTGGATGCGCCGGTGCTCTTTACCGCCGGCGACAACTATCAGTACGTGGTCATGCCGATGTTGCGAGGAAAAGGCTGATGGGCCGAGAACGCGGCGAACCGCAGCCGATTGGGAATGTCGTGGCCGAATTGATGGCTCGGCGCGGATTGAACCGGACGCGCACGGCCGAGGAGTGCGAAGCAGCCTGGCGCGAGGCGGTAGGGCCCTGGTTGGCCGAACAAACCCGCCTGGGGGCGTTTCGCGGCGGCAAGCTCGAGGTGTTGGCCGCTCATTCGGCGCTGCTGCAAGAGTTGGGGTTTATGAAAGCGGAGATCATCGCCAAGCTGAATGCCCGACTGCCCGGCGGGCCGGTGGTCGATTTGCGGTTCCGAGTGGGCAAACTGTCGTGATGCCGCGCCGGCCGGCCCGACGAGCTGCCGAATGAACATCATTGACTCAGGCGGCTTGCCGAGTCGGGCGTGTTTGGGGCGAGTTGAGTGCTTGAGGAAGGAAACAGAAGACGCATGAGTGGTGAAAGCAAACCGAAACTGCCGACGCCCGAAGGCGAGCTGTCGGCGGCCGAGCAAGAGAAGTTTCAACTTCGGTCGGAAGCGGCCTACACGGCCGAAGATCTGAAGCATTTGAGCGACTTGGAGCACGTCCGCGAACGGCCGAGCATGTACATTGCCGACACCGGAGTGCGCGGGCTGCACCATTTGGTGTACGAGGTGGTCGACAACTCGATCGACGAGGCGATGGCTGGCTACGCCACGGAGATCTCGGTGACGATCAACAACGACGGTTCGGTCACGGTTGAAGACAACGGCCGCGGCATTCCGGTCGAAGTCCATCCGCAACTGGGCTTCTCGACGCTGCAAGGCGTGATGACCGTGCTGAAATTCGGCGGGAAGTTCGACAAACGGGCCTATCAAACCTCGGGCGGGCTGCACGGGGTGGGCGTCACGGTGGTCAACTTTCTGAGCGAATGGTGCGAGGTCGAGGTTCGCCGCGATGGCCACGTGTACCAGCAGGAGTACGAGCGCGGCGTGCCCACGGCCGAGGTCCGCCGCATCGGGCGCAGCGACCGCCGCGGCACGAAGACCACCTTCAAGCCCGACCCGGAAATCTTTCCGAACACCAACTTTCAGCACGGTATTTTGCAGCGCCGCTTGCAAGAGTTGGCGTTCCTGAACCGCGGTGTGAAGATCATTTTTAAAGACGCCCGCACCGCGCAAGAGGAGCTGTTCTGTTATCAGCGCGGCGTGATCGAATTCGTCGAACATCTGAATCGGGCCAGCCAGCCGATTCATCCGGAAGTGATCTACATGCAGGGTGAGCAGGAAATCGAGATTCAGGACGGGCATGGCGTGGTCGGCTGGGAAATCGCCATGCAATACACGGCGGAATACACCGACACGCTGCTGTCGTACGTCAACAACATCGCCACGACCGAGGGCGGCACGCATGTTTCGGGCTTTCGAGCCGCGCTGACGCGAAGCATCAACGCCTATGGCCGGAAGGAAGGCTTGTACAAAGACTTGGTGCCCACCGGCGAAGACGTGCGCGAAGGGCTGACGGTGGTCATTTCTCTCCGCGTTCCCGAGCCGCAGTTCGAAGGCCAGACGAAGACCAAACTGGGCAACGGCGAGGTCGAGGGGATCATCAATTCGGCCGTGGGCGACTTTTTGGCGAAATACTTCGAGGAGAACCCGCGGACCGCCAAGATAATTGTCGACAAGGGACTTGTGGCGGCCGAGGCGCGAGAGTCGGCGCGCAAGGCGCGGCAACTGGTGCGCGAGCGGAAGGGCGTGCTTTCCAGCGGCAGCCTGCCGGGCAAACTCCGCGACTGCACCAGCCGCGAAGTCGATCTTTGCGAGCTTTATCTGGTCGAGGGCGATTCCGCCGGCGGCAGCGCCGAGGGCGGGCGCATCCGCCAGTTCCAGGCCATTCTCCCCCTGCGAGGAAAGATCATCAACGCCTATAAATCGCGCGAACACAAGGTGCTCGACAACGAAGAGGTGCGGAGCATCATCGCTGCGTTGGGATGCGGCGTGGGCGAAGAAATGGACTTGGAAAAGCGCCGCTACGGCAAGGTGATCATCATGACCGATGCCGACGTGGACGGCTCGCACATCCGCACGCTGCTGCTCACCTTGTTCTACCGCCAAATGTACCCGTTGGTCCGAGCCGGCTATGTTTACGTGGCCCAGCCGCCGCTGTTCCGCGTGAGGCATCGCAAAGAAGTCTATTACGTGCAGACCGAAGAAGAGATGAAGGCGCAATTGCTCGAGGCGGGCATGAAAGACGCCGCCTTCGAGCCGGGCGACGGCCGAACGATCACCGGGGCCGAAATGGAGCGTCTTTGCCGCACGCTGGCATCGTTGGAAGACTCGCTGCTGGCCCTGGAACGCCGTGGAATCAGCCTCCGCGCGCATGCCCAGCGCCGCGATCCCGGCACAGGCAGGCTGCCGGTGTATCACGTGTTCTTGGGGAACGAAGAACATTGGTTCCCCACGCGCGAAGCCCTCGACGCTTTCGTCGCCCGCCAAGAACAGGAAACCGGCGGCGAACTCGACTTGGCCGATGAACAGAACGGCGCAGGGGCCGACTCGTCGGAACGGGCGGAAGAAAAGCAGGCCGCCCAAGCCCGCTTGCACATCGTCGAATTGCATGAAGTGCGGTCGATCAACAATCAGTTGAGCACGCTCCGCGAGATGGGATTCGAGATCGACGCGCTGTTGCCCGTCGAACGCACCGGGATCGAAGCGCCGCGCTATGTTCTGCGCCGCGGCGAATCGACTGTGCCGTTGGCCGACCTGCGCGGGCTGCTGGCCGCGGTGCGCAGTGCGGGCGAGAAAGGCCTGCAAATCACCCGCTTCAAAGGGTTGGGCGAAATGAATGCCGACGAGCTTCGGGAAACGACGCTCAATCCGGCCCAACGCACGCTGCTGCAAGTGAAACTGGACGACGCCGCCGCGGCCGACGACATGTTCCGCGTGCTGATGAGCGACAAGGTGGAACCGCGGCGCGACTTCATTCAGAAACACGCCCTGGAAGTGCGCTCGCTCGACGTGTGACGATCGCCGCGGCGGAGGGAATTCGGTTCGCGCCCTTCCCAAGACCAACAGACCTTGCCGGTGCGACCGGACCGCGCACCGCGGGCGGCGATCGCGGCGGTTTGCTCGCGGTTCTACAAACTGCGAATCAGCAACAGGATCAGCAGAATCACCGCGACCAGCGCGCCGGCGCCGATCATCGCGTAGAGCACCACCGGCGGTTGTTTGCGCTTGCGGAGGTAGGCGGCCAGTTGCTCATCGGTCAACGGGTTCTTTTTCACCCGCGAACTGGGCGAGCGGTCGTCGGCAACGACGATTTTCGATGCCGATGGGCGGTTGCCGGAAAGCACGTTTTCGGAACTGCGCGAATCAGCCCGGCGGCCCGGCAAACCCTTGACCGTCGGATGTTCGAGGTGGGAAACGGTGTCGGTCAGTTCTCGCGGGCGGCCCACGACGCTCGAATCGCGGCGGCGCACCGGCCCGCCCGAGCCGGAATCGCCCGAGTTCGCCGATTTCGAGTCGGGCCGCCGCGGATCGAGAGCGGAACCGCGCCCCGACTCGTTGATCGACAACACTTGGGCAACAGGCAATTCGGCGCTCGATTCCGACGCGCGAATCTTGTGCCCGCGCGAAGTCAGCCATTGAGCCAGCGCTTGAGCCGCCTCGCGCGCCGATTGGTAGCGGCGTTCCGGCCGCTTGGCCATCATCTTCATGCAAATTTCGACCAGATCGGCCGGGGCGTCGGGCCGATCGTTGTAGATGCTCGGCGGTTGCTGCTTTTGGTGCGCCATCAACCGTTGCGGCAGCGTGCCCTCGGCGAAAGGCGGGTGGCCGGTCAATAAGAAGTACAAGGTGCACCCGAGGCTGTAGATGTCGGCGCGCGCGTCCACTCCATGGCTGTCGATGGCCTGTTCCGGCGCAAGGTAGTCGGCCGTGCCGAGCACGTTTTCGTCGTAGGCCACGGTGAGCGACGCGCGATCCTCGTCCGTGAACCGCGCCAGGCCCAAGTCGAGCAGCTTGACCACGTTTCGCCGATCGACCAAAAGATTGGCCGGCTTCACATCACGATGGATCAAGTTGGCCTGATGGGCATGGGCCAAACCTTCGGCCGCCTGGCGGATGAACTCGGCGGCCGTGGGATAGTCGAGCGGGCCTTCTTGTTTGACGATCTGTTGCAGATCGCGCCCTTCGACGTACTCCATCACCATGAAGTGCTGGCCGTTGTCCTGATCGACGTCGTAGGCGCGAACGATGTTCCGGTGATCGAGCGCGGCGGCGGCCTGGGCCTCGCGGTGGAAGCGGGCGAGGTACGAACTATCGGCCACGCGGTCTTTCGGCAGGATTTTAATCGCCACGCGGCGATGCATGAGCACGTGTTCGGCCAGATAGACCGCGCTCATTCCCCCGCGGCCCAATTGGCTGAGCAGCTTGTACTGCTTGAGGAAGAAGCCCTTGTAACGGCCTTCGAGCAGGCGCTCGGCCTGCCAACGGGGGATCAGCCCGCGCGAAATCAACTGCTCGGCGAGCAGATCGACGTCGTCTTGCGCCCGACCCTCGGTGGCTTTGTTCGCTTCGATCAGCGCATCGGTCAGTTGGTCTTTGTCGACCAGACCGCTTCGTTCCACGAGATCGACGAAAGTTTGGACGTTGGGTTTGGGCATAAGGTGCCGCCCCCGCGGAGGGCCGTCGTCGCCGTTAAATATCTCGGCTTCCGGCAACGGCTATCTCAACAGCGGCCATTCCCGGGGCGCCGCGATGCAGCGCCGGCGACAGGATTCCCCTCGCCGGTTCGTTCGCACGCCTTGTCGAACGTTTTCCGCGCCGGCGCGAACGCCCGATTGGAAAGACCGTTTCCGCTCACCGGCTTTATCATAGCAGCCGCACCGGTGGTCTGCCAGCGTTTTCAGGTTTCGCTTGGGGCGACCGGCCCTGCGGCCGAATGGGGGATCACCAGCCGCCAGGAACCGGCGGCGCGAACCCGCGTTTCGGGCGATAGCGGTTTAGTTCAAGCTGGCCCGCAATCGTGCGCTTACAGCCGCTTGGTTGCTCAACGGTTCCGGCGTCGGGGCCTGCGCTTGCGCGCCGCTTGGCGGACCGAATCACGGAAGAACGGCGAGCTTCACTTCGTGGGCGGCATCGATTAATTCTGCGTTAGGGCGAGCTCTCCTTCCCCAAAACCGCCCGGAGGGCTCGGGCGGCGGCCTCGCGGACGGCTGGCTCGGGGTCGAGCAATCGGGCGGAAAGGGCGGGGGCGGCGTCTCGGGCGTCGGGGCCATAAAGCTCAATTACGCGAATGGCCAGCGCGCGCGTTTGCCAGTCGTTGGAGTTCAGTTGAGCCGCAACATGGGTCAAGGCGGCGGTGCCCAGGCGCTCCAGGGCCCCGGCGGCCGAAAGCCGGACGGTTCGATCGGGATCGTTCATGGCGGCTGCCAGGGCGGCGGCGGCCGGGAGCGACGCTCGGTCGATCGCCCGCAACGCTTGGGCGGCGGCATTGCGCACCTCGGGGG
Source organism: Thermoguttaceae bacterium (assembly GCA_029975295.1). Taxonomy (GTDB): domain Bacteria; phylum Planctomycetota; class Planctomycetia; order Pirellulales; family Thermoguttaceae; genus JARKPK01. The sequence goes on along the minus strand of JARKPK010000082.1, from coordinate 46,915 downwards.
CAGGATCGCTCATCGCGCCGGCCAACGCCGGCACGGCGGGAGCGGCTTCGGCGCCGATTCGGCGGAGAACATCCGCCGAGGCCATTCGCGCGGCGGCGTCGGGCGACGAAACGAGCATCGCCGCTGTCGGGGCAACGGCCGGCGGGCCGATTGCCTCCAACGCGTCGGCCGAGTTCATGCGCACCAAGCGGTCGGGGTCGGCCAGCAACCGCGACAACGCCGGCGCCGCTGCTTGGGCCTCGCGGCCCACAGCGCGCAGCGCCCGAGCCGCCGCAAAACGAACCTCGACCACCGGGTCGCTCAGGCATTGGATCAGGGCGGGCACGGCCTGTTTCGCCTCGGCGCCGAAACGGGCCAAGACGATGATTGCCCCGACGCGAACGCTAGCGTCGCCGTGCTGCAAACACCGGGCAACCATGTCGGTGCAGCCGGGACCAATTCGTTCCAAGGCTCGAGCCGCCTCCAAGCGGACCTGCCGATCGGGGTCGGCCAAGGCCGCGGTCAGCGTGGCGGCCACGGCCGATCCGGATTCGGGCTTGGCGGGCAACGCCTCTGCGGCGCCGGCAATCGGCTGGCTCAGAAACGCGAGAAGCAGAGCGACGGCCAATCGCCGCTCGGTGGGCGCATGCCGACCAAGCCAACGAAAGGGGCGGGCAGCAAACGAAATCGCATAAGGCATGAAGGCGTCTCCCGACGAAAGGATCGCACTGGGCGGTTTCGGCGACGGCGGCCGCTTTCTCAGCAGTGTTGTTTGTTGTTTTGCCGGCGGCCGCGCTGAACGAACGATTGCGGATACGCCTGCCGGCAGTTGTCCGGCGTCTGGCGTTTGCGGCGGGCCGTCATTCCACGGGGCGGCAGAGCCCTAAAAGAATGATCGGCTTCAGGCGGCAAGCCCAGCAACGGCGACCGGCCCTTTCGGACCGGGCGTGATTGCATGAGGGCGAAAAGCCCCTACAATAGGCCCCATCGGCGCAATCGATCGGACCGTCCGAGTCGCCCGACTCCGTGGGCGAAACGCGCCGCGGCGTACGCGGCGCGGCTGTTGGGCGCCGGGGGAAACGAATCGCGGAAAGAGACGGACATGGATTGGACCTATCTGCAACTCAGCGCGCTGTGGTTCTTCGAGTTCGCGGTGTGGGGCGCCTGGATGCCCGTGCTCGCCGCGCGGCTGCTGGGCCCGTTGAAGTTCAGCGGCAAGCAAACGGGTTGGGTGTACGCCACGCTGCCGCTTTCCAGCATGGTGTCGCCGCTGATCTTCGGCTACTTGGCCGACACCTGGATCAATGTCGAATGGCTCTTGGCCTGTTGCCATGTGATTGGGGCGGTTTTGCTTTATGCCGCCGCCCGACAAACGCAGTTCAAGGGCATGTTCCTCACCATGCTGGGCTACACGTTCTTCTATGCAGCGACGTTGGCCCTGGTCAATGCCATGGTCTTCCGCAATGTTGCCGGCGCCGAGGCGCCGAAGGTCTTCATTTGGGCCCCGATCGGTTGGGCGGCCATCGGATGGTTCTTGACCGGTTTGCGGCAAGCCCGCGGCGGCGAGGCAGGCGGCGCCGACGCCTTGAACCTGGCGGCCGTGCTCTCATTGATCTTGGCCGTGGTGTGCCTGTTCCAGCCGGCCACGCCGCCGGCTTCGAAAATCGCCGATGGCAAAGCGGCGGGCCAGCAAGCGGCCGACGCCAAGCCGAGCGATAGCGGCGCGGAACAAGCGGCGGCCAAGGCCGACGGAGCGACGGAGCCGTCGGGTGATAAAGCGGAAATGGCTGCGGCCGCAGGCGCCGGCGCGGATCGCCCGGCCGCTGCCCAGCCTGCCGAAGCCGCCAAGAAGCCCGCGACGGGCGCCGCCGGCGAAGGAAGTCCGCTTCTTCTCGCGTTGGGGATGCTGGGTCAGCCGTACTACTTGTTGTTCATCTTGGTTTCGCTTTGCGCGGCCGGGACAATGCAGTTCTACTTTCTCGGTTCGGCCCCGTTCATGCAGGCCATGGGGATCGACGGCAAGAACGTATCGGCCACGATGGCCATTGCTCAGGCCGTTCAAGCGGTGGCCACTTGGTTCATCTTGGGCGCTCTGTGGAGCCAAGCCGGTCCGAAGTGGACGCTGGCCCTCGGGGCGGCCTGTTGGGCCGCTCTGTACGTGATCTACGTGGCGGGCAAGCCGCGGGGGTTGATCGTTGCCGGTCAAGGGCTGCACGGTTTGGCCTATGTGTTCTTCATCAACGGAGGATGGATGTTCGCCGATTTGGTGGCGCCCGAGTCCATCAAGGCCTCGGCCCAATCGGTGTTGATCTTGGCGACCAACGGCATCGGATTGTTCTTGGGCACGCAGTTGGCCGGTTGGACGATGGATCGCTACGGGCGCGACGGGCAGTTCCAGTGGCCGCGCATCTGGACGGTGCCGCTGGCGATTACCGCAGCCGCCGCGGTGTTGTTGGCCGTGGCGTTCTACCCGGTCATTCCCCCGAAGCCCTGATTGCCTCAGAAAGGCCGACGCGACTCCGCGGCAGCGATGAAGTCGGCCGAGACCGACCTCGCGTTGGTCGGCCTTGCCGGGGGTTCGCCTCGGCAGGGTCGCCGCTGCCGGCCGCCGTGAACGTTCGGGCAAGCTAGACTTGTCGGATGGCTCAGTGTGCGCCGTCAGACATGGTTGATCCTCGAGGCCGCCGCCGATGTTTGCCCGCCCGATGCAATTCTCGTTGGGGCCGCCCACCCCGGTGCGCCGCTTGTCGCCGCTTGCTGCGCGGGCGGCGTTGGCCGGCGTTGTTCTTTTGGCGTGCCTTGCGGCGCTGTGGACCTTTTCCCCTTGGGCGAACAATCGCGCGGGGAGGGAAACCGGTCGGGCCAGCGATGTGGACCTGTATCGGGCGGAAGTTGCGCGGATGGCCTCGGGCGAAAGCTACTATGCGGCGGCCGCGGCCGAACTGCGGCTCCGCGGCTATCCCACCCGCAGCGTGTTCAACTGGCGCACCCCGCTGCCGTTGTGGATGTTCGCCCAATGGCCCGATCCTCGTTGGGGCAAGGCCCTGTTGATCGGGTTGGGGTTGTTGCTAACGGCGTTGGCCTATGCGCTGGCGGCCCGCGACGAAACAACCGGCAAACCGGCCCCTTCCGGCGCAAGGCTGCCGACAATCGCGGCCGCCAGTGGGCCGTCGGCGTCCGATTCGCCTGCTGCCGGCTCGGCCGGCTCGGCGGGGAATCGGCCGTTCTCGCCGACCGGCGCGCTGTTGGCCGCGGCGTTGTCGGGCCCGTTGTTGCTTTGCATGTTGGGCGACATCTATTTAATGCCTGAGCTTTGGGCGGGCGTGTTGATCGCGCTGTCGCTTTGTCTTTACGGGATCGAGCGCCGCGGTTGGGCCGTTGTGTGCGGTTTGGCGGCTTTGGCGGTGCGCGAGTTGGCGTTGCCCTACGCTCTGCTTTGTCTGGCCTGGGCCTGGCGCGAGCGGCGTCGAGGCGAAATGTACGGCTGGTTGTTGGGAATGTCGGCCTACGCGGCGGGCTATGCGTTGCACGCGGCGACGGTTTCCGGCTGGATTCGTCCTGACGACACCGCCCACGCGCACGGCTGGGTGCGCTGTGGCGGGCTGGGCTTTCTGCTGGCCACGGTGCAAATCAACGCTTACCTGCTCGTTTTGCCGCAATGGGTTTCGGGCTTGTGGTTTGCGGCGGCGATGATTGGGCTTGTCGGCTGGGATTCGCCGGTTGGAAGGCGCGTTGCCGCAACCACGGCCGGCTATGCTGTGGGGTTGTCGCTGGTGGGGCAAGAGTTCAATCAATACTGGGGCGCCCTTGTCGCGCCGCTCTGGTGTTTCGGTGCGGCGCGATTCCCCGCAGTGTTCCGAGATTTGATTTCAGCGGCCCGTCGCACGAAGCCCGCCGCCGCGCCCCGCGCCGAGGCTCTCGGTACGTCCTGATTGCGGGCCAATCGCTCAAGGGCCGCGCAAGCGATTCCGGAAGGTGTTCGGCAAGAGGCTCGACAGAAGCCTCGGAAAAGGGCGAGATCGTCCCCGCGGCCCAATCCGCCGTGCGTTTCCGGCAAGCCGGTTGGGTTCACGATCGTCGCCCGCCGGGCACGGTCGGGCAGATGTTCCGGTCGTGGTCGGTCGGGCCGTTTGTCTCAGGCAGAGAGTCGTGGTCGGGGCAATTCACGCGGCGGGCGACGATGTAGTGCGGGCGCCCGCGAACCTGATCGTAAATCCGCACCACATATTCTCCCAAAATGGCGATTCCCAGCGCGTTGAGCGCGCCGAAGAAGCTGCCCACCAACACATGGGTTGTCCAACCGGGGATGGCCGAATCGGTGAACAACCGGGCATAGAGGGCATAACCGCTGAGGGCCAGAAAGATTGTGCCGGCGGCCGCGCCGATCAGGTAAAAGCACCAGAGCGGCAACTGAGAAAAGGAAAACAATGCTGTTTTCGCCAAACGGAACAACCCGCCCAGCGACACCCGGGGTTTTTCGTCGTATCGAGCGAGCCGCTCGACGGTGATGCCGATTTGGCGGAAGCCCACCCAACTGCGCAGGCCCGGGTAGTACCGATCGCGTTCGTGGAGCTGAATGATTTCGTCGGCCACACGGCGGTCGATCAATCCGAAAATCCCCGCCTCGGCCGGAATCGGCGTAGAGGCCGCCCGCGAAAGCAGCCGGTGGAACGCTGCGAACAAACCGCGCTTCACAAGGTTCTCTTTGCGTTTTGCGCGAACGGCGTAGGCCACTTCGTAGCCCTCTTTCCAAGCGCGCACGAAGCGAGGAATCGCCTCGGGAGCGTCTTGCAAGTCGGAATCCATCAACACGATGGCATCGCCGCGGGCATGGTGCAGCCCGCAAAGCACCGCCGCTTGGTGACCGAAGTTGCGCGACAGATGGATCACGCGAACCTGCGATTGCGAGAGGGCGAAGTCGTCGAGCAGTTGCCCGCCGGCATCGGTTGAGCCGTCGTCCACAAAAACGATTTCGTATTCGAGGTCGCACGCCTCGGCCGCCTTGGCCACGCGCGACATGAGCAACGGCAAAACCAGTTCTTCGTTGAACACCGGAAGAACAATGCTCAACAAGGGGCGACGTTTGTTCATGGAAGTCATCGGATGGGTGCTTTCGGTGGGGCGGTGCGTTGCCGCGCGGGGCGCCGGCGCAGGCCGCCAACGACAATCAGTGCAAACAAGGCAATCACTCCGCACAGGCTCAGCCGCCGGCCGACGCGGAGGCTCGGCGGATCGAACGTCAGTGAGACGACATGGCTCCCGGCCGGCACGTCAACGGCAAGGAAGCCGTCGGCCGTGGCGGCTGGCGGCGTCGGCCGATTGTTGACCCAGGCTTGCCAGCCGCGATGCCAGCTTTCGGCAACGACGAGCCGCGCCTCGGCGGGCGATTCGACATGGAACTGCATTTGCCCGGGCCGCTCGAACGCCACTTCGACGCGGCCCGCGGCCGGCAACGCTTTGGGCGATTCCGCGGGCGGCTTGGCGGGCGACTCGTCTGCTTGGCGAGCGGGCGATTCGAGCCGAGCTTTGGGCAATGGGTCGGGAACGGCCAGCCAACCGGCGGGCGGTGCCGTGGCGACGGTTGCGCCGGCCGAACACGGCCGAATCGGATGGTCAAATGACGGATTGGCATCGGCGGCGGGCGTGGCGGCATTGGGCAGGCCGAGCCGGCGGGCTTCTTCTGATTGGCGAATCCAATGCACCGAGGCGCGGCGCAACAATTCGACACCGGCCTCGGGCGGAAACGCAGCGGGCCACGGCCACCACGGCCGCTGCGGCTCGAGGCCGGCGTAGCCATCGGCCCGCGAAAACCCAACCGCGAGTAATTGATTGCCGGTGCGCCGTTGGGGTAATTGCCCCAGGGCTAAGTCGCAAACGACACGCGCGGGAGCGGCCGGCAGGCCGATCGGCGTTGCCGGGCGACGGGCCAGCGCGCCGGGCGCGTAAACCGAATAGCTCAATCCGCTGAAGCCCAAGTCGGCGGCGGTGAGCAGCGCCAAGGCAGCGGCCGCCCAGGGCCGACCGATCAACCCGGCGACGATCAGCCCAGCGGCCAACGAAAGCAGGGCCGGGCCGGCAAGCACGGCCGCGGGCGAACCGATGATCTCGGCCGGCCCCCAGACCAATGCCCACAGGGCGACGAGCCACGAAGCGCCGCAAAGCAGAACAACAGCCCGCATCGGCGCGGACGTCAACACAGCCCGAGGATCGCCGGGCAAACGTCGCTTTGTCGAAGCGTCGTTCACCGCGGAACACTGCTCGGTTGGCGGTGCGGAGAATACTCGGGCGTAGCCCACGGCCGCCAGCACGGCTGCGGCCAATTGAAACAACACCATCGCTCGGCACGGGAAGCGGAAACTGCCGAGCAACGGAATCTTGGCCAATGCCGCGTGCAGCGGCCCGAACTCTCCCAGGGCCGCCAGCAGGGCCAGCAATGCGGCCGCCAGCGCCGCCACAACCAAGCGGCCGAGGCGATCGTTGCGGTGCGAAAAACAGGCCCAAACCGCCAGCAATAGCGGAGCGGCCCCAAGATAGGCCGCCAGCTCATGCGTGTTTTCGCCGACAACGCGATGAACAAACAGATACGGCGCGATCCATTGAACGGCATTGAGCGGGTGCCAGGAGCCGGCCGCGCTGAACTCGGCGCCGGCCGAGCGACGGACGCTTTCGCCGAGGGCATCGACGGTGGGCAGGAGTTGAATGCCGGCCAGCAACAGGCCGCACCCCACGGCCGCTGCCAGCGCGACCGCGCCGCCGAGCCCCGCCGCCCAGGGCAAGCCGGCCGAGGCGCCTAAGCAAGTCCGCCCGGTGTTGCGGTGGACCTTGGGGTCGAACGCTCGGCGCGATCCGACACGGCATAGGCACACAAACCCCAGGGCGAGCCATGTAAACCAAACATATTGCGGATAGCCGAGGAGCAACTGCGAAGCAGTCAGCAGTGCGATGCCGGCCTGCGCCGCCGCAGCGCGACGGCGACCATGCCGGCGGGCGTCGAAAAGCAGCTCGGTCAGCCAAAGCAACCACGGAAGATGCGCCACCACGGCCACGGCATGGGGATGGATCAATCGCATCAGAGCGAACGAACTGCAACCGACAACCAACGCCCCGAAGGCCGCGGCATCGCCGCGTCTGAGCAATCGCGCGAGCCAAAACCAAGCTCCCAGCGCGAGCAACGGGTAGGGCAGAAGGTACTCGACGCCCATCGCCCCATGAAGCGGCAGAAACCGATAAAGCGACCATTTGAGCGGATGGTAGCCGCCAAGTTGCCCTTCGCCGGTCAGATAGAACCCGCAGAACAGGTCGGGCATCCAATCGAACGGCTGCCCGCGGGCGATCTGTTGAGCATAAAAGGCGCGCAGCGGCGCATGGAATGCGCCGAGATCATCGCGGACGTAGTCGTAGCCGAGCGCCCAGGGGCCTGCCAGCGCCGCAAAAACCATCAGCGCCGCCGCGACGAACCAACAGGCGTTGGCCGTGCCGGCGCGCGCAGCAATGAAATCTTCAGGCGATCGAATTGGGGCGAAGGCCATGGGCCGTACGGGCGGGCGTGGTGCGGTAGTGCTCTATGGGGATCAGGCCGCAACCGCGTTGCGGGCCTGTATCTTGGGCCGTCACGTGCCGGTGCGGCCGCTACAACCCTACCTTATGTCCGGCGTTGCGGCGTTGCGGTTTGACTAATGCCAGAGATGACCTACCTTTTGGCAGACAGACGGGTCTGGCAAGGCCCGTTTCGTCGGCAGTCGCGGCGGTCGAGTGGCCGCCGGCTGCAACCCTTGTTTTGTTCCGGTCGAGGAGGCGTCTTCGGGCGACTCCTTACCCTGGAACGGAGGAACATTATGAAGTCGCTTGCTCTGAAGTTGCGTCGCTTCCTCGTTTCGGAGGATGGCCCCACCGCAGTGGAGTACGCCGTGATGCTTGCGCTGATCATCATCGTCTGCTTGACGGCGATCAGCGCCATCGGCACCAATGCGAACGCCACGTTCAACCGCGTGGCTCAGTCGCTGTCGAGCGGCTCGGGCAGCTAGCCCGCGCACCCGACAGGGTTTGAAAAGACCCGTAGCGAACAGGGGAACCGGACACCGGCTCGGCGCGGCCCTGAAAAGCCGCGCCGAGTCTCGTTTCTTGCCCTCCGACTCTGAAAAACAACGACGCGCGCCGGCCACGCAGCCCAGCCGCGGCGCGCCGATCGGCGCAAATGAACGCGAATTGACGTCTCTTTCGAAAAAGCGATTTGACAAACGGCACCGGCGCACTACGGTTCACAATAGAGGGCGGCGCGAAACGAAGGCCGCCCGACGAATGAGTGACGGAATGATTGCAGGCGGGAATCTCCCCGCGGCCTCGAAGCGCCCCAAGAGCGGCGCACGACTTATCGGCCGCCCCCGTCGGCAGCGCACAACGCGATTGCCCGCAGCGCCGCTTGGCCGTTGCGGTCGATGGCAATGGTGATGGGGCGTTCGCCCCAAGTGGCTCGATGCAGGTTCTTGCGGGAACGATCGCATGTTCTTGCGCGAAACAGCCGGTTTCTTCGCAAAACGCGCGCGCGTTCCAGCGTGAAATCCAATAACGAAGCGTACAACAAGCGTTTGGGCTTTCGCCTGCCGTTGAACGTGGGCGGCGCGGCTGTCGGCAGTTGTTCGCCTGCGTTGGGCGAGCGTCGGGCCGGCGGGGCGCGGCCGGGTGCGGACGGGGGGCGAGAGATCGACGAATGGGCCTTGTAGCCTCATCCTCGATAAAGGCAAGGCGTTTGTCGGCGTTGTTGCGCGCCGGTGGTCGGTGGGCCAGACTGGGCCGCCGCGACCGGTCGCTCAACCGTGCGTCGTCGGGCGCCGCGCAAAGCTCCGGGCGGAACGACCGCGTTGCGGCACGTCCGCGGCCGAGTTGCCGAAAGGGTGAGTGAGTCGGTGAATCCGAGGGCTGAGGCGCCGCCAGGTTGGTTTTGAGATCGGCAGGACGGCCGGCAGGCCAACGCCGCGCGATTTTGCGCGGCGAGCCGTCCCAAAGGTCTCGTCTCATCTTCCCGGCCGCGCCGGCGCGGCTGTTCGCGCCGGCGCGGGACGAAAGGAGTGTTATGAAGTCGTTCACCCAAAAACTGCGTCGTTTCCTTGTGGCGGAAGACGGCCCGACTGCCGTTGAGTACGCCGTCATGCTGGCGTTGATTATCATCGTCTGCTTGGCGGCCATCAGCGCCATCGGCACGAACGCCAACGCCACCTTCAACACGGTGGCGCAATCGTTGGCGGGCACCGGCAGCTAGTCGACGGCTGCACCGGTCTTGGCGCTGGGAGGCACCGCGCGACATGGGCGACCCGCAACAGGCCGGTCCTTCGGGACGGCCTGAGTCGCCCACGTCGCCCTGCCCGCCCGAGGTCCAAGCTGGCCCCTCGCGGAGAGGCTTTGCAACAGGGCCCACCGCCCTGCGGCCGGTTCGTCGGGCCCAACGGAGCCCGTCGCCGGCCTCCTCTTCCGAGGATTGATCAACCCCTGTCGGTGCGTTCCCTCGGTGCGCCAGTGCGTGCCGAGGGAACGCGGTTTTTCTTGGCCGCGCCATGTGCGAGCAGTCGGCCGGCGATCCGTTCCTGCCGATCATCGGCGGTCGGTCGCCGCACCATCGCCGCGGCTGGAGAAACCGCGTGTTTCGGTGGGCAGGCTCCTTCAACAGAGGGGGATGCCGCGTTCGTGAGCGTCGCGGCGGGGCTGGGCGCAACGGGCAGGCCGGGCGGCCCTTCCGGCGGGAAACGGAAGAATGGAGCCGATGGCAATGCGGCTGGTTTTCATCCGTCCCCAACGCTGTTTGCAACCTATCTATTGATTAGAGAGACCCCGCACCGCGCGGAGGTCGGCCGTGCTTGCGCGCGTTGCCTCGGAGAAGACAGCCGCTGTTGCCGCAGCGGGCCCGACGGCAATCGCCGCCGGGCCGGCGACGCTCAAGGAACCATTTTGAAGCAGGAAAGACCTGACGATGTCGCTCTTCCATGATCTGAACGTTTCGCTAGAAGAGAATTGGCCCATCTGGCTGGTGACGGTCGTCCTTGTCGTGGCGGCGGTCATCGACGGCTGGAAGTTGAAAGTGCCCAATTGGATCACCTTCCCGCTGATCATCAGCGGTTGGATTTACAGCACGGCCAACTATGGCTGGGAAGGCTTCGGCTGGAGTTTGGTGGGCACGGCCGTCGGCTTGGGCCTGCTGTTGCCGGCGTACGCCATTGGCGGAATGGGTGCGGGCGACGTGAAGCTGCTCGGCGGCGTTGGCGCCTGGGTTTGGGGCACAACAACCTTCTACGCCTTCGCTTGCTCGGCCGTGGTCGGCGGCGTGCTGGCCGTGGCTATGGTGCTGTGGCGTCGGGCATGGACTCGGCATGCCGACCAATTCCGCCAGATCGTCAACGAGATCGTGCAAATCCGCGACCCCAACACCCTGTCGGCCATCGCGGCGGAACGAAAAAGCTCGATGCTCCTGCTGCCTTACGGGATCCCGATTGCCATTGGAACGATCGGTTACTTTCTTTGGATGGGGATGCTGATATGATCGGCCGCATATTGCCCAAAGCCCCTATATCGCCAAGCGGCTTGCCTGCGGAGTCGCCCAAATCGCAACTTTGCGAAGTGAAACTAGAGAATCTTTCTCGGTCGTGCCGAAGAAAGCGACGAGGCGCGGCAGCCGTCGAGTTCGCTCTGGTTGCGCCGCTGTTCTTCCTGTTGATTGTCGGGATGTTGGAGTTCGGCCGCGCGGTGATGGTTCAGCAAATCCTCACCAACGCCGCCCGCGAGGGCGCGCGAGCGGCCGTGCTCGACGGCGCGACAGCTAACGGCGTGCGGAACAGCGTGACGACCTACTTGAGCAACTCGGGCATTGCCGGAGCGACGGTGCAAATTACGCCGACCGAACCGGCCACAGCGGGCTTCGGCCAGCCGGTGACCGTGCGGGTTTCGATCCCGTTTGGTCAGGTGAGCTGGGTGCCGCTGCCGACGATTCCGTTTTCGAACGTGAACCTAAAAGCCCTCACCTTGCAGGCTTCCGCCGTCATGCGGCGCGAAACAGTGCAATAAGCTCGCGTTGCCGGCCGCAGAAACGCGGCGACCGGGGCGGGCGATTGAGGGACGCGAGGAGCATATGCGGACCAAATCGATTGCCTTGTTGGCCGTGGCGTTGGGGTGCGGGTTGGTGGCGTCGATCGGCATTACCCAGGTGCTGGCCACGCGCTCGCCCGAGGTGCAACTGGTCACGGGCGAAACCGAGACGATCTTCGTCGCTCTGAATGAAGTGGCGATGGGCGACATGCTTTCGGCCCAACTGGTGCGATTGGAGCCGTGGCCGAAAGACAAAGTTCCCCCCGGCGCGATTATCAAACTCGACGATTTGGACGGTCGTCGCACCAAGGTGAAGCTCTTCGCCGGCGAGCCGATTCTTGAAGACAAGCTGTTTCGCAAGGGCGAAGAATACATTCCCACATCGCTCATTCCCAAAGGCTTTCGCGTGGTTGCGGTGAAAGCCACGACCGACACGGTCGGCGGAAATCTGCTCAACCCGGGCGATCGCGTCGATGTGATGGCCTATCTGACGCGCAATCCGCAGTTCGAGATCGAAACCACGGGAATGCGGATGGTGCTCGAAAACATCAAGGTGTTTGCCGTCAACGACATCGTGGAAGTTGGTTCGGAAAAGGAATCGCGCACGATCAAGGCGGCCACAGTGTCGCTGTTGGTCACGCCCGAGCAAGCCGCCAAGCTTGCCCTGGCCGCGGAACTGGGCCCGATCAAACTCGCCCTCCGCGCCCCCGATGAAAACACGACTAAAGGCGTGATCGAAGTGACGCCGCGGGACCTGCTGGGCAAGAGCGATTCCGGCAAGTCGGAAAAAGAATCGCTCGTGCCGGAGGATCCGGGCAGCGCCAAGGGTGGCGTGAGCCTGTTGGACATCATGAAGGCCGCTGCCAGCCGATCGTCGAAACCGGACGCCGGTCCCAATCCTCTGGAACGAATCGCCCCGACGCCGCAGACGGAAACATGGAACATGCGCATCCTATCGCCCAACGGCGTGGAGGATGTGACCTTGGAACGGGAGGCCGACAGCCACCCGTCGCCTCGTTCGTCGCCCGACCGCTGGCGCTCTCATTCGGGGGCGGCTGCGGCGGCCGGGACGGGCGGCGCCGCGGTAAGCCGAATCGCGAAATCGGCGCCGAGCGGGCCCCTCGGGGAACCGAGTGACGCGGGTGTGGGCGGGAAGGATTCGGGCCGATTGCCGCCGCAGAAGACGCCAGTAGAGCCGTCTTCCGATGAACCGGCGTCGGCCAAGGAATGAAAACAAGACAAGTCGATCGATTCTCAAGAGAGTGAGAAGAGTGGATGGTGCGAGGCCGGCCAACATGCGGCCGAGTCGTTCCAACGAACGACAGCCGCGCTGAGCCTTGTGTTTGTGACGATCAATCAACGCCGGCGGCCGCCGTTCTGAAGCGAACGCGGGCCGCGACGCCAAGCCGTGCCCGCTTGGGTGCGGAGAGGCCGGACAGGGACGACTGCCTCAGAAGAACGATTTGCGCGACCGTCATCGGCCGCGCTGGCGCGAAACAAGCTAAGGAAGAACAAGGATGTTCGCATCAATGCGCGCTTGGCGAAGTTCGTTTCGCTTGGTGACCGGGCCGTTTTGGACAGCGGCCGTCGCCGTTTGCTTCGGCGCCATCTCAGCCGCGGCGGCTCAGCCGGGACCGCTTCCGCTGACGGCCGATCCGCGGCCTCGGCCGCAACCGGTGACGGAAGCACCCTTGGCCGAGCCTTCGATTGCTTCGGGCGCGGCCGTCTCGACCGCAGAGGCCGCGCCGGGCGTGCCGCGGATTTCGATCATCCATAAAGTGCGCACCGCGTCGGAACGCCTGGAGATGACGGTGAACACCAGCCGGATCCTGACGATGGACCAGAAGATCCCGCAGGCGCAGGTGAACAATCCCGATCTGCTCGATGTCACGCCGTTGTCGCCGGGCGAAATCCAGATTTCGGCCAAAAAACCGGGCGTAACGCAAGTCAATCTTTGGGGCGAAGACCGTCGAGTTTACACGATCGACGTGATCGTGATGGGCGATGCGCAAGCGCTCAGTCATCTGTTGGCCACGCAGTTTCCCACGGCCGCTCTGAAAGTGGTGCCCGTGGCCAACGGGGTGCTGATCTCCGGCTTCGTCGATCGGCCGGAGCACATCGACTTGATCGTGCGGATCGCCGAGGAGTTCTATCCGAAAGTCATCAACGCCATCACCGTCGGCGGCGCGCAGCAAGTGCTGCTGCACGTGAAAGTGATGGAAGTCTCCCGCACCAAGTTGCGCCGTTTGGGATTCGACTTCGCCAATTTCAGCGGGGGCAATTCGGTGGTTTCGGGGATCAGCGGGCTGATCACGTCGGCCGGCGTCGGCGGAATTGCCACTAGCGGCAACCAAACGTTCAGCTTTGGAGTGGTCGATGGGGCAAGCGCGTTCTTCGGCGTGCTCGAAGCCCTGCGGCAAGACGACTTGGCCAAGATTCTCGCCGAGCCCACGCTGGTTACCGTCAGCGGCCGGCCGGCGCAGTTCACCTCGGGCGGCGAATTTCCCGTGCCCGTGCCCCAGAGTTTGGGCACCATCTCGATCGAATTCAAGAAGTTCGGCACCCAGTTGGACTTCGTGCCGATCGTGCTGGGCAACGGGTGCATCCGCCTCGAGGTTCGCCCGCGGGTGAGCGAAATCGACCGCAGCCGCAGCGTCACCGTGGCCGGCACCACCGTACCGGGGCTGCGCACCCGCGAGGTCGAGACGGGCGTAGAAATGCGGGCCGGGCAAACGCTGGCCATCGCCGGATTGGTGTATGAACGCACCGAGGCTCAGAATCGGGGACTGCCCTTGATCAGCGAGGTGCCCTATTTGGGCACGGCGTTCCGCAAGGTGAATGAGGAAACCAACACGATCGAACTGTTGATCATGGTGACGCCGGAACTGGTCGAGCCGATGAATCCCGGCCAGGTTCCACCGTGCGGCCCCGGGCAGCACACCATGAGTCCGAGCGACTGCGATCTGTACTTCAAAGGGCATCTCGAAGTGCCTCGGCCCTGCCCGATGGACTGCCCAACGGAGCTATGCCCCCCGAACACCCCGGAAAGCGAGTCGATGCCGGGCATGATCGGCCCCGGCGAGGTTCTGCCGCTTCCGCCGCCCCAAGGGGCGGTCTCGGGCCGTGCCCCGGTATCCGTGCCGCTGACGGCCCAGCGCCCCAGCGTCTTCGGGGGCAGCGGTTCGCAAAAGCCGCAAAACCGGCCTATCGCGACTCAGCCGCAGAAATCGGTTTATCCGCAACGAAACGCGCCGAAAACCGCGGAGCCGGGCTTCATTGGTCCGATCGGCTACGATCTGGTGAACTAACATTTCTCAGATGCCGATTTGCTGTCGGAGAAACGAGTTGCCTCGCCGCGACCGCACCGCACAGACTTCGCGGTCGCGGTCGGCAGCGCGGCCGACCTCATCCGACAGCGAGCCGCAGCCATCAGCGGTCGCAGCGCGAATCGCGGATCGCCGCGGGGCAATAGCGTTGCGGCAGGGAGAAATCGGCGCCAAACGGTGGTGGGAAGCTGCAAGCGCGGGGGTGCTGTTCGGCGCGCAACGTTGAGTCTGTCGCTGTGTCGAGCGCTGGGCAATCGATATGAGCAATGTACTTCGACTAGCCCTGGTCGATCCTAACGACGCCAAACGCGAGTCGCTCAAGAGCATGCTTTTGGGCATGGACATGATTTGGCTCGAAGCCGAGTGCTCGCGCTACGAGTTCTTTTCCGACGTGGTGGCGCAAACCAATCCCGACATCGGGTTGGTGGCCGTCGACGAAGACCCGGAGAAGGCCCTGCATCTGGTCGAGCGGCTCGGCGAGCAGGCCCCGCAGTGCGCCGTGTTGGTGGTCAGCAGCTCGAAAGACAGCAATCTGATTCTCCAGGCGCTGCGCGCCGGCGCGAAGGAATTCCTTACGCAGCCGGTGCGCATTGAAGACCTGTTGGCCGCGCTGGGGCGCATTAGCGAACGGCGCTTCGGCAAGGGCGACGGCCGGCCCCGCGGCAGCCAGGTGATTGCCGTGGCCGGTGCGATCGGCGGCGTGGGCTCGACGAGCATCGCCGTCAACCTCGGCTGCGCGTTGGCCCGCGATCAACGCAACTCCGTGGCCCTGGTCGATCTCGATCTCTGCCTGGGCGACGCCGACGTCTTCCTCGACACCATTCCCGACTACACGCTGGTCGATGTCGCCCAGAATGTGATGCGGCTCGACTTCTCGCTTCTGAAGCGGTCGCTGACGAAGCATTCGTCGGGCTTGTATCTTCTGCCGCGGCCGGTGCGCATCGAAGACGCCCGACTGATTACGCCCGAAGATCTGCAACGGGTGATCGGCTTGCTCAAAGCCACGTTCACCCACGTCGTGCTCGATCTTTCGAAGGCGTACACGCCGATCGACATGGTGGCGTTGGAGATGGCCACGCATATCGTGCTGGTCACGCAGCTCGACCTGCCCTGCCTGCGCAACGTGGTGCGGCTGATGATGTCGCTTGGCGAGATGGAAAACCTGGCCGATCGCGTGAAGATCGTGGTCAATCGGGTAGGGCTCGACGGCGGGCAAATCAGCTTGAAAAAGGCCGAAGAAACGATGGGCAAGCCGATCTTCTGGCAGTTGCCCAACGACTACCGCACGATGGCGGAGGTGCGCAACAACGGCGTGCCGCTGATCGAGCAGTATCCGCGGGCGGCCGTCACCCAGGCGGTCGTCGGGCTGGCCGAGGGATTGTGCGGCGAGCCGAAGGCCGAATCCGCCGAGACAACCGCCAAGAACTCGCTGTTCGGCCGGTTGTTCAAGATGAGCTCGAAACCATCGAAGTGACGCTCGACGGCTCTCGCGTCGCGCGATTCCGTTCCAGTTGGGCGCCACCCGCAGCGACAGCACTCCGCCGGCATCGGTGAACGCCTGCGCCGAGCGTCTTGCGCCTTATGCCCCTGCCTGCGATGCGTCGGCCGGTTCGGCGTCGTTTTTCGCTCCGTCGATTTCAGCAATGAGATTGGCGGACGGCGCGTTCCGGTAGAGCACGGCGCGCTGCTTTCTGTTGCCTGTTTCAAACAGCACATGCGGTCTCTTCGGCAAAATCGTTCGCTTCCGCCTTTACGCGCGGGGGGGCGTGCGCCGCCAAGCGGCATTTTGTCCGGCGCCGCCCGAGCCACCAGCGGCGGCCGAAGGAGAATTGGTGTTTTTCTGCCACACGCGCGCTTCGGCTGTAAGCTATGTTTGCCGGGGAGATTGTCGGCAGCGCGGTGCTGCCTTGGCAACACTCCCCGATTGACGAGTTCGGCCCGGCCGGATGCACTCGGCGCCGGCGGCCGCGGGTCGATCGAGTTGCCGACGAGCACGGCCGCGTCGGCAAAGCATTTGATTCGGCAGAGTCGCCCCGGCCGCCTTGGCGCGCCGAGGCCCGCCGCGATCGGCATCGATACACCGAAGTAGAACCGCGAACGGCATCCCATGGCTAAGCTTCCCGTCGCTCCCCGCACGAACGAGCCGAAGGACCTGACCTTCGAGCAGCTCAAGCAGCGCATCCACGGCAAATTGGTCGACAAGCTCGACATGTCGAAGATCGGCGAATTGGAAGGCGAAATCCTCCGCCGCGAGATTCGTTTGGTTGTCGAGCATCTGTGCGACAGCGAAGACACGTTGCTCAACCGCGCCGAGCGCGATCGGCTGATCAACGAAGTTCTCGACGAAACGTTCGGGCTGGGCCCGCTCGAACTGCTGCTCAAAGACGCCTCGGTGAGCGACATTCTCATAAACGGCCCGAAGAACGTTTACGTCGAACGTCGCGGCCGAATGGAGAAGACGAACGTCACTTTCCGCGACAACGACCACCTGATGCAAATCATCGATCGGATCATCTCCAAGGTGGGCCGGCGAGTGGATGAATCGTGTCCGATGGTCGACGCCCGCATGGCCGACGGCTCGCGTTTCAACGCGATTATTCCGCCCTTGGCGCTGGACGGGGCGGCCGTTTCCATCCGCCGATTCGGCAAGAACCCGCTGAAGCTGGAAGACCTGCTCAACTACAAAGCGTTCACCCCGGAAATGGTGATGCTATTGGAAGGGGCGATCAAGGCGCGGTTGAACATCATCGTCTCCGGCGGAACCGGGTCCGGTAAAACGACGCTGTTGAACACCCTTTCGAGCTTCATTCCCAATACCGACCGCATTGTGACGATTGAAGACGCTGCCGAATTGCAGTTGCAGCAGGAGCACGTGGTCCGTTTGGAAACCCGGCCGCCCAACGTCGACGGCAAAGGGGCGGTGACGGCCACCGACTTGGTGCGCAACGCCCTGCGTATGCGGCCGGAACGAATCATCATCGGCGAATGCCGCGGACCCGAATCGCTCGACATGTTGCAGGCGATGAACACCGGCCACGAGGGGTCGCTCACCACGCTGCACGCCAACACGCCGCGCGACGCCATCGCCCGATTGGAAACCATGATCATGATGGCCGGCTTCGAATTGCCGCTCAAGGCGATGCGCACGCAAATCGCCAGCGCGGTCGATCTGATCGTGCAGGCCAGCCGGTTGCAGGGCGGGCCGCGAAAAGTCACCTACATCACCGAAGTGGTGGGCATGGAGCAAGACACCGTGGTGATGCAAGACATCTATCGCTTCGAGAAAACGGGCGTGGACGAAAACGGCCGGGCCCATGGGCGATTCATCGCCACGGGGATTCGGCCCACGTTTATGAACCGGTTGGAATCGGCCGGCGTGCGGTTGCCCGCCAGCGCCTTCCGTGAACGGGTGATGCTCGAGGACTGAACGAAACCGCCGATGGGGAACAGCGGCCCGCGCGGGCGAAATGCGGCGATCGGCCGCTTCGCTTTGCCGGCGGCCGCGGTTGGCGTATTGTGCAAACCTGGTTCGAGCGGTGATGGCTGCGGCCCGACGGCGCCGCGGTCCACCGCGATGAGATAAGACGGAAAACGGACTCATGAGCACCGGCATGATTTTGATCGCTGTCGCGGCGTTTGTCGCCGTTTCGGCCCTGGTGGCCGGCGTGGCGATGTTGCTGCGCGACCGCGTCGGCGGGCGTTTGGAAGACCGGCTGCACTCGATCACCTCGCACAGCACGAAAAGCAAAGAGGGGCTGAAGCCGGGCAATCTGCTGGCCGAACCCCTCGATGATCGGCCCAGCATCTGGGAATCGCTGTTCAAACGGTTCGGCGATGTGCGCTTGCTGTTCGAGCAGGCCGACGTTTCGCTCACCGCGGCGCGTTTGGCTCTGATTAGCGGCGGCCTGGCGGTGGGCGGCGCCGCCCTGTTGGGCGCATTGAGGGTTCATCCGGCGCTGCTGCCGCTGGCGGCGATCTTCTTCGGTGCGTTGCCGATCATGTGGCTGTTGTGGCGGCGGAAACGGCGGCTGAAGAAGTTCGGCGCCCAATTGCCCGAGGCCATGGAAATGCTTGCCCGCGGGTTGCGGGCCGGGCAAAGCATCGCCTACGGATTCAACATGGTGGGCAGCGAGATGCCCAATCCCATCTCGCGCGAGTTCGGCCGCGTTTTCGAAGAACAGAACCTCGGCGTGCCCTTGGAGGAATCGCTCCGGGCGATGACCGAACGGGTGCCGAACCTCGACCTGCGGTTCTTCGCCACGGCCGTGATTTTGCAGCGGCAGACGGGCGGCGACTTGGCCGAAATTCTCGACAAGATCGGCTCGCTCATCCGCGACCGCTTCCGCATTTGGGGGCAGGTGCAGGCGCTGACCGGCGAAGGGCGATTGTCGGGCATCGTGCTGCTGGCGCTGCCGGTGCTTTTGTTCTTCGTCGTGCTATACCTCAATCCCGATTACGTAATGGTGCTCTTCACCGATCCGATGGGCAAAAAGTTGTTGATGGGCGGGATCGTCATGCAATTGCTCGGTGCGGCGGTGATTCGCAAGATCGTCAATATCCAGGTGTAACAACGGCCTCTGTGAAATGCAGGGCGACCACGCCCGCCGACGAGCAATCCCGCTTGTCGGCCCCGAAGCGAACCGAGCGCGGCGATTCCGCGAACGATTGATAGGTGAACGTCGATGATCTTTGCCGTCGAAATCGTCAATCTATCGACCTTGACTCCCGTGGCCGTCTTCGGCGCGATTGCCGCGCTGGCGTGGTGGGGCCTCGACTGGGCCGCGGCGGGCAACTCGCGGACCATCGAGCGCTTGGCCGAACTGCGCTCGCCCGGCAAGCGCCGCTCGGCGGCGGGCAACGCGGGCGGCAACGCCATTACCCGAGCGTTGGAACAGGCCGCGCCGGCCCTGGCCAAACCGCTGCAACCGAAGAACGAAGCCGAGGTGAGCACCTTGCGGAAAAAGCTCACCGTCGCCGGGTTTCGCAACGAATCGGCCGTCACCGTGTTTCTCGGGCTGAAGTTCGCCGGGCTGGTGGTCGGGCTGTTCGCCTTCGGCGGCGCGAGCGTGTTGTGGCACGGGCTAACGCAGAAGGCCGGATTGTACACCGTCTTGTTGGCCGGCGGGTTCTTCTATTTGCCCGATCTGATCATCGGCTACTTGGGCAAGAAGCGCAAGCAGGCGATCTTCCTCGCTCTGCCCGACGCGCTCGACCTGATGGTCGTTTGCGTCGAAGCCGGCTTGGGCCTCGATCAGGCCATGCGCCGCGTGGCCGACGAAATGAAGGAAAGCTACCCGGTGCTCTGCGAAGAGTTCGCCCTGGCCAATTTTCAGTTGCAGATGGGCCGTCCCCGCGCTGAAGTGCTGCACGAACTGGGCAACCGCACCGATGTGCCCGATTTGCGCGCGTTGGGCGCCGTGTTGATTCAGGCCGACAAATTCGGCAGCAGCGTGGCGCAGGCGCTGCGCGTGCAAAGCGACGCGCTTCGCACGCGCCGCCAGCAACTGGCCGAGGAAAAAGCCGCCAAAACCGCCGTGAAGCTGATCTTCCCCTTGGTGTTGTTCATCTTTCCGGGCATCTTCATTGTGCTGGTCGGCCCGGCGGCCATCACCATGGCCCGCGAACTCTTCCCGAAGATGGGCGGCTGAACACGCGGAACGACTTCAACCGTCGCAACAACCGCGGCAGGCTCAACGGGCCGGCTTCCGGCGTCGGCAGCGCTGCCGCTCCGTCTCGCCGATTCTTCCGGCGTTTTCAGGCCGCCCGCAACGGCGCTTCTCGACGCTCGATCGTCTCGGCGTAAACAGCCAGCGTTTCGCGGTAGTTGCGATCGACGCCGAACATCGCTGCGGTGCGCCGTGCGGCCTCGCCCATGGCAGCGCGGCGTTGCGGGTCGGTCAGCAGCGCCAGCCGTTGGGCCAAGGCGGCCGCGTCGCCGGGATCCTCGAGGAGAAAGCCTTCGCGGCCGTCGCGGAGCAGTTCGCTCGCCCCGGTGCTGCGGGTGGTGACCACCGGCAAGCCGCACGCCGCCGCTTCCAGCACGACCAGCCCGAAGGGATCGTAGTATGAGGGGAGGGCGAACACGTCGGCCGCGGCGTAGTAGGGCAGCGGATCGCTTTGCGGCCCCAGGGGCACGAGCAAACCGGCCTTGCCGGCGCGCAGCGGCAGGCGTTGCCCGCGATGATTGCCGCCGACGACCAACAATCGCGCGTCGGTTCCGCTGGCGGCGAGTCGTTCGACCGCGCCGGCGGCCGTGGCCAGTCCCTTACGGCGGAAGTCGTGACCCACGAACAACACGGCCAGTTGATCGTCGCGCAATTGCAGCGCGCGGCGCGCCGCCGGGCGCAACGCGGCGGCGCGGTCGGGGGAGTAGCGATCGGTCTCGACCCCATGATACACCACCCGAACCCTCTCGTCGGCCACACCGTGCCGCCGCCGGTAGTCGTCGGCGCACATCTGCGAGATGGCGATGATCAATCGCTGCGGGTCGGAGTACTGCCGGGCCATCAAACGGCGTTGTCCGACGTAGCGCGGAAGCCATCGCATCAGCAGTCGCTTGATCGGCCGCAGAGCCGGCGGCAGCAGCTTCAGATTGCACTCCCATTGTGCGGCCCGCGAGCCGTCTTCCGATTGGAACACCCGTCCGAACCAGCCCAGGCCCATGTCGTGGACAACGTCGAGTTGCAGGGGACGGAGGATTCGTTCGGCGGCTGCGGCGCGGGCCAAGGGCGAAACGCCGGCCGCGATGCGGTGGGCCGTGATCGGCAGGCCATGCCCTTCGGCAAATCCGAGAGCGGCCACGTGAACCTCATGCCCGTCGGCGAGCAATTGTTTCACATGGCGGAATGTCCAATACTCGGCGCCGCCGCGTTGCGGGTCGAATTGGGCGATCGCCACGCCGATACGCATCGTCAGACTCCGGCAAAGGACGGGAAGCGGGTCAGGCGGCGCGGGCGGCTTCGCGGCGGAGCACGTCGGCCGTGTGTTGAAACACCAGTTCGGGCGTCAGTTCGCGCATGCAGCGATGATGACCCAGCGGGCAGGTCCGACGTCCGCAGCCCAAACAATCGAGCGGCACGCGCAGATCGACGCTGCGAACCAGTGGGTTTTCAATCCAAATCGGCAGCGTCGGGCCGAGCAGCGTGATAACCGGTCGGCCGAAGGCGGCGGCCACGTGGCGCGGGCCGCTATCGGTGGAGATGGTCAAACGGCATCGTTCCAGGCAGGCCTTGGTCAGCCCAATGCTCGGCGGCAGCGAATCGAGCGATTTCACGCGGCGATGCCCGGCGCTTTCGGCGATCTGTCGGGCCGCCTCGCGTTCGGCCGGTCCGCAGATGACCAGCACGTCGTAGTCGAGTTCGTCGGCGATTCGCCGGGCCAGCGTCGAGCAGTGCTCGCCGGGCCAGCGTTTGGCCGCCCCGTACGCTCCGCTGTTGTTCAACGCCACAACGCGCCCGTCGCCGCGCAAATCGAGCGATTGCCACGCGCGGTCGCCCAGGGCGCTCTCCTCGGGAGTGAGCCGCAATTCCAACTTCGGCGGCTCGGGCGGACAGCCGATTGCCTCGGCCAAGGCCAAGTAGGTTTGCACGTTCGGTTCCGGCACGATTCGGCCGCCCGATCGCTGCGGGGTGAGCTTTTGGCTGAGCAGCCAGCCGCGCGCATTGCGCGCGTATCCGACACGGACTGCCGCCCCGCCTAATCGGGCCATCAGGGCGGTGTCGAACGAGTGGGTCAGCAATAGGCAGAGGTCGAACTGCCGCCCGCGCATCCAACGAAGCAGCGCCCAGCGGCGCTGCTCGCGGTCGGGCGAGCGGGGATCGAACGGGCGCTGCTCGTCGAGAAAGTCGGTTCCGGCAAGCACTTCGTGCAGATGGGGGCGAACCACGCCGATGATCTGCGCGCGGCACCCGTACAAACGGCGCAACGCGCGAAGCGCCGGCGTCGCCATCACCAAATCGCCGAGCCAATTAGGCAAGAAAACCACGATGTTCACAGCGGGGAAGATACCGCGGAGACGGGGATCAAGCCAAGAGCAAAAGCGGCCGCGGAAACGCGCGCCCCGACTCCCATTCGCAGGCCTAAACGCGATGCTGGAAGCGGCGGAATCCTTGGAGATTGTCGTCGTCCAAAGTGTCCATTTGGTCCGTCCGGGCCCGTTTTGCCTCCTTCAGTCGGGCGGCGCGAGCGAACGCAACTTGTTGTCCCAATAGTCTGTTGGAGCAACCCCACCTGTGGCTCGAGCAAGACAACGGGAAAACGGCATTATTACGTTTGTGTCAGTGGGAATTGACGCTCATGGGCCCGGCTGTAGGATTTTTTAGACTGACTTGGGGCAGTGCCCCAAGAGCAGGCTTGTCATCGTGGCGTGCCTGGCGCTGGGCCGAATTAGCGCCGGGCAATTTGCCGCCCAAAGCTGTAGGCGCGATCCGCCTGCGTCGCCCACCGTTTTGATTTGCGGCGGGCGTATTTTCTTGTCGGGACGGGTTTGGTCGAACGAAAAGCGTGATTCACCCTTAGCGAATTGCAACGAGGCGTTTTCTTCAGAAAGCGTTTGCGTTCCCGCTTTCCGGGTGTCGAGACGTTTTCCGTTCGCTCTTCGTCGCCGCGGCTTGCGGACGGCTTCTCGACGCCGACCCGGATTTGATCGTTCTGCGGCGACCAACGTTCTTGATCCTCAGGAGGTGCTCCGATGAAGTTGCGCAAGTTGGGAGTGAAAGGCGGAGTGATGTCGGTTGCCATGCTGACGGTTTTGCTCAGTGCGGCGTGGCCGGCATTGGGAGCGATGACATTGTTGCCGGCCGGCCCAATGCTCGGTTCGCACGTAGGCAACCTGGTGGCCAACGGCAGTTTCGAGATCGGCGCGCCGCCGCCGGGCCCACCGTTCTTGTTCTGGGCGACAGGCACAACCTCGATGCCGTTCGCGGTGCCGACCGGGTGGACGTCGTTCGGCCCGCCGGCGAACTACGCGCTTTGGGGCGCCGATGGTACGGTGCCGCCGTCGGGCTTGGTTCAGTCCGACACGTTGCCTCATGGAGAGGCCGCCCTGTACTTCGGCAATGGCGGCGCGTTTGTCGATATGCCGCCGACATTCTTGCCATCGCGTGAAGTGGTCTTTCCCGGTTCGCCGACGTTCACGCCGATCCACGGCGCGCCGGTCGTGCTGAGGCAGTCTGTGCCGACCCACCTTGCTCCGGCTCCGGCCTACCTGTTGAGCTTCTGGGTTTCGGGCGAAGACGCGGCGTTGAATCCGATGCCCGGTATAGAGGGGATCTTCGGGCTGCGGGTTACGAACGTGTTGGCGGGCGACCCGATCCAGTATTTCGCCGTGCCCGACTCGACGGTGGGCGTTTTCGGCGCCTCGACTCGGTATGAGTTCCTCATGACGCCGCTGAACCCGCTGCTGCCGATCGACATCGAGTTCTACAACTGGGGACATGTGGATTTGACGCCGTTCGGCAAGATGGTGACGACCGAACTGGTGCTTGACGACGTGATCGTCAATCCTGTGCCCGAGCCGAGCGCGTGGGCGCTGTTGGCGTCGGCGTTGTTCGGCGGGACGTGGTATTGGCATCGCCGCCGTCGCGGTTGATGGCGCGGCTGGGCGATTCTCGGGTTGCTGCGAAATCGAGCGTTTGATTGACTCCCGAAAAGCGGTGGATTACGATGCGGCAGTGATGCGATCGGGAAGTTCAGACGCGTTTGGACTTGACCAAGGCTTTCCCGTCGCCCCTGCCATTGCCCCGCATTCCGCGTGCGCAGCACGCACGCATTCTTCGGAGAGTTGAATCATGACCGAACGCAGCAACCAGGGTTCACGTCGTCGTTTTTTAGGCGCAACGGGCGGGCTGGCGGCCGGTTCGGCCTTGGCCTCGGCCTGGCTTCCCCGGGCCTTTGCCGCGGAGAACAACGAACTGAAAGTGGCACTGATCGGCTGCGGCTCGCGCGGCACCGGCGCGGCGCACAACGCGCTTTCGACGAAAGGGCCGACCAAGTTGTGGGCGATGGCCGACGTTTTCGAGAATCGGATCAAGGGCAGCGTTGGCAACCTGGAGAAGAATCACGCCGACAAGATGGCCCTGGAAGACCGCCGCTACGTGGGCTTCGACGCCTATCGCAAGGCGATTGACGCGATCGCCCCCGGCGGCGTGGCGCTGCTTTGCACACCTCCGGCCTTTCGCCCGATGCACTTGGAGTATGCCGTCCAGCGCGGTTGCCATGTGTTCATGGAGAAGTCGTTCGGCGTCGATGCCCCCGGCGTGCGCCGGGTGCTGAAGGCGGGCGAGGCGGCCGCGGCGAAGAACCTGAAGATCGCCGGCGGTTTGATGAGCCGGCACTACCGGCCGCTGGAAGAGGCCGTCGCGCAAATCCACCAGGGATTGATCGGCGATGTGATCACCTGTTGGGCGTATCGTTGCCATGGTCCGGTGGGTTTTGCGGCCAAACCGGCCGGCGCTACGGAGATGGCCCATCAGGTCCGCAACTACTCGTGCTTCACGTGGCTCAACGGCAGCTTCTTGCTCGACTGGCTGATCCATAATTTGGATGTCTGCTGCTGGGTGAAGAACGGTTGGCCGGTTTCGGCCCAAGGCCAGGGCGGACGCCAGCAGCGCACCGAGCCTGATCAATTGTTCGACCACTACGCCGTCGAGTACAGCTTTGAAGATGGCACACGGCTCTTTGCTCAGGGCCGGCACATGGCCAACTGCTGGGGCTTTTTCGGCGACGTGATTCACGGCACCAAGGGGGCGGCCGTGTTGGGCGAGGGCATCACCGACCCGAAGATCTACCGCGGGCATCGTATCGCGCCGGAGAATGTGATTTGGCGCTATCAGGGGCCGCCGCATAATCACTATCAGCACGAGCATGATCTGCTCTTTGCGGCCATCCGCGAAGACCGCCCGTACAACGAAGCCGAGCGATGCGCTTACGCGGCGATGACGGGCATTTTGGGCCGCATGGCGTGCGAGTCGGGCAAGGAAATTACGTGGAACGAGGCCTTGGCGAGCACGGTGGAACTGGCGCCGGGAATCGAGCAGTTTACGCTCGATACGCCGCCGCCGGTTGTGCCCGACGAACACGGCAAATACCCGATCGCCATGCCGGGCTTCACGAAAGTGATCTGATCGGCGGCCTTGTTGCGACAGCGGCCGCGTTCACTGTTCGGCGGCGCAGCTCAGAAGTCGTTATTCGGTTCGCCAACCGTTCGCAGGTATCGGGCCAAGCGGTCTTGCAGATCGACGATGCCCTGCCAGGGATGGGCTTCGAGCGTCACCTTGTCGCTCTTCGGTTGTGCGCGGGCTGCCGAAATGACCTGCCGAAGCCGGAGTTGCAAATACAAGAGCAATTCAGCCAACTGGGCGGCCTGGGCGGGCGAAAGGTCGTCGGGCAACTCGGGCGGAAGCAAGGTGTGCAGCCGAGCGCGGGTTTCGGCGTCGCCGAACGTGCGCAGCTCGTCGTCGAGCAAAACCGAGCTGGTTTCGGGGCCGGCGTCTTCCACATCGAGCGCGATGCCGGAGGAAAGCTCGGCGTCGCGCAGCGAGGCCAACCGCCGGGCAATCTGCTCGCGCGAACCGAACAAGAGCATGCTGCGCCCCAGTTGAATCACGTCGCCGGGCCGCAGCACCCAAATCTGGACGCTTTCGCCGTTGATCTTCGTGCCGTTGGTGCTTTGCAGATCGGTCAGAACCAAGCGGCCGGCGTCTTCTTGGATCTTCAGGTGGAAGCGGCTGACCCGTTCATCGTTCAATTGCACGGTGTTGCCGTCTTCGCGGCCGATTGTGACCGGGGTGGGCAGGTCTTCAAAGGCCCGACCGCGATCGGCCCCATCGAGCACGCGCAACGTCACCCGCGCCATAGACCGTCCCCTGCGCTGCGATGTGGCGGAGCGAGCCGAGCCGACTGCTGCGGCCGCGATTCGCCCCGTTCCCCTCTTGCCATGTGGGGCCCAACAGCGAGCGTGCGGCCGCCCGCTAGCCCCCTGCGTGGACTGCGGGCTACTTGCCCGCTTCGTCCAAGGCGGCTTGCAGGCGGTTCTTCGGTTGTACGCCGACGAAGCGGTCGACAACTTGGCCGCCCGAAAACACGATCAGCGTGGGAATGCTGCTGATGCCGTATTGTGCCGGCGTGGTGGGGCTGTCGTCGATGTTCATTTTGACAACCTTCGCCTTGCCGGCGTTCTCCGTGGCCAATTCCTCGATCACCGGAGTGAGCATGCGACACGGGCCGCACCACGGGGCCCAGAAGTCCACCAGCACCGGCTGATCGGCTTGGAGAACTTCGGATTGAAAATTGGCATCGGTCACTTCGACGGCTTTGCCCATCAGACTCTCTCCCTAAATTGTTTTGTGCCAAACCGTTGTCGGCGGCGGGGCGCGAACGGCCTTTCGGGGCGGCCGCGCGTCGCACGCGCCGCTTTCGCCAGGGCCTCGGCCTTTTGAAGACGCGTTGCCGCAAACCGATCCGCGCCGGCCGCGATGCGCGGCACAACCTCCAACTCAGCTTGCCATTATAGAAGGCAGTCACATGGCGTCAACGAAGCCCTCATGCGGATCGAACAAACCGTCCGTTGCCGCAGCGGCGGGCAGGGATAGCCGGCCATTGCGCCCTGCGATGAGCAAAACGGGCGCTCATGCTCCGCTCATCGAACTGGGGTATCATCTCTCCGGACGCGTTCGGGCGGCTGCGAGGTGCGGGGCAAGTCCGATTGATCGCCCGCCGCTCATCGGCGTACACTGGGGGAAGCGTCTGGGGAGAATTGTCTTCGCATGGTCGGCGCTGGGATTCGCGGTCGGTGCAGCGCAGTGAACTCGCCCCGCCTACGGTTGCGCCGAGGAAGCCGGGCAATCTCGAAACGCATTCAGCACGAGGAGCGATTGGTTGTGATTATCGGTCCGTTGTTCACTCGCGAGTTGGCCACAGCGCCGCGACGGCCGCGTCTGTATTTGGTTCGGGCGGCCTATCCCGGAATGCTCGTGGTGCTGATGCTGACCGCTTGGTTGGTGTTGACCGGAACGCAACTGGTGCGCGACGTGGGCGATTTAGCCCGTTTCGGCGCGCTGGTCTTCCAGCTCCTTGCTCCGCTGCAATGGGCATTGGTGGGGTTCATTGCGGCGCTTTCGGCGGCCGGGGCCGTGGCCCACGAAAAAGACCGCCGCACCTTCGTGCTGCTGCTGCTGACGCATTTGACCAATAGCGAGCTGGTGCTGGGCAAGCTGCTGGCCAGCTTGCTTTCCGTGGGCGTAATGCTTGCGGCCTCGTTGCCGGTGTTCCTGTTGATCACGTTGTTCGGCGGGGTGTCGTTCGAGCAGATCGGACGAGTGTATTTGGTGACCGTGGCGACGGCACTGGTTTGCGGCAGCTTGGGATCGACCATTGCGCTTTGGCGCGAGAAGACCTTTCAGGCTCTGGCCGTCACCCTTTTGGGTTTGGTGGTGTGGGTGGCGTTGGGCGAATTGGCCGCCGGGGGGGCGATTCAGGCGTTGGGCCTCGGGACCGCGGTCGAACAATACGCCGCCTCGCTGAGCCCGTGGCGGGCGCTGCTGGCTGCGATGCAGCCGTTTCCGGCCGGCGTCGGAGGCGCCGCGTTGACGGGCGGCGCACATTGGGTCGCGGGTCCGACGATGGGGTTCCTGCTGTTCGCTTTGGCGGCAACAGCGGCGCTGAACGCAACGGCGGTGGTGTTTGTTCGCCGTTGGCATGTGGTGCGCGACGAGCAGAGCGCCCGAGCGGCAGCCCAAACCGACGACGCCGAAACTCCGGACTCGGGGGAATCGGCTTCGTTGTCGGAGGCACAACCGACACGGACGGTGGGCGGGACCGAGGCGGTCGTGTCGAAATCGCGGCCTGTTTGGGACAATCCCGTGCTGTGGCGCGAAATGCGCACCTGGGCCTACGGCCGCAAGGTGCTGGCGGTTCGCCTCGGGTATTTGGCGCTTTGCGCGCTGGCGGCGATGGGGATTCAGTTGATGATCGAGAGCGGGCGGTTGGCCGAGTACGGGCACGGGGCGGCCGTGCTTGTGCCGTTGGTGCTGCTCAGCCTTGTGTTGGTCAACGCCCAGGCCGTCAGTTCGCTGACGGCCGAGCGCGACGGGAAATCGCTCGATTTGCTGTTGGTCACCGATCTGACGCCGGCGGAAATCGTTTTCGGCAAACTCGGCGGTGTGTTCTACAACGTCAAAGAGATGATTGCCGCGCCGCTGCTGTTGCTGCTTTACGTGTGGTGGCGCGGCGGGATCGGGACGGAGAACCTGCTGTACCTGGTTGGCGGCGGCGGGGTGTTGTACGTCTTCGTGGCGGTGGTCGGCTTGCATACGGGCATGATTTACGAGAACACCCGTATCGCCGCGGCCACCAGCTTGGGGGCTGTGTTCTTTCTTTTCCTGGGCGTGGCCGCTTGCATGAGGATCATGGTGGCTTTTAGCGGATCGTTCCACGCTCAACTCTTGCCGTTTGCCGCGCTGGGGGTGTTTGGCGGTCTAGGGCTCTATCTGGCGCTGGGCGCCCGCAACCCGTCCACCGCCTTGGCCGTGGCCGCGTTCACCTGCCCGTTGGCCACGTTCTACGCCTTGACCAGCTATTTGCTGGGCGCCACGCTGGGCGTCTTTTTGGTGACGTCGGCGGCGTACGGCTTTGCAACTGCCGCGATGCTCGTGCCGGCCGTGTACGAGTTTGATGCGGCCACCGGGCGCAGCGATTAGGCGGGCAGCGGCGGCGAAGGAGCGATGCGCTCCGGCTTTAATAGGAAGAAGGCCGTCGGCAATCGGCGCGCTACTTGTGGTAGCCCAATTGCTTGATCACCGCGAGCATTTCCTCGTAAGTGATGAAGCGGCGCCGATGCAAGAGCTTGTACGAATCGATGGCTTGGGCCAGTTCGCGGGCGTCGGGCGACAGGCCATCGTGGCTGTCGGCGAATTGGCGGCGTTCGATGCCGATGGCGCCGCCTGAGGGATGCGACGACCGGCGATCGACGAAGGTTTCGGCGGCGGCATTGAGGGTTTCGGACATGACTTGGGCTCCCGGGGACGAACCCCTTGCAAACCAGTTGCTCGGTCAAAGCGGCGGCGAACCGCGTTGCCGCCGAGCATTGCTGAGGCAAGAACAACCACGCTCGGCAAGACCGCAACAGGGATCGATCGACCGAAGACTGCCCCCGGCCGAGCGTTCCTGAAGGGCCATACAAACTTAGCTTTGCCGCAGCGCAGCGGGGGTGATTTGGAACGGCCGAATCCGCCGCCCGGCAAAGCGATGCGGGCGGGCTGTGCCAGCGGAAGCGATGGCGCCGATTGTATCGGCCGAGGCGGCGGTCAGCGTTCGTAGGTGCCCATCAGCACCCCTTCGCCGAGAATGTGATCGCGGATTTCTTCGAGCAGCTTGGTTTTTGTGGCGCCCGGCTCGATGGTCAGATGTCCGTCGAGGGCGAAGAGCCGGAAGAAGTAGCGGTGCGTGCCGTGGCCGGGCGGCGGCATCGGGCCGCGATACCCGACGTTCTCTTTCGGCCAAGAGTTGCGCCCTTGCATTACACCGGCGGGTTGTTTCAGCCGCAGGTCGCGCGGCACGCCCTCGGGCAGGCCCTTCTCGCCGGCCGGAATCTTGTAGATCACCCAATGGACCCACGGTTCTTCGGTCGGGGCGTCGGGATCGTCGCAAATCAGCGCCAACTCCTTCGTTCCTTCGGGCAGGTTCTTCCACGCCAGCGGCGGCGAAACGTCGGCGCCTTCGCCGGTGTACTTCTTGGGAATCGGGTCGCCTTGCTTGAATGCCGTGCTGGTGATTTCGATGGTCATGGTTCGCACCCCCTCGGTTTGAACGCCTTTCGGCCCGGCCGGCGGCGCGGCGCGCTCGGCCGCCCGCGGACCGCACCCCATGGTTCCCAACCACGCAACGGCCGCCGCAACAACGGCGGCCGGGAATCGCCGGTTCATCGGTTTTCTCCCACCTGGATTTCGTTGTACCACGGGCGACGACTCGATTGAAGCGCACCTCGGCCCATGGGAGCCGGTTGCGTTGCAGTGTGCGGCCTGCCACCCGTTGCGATAACACTACGATGCCAGCTTTAAGACGTTGTGGTCGACGGCCTGCAGCGCAACTGGCCCCGGCCCACGGCAGGGCGAGCCTTTCACTTGCGGCGCTTTCGGCGGCCGAACGCCCAAGGTTCAGCCTTTGATCACGCCAACCGGCCTAAGCCGTGCCACCTTGCGGGCCAGCCCGGCCCGATGCACCACATCGACCACCACGCTCACGTCTTTGTATGCGGCGGGCTGTTCTTCGGCCAGGCCTTTCCAGTGGCGGCATCGGGCGGCTACCCCGCGATCGGCCAATTCCTGTTCGATTCGGCGGCCGCGGGCATGGGCGACGGCCGCGGTGCGCGACATCACTCGCCCGGCGCCGTGGCAGGAGGTGCCGAAGGTCTTTTCCATCGCCGCCGGTTCGCCGGCCAACACCCAGCTTGCCCTGCCCATGTCGCCGGGGATGATCACCGGTTGACCGGTCCGGGCATAGGCCTCGGGCAGTTCGGGGTGCCCGGCCGGGAACGCCCGAGTCGCACCCTTGCGATGCACGCACAGCAGTTTCTCGCGGCCGTCGATCACGTGCCGTTCCATCTTGGCGATGTTGTGGGCCACGTCGTACACCAGTTGCAGATCGAGCTGCTCCCAATCGGCGCCGAAGAACTCGGCGAACACCTCGCGTGTTTGCCACATGAGCAACTGGCGGTTCGCCCAGGCGAAGTTGGCCGCGCAGCGCATCGCGCCGAGGTAGCGTTGGCCCTCGTCGCTGC
Source organism: Thermoguttaceae bacterium (assembly GCA_029975295.1). GTDB lineage: Bacteria > Planctomycetota > Planctomycetia > Pirellulales > Thermoguttaceae > JARKPK01. The sequence goes on along the minus strand of JARKPK010000082.1, from coordinate 15,766 downwards.
GCACCGGAGCGCAGACCAATTGGCGGTCGGGCAGCGAAATGCCGTACCGTCGCGGAGCGTCGCGCATGTCGCGCAGCGCGTCGTCGCAAACCTGATAGCCCAACCCGCGCGATCCCGAGTGAATCATCACCGCCAGCGAGCCGCGGGTCAGGCCCATCGCCTCGGCCGCGGCCGGGTCGCAGATTTCCTCGACCACCTGCACTTCGAGAAAATGGTTGCCCGAGCCCAGTGTGCCGCATTGGTCGCCGCCGCGGGCCAGGGCGCGGTCGCTGACGAACTCGGGCCGGGCGTCGGGCAGGCATCCGCCGGCTTCGGTGAATTCCAGGTCGCGTTGCGTGGCCAGGCCCTTGGCGCGCAGATGTTCTGCCCCGCGGCGCAGCAGGTCCTTCATTTCGCTGCCGCCGAACAGGTACTCGCCGCCCTCGCCCACACCGGCGGGCACGCGGCGGAACAGCGCGTCGATCAATGGGTTCAGTCGGGGGCGGACTTCTTCGTATTGCAGGTTCGAGCGAATCAGGCGGACGCCGCAGTTGATGTCGTAGCCCACCCCGCCCGGCGAAATCACTCCGCCCTCCTCGGGATCGGTCGCGCAAACGCCGCCAATGCAGAAGCCGTAGCCCCAATGGATGTCGGGCATGGCCAAGCTGGCCTGCTGAATGCCGGGCAGAAAGGCCACGTTGGCCACTTGTTCGGGCGCCTGATCGGAGCGAATCTGATCGAGGAGCCGATGATCGGCGTAAATCCGCCCCTCGACGCGCATTCCCGCCTTGTAGTCGGACGGAATCCGCCAAGTGCATTCGTCGATCTGTTCCAAGGGTCCGGTGAAGCCTTCTTTGCCCATGACCGACTCTCCATCGCAACGATAACACCGTTCCGCTCGGGCGATCGTCCGAACCTCGCGGCGCATTGCCCGCACCCCGCGCACTCGCCCGCACCGGTTTCCGCAGGCGGCCCACGCCGGCGCGAAAGCGCTGGGCAGGGAATTATAGATCGACGATCACCTCGGCCAACCATTGGTTGTCGTGGCGGGCGACTCGCAGCCCATGGTAGGTGATCGCCTTGACCTCTTGCCCCAACTCATGACGCCGGCGATCGACCGGCTCGCCGTTCGCTTCGGCCGTCAGCCCTTCGGCGTCGAAGGCGACGCGGCACCGGGCCGCCAGCCAATGTTCGGCCGAAAACAGATAGAGCAACTCGTCGAGCCAATCGTGAAGCAGCTCCTCGCAGTCGGTTCCCGCGATGCGAATCGGCCGCGTTTGCCGCGTTTCGATCGAACTGGGATTGCGGCACACGATCGACATCAGCCCCAAGGCCGCTTCTTCAAATAGCGACTCGATCGAATCGGCCTGCACGCGCAAGCCCAAATCGGCCGTGTGCTCGAAGGTGGTGAACATGCCTTTTGCCGCTGAAAGAAGTTGCGGTTCACGCCGACGCTCGGGCGGCCGATTCGCCGAGGGCGATGCGCAGCCGGTTCGGCCTTGTTTCTCGAAATATCGATCGTCTTTACACAAAGGCCGCAACGGCGGCGCATCGCCCACGATAGCGAACTGCCCGGCTTGCGGCAATCGCCTGCGGCCGGAAGCCATCATTCCCCTGCTTGGTTGCCCGATCTGCGCCGAGCGAGACGGCCGTCGCCGTTGTTGCGAAAGGTTCGATTTCATGGAATCGTCGGCAGTTGGGCGCTTCTGTTGACGTTGGGTTTTCGGTTGCCGGAAGACGTTGGACGATGATATGCTTTGGCGGTTGACGGGCCTCCGCGGTTGAAACGGGCGGGCGATGCGTCTGTTTTGCGTGTGGCTCAGTGACATCGATCAACGAACGCTTGCGAGTGATCGACGGACATTCTTGATGAGGGCCGAGACGATGTCGTCGCGCTGGTCGCGGAGGAGTTGGCTAAAGGCGTCGATGGCGGGCATGGGGGCCGCGTGGCCGGCTGCGCTGTTGTTCGGCGCGACGGGGCCGCAGTCAGCCCTGCTGGGGGCCGAGGCTCGGCCCGAAATCCCGGTGGCCCAGCCCTCCCCGTCGCTTGTGCCCGATCGGCTTTGCCGCCGCGTGGTGCTGGAGATGAGCCTCAAGCCGTATCGCAAGCTCGACGGCGCGACGCTCCGCGCCGTGGCCGCGAAAGCCTTCGAGCAATGGCTGCCGCTGATTCGCCGGGCGGAATCGACGGCCGTGCTGCTGTGGATCGCCGACGGCAGCGAAATCCTCGAATATCGCGGCCGAAACGACGACGAGATCGAATGGGCCCGCTACCTCGGCATGGCCCATCCGGCCGATGAACCGTTGCACTGGGATCCGGCGGGCCAGTCGCTGCACTCGAAACCGCAGCTCTACATGGCCGATCCGCCGCGGATCACCTACGGCGACTTGGCTCGCATCGTCGCTTCGCTCAAGGAGGTCGGCCGACAAATGACCGGCAAGCCGGTGTTCGTCGGGGCCACCTTCGATCCGGGGCCCGAGTTCGCCCGGTCGCCGTTCAAGTACGAGCGACACAAAGAGATCGCCCAGGGCGATACGGCCGGCAAGGGCCGCTGGGTTTCGTGCGCGGCCGTGCTCCACGCCGACGACCGGCCCTACGCCGGCTTTCCCAACGGCATTGCCGAGGGCACCTCGTTGGGCACGTTTCTCGGCAAGCAGACGACCCACTTCGCCCGAGATCTGGGCTTCGACTACCTCTGGCTCTCGAATGGGTTCGGGTTTTCGCTGACGGCTTGGAGCACCAAGGGCATCCTTTTCGACGGGCAGCGGTTCGACACTGCCAAGGCCGAATCGGCCCGGCAGGCGATCCTCGGCTTCTGTCGCGACTTCCGCCGCCACTGCGACCTGCCGCTGGAAACCCGCGGCACGAATCTGGCCACCGGCACCGACCTGGCCACCGCCGCTACGCCGCTGGCCGATATTTACTCGGGCGACTTCAACATGGTGGCCCCGCCCAATTCGCCGTGGGGAGCGCTCGATAGCGATTTCGGACTCGAGATCGTCGGATACCTTTCGCGGATCGTCGAGTTGCCGCCCAACGGCCGGTTTCCCTTCCGCTTCTACACGCACGATCCCTGGTGGCTCAACAGCCCGTGGTTCGACCGCTACGGGCGCTCACCGCACGACATCTACCTGCCGTTGGCCGTGGCCCGCATCGACGCCCAGGGCGAAATCTCCCGACCGTCGCATGTCGCGCTGCTGACCATTGACGACTCGTTCGGCCATCTGCCCGATCAATGTCCGATCGAGGTCATTCCGCACATCGTCCGCGGGCTCGAAAACTACAGCGACGCGCCCGGGCTGATGACTTGGATTTACCCCTTCGCCGAGAATCATCGCCGCGTGTTCGAGCAGAGCCGCCCGGCCGAGGCGTTTTTCGGCGATTGGTTCCTTCGCGGGGCGCTGAACGACGGGCTGCCGCTCAATTCGGTGGTGAGCACCGAAAACTTTCTCAAGGTTCGCCGCGCGCGGCCGGAGGTGTTGGCCGAAACGATCTTGCTGGCGCCCGTGCCCGACGCCGACTCGGCCCTCGAAACCGAATTGACGGCCGCCGCGACCGAGGGCGCGCGCGTGCTGCTTTACGGTCCACTGACCCACGCTGGCCCGAAAATGCTGGCGGCGCTCGGTTTGAAACGGGCGGAGCCGATCGAAGGCGCGCTCACGCTGGAACACGGCCTTCCGGCCGACCGATTCGGCTCCGATGCCGTGCCCGACCGCATCGAGCACAACGCGGTTGTTTCGGCCGGCGGGGTCGAGGCCGTGGTCGATCCCGACTATCGGGCCTCGGCCGCCGATGAAGTGTGCGCCCTGGTACGCCAAGGCGACCAAACCCGCGCGTACGCCGTGTGCCGCACGTTGGGCCGCGGACGGTTGGCCTGGGTTCGGGGCAGCTTCTCGGCCGCGGTCACCAACGCCCGCCTGCCCGTGCCGCACGATCCGCGGAAGCTGTTCCTTTCCGAACGGTTGCTGCGCTGGATGCTGCCGCGGCTGGGCGTTACGGTTTCGTTCGATAAGCCGGGGCTGACCACGCGCAGCCCGATGGTGCTGGCCGCCCGGTGTCGCAACGGGTACTACATTTCCGGCTACTGCCCCTCGACGGTGGTCGAGATCGGCCTGCGTTGGCCGTTGGGGGCGCCGGTGCTGGTGGGACACGACGGCCTGCTGCGCGGCGGCACGGCATACTACCGCTTGCCCCGGGCCTGGCATCACGAGGTGCGTGTGCTGCTCGATCAGCAGGCCGACGGCGAAATCTCGTGCATCGAGCGGTATAGCGGGCAGGTAGGTGTTCGCCGCCGGTTGCATCTCCGCGGCCTGCGCGAGGCGACGGTTCACTTTCTGCCCGAAGCCGGCGCGGATGCGGCCAAGGTCACATTTGCCGTCAACAACGTTGCCATCACCAACACGAAATTCCACCCGGTAACGATCGAAGACGAGGGCCGGCGCGTGGTCGGCCGCGGCATCACTGGCGAGCTGGTCATCTCGTGGTGATCGCGTGCGCGCCGCCGGTGCGGGCGGAACGGAGCGCGGGAGCTATTTGTCCGGCGTGCCGGCCGAAGCCTTCGCCTCGATCAACGGGGCGATCTTCTTCGCCCACAAGGCGTAGCCCTCGGCGTTCAGGTGCAGTCCGTCGTCTTTGAAGATTTCGGCGCGGGGTCGGCCGGCGGCGTCGAGCATGAGCGGCTCGACATCGACGAACACGATCCGATTCTGGGGGGCTTGTGCGGCAGCAGCCGCCAGCAGTCTGTTGGTCGCCCGAATCTTCTCGATCAGGCTCCATCGGGCGATGCTCGGCTTGACGCCGATCAGCACGATCTTCGTCTGCGGCAACTGAGCATGGACTTTCTCGGCCAGCGTCACGAAGTCGTCGCGGACTTGCTCGGGCGACTTGCCCGCCTTCAAATCATTGTCGCCCGAGTAAACCACCACGATCCGCGGTTTCCAGGGCACGACCAAGCGATCGACATAGCGCGCGGCGTCGGCCATCTGCGAGCCGCCGAAGCCGCAGTTCACCGTGGGCAAGTCGGGAAACGACTTTTTAACATTCCAGCCGACAATGCTCGAGCTGCCCAAGAAGAGGACTGCGCCCTTGGGCGGAGGGTTTGCTCGCAGGCCTTCTTCGAGCTTGGCAACGCTTTGTTCCCAACGATTCGCGTTGGCTGCGGCCGGCTCGGCGGCGGCAGCGCTGGCGGTCGAAACGAGGCAATGCGACGCGCTGAAACAGGCGCACACGACGAGGAAAGCGGCCGCCATCGCAACGATGCGGCCCGTTGTGTATGTCGCCCGCTTGGGCCGACTCGAGATGTCCGCAATTTCATTGAGAACGTTGGAGCAATGGTTCATTGATTCGGCCCTCAGAGTGTGCTGAAGATAATGTTCGGCGCCGGAAGGCGATAACGTTTGGTGCGACGGCCGGACGGCGGGCGACGACGGCTTCCGGCCGCGATCGATTTCGCCCATTGCATTCAGCCGCGAGTCTGTTGCGGTCCGGCGTCAGGGCGGTTGGTCGCGGTTCGTTTCGGTTGGGTTCTATTCTATCACGGTGCGGCGTTGCTTTCCGAGGGCCGTTCCGTTGCCGCAGGGGCGGCGTCGTCGGTCGTTGCGGTTTTCGGCGGATCGGGCGGCGTGCGGGGCGGGGCTTCGCCGAGGCGTTCGAGCAAGTAATCAACGGCGGCCTGAAGTTGCCGATCGACGAACGGTTCCCCGGCGTCTTCGTCGGGTGATTCGGCCGGCGCGGGCGAGGCGGCTTTCAGTCGGCTCAGCCGCCATCGTTTTAATTCCTCGGCGTCGAAGACGACTTGAAGCCCTTCGTCGGGCATCACGCCCCAGGCTTCGTCGGGTTGGGCGTTGCGCCGGCGATGGATGTTCTGCCCGCTGGGCCGCCAGTAGCTGGCCGTGGTCAGCCGCAGCGCGCCGCGGCCCGGTTCGAGCTCGAAGATTTCCTGCACGGTGCCCTTGCCGTAGCTCCGCTGCCCGACAATCGCCGCCCTGGCGTGATCCTGCAAGCAGGCCGCCACGATCTCGCTGGCGCTGGCCGTATCGCCGTTGATCAGCACGGCCAAGGGCAATTTCGCGAATGGGGCCTTGCCCTCGGCACGGTATTCATCGCGCACGTGATCGCCGCTGCGGCCGCGCGTGGTGACAATCACGCCTTCTTCGAGAAAGAGATTGCACACGGCAATCGCCGCGCGGAGCAGCCCGCCCCGATCGTCGCGGACATCGAGCACCAGGGCTTTCATGCCGCGGGCGCCAAGGCCGTCGAGCACCCGTTGCAGTTCTTGCGCCGTCTCCTTGCCGAAGCTGCTGATCGCCGCCAGCGCGATCTGCGGGTGATCGGGCAGCAGATAATTCCACGACCCGTCGGCGTTGCGGGAACAGCCCAATACCGTATCGACTTGGACCACTTCGCGGACCAGCTCGACGACTCTCTCCTCCTCCTCGCCGGGTCGGAGAATGGCCAGGGCAACTCGGGCGCCGGGCCGGCCGCGCATCAGCCGAACCGCATCGTCGAGCGACAGATCGCGTGTCGGGCGCTGGTCGATGCGCACAATCCGGTCGCCCGCGCGAATGCCCGCGCGTTGGGCGGGCGAACCGACCAACGGGCTTCCCACGATCAACTCGCCCGACTTCTCGTCGCGGCGCACTTCGAGGCCGACGCCGGCGAACTCCTGGTCGATCTCTTCGGTGAATCGCTGAAGCCGCTCGGCCGGAACGAATCCGGAATAGTCGTCCAACCCCGCCATCATGCCCGACATGGCCGCTTCGTAGAGTTTGTCGGCCGGCAGGGGTTCCAATGCGTGGCTCGAAACCAGGTCGATCGCCCGCGCCACGGTTTCGCCATAGCGATTGCGGGGCGTTCGCTGATAGCAGATCAACGAAACCACCGCGACGACGAACAGCACGATGAGATTGCGGCGCGGCATGGTTGCTCACTCCGTAGCGGCGCTTCGCGCTGCACAAGACGCCGGCGATCCGATCCACCGAAGAGCCGAACACGGCGCAACCCCGCGCGGCCGAAGGGCGAGCCGCCGTGCGGAGAATCGAACTGCCCAACGCCTGGGCGGCGCGGGCCCGGCGGTCGTTTCGCCGGGCGCTCGCGACACGGCCGGATGAGCGGCTAACGCTTGGAGAACTGCGTGCCCCGGCGTGCGCCGCGGAGGCCGTACTTCTTGCGTTCCTTCATCCGTCCGTCACGGGTTAGGAAGCCCGAGTCGCGCAGCGTTTGCAGCAGATCCTCGCGATACAACTTCAGAGCGCGGGCGATGCCCAATTTGCAGGCGTCGGCTTGGCCCGTCGGCCCGCCGCCATCGACACGAATGCGGACATCGAGTTGCTCGCGCAAGCCGGCGATATCCAGCGGAGCCACGACAGCCATCCGCTGCTGCACCGTGCAGAAGAATTCTTCCATGGGGCGATCGTTCACGGTGATCTTCCCCTGGCCGGGACGAATGCGGACCCGAGCGACGGCCGTTTTGCGACGGCCCGTGGCGACGATTTCGTTGCTCGCGGCTGTGTTCGACATGATCGATTCGCTGCTCTCTTCGACGGACTTATTCGCGGGATTTCAATGTGCGTTCTTTGCGGCGGCCGAGAGAATCGGGCGGCGGCCTCGACCGAATTCGCCCGCCCCCGACGGCGCCCTACTTGTTGCCCAAATCGGCGGCCACCGGCTGCTGCGCTTGGTGCGGGTGGCTGCTGCCGGAATAGACTTTCAACTTCCGCAACAACTGGAAGCTCAGCTTGTTCTTCGGCAGCATGCGGCGGACCGCCTCGCGGATGATCAACTCGGGCTTGGTCGCCAAGCGATGCTCTGCCGTTTCGCTCCGCTGCCGCGGGTAGCCGGTGTTCCAAGTGTAGCGCTTCTGCTGCCACTTCTTGCCGGTGAACACGATCTTCTCGGCATTGACCACGACGACGAAATCGCCGTTGTCCACATGCGGGGTATAATCGGGCCGGTGCTTGCCCATCAACACCATGGCGATCTGGCTGGCCAACCGACCGACCACCTTGTTGCTGGCATCAACCAGCCACCATTTCTGTGCGACCTCGGCCGGCCGCGCCATGTAGCTCTTTTGAATGGTAACCATGTCATTGATCCGATCATTTGGGAAACCCGTAGTTTATCGGCTCAATGCAGCTATGACAAGAGCCTGCCTGGCCACCTGCCGGCGATTGAGCCCGCCCGCGGGGCCGTCGGCTCTTCTGCCCAAGAAAAGGTGCGATGAAGTTCGGGGCCTTGGCCGCCGCTTCGTCTCTAACCTAGCTGGTCCGCCTCGCCGTCGGCCGGCCGGGCCCGATGGGCAACACATCTGTGGGCAGATGCAATGCGGGGCGCGCTCGTCGCTCGGCTCGAATGGTCATGCACGCAAGGCCCGCGTAGGACGACCGAGACGATTGGCGATCTTCAAGTCTCTATTTTGCAGACAATTACGCCGCGACGTTCGACCTGCCGATCCGCGTGTCGCTGCTGTCTGCCCAGAGCGACTCATCATGCGGGGAAGAACGCCAACTCGGGCTCGCTCGCGGCAGAGCCAGTCCCGCGGACGGGGGGTTGAACGATCTTGTTTTGGTCACTGCGAACCGATAAGATGACGAATAGACGGAAGTTGTGTCGCCTTTGCCGAAAGGGCGGGGCGATTCGCCAGTAGTGTTTGCCGGTTCCCACCGACGATCGGCAACTTCCGCCTTAGATGCCGCTTGGGCCGGCCCGATGTCGGAAAGGCCCTCGGCTGACAGGGCCGGGTGAGCCCGGTGGCCGGCCCCCTTCACTACCCTTTCTGTTCTTCCTCGAGCGAGACTCGCATGAAATCGATCGGATTGTCGCTGTATGGGCCGCGGCGGGCGGTTGTGGTAGGGATGCTCGCGGTTGTCATCGGACTGACAGGTTTGGCCGCGCCCGTGGCAGCCGAACCGACCGGCCCGACGCAATCCGAACGGCACATCGCCCTGGCGGTCAGTTCGCTGTTGCGGCGCGAGCATCTGACCAAGCACGCGATCGACGACGAAATCTCGCAACGCTGCGAAACGATCTTTCTGAAGATGCTCGATCCGTGGAAGCTCTACTTCTACCAATCCGACATCGACGCCTTCGACAAGTACAAGAACGACTTGGACGACATGGTGAAGCGGGGCGACGTAAGCTTCGCCTACCTGGTGTTCAAGACGTTTCTGGCTCGGATCGACGAACGGGTGAAGATGGTGGAAGAACTGCTCAGTTCCGAGCACGATTTCGCGGCCGATGAAGAGATGTCGATCGACAAGGAGGCGATGGCCTGGTCGAAGACGCCGCAAGAGGCCCGCGAACGCTGGCGGAAGCGGATCAAGTACGACCTGCTGCTTCTTAAGGCGGACAAGACCGAAGGGCAGGCGGCGTTGGACAAGCTGCGGCAGCGCTACCGGAGCTTCGCCAAGAGGATGCACCAAACCGACAACGACGAGTTGTTGGAGATGTTCCTCACGTCGTTCACCTCCGCCTTCGATCCGCACACCACGTATATGTCGCCGGCGTCCGTCGAGAATTTCGAGATCGCCATGAAGCTGGAACTCGAAGGGATCGGTGCTTCGCTGCAATCGATCGACGGCTACACCGTGGTCAACAAGATCGTGCCCGGCGGCGCGGCCGACAAAGACGGGCGATTGAAACCGGAAGACAAGATCGTCGCCGTCGGCCAAGACGAACAGGGCGAGTCGGTTGATGTGGTCGATATGAAGCTTTCCGAGGTCGTCAAGCTGATCCGCGGCAAAGAGGGCACCACTGTCCGGCTGACGGTGATTCCGGTCGGATCCACCGAGTCGAAGGTGTACAGCATCCGCCGGGCGAAGATCGAGTTGAAGGACAGCGAGGCGAAGGCCAAAGTGTTCGAGTCGGGCCGCAAGCCCGACGGCTCGCCCTGCAAGATCGGCGTGATCGATTTGCCCAGCTTCTACATGGACATGAGCGGGGCCCGGCGCGGGCTGCCGGATTACAAGAGCACCACCCGCGACGTGCGGGCGATCCTCGAAGACTTCAAGAAGAACGGCGTGGACGCGGTTGTGCTCGACTTGCGCCGCAACGGCGGCGGTTCGCTGACCGAGGCGATCAACCTGACCGGTCTGTTCATCGGCGAAGGCCCCGTCGTTCAGGTCAAAGACGCCGACGGGCGCGTGCAGCCCTATTTCGATCTGGAGCCGGGAATGGCTTGGGCCGGGCCGCTGATCGTGCTGACCAGCAAGTTCAGCGCCTCCGCCAGCGAAATCCTCGCCGGAGCGATCCAGGATTACGGCCGCGGGCTGATCGTCGGCGACCATGCCACGCACGGCAAGGGAACCGTGCAAAGCCTGCTCGATTTGGGGCAGCAGTTGTTCCGCGTGCCCAACGCGCCGCCGATGGGTGCGCTGAAGATCACCATGCAGCAGTTCTATCGGCCCCTGGGCGAAAGCACGCAGCGCCGCGGCGTGTTGGCCGACATCGAGCTGCCGGCCTTGACCACGCATCTCGACGTGGCCGAAGCCGATCTCGATTTCCCCCTGCCGTTCGATCAGGTCGAACCGATGAAGTTCAAGGCCTACGGCTATGTTTCGCCCGCGATCATCGAGCAACTGCGGCGGCAGAGCGATCAACGCATCGCTCAGACGGAGAAGTTCCAGCAAGTGCGCAAGAACATTTCGCGCTACCTCGATCAGAAGGCCCGAAAGAGCATCTCGCTCAACGAAGAGAAGTTCCTCAAGGAGCGAGCCGAAGTCAACGCCGAGAAGGAAGAAGAGAAGAAGATCGAGGAACTCAACAACAGCTCGAATCAGAACACGATCGAGCGGGATTACTATCTCGATGAAGTGCTGGCGATCACCGCCGACTACTTGAACCTCCGCTTGGTCGCCCAAGCCAAGTAGCCGATGGGCGTCGGTTGATCGAACGGGATCGATCCTCCGCCGCGCAGATTCGGGCAACGGGGAAGGCGTCTGCCGGCACGGCGAAGCGGCCGAAATGCGCGTTCCAGCCGACCGGGGCGCCTTTCTTCCGCGGATTCGTCGAGACAACCTTCATCGCAACCGACGCGCTGTGGGCGAAGGACGGCCTCGTTCAGCCATCGTCGAAGCCGCTCGGCCGCCTTGCGCCGCCGGGCCGACAAATCGATCGTCGGTTGGGCCGGCCGATCACCATCGTCAACCGAGGATGGAATGTCCGAGCGTCTTTTCGATGCCCAGACCGTGGGTCGCATCCATCTGGCGGAGAATCTCGAAATCCTCCGGACGCTGCCGACCGGATCGATCGATCTGATCTACATCGACCCTCCGTTCAACACCGGCAAACAGATGCGCCGCACACGGTTGAAAACCGTGCGCGCCGACGACGGCGATCGGACGGGATTCCAGGGGCGCCGCTATCGCAGCACCGTGGTCGAAACGAAGAGCTTTGCCGACGCGTTCAGCGACTACTTGGCATTTCTCGAGCCGCGGCTGGTCGAGGCCCGTCGCGTTCTCGCCGATCACGGGTCGCTCTACTTCCACGTCGATTACCGCGAAGTCCACTATTGCAAAGTCCTCCTGGACGAGATTTTCGGCCGCGATTGTTTCCTCAACGAGATCATCTGGGCCTACGACTACGGCGGCCGGCCGAGAAATCGCTGGCCCCCGAAACACGACAATATCTTGCTCTACGTCAAGTCGCCGCGCGGCTACCTGTTCAACTCAGACGAAATCGACCGCATTGCCTACATGGCGCCCGGCTTGGTTGGTGCGGAGAAGGCCGCCCGCGGCAAGCTGCCCACCGACACCTGGTGGCACACGATCGTGCCCACCAACGGCAAGGAGAAGACGGGCTACCCGACGCAAAAACCCTTAGGGATCGTTCGCCGGACGATCGTGGCGTCGTCGCGGCCGGGCGGGGTGGTTCTCGACTTTTTCGCCGGCAGCGGCACCACTGGGGCCGCTGCGCTGGAGTGCGGCCGGCGCTTCATCCTGATCGACAACAACCCGGCCGCGCTGGAGGTGATGGCCCGACGATTCGGCGGCGTCGAAGGGATCGTCTGGGGCGGATTCGATCCGGCGGGCGATCCGCCCCGGTGTTAGTCGGTGGCTTTGCGGCGACCGAGCGAAAACCTATTCGCCGTCGAGATAGAGATCACGAACGCGCAGTTCGCCCCGAGGCGTGCCGAAGCCCACGGCCACGTTGCGTTTCGCCCCTGCCTTGCCGCCTACCGTGCCGCTCCAAACTTCGCGGCCGTCGTAGGTGAACTTCAGTTTGTTGTCGTTCAGCTCCACGGCCAACGATGCGAACTGCTCATCGCGCCCGGCATCGCCGGGAAGCAGGCTTTCTCCCGCGGGGGTTTGGATCATCGATCCCATGCCGCGCCACAGGCCGCGCGTGTAGGCATAGCGTTGTCCATCGACGATCACAAAGATCGTCTGGGTGCGCGACTGCATTTTCACGCGGAAGTCGAGATTCGACACTTTCCGCGGCGTCTGCAACACCGGATAGATGCCGCCGGAGCCGCGCGGGCCGGCATCGGCCGACAACGTTTCGTCGTCCAATCGCCAGACGGGCGGCTGCATGCCGAATTGCTTCATGGCGTCGCGCGCGGACAAAGCGCCCCCGCGCGGCTTGGCCGCCGTGGCGGGGGGCGGTTTGGCGGGCGACTTTTCCGGCGGCAGCAGGCTGTCTTGGAATGCAGCGATCTCGGCGAGGCGCTTGCGGGCCTTTTCCTGTTCGAGGGCCGAGGTGGACTCGGCCCCGACCTTCTGATACCAGAAGGCCGCACGGCGCAGCCAAGCGGCTTTTTCATCGGCCGCGCGGTTCTGAGCCGCTTCGTACCAAGCGTCGCCGCGACGAACACAATCGGCAGGCACGGTTTCGCCGAGGGCCTCTTGCTCGGCCGCTTGCTTCAATCCTTGATCACTGCCGCGGGCCAACATCGGCACGCCGCCGGTCCAATCCTCCTCGATCAGGCATTTCCACTTTCCGACGGTCAGGTTGGCCTGCGCGTCGTCGGGATTGTCGGCCAACACGGCCCGGGCCTTTTCCACTTGTTGCCACTGCTCGTAAAGCTTCTGCACCTTCACGCGCCGCTCGGCGATTCGTTTGCGCAGATCGAGCGTTGCTGTCGGCTTTTGCGCGGCCCGGTTGCCCGAGTTGACAGCGGACTGGGCCAGCGAGTAGCGTTTCTCGTGCAAAGCGTCGTCAGTCAGGTCGAGGGCCAAGCGGATGGCGGCCGCCACGCGCTCGGTGTCGGACACTCGTTCGACGAATCGCGTGAGGATGTTGTCTTTGACGACCAAAACGTCGATTTGGAACTCGGCGTCGATTTCATCAATCATCTCGCACGCTTTGTCCAGGCTGCCGCCTTCCAAGGCTAAATCCATGGCCTTGCGGCGGAGGGTGAACGCCTCGGCCTGGCTGCCCGCCTTCTTGGCCAACTCGGCCAGCTCGCCGGCCGCCCTGAGCTTCTCGGCAGAGCTCTTTAGAGAGCTGAGCTTATACAGATCTTCGATCTGTTCGAGCACCTTCTGTTGATCGGAAAGGCTCGGGATCGGCTTCTTCTTGGCCAAGGCCGACGGCGGTCGGTCGCCAAGGGTCGGTTCATCACTGTCGGTCATGCTGGGCGCATCGGCCGCAGAGATGGGCGTCGGCATCGAATCCGCCGCAGCGGCGCCTGGGCCGGCCGATGAACTCGGATCGGTCGTGGCGGGGGAATCGGTCGGCGGCTTCGGGGTTTCTGTGGCTGGGGTCGGCTCCGTCGGATCGTCTTTCGTCGTAGAGGCCGGCGCCGGGGCGTCTTCCGACGAGTCCGCTGTTGTCGCGCCGGAAGGCTTGGCGGGCGGCGACGGATCGCCTGTATTCTCCGGCTTGGAGACGATGGGCTTCTCTGGGGGAGTCTTGGCAGTCGAGCCCGTCCGATCACCCTCGGGCGGCGGGGACGTGGAAGTCTCCTTCGGCTGCCGTTCGGTCGGCGGTCGGGCGGGGGGTTTCACTGCACCTGCGCCGTTGGACCCGTTGCCGGCCTGCGTCGTCGGTCGTTGATCGCTGCCGGATTGGAGCGCCCACACCAATCCGCCCACAACCAAAACGGCCGCGATCAACACCAGGGTGATTCCCAATGTCGAGTTCTTCGGCCGTCGATGAGGCCGCGCGGTCGCTGCTCCGACGGCAACCGTTGGCGCTTGGGCCGCGATCGGCCGCGCGCCTGCCGGCTGGGCGGCGATGACCGCAACCGGGGCGGCATCGACGGGATCGGACCATCGCTGCGCTGCGGAGGCATGGGCCATTGGCACGGCGACGACGGGGCTGGCTGCGGCGACCATTGGGCTGGCCGTGGCCGCGACGACGGGGCTGGCGGATACGGTTCGCGCGGCAGCTCCGGTAAGATGTGATCGTAAGCTATTATCGTATTCCGCTTTGCGGCTAGGATTCAGCAGGCAGATCTTCGCGGCGGCTACCTCGTTCAGCAATTGCTGGCAGTGCGCGCTATGCTGCCCCGCTTGCAGCGTGCGCAAATGCGCCATCCGAGCATCGGCCGCATGCTCGATCGTGTCGAGGTTGTCCTCGAACGGTTGAAGGGCGAGCAATCGATAGTGGTTGGGCGGCTGCTCTTCGGGACGAATGCCCAACCAGGTGTAATAGGGATCGAACGGCTTGCTCATGGCCCGACCACTTCTTCAATGAGCGATAATGGATGCGCAAGTCACTTACTATAAACAACTTGCCGTAAAGCGAACCTCTGCCGATCATTCATCACGCGACAGGGGCTCTCCCTGCTATTCTCGCGTGTCGCCGATTCCTTGGCCAGTCTTTGGGCGGATTCGATCGGTTCCGCTCTTCTCGGGGGGAGATACTACGTGGTTCGCATGTGGCAAGTGCGCGCTCTGCCGCCAGACATCGTCAGGTCTCTCCCTGGATGGGACACACCTGTTCGAGCGACCGTTTATTGCGAACCTCGTTCTGGTCATTCGTACTCAGATCTATGTACTCGCTGTCGGTTGAGGGACAATTCCATCCGTGGCGGCGTCTAACACCCCACTGTTAGAACCGTTTAGCAAGCTAATAGTTCCGACCGTTCCAGCCATTCCTCACGAATTCCCGCCAAATAGGGGTCGTGTCGGCTCGTGTCGTGCGCCTGCGGGCGTTTGCCGATGGGGAAGCCTTGCCGCAGTTGCCAGCAGCACTCGCTGGCGCTCTTTCGCGGCTGAATCAGCGGAAACAATCGGGCGGATGGAAGTTAAGCCCGATCGAACGGTTTGCAAGCGGCTCGTTGTCAGCCGCCGAGCATCGGGCCGGGAAGCGCCGGGGGGGAGGTTGGTGCTGGCGTGGGGGCAGCGCAACCCGGCGGGCCGCAGTCGGTCGAGCCGCCCGACGCCCCGGGCAAACGCGAGGGCGGGATCAGCTGCCCCACCTTCCATTGAAGATCTTCGAACATCCGTTGTTCGAGGGCCGGATCGCGTCCGAGGGCGATCCATCCGCGTTCGGCGGGCTGGTCGCCGACGGGATTGACCAATCGGTTCAGTCCGCTTTCGTAGCGCATCGTGGCGGCTCCGGCGGTCGAGTACTCGGGTCGAAGCACGTCTTCGAGCTCTTTGAACACGTTGATTTCGACCAAATAACCGCTGCCGGCCGGCACGACTTTCACCAACGCCCGACGCCGAATCGACTGGAAGGTGCCCTCAACGCGTTCGTAGCCGTCGGCCGCGTCCTTGCGCCAGGGCTCGAAAATCGTCGCCCCGGTTTCGGGGAAGGTTTCGATCCGTCCCTCAGTTGCCATGGCGCCGAAAACGCGAACCGGCTCCTCGCGTTCGATCCGGAAATAGTCATCCACCACAT
>JARKPK010000043.1 GCA_029975295.1 Thermoguttaceae bacterium | reverse complement strand
GAACGGCCTCGGGAACCCCGAGGGGCAGGGGGGGCGAACCGACCGTTGAAAGATCGGTTCGGCGTGTCGTCGCTCCGCGGCTCTGATGCAGTGTTTGTCCAAGCGGCGGCGAACGACCGGCACGCCTCTGTTTGCGCAACGCTCGCAAGGCCGCCGCCGATCTGCAACAACGATCGAGCTGCGAGATAACGCTGAAGCGATCTCGCCGCACGCCGCTGGGCGTTGCCGGCTTGCGCTGGGCAAGCATCGGCGCGTTGGCCTTTGTGGAGGGGCGACGTGTGGGTGAAGTGCCGGCTCCCCCCCGCGGCTGTTTTGCGCCTGTCGAACCGTGTGTTCCACGCCGACCAATGGCCGGCCGCGCGTGATCTTGCCGACAGTGCCGTCAGGGACAAACGGTTCTTACAAGAGCCTAGCTTACGCCTCCGGGGTGTATTGACCGATCGCGTCGATTGCAACGGCGAATGTGTAGGTGTTTCCCGGAGCGATCGTCACATCCCGCGCAAAACGGCGCGAATCGATGAAGTGGTGGGCAACGGGCGGGTAGTGGACGACACGCCGGCGGCCGAACGGCACTCGCTCGGCTGGCCCACGGACCGTTGGAAGGCGGGCCAAGGCGCTATTTCGGGCGTCGGCGAGGGGTCGAAACGGGCTGCCGTCGCCTGGCCGCCGATTCTTCAACTCCCCTTGTACGTTGGGGGGCAAGAGTTTAAGATACCGGGCTATGTTTTCCCGTCGCCGGGCTTTGCTGTTGGATTCGGCGGTGCGGATCGGCGAACGAGGTTTCGTCGGGTTGTGTGCCGGCCGAAACGGGCTTTTTCGGTCGCGTTTTGGCGGCGTTTGGCGACGGCCCATGGCTCGATCGAGGGCGAACCGGCCGCGGTCGGAATCGCTTGGGAGGGTCCCCCGTGCAGATTTGGCTATTTAATGCGTTGTTGGCGGCGGCTGAGGCGGCCGAGGGCGGCGCCCAAGGCGAGCCTCCGTCGCTGATCCACATGTTGGCGCCGATGTGGCCGTTTGCGCTGGTGATTGTATTGATGTACTTCCTGTGGATTCGCCCGCAGCGGGTGGAACAGCGGAAGCATCAGGAATCGCTCAACGCCCTGAAGAAGAACGACCGGGTGGTGACGATCGGGGGAATTTTCGGCGTGGTGACCAACGTCCGCAAAGAGGCCGACGAAGTGACCCTCAAAGTGGACGAGGATACGAACACGAAGATTCGCGTGCGTTTGGGGGCGATCGCCCGGGTGTTGGACTCGGTGTCGGAAGACGATCAATCCAAGTAAGGGTCGAATCTCACGAAGGATGCTCTCGTCATGGAGAAGCTTACAACGCTGTTGTCGGTAGCGGCAGTCGTCGTCGTGCCGTTCGTCGTCGGAACGTTGCTGGCGCGGCGGCTGCGCCTGGCCGACTACGGCTGGAAGATCGGCGTGGTGCTGTTTACGTTGGCCTTTGGCAGTACGGTAACGTACTGGGGTTGGCGGCACGACCGAATCCGCACGGGCATCGACCTGAGCGGCGGCGCGATCCTGGTTTACCAGGTGATGGGCGATAAGGTGCTCGACACGGCGGATATGGACCGACTGATCGCGGCGGTCAGCTTGCGGGTCAATCCCGGCGGCGTCAAAGAAGTGACCATCCGGCGGCTGGGCGACAATCAGATCGAGATCATCGTGCCCAAAGTGGACGAGGCCGAAGCCGCTCGGCTGGAAAACATCATCAGCCGCACGGGCAAGCTGGAGTTCCGCATTTTGGCCGACCAGCGACACCACGCGGAGTTGATCGAGCGCGCCCTGAAGGAGGAG
Source organism: Thermoguttaceae bacterium (assembly GCA_029975295.1). GTDB lineage: Bacteria > Planctomycetota > Planctomycetia > Pirellulales > Thermoguttaceae > JARKPK01. Next base: position 21,256 of record JARKPK010000043.1, on the reverse strand, counting down.
GCCCGCGAAATTCGCGGCGACGACGGCCAATGGCTGGCGCGTTGGACTCCGGTGAAGCCGGGAGAGGAAAACAGCTTTGTCGGCGAGGGGTATCGGGGCATCGCGCGTCGCGAGCGGACGATCGACGGGAAGCCGCGATTGGAGATATTGGTTGTTCGCGACAACTACAACGTTACCGGCGACTACCTGACCAGCGCCTCGGTGGGAACCGACCGGAACTTGCGGCCCTGCGTGAACTTCGCCTTCAACGCCAACGGGGCCGAGCGGTTCGGCGGGCTGACGAGCAGCCATTTGCCGGAGCAGGGCGGGCAATTCACCTATAAGCTGGGCATCATTCTCGACAACTTCCTTTATTCGGCGCCTTCGATTCAAAGCACGATTACCGATCGGGGCGAAATCACCGGCAGCTTCACCAAGGCCGAGGTGACCGACTTGGTGAACGTGCTCAACGCCGGCGCGCTTCCAGCCACGTTGTCCGAGTCGCCGATCAGCAAGTTGGTGATCGGGCCGACGCTGGGCCGGGACACGATCGAGCGAAGCTCGAATGCCATTCTGATCGCCTCGATCTTGGTGCCGATCTTCATGCTGGGCTACTATCGCTTCGCCGGGATGGTGGCGAACTTGGCGCTGATCATCAACGTGCTCTGCATCTTGGCGATCATGATTACCGTCAAGGCCGCGTTCACCCTGGCCGGTTTGGCCGGTTTGGCGCTGACCGTGGGCATGGCGGTGGACAACAACGTGTTGGTTTACGAGCGATTGCGCGAAGAGCTTGCCCGCGGGGCGTCGCTGCGGATGGCGATTCGCAATGCGTTCGCCCGCACTTCGACGGTGATTATCGACGCCAACGTGACGACGTTGATTTCGGCCGTTGTGCTGTATGTGATCGGCAGCGACCAAGTGAAGGGCTTCGCCGTGGCCCTCTTCCTCGGCGTGGCGCTCAGCATGTTCACCGCGGTTTGGGTGGCGCGGGTGATCTTCGAGGTGGCCGAGCGAAAGCAGTGGATCACCGAGGCGAAGATGTTGCAGTTGATCGGGCAGACGAACATCGATTTCATGCGGCTGTTCCCGATTACGGTTTCGCTTTCGATCGTGGTGATCGTGATCGGCATGGCGGGGCTGTTCATTCGCGGCACGAACGCGCTGGACATCGATTTTACGGGCGGCGTTTCCGTTCAGGTTGTCTTCAAACAAGGCCAAGAGCAAGACACGGCCGCGGTGCGGAAGACGGTGGGCGAACAGGCGAAGCTGCCCGACGTGGTGGTGAGCGACGCCCGAGTGGGCGACGAGCCGCTGGGACGGCGGTTCGTGATCAACACCTCCGAACAAGACTTGGAAAAGGTCGAGGCGGCGCTTAAGGAGGTGTTTGGCGCCAAGCTGGAGGCGAACTCGCTGACGGTTTCGGAATTGAAGGTGATCGAGGCCGCCACCGGCGAGAAGGCGGCGGAGGGCGAGAAGCCGGCCGAGGCGCCGACATCGGCCGATCCGTGGGCCGGCGGCGCACGGGCCAAGCTTGTGTTCCATTTGCCGATCAATCACGACAATCTGCTCGACGCCTTCCAAAAGGCCGTCCGGCAGGCCGGTCTGCCCGACACGGGCTTGGTTGAGTTCTCCAACCCGAACTACTCCGAGGGCGATCAGGGCGCTTACGATCAATGGTCGGTTCGCAGTAAACTTGCACCGGAGCAATTGCAGACCGCGCTGACGCAGTTGAACAGCGATCTCCAGGCTTCGCCCTACTTCCCGGCGGCCAACAAGATCGGCGGTGCCGTGGCGGCCAACACGCAGCGTCAGGCGTTGTACGCCCTTACGGCAAGCTGGGCCTGCATGTTGGTCTATTTGTGGATCCGGTTCCAAGGCGTGGCGTTCGGTTTGGCGGCTGTGGTCGCACTCATCCACGACGTGCTGATCATGCTTTCGGCCGTGGCGCTGAGCTACTGGTTGACTGGCCCCTTGGGGTTCCTCAACGTCGATCCGTTCAAGATCAATCTGACGATGGTGGCGGCCTTCCTGTTGATTATCGGTTACTCGGTCAACGATACGATCATCGTGTTCGACCGCATCCGCGAAGTGCGGGGCAAGCTGCCGGCGATTACTCCGGAGATCGTCAATCAAAGCGTCAACCAGACGTTGAGCCGCACGTTGATCACCTCGTTCACCGTGCTGCTCGTTGTGCTGGTGCTTTATGCGTTGGGCGGCGAAGCGATTCGCGGCATGGCGTTCGCCTTGTTGATCGGCACGGTCTCCGGCACGTACAGCTCGATCTACATTGCGGCGCCGGTGCTGCTGTGGCTGGCCAAGCCGAAGGGCGAAGGCAAGGCGCGCGGCGCTGCGGCGGCGGCTTCAGAGAACTGATCGCAACTGCTGACCATTAGGAACTTGTCTGCCTTGCGAAGATCGCAATAGACGACTTCGCTGCGCGACCGGCCTTATTCCTTTCGGGGCGGGCCTGTTTGGGCATAGCGGTGGACGAACGGCAGCGACGGCCCGGATTGTGCGGATGACGGGTTCGTCCGTCGCGCAGCGTGCAGCGCCGGCGTTGAACCTTCGGCAACATCTTTTTGGTCCGCGGGAGGGCGATGCGGCGCCGCGCCGGGCTTCTCTCGGCGGAAGCCGGCGCTGGATGGGTCGGCAACGTTGCATTGTTAGCACAAATCCATGCGAGGGCGACCTCGGGAGCCCCGGCAGCGATGGCTCGGTCGGTGCGGTTGTTCGTTCTCGTCGCCGGCGCGCTGCTGATCGCCGCAGCGACGCCGTTTCTTGGTCCCGAGACGCTGTCTGTTCGGGCCCCGTTCACCGCGCTTGCCCAACACGGGGCCGACGCAGCTCGTTTGCCGCCGGCGGAGCATGCGCCCGATGGGGTGGCGGCCGACGGTTTGGCGACGGAGGTCTTGGCGAGGCAGGCCGAGGTCTTCTGGAAGCTCCGCGTGCCGCGCTGCACGATGGCGTTTTGCGCCGGCGCGGCCTTGGCGCTGTGCGGGGCCGCGTTTCAAGCGATGTTTCGCAACCCGTTGGCCGAGCCGTACACGTTGGGCGTGGCGAGCGGCGCGGCGTTGGGCGCGGCCGTTGCGGTTCACGCGGCCGAGCGTTGGATTGCGGCCGGCGCCGGCCCCGGGGCCGAGTGGGCCGGCGGTTCGCTCGTTTCGGCGGCGGCTTTTGTCGGAGCGGCGGCTATCATGTTGGCCCTATTGGGCATCGGCAGAACGCAGCGAGGCCTTGCGCCCGGGATGCTTCTGTTGTGCGGCGTGGCGCTGAGCTTCTGCTGCTCGAGCGTGATTCTCTTGCTGCAATACCTCGGCGATCCGGCAAGCAACTTCCGTCTGCTGCGATGGGTGATGGGGCAGCTCGACAGCGTGTGCGGTTGGTCGGACGTGTTGGCCGTGGCGGGCGTTAGCGCCGCAGGAGCCGTCTTCGTGTTCTCCTTTGCCCGCGAACTGAACTTGTTGAGCACGGGCGACGAGTTGGCCGCCAGCCGCGGCGTGGAATTGCTGCGTGTTCGGCAGCGTTTGGTGTTGGTCGTTTCGCTGCTGGTGGGCATGGTGGTCGCACAGTGCGGACCGATCGGGTTCGTCGGCCTGATCGTGCCGCACTGCGCCCGACTGCTGATCGGCCACGATCACCGCTTGCTGCTGCCGGCGGCGGCTCTTGGCGGCGGAGCCTTTCTGACCGTGTGCGACACCGCGGCGCGCAGCTTCTTGGCGCCGGCGGAACTGCCAGTCGGGATCTTGACCGCGCTGCTGGGCGGTCCGTTCTTTCTGAGCTTGTTGCTCAGCCGACGCGCAACGCGCTGGGCGTCTTAAGAAGGCTGTCGGCAGGGTTTCTGTTGCCCGGTGCGCCGAGGCGAACAGGGCGCCGCTTCGTGATTGTCCGTTGGGGGGACGGGCAAGGGGGGGCGAGGGCCGCTTCTGGGCGTTCTTGGTGGTTTTCTCGGAAAAGGAATGGTATTCTGGGTGGGTCTGTTGTTGTTTGCCGGAGCGGCCGATTTGCCGGGCAAGGCGGGCGTTTTCGGAAGAGAACGGCAGTCAATGTTGAGCGGTTTTTGTTGGACACTGTTGAAAGACAGCGACAGGACAAAGGTGAACGCATGACGAGGAAGCATCAAGGCGTGCCGCGACGGACGTTTCTTCAGAGGGCCGGCTCGATAGCGGCTGCCGGAGCTGCGCTGGGGGCGCCGCAGTGGATTCCCAGCGGCGCGTTGGCGGCGGCCGGTCGTCCGGGCGCCAACGAGAAGCTCACCGTGGGGTTTATCGGGGTGGGCGGCATGGGCGGCGGGCATTTGAAGGGCATGGTCGGCCGGATGAAGCAAGGACTGGTGAACATCGCCGCCGTTTGCGACATCGACGACAAGCGATTGGAGAACGCCTCGCGGACGGCCGGGCCTCAGGCCGATTGCTACCGCGATTATCGCGAGCTGCTCGACCGCAAGGATATTGACGCCGTGGTGATTGCCACGCCCGATCACTGGCATGCCGTGCAAACCGTTCATGCGGCGGAACGGGGGAAGCACGTTTACGTCGAGAAGCCCGCCTGCTGCACGGTCGAAGAGGGCAAGGCGATGATCGAGGCCGCCCACAAGGCGAAGATCGCCGTGCAAGTCGGTTCGCAGGGGCGGAGCCAGCCCGAGGCCTACTTGGCTCATCGCTATTTGGTCAACGGGAATATCGGCAAGATTTCGCAGGTGGACTGTTTTCACTATCCCAGTCCGGTGGGCGGTTTCAATCCCGACGGCGATGCCCCGCCCGAGCTCGATTGGGACCTGTGGCTCGGCCCATTGCGCTGGCGCCCGTTCAATCGCGGATATTGCCACGGAGTGTTTCGCTGGCTGATGGAATCGGGCGGCGGGCAAATCCGCGATCGCGGCGCGCATGTGATGAGCTGTGCGATGTGGTGGATGGGCGCCGACGGCACCGGCCCGGTCGAGGTCGAAGCGACCGGCGAGGCGCCGAAGCGAGGGCTCTGGGATTCGGCCGTGACGATCAGCGTGAAATACACGTTCAAGAATCCCGACTGGGTTCTCACCTGGAATCAACCGGGCGAGCCGGTTCCGCCCGAGGAACGCACAGGCAAAGAGCCGGGCGGCGCGATCAGCCGGCCGGGGTACGGCGCGGTCTATCGCGGCGACAAGGGCACGTTCGTCCATTGGGGCGGCGACGGCGGCACGTGGGCCGAACGCAAAGCCCGCGAATGGCAGCCGGGGCCGGGCGCGGTCGATGTCTATCGCAGCCCGGGCCACATGGAAGATTGGTTCGAAGGGATCAAGACCGGCAAGCGAACGATCATGAACGTCGATGCCGGCGTGGATGTGGCCATTCTGACCGTGTTGGGCAATCTGGCCTTCCGTTTGGGACGCAAGCTCCGATGGGATCACTCGAAACGCGAGATCGTCGGCGACGAGCAGGCGCAGCGTCTGGCGGGCCGACCCCAGCGCTATCCCTACACGCTGTAAGCCCGCGCGACAACAGCGTTGCATTGAACAACCCCAAGCGAATGTCGAAGGAAGAATCCAATGGACGAATTGAACCTTGATACCCTGTTGAAACTGATCCAAAGCGCGGATGACACCGAGCGCGCCGGCGCCCGCGATCGGGCGGGAATCGTGGGCGCGGCGGCCGTCGCCCCGTTGGCCAAGCTGGCCGTCGAGGCGGAGAACCTCGAAGTGGCTCGGGCGGCCAACCGCGCCATTCAGAACATCGTTTATCATGCCGGGCGCCCCGGCGCGGCCGACGAAGCGAAGGCCGTAACGGCCGCGTTGGTCGGGCTTTTGGGGACGAAGCACGCGCAGTTCCGCCGCGACGTGCTGTGGATGATCTGGCAGATCGGCGGCGAAGATGCGGCCGAACCGGTGGCCCGTTTGCTCGACGACGCCGAAGTCGGCGACGATGCGCGGATGTGCCTGGAGCGTTTGCCCGGCGCGCGCGCCACGGAACTGCTCCGCGCCCGTCTGGCGTCGGCCCCCGAGGCGCAACGGCCCGCTGTGGCGCATTCGCTGCGCGTGCGGGGGGTGGAAGTGGCCGGCTTCCCAAGCCAGAAGCTCACGCCGACGAAGAAGACGACGGTGAAGCCCGTCGGACGCGCTTAGTGCCTTCGGCCCGAGCCGTTCGTCTTGGATCGGCCGGGCGGGCGGTTGTGCCGTCGCGCGGCCGGGTGTTCGCCGAAGATCGGGCCGCGCGGCGGAGTTCTTTCTACCGGACGATGAAATGCCCAACGGGCAAGAGGCTCGCGATGCGCAAGATACTCGGTTGGTTGTTGTGCGCTGTGTTGTGCGGATGGGCGGTTCTCGCTTCGGCCGTCGCCGGAGCCGGCGAACCGCCCGGCAACGATTCGCCGGTTGCCGCGCGAGTGAAGCAGCTCGGCGGGCGCGCGGCGCTCGACGAGCAGGGCCAGATCGTCGGCGTCGATCTGTCGGCGGTCAGTGTGACGGATGAGGATCTTGGGCCGATCGCGGCGCTGCCTCGATTGAAAGAGTTGCAGATCAAGGGGGCCGGAGTGACCGACGCCTCGGCCGCGAGGCTCGCGCAAACGCTGTCGCTCGAAGTCTTGGCCCTCGACACGGTGGGAATGACCGACGCGGGGGTGAAGAAGTTGGCTTCCCTGCCGAACCTTCACACCCTCTCTCTCAATCGGCTGACGAGAATGACGGACGCCTCGGCCGATTGCTTCAAAGGTCTTCCCAAACTTCGGCATCTGGCGCTGACCGACAGTTACATCTCCGACGGAGGGCTCGCCGCCATCGCACAATTGCACGAGTTGGAATCGCTCGATTTGCGGGGCAGCGATCTGATTGGAGACGGCGGCTTGGAACTGCTTGCCGAGATGAAGAAGTTGACCGTCCTTCGCGTCCGCAGCCGAGGCGTCAGCGACGCCGGCCTGGAGGCTGTGGGCGCAATGAAGCAGCTTCGAATCTTGGCCATCGAGGACTCGCTGGCCATCAGCGACGAAGGGCTTGAGTTCCTCGGCAAGCTCGCCGACTTGGAAGAGCTTTCGCTGGCGCAGGCGTTTCAAATCACCGATGCCGGACTGAAACGGCTCAAGGGGTTGACCAAACTCCGGCGGTTGAATTTACGGCGGTTGGCCATCTCGGGCGAGGCGCTGCCGGACCTCGCCCAGATGAAGCAACTCGAACATCTCGACCTGGGCGGGACGCCCTTGGCTGACGCCGCGTTGCCGCATTTGGCGCGCCTGCCCGCCCTCACTTCGCTCAACGTGATGGCCACCCCGCTGACCGATGCCGGCATGAAACATCTCGGCGCACTCACCGGGCTGCGGACGCTGATCATGCGCGATGTGAAGATCACCGACGACGGATTCCGCCAATTGGCCGGCTTGAGCCAGCTCGGCCGTCTAGAACTGCAAGGCGTGCCGATCAGCGACGCTTCCCTGCCGACGCTGAAAGCCATGACGCGGCTGCGAGAATTGGCTCTGTCGAAAACCAACATCTCGGCCGCCGGATTGGCCGAGCTCAAGAAGTCGCTGCCTCAGGCGAAAATCGCTTTCTGATCGTCGGCGTCGGCACAATCGCGCGACGGCGCTGTTGGCCGGAGAATTCATCCGCTTGTTGTTCGGCCTTGAACAAAGCGCCTGCCGCCGCATTGTCCGGCGGCAGCCCACGGCCGACGCGAGCCTCGCCCGACGCCAACGCTCGCTTGCCGCAAACGCTTGCCGCAAACGTCCGCTGCAAAGGCTTGCTGCAAAGGCTTGCTGTGCCGGCCGCGCGCGGTTGCTATCGTTGCACAGACAATGGTTAGGGCCGGGCTACTTCAACGCTTCGCATTCGGCCACTTTCACTTGATAGAACTCGTCGGTCAACAACCAAGCGTCGAACAGCGCGCGGAGCTGGCGCAGACGGCCGGCGACTTGGGCCTTGGTGAATTGGGGCTGCGCGGCCGGTTTCGACGGATCGGGCTTGGGCAGCTCCATCGGCGGCGGAGCTTCGCGTTTCGACGCCCCCGACGAAAAGTCGGGCACCATCGCCACGAACTGCTCGGAGGGAACCAAATGCCGCCACAGAAAGGCTTGCATTCGGTCTTCGGCCGGGACGGCCGTTCGCGCGATCTCACGATCGCCCGCCTTGGCAACGCCCTCGATCCGCAGAGGAAAGATGTCGCCGCTCCGGGCTCGCTCATTGCGAATCGACATCCGAACCATGTCTTGCGCCGCGCCCAGGGTGACCGGCGCCGCAGAGACGCCGTCGGGCGCGTCTTTCAGCGCGAGGCGGATGTCGCCCTTGAAACCGTCTTTGCGCAATACGTGAACCGTCACCGTTGCCGCCGAACGCCGCTGAACGGCGACCGTTGACGGAACCACCCGCAACTCGAAGTCGGGGCGGGGCGGCCCCACGCGGAGCCGATACGCGTACTCCGGCCCGCCGCGGCGCGCAGCATCGCCGATGCGGAGATAGTATTCGCCGTCGGCCGGCAGGGTGGCCGTCAGGTACGAGTCGGCATGATGAGTGTTGATGCCCGCGCCGGCGTCTTCGTGGTCGTCGTTAAAACCGATGGTCTTGCCGGTGGCGTCGATCAATTCCAAAACCGAGTCGAGCGGCGATTCCAATCGCCGGGCGAACACCTCGCACACCAGGGCTTCGCCGGCGCGGCCTTTGATGCGGAACACGTCCCAGTCGTCGGCGCGGTCGATCCGGCCGTTGACGATCTGGGGCAGAGCCACGTCTTGGGCATGGGCCGGATCGTTGTTCGGCTCTTGGTCGAACGATTCGGGCAGATCGCCGACGGCAAAGAGCAAACGGTTCGAACGGGTGCTCTCAACCGCGGCGCAAACCGGGTAGATGCCCGGCGGTGAATCGGCCGGCGGCAAGAGCAAACGGGCTTGATCGAGGTTCCAACCGCGCATCTCCGCCTTGAACGGCTCGCCCGACTTGCCTCCCAGCGGAAAGACTCCGGTAAGGTACGGTATCTCGCCGATGGTCAGGCGGTAAACGAAGTCTTCCCGCCCGCGGTAGATGGCGTCGGTGATCGAAACAACATATTCGCCGTCGTGCGGCGCCTCGAACACGATCGCCGGATCGGGCCGGAAATCGTTGTCGTCGTTGAACGCCACTTCTTTGCCCGAGGCGTCGTAAACGGCCAACACCGGCTGAAACCAACCGGGCACGGCATCGGCGATGAAGGGAATCAAATTGCGCGCCTGGCAATCGAGAATCAGCCGTTGCCCTTTCTTCGCCTCGAAACGATAACGGTTTTCCTCGCCCGAGGCGATTTGTCCATTGGCCACGCACGGAATCGAAACTCGCTGCTCAACCTCGTCGGGCGGACGACGCCGCAGCGCGGCTTCTTCCTTGCCGAGCACTTGCAGTTCGCTTGTTTTCATCGGCCGGCGAACGACCTCGGGATACTGGCCCACGTGGAAGACCAGTGGATTCGACAACCCGCGGGCCGTAACCAGGCGGATTTCGCGCGGCCCGGGCGGTGCGTCGGGCGCGATGGTCACTTCAATCAGCGTCAGCAACGAAAGCGAGGCGCTGGCCGGACGATTGACGTACTCGGCCATCCGTTGCTCGATGCGCGATCGGATCTTCTGTTGGGTTTCGTCGAGCTTGCCTCCGCGGCGTTCGATCTTCCGGAATTCGTTCATCTGCTCGCGGAGCAAGTCCATGTCTTGGGGCCCGATCCGCCCGAAATAATCGACAATTTTGGCCGTCACTCCCGAGCCGGTAAAGTGAACCGCATGAACCCCGTCGAGCCCCTGGCCGCCGAGCCGGACCGGAAATGTTGCGCCCTGTTGCCCGCCGGCAGGATAGGCGTAGCCGATGTACGCGCCGCGCGACTGAGCAAAGGCCGTCGCCGCGGCCGAGACAACTGCCGCGAGGGTGACGAAGCGGAGAAGGCCGATTGTTCTCATGACACGCTCCCGAAACGATGGGCGGACCAAAGCGGCCGCCTTTGTTGTGAACTGTCGATTGATCCTCGGAAAGGGGACGCAACAATCCAATCGCTCTGCCGCCGACCAGGCGGGCCGCTGCTCCCCGCAAACTCGTTGCGCCGATGGTCGGGGCGGATATCACATGATTTCGGTGAGCAACCCGGCCGACGGCACTTTCTCCCAGGCGGCGGGCAGCACATGCGCTTCGGCGCCCATCGGATGCGGCAGTTTCGCCGCAGCGTCGATGCCGGCAAGTTGGTAGATGCTTCCCAACAGATCGACCGGATAGACGGGTCGGTCTTTGACCTGTTCGCCCTTCGCGTCGGTCGATCCGACCACATGCCCGCCCTTGAAACCTCCGCCGGCCACCAGAACGGAGAAGACCTTGCCGTAATGGTTGCGGCCGCCGTTCCATGGGGGCTGCCAATCGACCTTCGGGCCGCGGCCGAACTCGCCGCAGCACCACACGATCGTCGTTTCCAACAGGCCGCGATCCTTCAAGTCTTGCAAGAGAGACGCCAACCCCTGATCGAGTTGCGGGCACTGACGCCGCATGGTTTGGAAGTGGCCCTTGTGCGTATCCCATCCGCCGGGATAGTTGATCACCACGTAGGGCACGCCCGACTCGACCAAACGGCGGGCAACCAAGCACTCTTGCCCGAAGGTGTGCCGGCCGTAACGGTCGCGCAGTTCGGACTTCTCCTTCGAGAGATCGAACACTTCTTTGCCTGCCCCGAGGATCAATTCGTAGGCGCGCTCTTTCGCTTCGGCGTCAAGCGCCAGCGAGGGGTCGGGCCCAAGTTCCTTGCCCAGCGTGTTCAGGCTGCCGAGCAGCTCGCGGCGGGCCTTCTGCCGATCTTCGGTGATGTTTCGGGCGACAACGCCTTCGACCTCGAATCGTTGGGTATTGTTCGGATCGCCGCCGGTGGCGAACGGCTTGTATTTCGGGCCGAGGAACCCCTCTTCAGAGAACCGCCCTTGCGGTTTGGTAAGCACCACGTAGGGCGGGATGATTCCCTTATACTGCGGGCTTTTGAACAGAGCGAAGACGGCGCCGACGCTGGGGTAAGCCAGCCGTTCGCCCGGCGTGTGGCCGGTTTGCATCAGGTAGGCCGCGGTTTCGTGGCCGTTGTTCCCGTGGGTCATGCTGCGGATCAGCGAGAACTTGTCGGCTTGCTTCGCCAATTCGGGAAAGAGCATGCCGATTTGAATGCCGGGCACATTGGTTGGGATGGCTTTGCCGAACTCTCCGGTGTAATCGTAGCCGGCGTCCGGCTTCGGGTCCCAGGTGTCGTTGTGCGACATCCCGCCCCAGAGAAAAACCTGAATGACCGATCGGGCCTTCGGCGGCGCCTTCTTCGCTTTGGCGGCCGGCTCGCCGGCTGCCGCGGCGGCAAGCGAATCGGCCAGCGCCCAGCCCACGGCCCCGCACGCACCCTGGCGCAACACGTCGCGCCGCGTGGTGCGGCGTTGGATGGAATCCTTTGCGTCCATGATCGAACCCTTTCTGGTCGAAAAAACCGGCCGACGTTCGGATCGGCTCAGCGTCAATGGCGGTACATGAATTCGGGACTGTTGATCAAGGCCCAGGCGATATCGACCCATTCTTCCCGCGGCCGGCCTCGATTCGTTCGGCGGGCCAGGCCCGGGGCACGATACCCTTCGGCGGTCTTCAATTCCTCGGCCGTAGGAAGCCGCGAAAGAACCGTCAGGTAAAGCTCCTCGATAATCTCCGACGTCTTTTTGCCCGATTCGAACAACGCGGCCAGCTTCGGCCCCTGTTCGATCTTTCGCTGGATATGACTGGAGTTGAGCATGTGCAGCGCCTGCGCGGGAACAGGTTTGTTGTCGCGCTCGTTCTCCATGCCGGTGGCGCGGGCCGACCGGCCGAACAACGCCAGAAACGGGCTGGTGATGCTTCCGTCGGCAATCGCCACCGCCGGCTTGTCTTTGGGAATGTAGGTGAACGGTTCGGGGATGGGGCTCGTGTACAGATCGCTCGTGCCGGTGATCGAGTTGATCGCGTCGATCAGCACTTCGGCGTCCAGTCGCCGCAGCGGATACGCGGCGAATTGCGCCCGAGCCTCGGGCGTATCCGCGGCGAGCCGAGAAGACAATTGATACGTCTGCGAAGTCAAGATGAGCCGGTAGAGCTTCTTCATGTCGTACCCGCTGGCGACGAACTGCTTTTCCAGATACGCCAGCAATTCAGGATTGCTCGGCGGGTTGTCGTCGCGGATGTCGTCGGGCTCGTGGACAATACCCCGGCCGAGCAGCCACCACCAAATGCGATTGACGGCCGCGCGGGCAAACCACGGATTGTCTTTGCGGATCAGCCAATCGGCGAACACTTCGCGCGGATCTTGGTCGGGGCGCAACTCGCCTTTCGTGCCGTCGGGAAACACCACGGCGATCGGCTTCTCCAACGTCCGCTTCGGTTCGATCGGTTCGGCCGGGGCAACTTCGCCGGTGTCTTGGTTCGGCTTGGGAATCTGCTTGGTGATCCCGTAGGGGTCCCAGATCACGTGTTCTTCCTTCCACTCGCGCGTGGGCTTGTAGCCGACCTGCGAAAAGAACACGGTCATGTTCTGCATCTTCTCGGCGGGCCAAGAGTCGGTCCGTGCGCCCATAAAGGCCAAGGCCACGGCGGCGGCAATGCCCTCGGGCGTGCGGTTCTGGATGGCCCGATAGAAGTTCACCGGCGGTACGCGGAAGTTGCTGCCGCTGGAGGTGAGCAGTTCGCGGACGAAGCGATCGTAAGGCTTGTTCTCGGCAATCGACGTGCGGACCCAGCGATGATAGGCCTGAGCGGCGTTGGGCCAGAGGTTGACGGGAAACTCGGCCTTGATGCGCAGGATGTCGCCCCAGCGCATCGCCCAGTAGTCGGCAAACTCGTCACGCTCCAAAAGCTGGTCGATCAATCGATCGCGTTTATCCGGCGTGGAATCGGTGATGAAGCGACGGGCTTCCTCCGCAGTCGGAATTCGGCCGATCACATCAAGGTAGGCGCGCCGCACAAAAACGGCGTCGGAACAGAGCACTGGTTTGATCTTCAGTTTTTCGAGCCGCGCGAAAACGAGCCGGTCGATTTCGCCTTTGGACGAGGGCGGTTCGGGGCTCTCAAACACACTGGGCGAAACCTCGGCCGCCTGTGCTGCCAAGGAAATCGCGGCAAAGAGCAACACAGAGAGAAGTGAACTCGGCACAGCCTTGTTCATGGGTGCAGGCTCCGGCTTGGGTAGGCGGAACGAATCAGGAAGATCGGGGGGCAATGCCGCGCAGCGCGCTCGGGCGATTCGGCAAGCGTCGGGCTTCGCCCGTCGGGTGCAAGGCAGGAAAGATCAAGCAGGCGCTTTTCATCATACCAGGATGAAAGCTTTTTGTAGAGACTATTTTCCGAGAGTTTGCGCGATGCTCATCGTCGGGCTGTTCTCGAGAACCAAGCCGGCGGCTCTCCGGGCCGATTCGTCGGGGGGCGCAGACCGGACACGGTGGGCAGGTTTCGGCAGGGCGCGGGTGGGGTTCGGCAGGGCGGTGTGCGTAAAGGCAGGCCGGCGCGGCGAGGGCAGGACCGTTGGGCCGGGCGGCTGGCCGTTGTGCCCTGCTGAGCCCACGGCGACCGCGGCCGATGTGGGCTGCCGCCGTTGCCCCTTGGCCGACCGTGGTTCGCGCCCCTGCGGCAAAACCGGCCGGCAACATTGCCGGAGGCCTCGGGCCGGAACGAGGGGCGCCTTTCTAACGCGCTGCCCACGCGCGACTCTGGACCGTTAAACACCGCACCCGACGACCGGTTTCGTGTCCATGCGGCAGAAGTCTTACGCTCGTGCACGCGAATTCGGGCCGGGGCCGCTTTCGCGGCTTCCCTTTGGCTTCGGTCCCGCCGTCGTAATGCCCGGCGCGGCCGACGCCCCGCAGTGGCGAGCATTTCCAAGCAAACGAACCCTTACCGCGCGCTGTGGCGTTGAACGCGGGCCGCTCCGGCGATCACGGCTTGGGCGGCCGCCCGTTCTGCTTCTTTTTCCACTGCGGATAATCGCGTTCGAGCAAAGCCTGCGGCCAGTTGCCGAGCCAGGCATAGCCGTTGCGCCGCTCGTAGCCGATGTCGGCCAGGCGGTAGCGGGGCACCCCGTCGCGGTCGACAAACAGCGGCCGGTTTGAGCCGATTTCGTAGAACCGTGCCCAAAGGGGCGGGGCGTTGGGGTCTTCAACGACCACCTTGTTCTTTCCGGTGGGCGATTGGGCGTCGGGCTCGACGACCTCGCGGATGCCCCGGAGTTTGACTTGTTCGAACCAAGCGATTGCCGCCTCGATTGCCGCAACGACATCCGGGCTCGGTTTTTCAATCGTCATCAACAGCCGCACGATCTCCACCGATTCGCATCCGCTGAGGCTGATCAGTTCATAGGTCCGGGCGGGCCTGGGTCGGAAGTCGTTTTCGTCGTGCTGCGCGCACCAAACCGTCCGCTTGCCTTCTACGACAACCTGACACTTGAGGATACAGCCGATGCCGCGATCGAACGCGTCGGCAGCAGCTTTGCGCCGCGGTTGATCGACGAACGCAAAGGTTTTGTCGCCGGCCACCTCGCGCACGAACTTCATCAAACGGACCATCGCATGATCGTTGAACGTGATGTGCCGCGGGTAGCCTTTGCCCGGCGGATGACTTTGCGGCCAGCCGCCGTTGGGATATTGGGCTTGGAGGATGTAGTCGAAGCCTTTTTCGAAGGCGCGGCGGTAGCGCGGCTCGTTCGTTGCGGCGAAGACTTTGGCCAACAGCCGCAACTCGTCGGTGGTGGCGCCGTTGTCGAAGGTGGGTTTCAGAGCGTCGCGCCGGCCCGAATACGGGACGGTCGTGTCGGTGTTCTTCGGCCAGCCGCCCAGGTCGGACTGGTGGGTGAGCACGTTGTCGGCGATGCGACGGGCATCGTCGCTGCGGTACCAATCGTCGTTTTTCCGAAGATACTGCCGCGGTCCCTCGGCCCCGGCCGCGATCGTCGGGCCGACGATTACGGAGAAAAGAATAAACGCTCCCGCCAGGCGGGGCATCAACGTGCAGCGAGCAGTGCGCATCGGGCGTCTCCCATTGCGTTGGTTTTTATCTCCGACGCCATCATAGCACCCCGTCGGGTTGCGACGCGAGTGATTCTGGTCCGCCGGCTCGCGGCAGCCCGGGATGCGCCCGGATACGGCAGCTTCTACGATGTCCCCGAAAGAAGCCTCGCTTCGGCCGAGGGATCGACCGGAAGATCGGCCGACAGCCCGACAAGAAAGCACGAAACCCTGCACCGGGCCGGCACAGGGTTTCGGCGCGCGTCGTTTCGGGCAACGCTCCTCGGCCGTTTGGCCGGGATGCCGACTGCCCGGAATGTGTTGCCTGTTACGAGAAACTAAACGTCGAGCACCCAGCCCTTGCGGTAGGTGGGTTTGACGATGGCCATCAACTCGGGCATGTTCTTGACCTTCAGGTTGATGGCATCCCATTCGACCTTCGGCCCCTTGCCGGGCTTGTCGGCGGCGTAAACGGCGAGGTTGCCCAACAGGATCGTTTCGGTCAAACCGCCGGCGTAGTTGGGGAAGTTCGACTTTGCTTCCGGGCCGCCCTTGATGGCGCGGACCCACTCTTGGAAGTGGCCGGGCGAACGCTCGAATTCCACGTCGGGCAGTTCGGCGCCGGTGGACAACTTGATCTTCCGCTCGGCGTAGTCGCCCGGCGAGTAGAGGATGCCTTTGTCGCCGACGACGATGCAGCCGGTGCCGATATAGCCCTTGTCTTTGGCCAATTCCGGGGCGTAAGCGGCCGCCATCTGCTCCATCAACTCGGCCGGGGGCTTCTTGCCGCCGTCGTACCAGAAGAACTTCAACGCCGGGCGCCAATCGACGGCCGGATAATCGAATTCGATCACCGACCACTGCGGGTAGCTGTCCTTATTGTGGCCCGAGGTCTCGGCCTGAACGGCCACCGGGTTCTTCAGTTCCAAGCCCATGTAGGGCATGTTGACGGTGTGGCAGGCCATGTCGCCCAAGGCGCCGCTGCCGAAATCCCACCAGCCGCGCCACTTGAACGGATGGTATCCGTCCGAATAGGGGCGTTCGGGCGCGCAGCCGAGCCAGAGGTCCCAATCGAGTTCTTCGGGAACCGGCTTGGTCGGCGGACGATCCAAACCTTGCGGCCAAATGGGCCGATTGGTCCAAACGTGGACTTCCTTCACCGTGCCGACCACGTTCTTGCGGAGCATGGCGGCGGCGCGGCGCAGCGGCTCGTTGGCCGTACCTTGGTTGCCCATTTGCGTGGCGACCTTCTTTTCCTTCGCCACGTTGGCCATCAGCCGAGCTTCGTAAATCGTCCGGGTGAGCGGCTTCTGGCAGAAGCAGTGTTTGCCCATCCGCATGGCCATCAAAGCGGCCGGACCGTGCATGTGGTCGGGCGTGCTGACGGTGACCGCGTCGATGCTGCCGCCCATCTCCTCGAGCATCTTGCGGAAGTCGGTGAACATTTTGGCCTTCGGATACGAGCGGCCGGCCGCTTCCAGGCGCTTGCGATCAACGTCGCAAATGGCCACCATATCACCGGCTCGGGCGGCGTCGGCCGCGTCGCTCTTGCCTTTGCCGTCCACACCGATGGCCGCCATCGCGATCCGTTCGTTGGGCGAATTGCTTTCCGCGGCCGAGACGCCGCCGGCGACCCAATAGCCGACGCCGACTGCGGCGCCCGCTTGCATGAACTCGCGACGTGAGGGTTGGTAAGACATTCCTGCGCTACTCCTTTGAGAAAACAGGGATCACTAAGACACACCGTCTATGCGTCATCGGCGGCCCGGTTGGCCGACGCCAGTACGATCAGAGACCATGGAATCAAACCGGCTGGAGCGTACGCGCGGGCAAGCGACCGAAGACATGCCGATGGACCGAAGTCGATCGCCGAAAAATCCGGCAACCTGGCTCCGTTGCCAAGCTGCGATTCGCGCAATCGACCGGCGTGGGGGCCGTGTGGGCCAAGCATCAATGTAGCCGTGCGATGAGCAGTTTGCAACCAACTCGGCTGCCGAAACTGCCGGTTGTGCCTTGGGACGCAGCGCCGAATAACCCAAGGCGGGGATCGCCTCGCAACCGCGGCCCACGGGGCCGCCGGCTGCCGTCGCCCGCAAACGCGGCATGAACGTCCGAGGCAAGAGGGGAAAAACGGCCTCCACCGCAGCGAGGGCGAGTGTGCCGGTCGCAATGCGTTTCCGCTCATCCCCATCGGCGAATCGGGGGCGATTGCAACGCGGTAGCCGATGGCCCGTTTTCGCCCGACTGGCGGCGATTTCCGTTTCCCGCAGCTTCGTTCAGACGGTCCGAAAGAGGCTTCCAGCGGCGATCCAGAGCTTCTCCCAACGGCTCACCGAGAACCGACGGCGAAAAACGTCGCCGGGCTGCCGGGCGATCTTGCCGAGAAGGCTTTGATAGACCCCGCTGATCATTCTGTAGATTCGGCGCCCCGGGGGGCTGAGCAGCGGGGTCAGGCGTGTCGCTTGGCGGAAGTGCCCCTCGGCACGGTCCACCTCGAATGCGATCAATTTCAATGTGCGATCGTCGAGCTTGCGGGCGAACAGGTCCTCGGCCGTGCAGCCGTGGGCGGCCAAGTCTTCTTCGGGAAGGTAGAGCCGTCCTTGCCGCAAGTCTTCGCCAAGGTCGCGCAGGATATTCGTCAATTGCATGGCCAGTCCGCAGTGGCGCGCCGGCTCGAAGGCCTCGGGACCGCGAAAACCCCAAACATGAATGCAGGCCAGTCCGACCGCGCCGGCCACGCGGTCGCAGTACTGCTCCAACTCGGTGAAGCGAGCGAACCGCCGGGGCTGCAAGTCCATCTCGACGCCTTCGATTACCGCGAAAAGCAACTGGGCCGGGATGCGGAACTCGGCGATCGTGTCGGCCAAGGCGGGCAAAATTGCGGCGCCCGGCGATGGATTGCCGCGCACATCGGCCCGCGCCGCCGCGGGTGATTCGGCCGGGAGACGACCCGGCCGACCTAGGGCATTGTCGATCGGTTCCTCTGCCACGGCCTCTTGCAGTTGACGCCGCCAAGCGGCCAACGCAGCCGAGGGATCGTCGCCCGCCGACGGCTGATCGACCAAGTCGTCGGTGTGCCGCATGAAGGCGTAGAGCGCGTACATCGCCCGGCGCTGGCGCGACGGAAGCATCCAGAACGAACCGGTGAAGTTCGAGCCCGACCGACGCACCATGCTCCGACACGCCCGGTAGCTTTCTTCGATGGCGTCGCGGCGAACCATCATGGCGGGGTTCCTGCAAGTGTTCCGCGTTGATGCCGCCACCAACAACGCAGGATGATGGCCATCTTGGTCCATCGCGAAACTCGCGGCCGCGTCGCCCAAACGTCGTAGTTCGCGCGGCGGATCGCCGCCACTGCGGCCAACCCGCCGTGCACAAAGGCCGCCGTGGGCAATTGGAACTCGTAGGGCATTAGCGCGACCAGCGGCCATCCCCCGCGGAGGAAGCCTTCGGCATGGTCGCAGTAGGCGGCCAGCACGCGGGCGAAGCCCGGTGTCATCTTGCCCTGGCGAAAGGCGTCTTCTTCGCAACCGAAGCGGGCGCGATCAACGCACGACAAATAGATCCGGCCTCGCTGCCAATCGATCGGCACATCTTGGCAAAAATTGACCAACTGCAAACCGGTGCAGATCGAGTCGGCCAACTGGCATCGCTGCGGCGTGTGGCACTCGGCCAAGTGGAGAACCAGCCGCCCGACCGGATGGGCCGAGTAGCGGCAGTATTCCAGCACCTGATCGAGCGTTTCATATCGGTAGATGTGTTGGTCTTGCCGGAAAGCGGCCAGCAAATCGACAAACGGGGTGATCGGAATCTTGAACCGTTCGATCGTCTCGCTCAATGCCACAAAGACCGGATGAGTCGATTGTTTCTGGAAACACGCGCGCAATTGCTGTTCCCACCAGCCGAGCAGTGCCGTGGCGGTTCGCGGATCGCCCGATTCGTCGGCCAAGTCGTCGGCCCAGCGGCAATAGGCATAGATGTTGCTGAAATGCTGGCGCAGCCGCCGGGGGAGAAGGCGTGTGACCGCCGTGAAGTTTTCGTAATGCCTGCGGGCCAAACGGCGGCAATACCGGCGCGCTTGGCTCGGCGTGGGCGGCTGATAGCCCGCTTGCGGGCCGTAGCGGAGCAGCTCTTGGCTGAAATCGTATTTGGCGGCGAACATCGGCAACAGTGCGACTTTCTGCTTAGGGATGAAACGCAGACGGACTCTCGATCGGAGAACGCCGCGGGCGTCTTGCCGCTGCATCGCTGCGTCGACGGGCAAAGGAGCCGAAACCGGCCGTTGCGCCGGTTCTCCAAGGTTCATCGTTCCCGGCGTCTCGGCAGCAATGCACGACTGGGCGCCGTACTGTGGGGTGCTTCACGACCAGCCATTCTCCCGACGAACGGCCTGGTTCACAATGCCGGCGGCGAGGCTCGCGGGCCCGCTTCCGTTTGGTACTCTGTCGGATCGGCAACCCCCGCATCGGCAAAGCCGCGACGGCGGATTCGGCACGAATCGCAGCGGCCGCACGCCCGGCCCATCGCGTCGGGATCGTAGCACGAGTGCGTCAGGCGATAGTCGAGCCCCAGGGCCGCCCCGCGACGGATGATTTCGGCCTTGGTCAGGGCAATCAGCGGGGTGTGAATTCGAAAGCCCACTTTTCCCTCAACGCCAAGTTTCGTAGCCAAGCGGGCGAGTTGCTCGAAGGCCGCGATGAACTCCGGACGGCAATCGGGATAGCCGCTGTAGTCGACGGCGTTGACACCGATGAAAATGTCGCCGGCACCCAACTGTTCGGCTTTGGCCAAGGCCAGCGATAGCAAGACCGTATTGCGGGCGGGCACGTAGGTTGGGGGGATGTCTTGAGACATCCGCTCATCCGACCGGTCTTTGGGCACGTCGCACGTTCCCAGCAGGGCGCTGCCGCCGATGCTCCGCAAGTCGCAGGAAATCAGCACATGCTCTTCGACGCCCAGTGCCCGGCCGACACGGCGGGCCGCCTCGATCTCGAAGCGGTGCCGCTGCCCATAATCCACCGTCAGGGCATGCAAGCGGAAACCCTCGGCCTTGGCCACCGCAGCGGCCGTTGCCGAGTCGAGCCCGCCGGAAAGCAACACGACGGCGCGCCGGATTTCGGGATGGGTGTCTGTCTTGAGCATCGTTGGCGATTTGCCTTGCGACCGGCGGCTCGGGCGTCTCCGATCGCTCGGAGCGGCGCCACCGGCCCCTTGTTGACCCAACCTCCATCATGCCACAATCATGAGGGTGAAGAAAGGAGCCGGGCTGTGAGCGACGAGTTTCGCGACATCATCGAGACGTTCGACAACGCACATCCTCATCGGGATTACACGATTGAGATTGTCTGCCCCGAGTTCACGTCGGTTTGCCCGAAGACCGGGCAGCCCGACTTCGGCACATTGACTTTCCGGTATGTGCCCGACCGCAAGTGCATCGAACTGAAGAGCCTGAAGCTGTACTTGCAGCAGTTCCGCAACGAAGGGATTTTCTACGAGAACGCGGTGAATCGGATTCTCGACGATTTCGTGGCCGCGGTCGAGCCGCGGCGGCTGACGCTTACGGCCGCGTTTACTCCTCGCGGGGGAATCAGCACCACGGTAACGGTGACCTTCGGCCGCGACGAGCGCAAGTAGGCCGGCACAGCCCGGATTCACCCCGGCAAACCGGCATCGCTTTGCAGCCCGGCGGCGTGCCTTGCAACATGCCCGTCGCTTAGCCCGTCGCGGCGCCGTTTGGCGGGACTAAGCCACTCTCTGCCCTCTGCCGCACGCCGTGCGATCGTATTGCGTGGGCCTTCGTCGGAACGTAATCTGTTTGGTCGGCGGGCGGCGGAGGTCGCCGGCTTGTCGCCTGGTATAACGATGCAACAAAGCCGACCAGCGAGAGGCCGCTGTTGATCGGGAGCCCGTTGGTCCGAGGTTGCGTTGCCTTGCCGACGATCAATGAATCGAACGCCGAGGCCGTTTTCCGCGGTTGTTGCGGCAGCCGTTTGGGCCTTCGTTGATTCTCTGCTTCATCGCGGAGTACCGTGGCCGTGTTCTTTTTGAAGAAGCGGACTTCGGTTGAGCGGCCCCGGCGCGTTGCTTTTCCGAAGGTCGCTTTGGGAGAAAAATGAGGTCATCCGTGGAGTATTTCGTTTGCGCGACGAAAGAGGAACTTGGCCAGCGAGCGGCCGATCGAGGCGCCGAAGCGATCCGCCGTGCTTTGTCCGAGCGCGGCGGCGCCAACATCATTGTGGCCACCGGGGCGTCGCAGTTTGAAATGCTGGCCGCGCTGACAAAGCAGTGGGGCGTCGATTGGAGTTGCGTCACGGCTTTCCACCTCGATGAA
>JARKPK010000066.1 GCA_029975295.1 Thermoguttaceae bacterium | reverse complement strand
GAGAAAATGCTCGCTGCACTCCAGTTCGTTCAGGTGCAGCGTGTCGGCAATCCATACCAAACCGGCCTGCGCGGCCGTCCGAAGCCCAATCGTGCTCAAGGCCGCCGCGAGCATCTCGCGGTCGGTGGCGAAGTCGGGCGGAATCATACAAACGGCGATATGGCCCGAAGTCATCGCGTTCACCCGAGTCACGCGGCTGTCCATTGCCCGCAACACGTCGCTGCGGCAAAACTCGGCCATTCCGATTCCCACAGCGTTGCCGCCGCTTTCAGGCGTCAAACTGCGCAGGCAGATGCGTTTCACCTTCGGGCGTTCGCCCTCGACGGCCTGATGCTCGTTGAACTTCCGGCCGACAACGTTCGCATCGAAGCCGACACCGCTGATGTTCTTTCCGAATCGGTCGATCAGCAACACGTCGATCGCATCGAAGGGCAACTGCGCCATCCACGCCCGAGCGCGCTGCAACAAAGCCGGCTCGCGCGTCAGGAACTCGTCGGGCGCCACGGCCTCGATCAGTGCGGTCTCATCGTAGGCGTTCTCGACAATTGCAATGCCCCCGGCAATCCGACAACGGCGAAGAATCACGGGGGCCGCGCGAGCCACGATTTCGCCAAAACTGAAATCGTCGATCGCGCGGTGGTAAATGCGCGCGCCTTCGCACTTGCCCAGCCCGATGAGCAACATTTTCAACAGGCCGCTCTCGATCGGACCGGCAAACCATGTGTGCGGTTTCACCCGGCCGCACACAATAACGTGATCGGCCTGAAACGCTTCCCGATCAAAATGAATCGGAAACCCGGCGGACTGCTCGTCGACAATCACGGTGTCGAGACTCGACCGGATCGGACAATGGCAGAACTCCGGGGTGATGCCGAACGACGCGAGCACGGCCGTTTGCCCCGCTGCCGTGGCGCCGCCGTGACTGCCCATCGCGGGCACCAAGAAAGGCTCGGCGCCCAATCGTCGAAGGTGGGCCGCTATCTCCCGGAGAATGACGGCGATATTGGCGATGCCGCGACTGCCGGCCGTGATCGCCACCGTTTGACCGGCGGACACGCGTCCGACCAACGGCAGACGTTCCATCTGCTGTCGGACCTCGGCGACAACATCGCTGACGCGTGGCCGGGGAAAACGCTGCCTAAGGCGAAAGACCTTCGGAAAGTGATTGAGCTGCGGCGCCATCACCGTGTCCCATGCCGTTTCACGAATCCAACCTCCAACCTCAGCTTAAAACGAAGGCTGCCGCCCTTTGGAAAACACCCTCGCATCGAAAGCTGCCGCCGGGCAACAAGGCCCGATCCCTCGAATTCAAAGGGAACGGAGCCCCTCCTGCCTGTTCGCCGATTCTCGATTTCAGCAATTTCCTGTCTGAATTCCGACGCGACAAGCAACCCTGTAACCCCGTGCTGCCCTCGGGCGGCGCTGCGTGCAATTTATCGGCCAATGCCGCAATGAACGATTCCCTCGCAAGCAATCCTCTGCATGCCGACTCCCGATTGCGCGGCGACATCCCGCGAGCATCTTCAATCCTGCCGCGAGGCAGATTTCGCGGTCGATATCAGTTATTGTGCTCGACCACTTGCACTTGGGCAACGGCCGAAGGCCTCGAAGAACGGCAACCGTGGAGTTGCCCCGTGGGCGCTGGCTGCAAAAATAGGGTTCGTCCGCAGGGCGGCATCGTCGCGAACCATCAAACGGAACGCATCGGCATCAACTATCGAACTGTGGAGAGGACCTTCGAGATGGGTTGGCTATACTTGGCTGTTGCAGGCGTTTGTGAAATATGCTGGGTGACGGGCATGAAACTCAGCGAAGGCTGGACCCGTTTGATTCCCAGCGCGGTGACCGTCGTGATGATGGGCCTCACCTACGTCTTTCTGGCGCTCGCGGTGCGCACGATTCCCCTGGGCGTGGCCTACGCGGCCTGGGCCGGGTTCGGCGTGCTCGGCAGCGCTTTGATCGGCACGTTCTGGTTCGAGGAGCCTCTTTCGCCGATTCAATGGTCGGCCGTCGGCCTGATCACCGCGGGCATAATCGCCCTGCGCTGGGGAACCGCCTGAAACCAGCCGCCGAACTGCCACTCTGCCGCTGGAGATCGACCGCAGGCATGCCCGAGGTGCCGGCCATGTTCGACATAGCAAGAAGCTGCCGAAAAAGATCGCGGCAAGAAACAAAAAAAGCCCGAGGCGGGCCTGTCAGGTTCGGCACGCCTCAGGCTCTCACCGCGGGTATACCTGACGCCTCGTGCGGTGACCCAGTTCGAGAATCAGCGGTGAGGCAACCACAACGAATTCCCGAACCAAATGTATTCTAGCCCGCGCCCGCGATTTGGCAAGCGTTTTTCTCAGCGGAATTCCTCCATTCCTCCGGCAAAACCCGAAGGCGACATCTCCCGCAGTACCAACGAGAATCGACCCAGCCGGTCAACGGCTTGCACCACACCCGCGATCGACCAACGCCATTAACAGCAAGTGATGCCAAGCTATTACCCAACTTACACTTACAAACCGCAAGCCCGTCAGCCCCCAAAGGTATTCTCGGGGCGTCGTTTTCGAACGGTTTCCCCGAATCGCCCAGGCCGCCGGCATCGATCACTCTGGCTGCCGGCGCCTATCGACCGGAGACAACTCAACTTCACACTTCCCCGACAAGTTCGTCGAACTCTTCCACCGGCATGGCAGCGGTGGTGAAGAACGAAATATCCGTCTGCTTTTTCAACTCGACCGACGCCTTCATTGCTTCGGCCATCCGCGGAAATTCCGTTATCAGCACCAAGTCATTCTCGCCCATCAGGGCGTAGATGGCCTTGATTCGGCCACCGAGGCTCTCGATGATCCGGTGCGCCTGCCGAGTTCGCTCGACGCTGACGTGCTGAATCGCATCGCTGGTGTACCGCCCGAACATGAAAAACGTGTTCATCGTCGCACTCCTGTCAAAAAGGCATTGCTCCGATCACGCACCAATCGCCACGCAACCAATTCCACCGCGAACGTGAGACTGCGGTCGGGACCGCTTTTGTGCCTTGCTCCGTTCATCCCGCATCTTTCGCTGTTCCTGCCGGAAGCGGTTCGGAGGCGGCCTCCGCGCCACTGGCCCAGGGGTTAGACCAATCTCCCCAACGATCGAGGTAAAGTCGGTACGCCGCAACCTTTTCGGCCCGCTGCTCGATCCAGCGTTTCGTTTCGGCAATCAGCCGTTGTTCCTGCTCCAACGTCAGACGTCCGACAAGCACTCGCGATCGCAAGAAGACAAAATACGTGTCGAGAACGTCGCAACGGCAGTAGTCGGCAATCTCGGTCAATTGCCCGGCGGCAAACATATCTTGCACCATGTGCCCTTGCACATCCATCTTGCCGGGCTTGCCCAAAAGATTTGCCGCCAAATTCAGCCCCCCCGTGAATCGCGTGGCGCCGAAATTCGTGAGCATCTCGCACAAATCGATATGGGCCGTCGTATTGAAACGGTTGCGCGGTTGGTCGCTGGGCTTACCCCCTTGGAACCAGCCCGGCACGCTGATGCCGTAGCGAAATGCCGCTAATTCCAGCAGGGGAACATCGAACCGTTGGCCGTTGAAACTGACCAGAGTCGGACGACGATATCGTTCCCAACCCCGCCAGAAGTTCTCGGTGATCACATGGGGACGAAAACGCGGCTCATCCAGGGCCACAATGTCTTCTAGGATGAACTCCGCATTGACCTTGCCGACCACGACAACCGCCGGCACCTGAAAGGTGTAGGGCACGAAGTCGCTATCGTAGCGCTCGCGCAATTCGTCGCGATATCGAGCCAGCGCGTCGGCCGGTTGATACACGCCCCCGTAGTGAACGCGCGACACCAGATCGGCGTCGGCCACGCTTTCCACATCGAACACCAAGAAGCTTGTCGCCATGTTTCGCCCGACTTTCACTGGAGCGGCGTCTGTTGATCCTCCGAGAGAACACGCTTCATCGCGTTCGCACAGTTCGGGAGTTCCCGGCGATCGCGCCTAGCGCCCTCCGGCTTCGGGATTCGGCCCGCCACAGGGGCAATCGCAACCATTTCCGGTTGGGATTGCGCAAACGGCCCTGGGCCGGCGCGTTGCTCAGCGAGCGTTGGGGTACCGGCGTCCCAGGGCGCGCAACTCCTCGGTTGTTTTCATCGAACAGAACTTCGGCCCGCACATGGTGCAATAGCGGGTTCCGTCGGCCGGCTGGGCACGGCTTTGCGCGTGCATGGTCCGGGCCGTTTCCGGATCGAGCGACAAACGGAATTGCTCGTCCCAATCGAACGCGAATCGCGCACGACTCAACGCCAAATCCCGATCAGCGGCGCCGGGCCGCCCTCGGGCCACATCGGCCGCATGCGCAGCGATCTTGTAGGCAATCACCCCTTGCCGAACGTCGTCGCGGTCGGGCAAACCCAAGTGCTCCTTGGGAGTGACATAGCAAAGCATCGCCGCGCCGTACCAGGCGGCCATCGTCGCCCCAATGGCGCTGGTGATGTGGTCGTAGCCGGGAGCGATGTCCGTAACGACCGGCCCGAGCACGTAAAACGGCGCTCCGTCGCACCATTCCTGCTGCAATCGCACGTTGCGCTCGATCTGATGCAGCGGTATGTGGCCCGGCCCCTCGATCATCACTTGGCATCCCAACTGACGGGCGCGCCGCCCCAACTGCCCAAGGGCCCGCAATTCGGCGAACTGCGCTTCATCGCTGGCGTCGGCCAGGCACCCGGGCCGGAGCCCGTCACCCAAGCTCCAAGTAACGTCGTAGGCCCGCATGATCTCGCACAGCGCATCAAAATGGGTGTAGAACGGGTTCTCCTGTCCGCGCACCGTCATCCATTTCGCGGTCAGCGCGCCCCCGCGGCTGACGATGCCGGTGACGCGATTTTCCGTCAGCGGCAGATGATCGCGGAGGATGCCGGCGTGAATCGTCATGTAATCGACGCCCTGGGCGGCCTGCTGCTCGACCACATCGAGGAAGTGCTTCGGCTCCATCTCCGCAATGTCGTCAAGTTGCTCGGCCACCTGGTAGATCGGCACTGTGCCCACCGGCACCGAGGCCGCCGCAATGATCCGCCGCCGGACATCGTCGATGTCCGCGCCGGTGGAAAGGTCCATGACGGTGTCGGCGCCGTAGCGAACGGCCAACAACATCTTCTCCACTTCGCAAACAATATCGCTCGACAGCGATGACTTGCCCAAGTTCGCATTGATCTTCGTGCGCGCCGCGATGCCGATGCCGATCGGCCGCAACCCCTGTTTCAAGTGCACCGTGTTCGCAGGAATGACCATGCGGCCGGCCGCAACCTCAGAACGCACCAATTCGGCATCGAGCCGTTCGTCGGCGGCCACGGCTCGCATCTCATCCGTCGTCTCGCCCATGCGGGCGCGAATCAGTTGTGTCATGAAAATGTCGTCTTCCCAATCTGGTCCCTACCGCCCCGGGGGGCCTCCCGAGAGAAATTGTCGCCGACTCGCGGAAATTAGCGATCGGGGGTCAACCAACCGAAGGCCGCGGCAACAATCCGTGTCGCGTCCGGCGCGTCTGCCGATCGAACGCCTGGCCCACCAATGGGCAGGCCGCGAAAAACGCCACGATCGGTTCTCGAGACTCCGGAATAAAGCGTCCGCCTCAGTTCTATTCCCTGCAAGAGTTTGGGCGTTTCGCCCATGCAACTTCATCGTCCATTCTATTGCTTGCCGCCCACCGGAACAACCGCCATAATGCTCGTCGAAACTATTGATCGCGGGAACGCCCACGCCCCGCGGCCGGCCAACGGGAAAATGGCCTTTGCGGTCAGAAACAACCATCGCCGCTGGATTGTCCATCTGGAGCTCTAAAGACCAGAGAACCTCGGCCGTGTCGGCTGGCCACTCGACCGACTTGCAAGCGAATGAACAGAGGACGCTCCTGATGAGCACTTCCCGACTGTATGCCGGCAGGCTAGCCCGGAATCTCGCTGTTTTCTGTGCCGCATGGGCGATTGGCTGGGGCAATGCCGGCAGCGATCCACGCGCTGCCGAGACGGCCGCCGCCCCGGCGGAAGGAGTGGTGCAATCCGATTTGTTCGTTGCCGGCCAAGACGGCTATCACACCTATCGCATTCCGTCGCTGATCGTCACTCGATCCGGAACAGTGTTGGCGTTTTGCGAGGGTCGCGTGAACGGACAGGGCGATTCGGGCGACATCGACTTGCTGGTCAAACGGAGCGAGGATGGCGGGCGGACGTTCGCTGAGCAGCGGGTTATTTGGAACGACCAGGGGAACACTTGCGGCAATCCTTGCCCCGTGGTCGTCCGCGAAACCGGCGAAATCCTTCTGCTGCTGACGCACAACCTCGGCGGCGACAACGAACGCGACATCAAGGCGAAGACCAGTCAAGGAACCCGAACCGTCTGGATCAGCAAGAGTTCTGACGATGGGCGGACTTGGTCGGCCCCAACTGAAATCACCAACGAAACAAAGAAACCCGACTGGGCCTGGTACGCCACCGGCCCCGGGGCCGGAATCCAACTGCGCGACGGGCGCATTATCATCCCTTGCAGTTACACGCCGGGCGGCCAGGCGCCAGGCGTTCGGGTGTACTACTCGCATGTCATCTACAGCGACTCGCGAGGCGAGCACTGGAAGATCGGCGGCGAGGTCGGGCCCGACTGCAACGAATGCGAAGCCGTCGAACTGGCCGATGGGGCCGTCATGCTCAACATGCGCAACTACGCCCCGTCCCAACGGCGGCGGGCCGTGGCCGTCAGCCGCGACCGCGGCGAAACCTTCGGCCCAATCGAACACGACTCGACACTGATTGAACCGATTTGCCAAGCCAGCATCCGTCGCTACAGCATGCCCGAGGGCGACCGTCCCGGGCGGATCCTCTTCTCGAATCCCGCTTCGCGAAAACGCGAAAAACTGACCGTTCGTCTTAGCCTGGACGAAGCAAAGAGTTGGCCCGCGGCGCAAGTGCTCCACCACGGTCCGGCCGCTTACTCTTGCCTGGCCGTTCTGTCCGACGGAACCGTGCTTTGCCTGTACGAACGCGGCGAGAAAAACCCTTACGAACGCATCACGCTGGCCCGTTTCGGAATCGGATGGCTCGAATCGGGCCGTCCCGACCAGCCGATGAAATAGCATGTTGCGAGGATTTCTTGCAAGACAATGTCGCCGATTTGCCGCCGGTAGCCCCCATGTCCGATCCATCAAATCGTCTCGCACATCGCGTGATTGTCGTTGTGCAATGCCGTCTCGTCGTCGAGCGATGCCCGGGCTACTACTGCATTCGGGCGGCAGAAGAGCGCACCGGCGCGATGGCCACATACCCATCCGACACGCCGCTGCGGCTCTTCACGCTCGATTGCGGCGGTTGCTGCGGGCGAGCCGTTCACCGTAAGCTCGACCTGCTTTGCAGAACGCTGGCCAAGAAGGAAGGCTTGGAACGTTCGCAGATCACCGTTCATCTGGCGACCTGCATCACCCACGACAACTTTCACGGGCCGCCGTGCCCGCACCTGGATTATCTCAAAGCGCTCATTGGAAAGCTCAATCTGACCATTCGTGAGGGAACTCACATCAGCCAACGGGCTCAGAGTCGCCGCAGTGAAGGGATCTACATGGCGCATCCGGAAGAGCCGGATGCACAATCATCGGAACAATCGCCGTGACCCGACGGCATCAGCCAACTTCTCGCCAACGGTGCAAGCATGTCGTACTCGTACCCCGAAGTGATGCCTGAGCCCATGTACCAGCCGCCTCGCGGCCTGAGCGGCACGGCCAAAGTGTTGATTATCCTCGGCGTGCTGGCCGGCGCCACGCTCGTCGTATGCTGCGGCGTGGCCGGCGCCCTTTTCTATTGGGGCAAAAGGTCGTTCGCCACCGATCCGCAAGAGGTGGCGGCAGGAACCCGCGAGATCGCCGATATCACGATTCCCGAGCCGTTTCTTCCCTCGGTGTTGATGGACATGCGCGTGCCGTTTACCGGGCGACGGCTGATGATGATGGCCTTTTATCACCATCCCGAAACCGAGAGTTCGATCACGCTGATGGGATTTGACCTGCTTGCCGACGAGCAGCAGCGACGCGAAATCCAACGGTCCATGGAGGACGCCGCCCGGCAGCGATCGAACGAGCAGGGGCGCGAGGTCGTCCCGGCGGAAGCAATGCGCCACGCCGTCACCATCGGCGGAAAAGACGTGGAGTTTTCGATTCTTCGCGTCAAGACCAGCGACGGCCGACAACGCGTTCTGGCCGCTGGCGAGTTCCCCGGACGATTCGGCCAAGCGACTCTGCAGATTGATGCCGACGAATCCGTCCTTCCGAAGGAGAAACTGGAAACGCTGCTCAATTCCATCCGGTGATTCGCGTTTCCGCGCCGTTGCGATAGAACGCTCCTCGGACGGTGGCGCGCAACAGCCACGGCCCAAAGCGCCGTAGGGCTCGCCATCACCCCCGCCGCCCGTGCCGCGTCGGCCCGGACAGAACCGCCCGGTAACGCACCGGCAGCGCGCGTCGCAACGCGCCGGCACAACCAGGCCGCAAACCGTTCAACCGCCGCGAAGATCGTTCCCCACCATCGGCAACCGCGGCCGGGGGGCGGAATAAAGAGCCTGCGGCTCTCCTCGGGCTAAGGCAGCGGCGAACTCGTCGATGTCGGTGTAGCGGACGTGGCTGAGGAACTTAATCGCCCAATTGTGTTCCATCGCGCTGATCGCAACGACCATTCCGCCATGCCGGAAGGCTTCCCACATCTCGATGGCCGTGCCCATCGAGGCCGTCGGCAAATAGGCGATCAACATATCGGCCTCGGCGCACATTGAGTTGTGTGCAAAAAACACCTCCCGCCCGCGTTGGTCGTCGTACTCGAGCGACTGCCGATGGCCGGCCAGCGGATCGTACACTTCGGCCGCAGGAAAGTGGAACTCGATCAGTTCCACCAGTCTCCGCCGATACCCCTGGCCGTGCAGTACCGCCTCTCGGTGCGATCCCTGCATCACGCCAGCCACAAAAACCCGTGCCGGCGTCAATTCCCCGGTGCGATTCCGCGATTGCTTCCAGAACATCTCAAATCCGTCGCCTTTTCGAATACTCGCTGACAATAGTCAATGAAAAGCGGCCGCTCGCCCAACGGAATCGGTCTGCGATTGGCCGCGAATCCGCAACCCACCGGCCGGTCGCCGTCAGGCGTCGGCAATCAGCGTTCAGGGAAGAGCAGAGACCGAACTTCTACGGACAACGGCGCATCGCTGCTGCGAGGATCGCTCCGCAAGGCCGCGACCACCGAGTAGAGCTGCTCAAAAGGCCCCTGAGCCAGATCGACCAGAAGCAGCTTTCTTCCCTTGACTTCGCACGCTCCACCGCCTTGGCCGCCAAAATTCTCGTAACGAACCTCGTATCCGAGTTGTTCAGCCAGGTCGAGCACGGCGTGCAGCAATTCCACCCGCAACATCTTAGTTCTTCCCTGTTGCCGTTTGGCAAAGCGGCACCGGCGTTTGGTGGGCCGTATCCCGTCCAATAAGCCTGTGGCATCCGCTCCAAGCCGCAATCGACAGAACGCCACCACAAGACACGGAACTCGGGCAAACCGCGAAGGCTCGCCGGCTGTAGCGATCGGACATGCTCCCGGGCATCGCGAGGCGGCCAGATCGGTTGATGCCCTGTTACCAACGCAAGCAAGGCGCCGCGGACTGCTCATTGTAAACGTGATTATTGTCACCACGGTTCCACTTTCGCCAGATCACCCTAGTTCTGCTCCAGAAGCCCACCGTTTGCGACGATACCCAGTAAATGTAACCAACTACTCTGCAATGCTTTAAGCAGCACAAGCGCAGTAGGCGAGCCAGAATGCCGCCCGTGGGCCAACCGGGCATGGCAGGAAATCTGGGAAGACTTTGCCGTCCAATGGTCCGTCGCCGGTACAGAGAACATCGCACCGGTGCCACTGCACTCGGTGGGGGACCGTC
Organism: Thermoguttaceae bacterium; assembly: GCA_029975295.1. Classification (GTDB taxonomy): domain Bacteria; phylum Planctomycetota; class Planctomycetia; order Pirellulales; family Thermoguttaceae; genus JARKPK01. The sequence continues at coordinate 15,332 of JARKPK010000066.1, read as the reverse complement.
GCCGAATGGGCCGAATTCGCGGACGAGACGGCCGCGAGTCTCGAATCGTTCGGCAGATAGAATAAGAGCGGCGAAGATCAGCGAACGAAAACCGGTGGAAAAAAACAACGACTTGCAACGCCAGTCGCACTCGACACCGCCGGTCGAACGCAGGCCGGCCCCGAGTGCCGCTGTCGCAGGCTGATATGCTTCGCTGGGGAGAATGCAACGTGAGCGACCCACACCGACCCGAACAGCTCTTGCAGCAGATCGAAACCCTGAAACAACAGCTTGCCCATGCCCAGCGTTTAACCGCACTGGGTGAATTGGTAAGCACAACGACGCATGAGTTCAACAATGTGCTGATGACGATCATCAATTACGCCAAGATGGGCCTTCGGCACAAAGACGCCGCCACCCGTGAAAAGGCATTTGAAAAGATCTTGGCTGCCGGCAATCGCGCGGCGAAGATCACCAACAGCGTCCTGGGAATGGCCCGCAACCGTTCCGCCCAACAGGAGCCTACCGACCTGGTTCAACTGGTCGAAGACACGTTGCTGCTCCTCGAACGCGAAATGAACAAGTACCGCATTGCCGTGGAGAAACAGTTCCAGCCCGTCCCGCCCGCGTTGGTCAACGGCAATCAGATTCAACAAGTGTTGCTGAACATGCTCACCAATGCGCGGCAGGCCATGCCCGGTGGTGGGAGGATTTGGATCAAACTCATCTACGACGCAGGAACCAATACGATCGATCTGGTGATTCGCGACAACGGGAGCGGTATTCCTCCCGAAACGCTGCCGCGGATTTTCGACCCATTCTTTTCCACCAAGACGGGCCCCGACCGCAGCGGCAAGGGCGGAACCGGCCTGGGCCTCTCGGCATGTCGGGAGATCATCGACGCGCACCGAGGACGCATCCGCGTGGAGAGTTCGGTCGGCAAAGGAACGGCATTCACGATCAAGCTGCCGGCCGCTGTCGCCGAATCGCCGGCCGCATTGCCCGTCGATATCCCGCAGCCCGATTCCGCAGCATCCAACCATCGCCCCACCGCCTGACCTTCGGGGTCAGCAGGCTGGCCGGCGCGCGTTGGGCGTACCTGGCAGCATCCAACGGCTAAAAACCTCGGCCCTTCACGAACCGACGGGCCGACAGACGGCGCGGCCGAACGGAGACGACACCACGGCTGAGATGAAGCTACGGCTGAGCGTCGCGGAGATGCAAGCGTAAGAAATCGATCGTCTCCCGCCACATCTCGGGCGTGTAGGCATGCCCGACTTCGTCGTAAACGATTCCACGATAACGCTTCGGCTGCCCGAAAAGCCCATAGAGCCGCTCTTGGAAGTCGTTGATCGTTCTTACGCCCGAAACAGGCGATCCGGCGTCGCGACCACCGGAAAGCGTTAGATGCGCCCGCGGGGCGATCAGACCGCAAATCGCCTCGGTGTCGATCTGTTCTTTGAGAACGCCGGGCACGAAATAGTAGATGCCGTGGAAATTAACGTTGCCCGCGGCCAACAGGTCTTGGTAGCGCGTCAAGCAGGCCACGCTCACCGTGCAGCGGATGCGTTCATCGAGAGCCGCCGCCCACCAGCTTCGAGTGGCGCCCATGCTCATGCCCAGAGCGGCTACGCGATCGGGATCGACCTCGTCGCGACTGAGCAAGTAGTTCAACGCCAACAGATCATCATGGACGATCATGCCCCAAAGCGTGCGTCCCTGCCAAGCGAAAGTCTTGAACAGTGCAGCTTCGACGGCCTGCCCCCGATCGCGCTGACCGGTCGGGCCGCGCTGATGCCGCTCGCCAAAGCCGTAGGCGTCGATAGCCAAAACGACATATCCCTCCCGAACCAACGCCGGGCCTGCCACCAGATGCTCGTTGCCGAACTCGGCGAACGCCGGGCGCAGCAGCTCTTCTTTGCCCTGTTCGTACTTCCCCCCATGATAATGGTGGTAGAGCACAGCCGGCCGCCGCTTGGCGTCGCCGCCGCTGTCGGGAATCAGCAAACAGCCGTACACCCAATCGCCCAGGCCGTTGGCAAAACGAATTCGATGCTCCTCGAATCCGGGGTGGCGGCGACGCTCGATCGTTTCCGCTGGCGGGGTGAACAGCGGCGGCACATCGCCCAGCAGCCGCCACAGTTTCGCACGAAGCTGCGGCTGCACCTTCCGCCAGTCTTCGGCCGAATCGGGCAGCGGCACTCGAAAGGCCTTGAATCCGCCGAATAGAACTCCCTCGGGCGATGCTTGGGCGGGCGGGTCGAGAGCGCGATCTTCGGCCATCGCTTTCATCCATCCTATCGGAGGCAAGGCAAGCATGACGGCCGACGCTGCTAGCACGAGAACAGCCGGAACCGATCTGGCCGATCCGGTCGCCGATAGCCGGCGATGCAAGATCTCCCCGCCCATACATCCTCCCGAGCAAGCCCATCGGCCCATGATATTTTCCGGCGGGCGACTTGATTTGGCCGTCGCTGTTCAATCGGGAATCTGCACGGTCTTCTTATCCGCCTTGCCGCCGAGGTACTGGTACGTCCAGTGGTCAATCTCCTCCGTCAGAAACCGCACGCCGCAGTCGCCAAAGACGAAATTCGCGCCGCCGGGATGCCGCGACTTGAACCCCAGCTCGGTGCTCCAATTGCACCAGCGGCGGCAGCCGTCGCCCGAGGAGCTGTCGGAGACGCACGTGTCGCGGTTGATCGGGATGAGCGTGGAAATCAGCCCTTGGCCGTTGTTGGAACCGCCCCAACTCCGTGCGACGTGCGTGGAACACGAAGGACGCACTTCACCGAAGAAGATCGTGTTAGAAAGCCCGTCAGTGATTTGCCGGGCCGTTGTGGCCACTCCGCGGCGGTAGAATACGCCAGCGTAGTTGTTGGCCACCGAGTAGGGCGCCAACGCAAAGTTGTTCCATGCACTCCATTCGCCACACGAGCAATTCGGATTGTCGATGTGCGCGGTTGGTCCGGCGCACGCAGCATAGTTCACCGGCGACCGGCCCTCGGCCGTCACCGGATTATTGTCAGACGGGCAGATGTAAACCGGAACCGCCTGCGAATCGATCATCGGCCCCGTGCCGCCGATCCGCTGACTGTCGATGCGCTTGTTGAAGTCCACCATGTCATATAAGGCCTTCTGCTCCAAGAACGGCAGAAGGTAGATCAAAATCGAACCGCGATTCCTGTCGGAATCGCCGTACCAATACGCGCCCGGCGGATACCGTTTGTAGTTGTCTTCGTAGTTCAAACAGGCCAAACAGATCTGCCGAATGTTGCTCGTGCATTGCGAGCGGCGCGCTGCCTCGCGGGTCTGCTGAATGGCCGGCAGAAGCAATGCAATCAAAATGGCGATAATCGCGATCACCACCAGCAGCTCGACCAGTGTGAAGCCGACCCGCGCGAACGGATTCCGTTTCATCCGACACCTCCCGCACCGTGTCTTTCGAGCAACGCCAACTCCATCCTCGGCCACAGCCGTCGGCGGCCGGCGCGGCCATTGCCGCTGCGATCACCACCGCGCGAACTCGGCTCCGTCTAAACTTAGCACCGCCTTCGCGTCCGTGGCAAGCCAGCCCAAATCAGACGACGAGGCCAAAAAAGCCGCATCGCAAATAGGAGTATCCGACGGGACGCCAACGGCCCCCGCCTCAGCAACCTTGGCGGCCCCCAACGGCATCCCCCTGGTCGAACCCGATGTCAGTCTATGCCGTGGCGACAAAACCGTCAAACGATCTCGGCCGCCCATTGAGCTAAACAGATTGGCGACCACCCGCCGAAGCGCCCGCGCGGCCCGGCAGAGCAATTCGCGGCGACGGCCGACAGCAAAAGGCGATACGAGATCGATCGATTGGCATATCACTCAACGTCGATCGACGAACGATGGAGCCACAAGCCGCGACGGAGGCGATCCAGATCAATAGATCTCGATGCTCTTCACGACGCCGCCCCCCGACGCCTGAGCCCCGCCCAAGCACCGTGCGGCCCCGTCCAAAAGATCGGCGGGCGGGAAGTTCCGCGGCGGCAGACTGACCGTGCCAATGCCCGCACTGAGGCTCAGTGACGGCTTTCGGTCGCCCGTGTGCGGCAACAGCTCTTTCAACTGCGAAATGACGCCGTGGGCGGAATCGACGGCCGCCGATCGTTCGCAGTTCGGCAAGATGACGGCAAAGCCCCAATCGCCATACGGCAACACCGTTTGGCCCGCGTGGTCGATCCGATCGCAAAGTTTTCTCAGCAGAGCCCGCGCCGCCGAAGGCGTGAGGGCCCGCCCGGTCCACTGATCAGCCACATCCCAGCGCAGCAGCAACAGACTGAGGGCGCAACGCGCGTTGCGGCACGAAGCCACGGCGTCCGCCAATCGCGCGGTCAAGTCGGCCGAGGCGACCGTCTGCCCGACCGCGGCAGGGCCTTTCGCTGTCGGCCGGGGGACTGCCTCGTCACCAACCGATTGATCGCGCGATGCAGTAGACCGAGCAGGCGGTGCCGGCTTGGCGGAAGCGCTCCGTGTCAAACGGGCCATGGCTTCGGCTGCGGATCTCACTTCGCAAAGCAGCGCATCTTCGATTTCGCCCATCCCGCCGACCCGCCGGGCAAGCAACTCCGCCGCGGTTTGGCAGGCCACGTCGGCAAGCTGCGCGTGGGCGGCGGTCAAAACGGCATGGCAATCGATCCCGTCGCAAACGGGAAGCCGCATCACCTCGGCCAATTGCTCCACTCGGGCCTGAAGCCCTTCCAACAGGGCGTCGATTGCCGCTCGCGAAAATCGCGGGCTCGGTTCGGCCTGCGCGTACACCTCGGCAAGCCAGGTCGGCTGGCCATCGGCAACAATCCGTGCAACCAATTCAGCCAAGGCGACGATCCGCGACAGCGCATCGACCGCGTCGGCCTCGGCTGCCGCCCCCGGGGTCAAGTCCTCCGGCCGGCATCCCACGGCAGCCACCACGCTTTGGGGCAGCGACCATCGGGTCAACAGTTCAACAGAAACCGTGATGTGGTCGAACCCGAGGGCCGATCGCTCCATCGGCGAAAGCCCCTGCTGTCGCACGAAGGCCTTGTCGATGAAGCGTTCGAACGGTTCGCCCAATTGCTGAATCAGTACCAGCAAACCGACGTCTTGGAGCAACGCGGCAATGAAGGGCTCGTCGCCCGCCGCGCCCCACAATCGCTCGGCAAGCTCGCGGGCGGCAACGGCCTTGGTTAGACTGTGCCGCCAGTATCGGCCCAAAGCTTCGGCACGAATGCCCGTGAACAATCCGCCCGGCAAACTGAATCCCAACACAAGCAACTTCAGCGGCTTGGTGCCAAGCAAGGCAATGGCTTGATTCAGGTCCGACACCTGTCGCGTCAAGCCGAACAACGAGCTATTCACCACCCGCAGCAGCTTGGCCGTCAAAGCCGGATCTTGCTCGATGCACTGCTTCATTGCCCGCGCATCGACATCGGCCCGCTCGGTCAATTCGAGCACCTTCATCGCCACAGCGGGCAACGAATAGAGCTCGCCGGCGCGCGCAACCACCCGCTCGACCACAGCGGCGGGATTTGCTACGGTCTCTGTGCCGTTGGCCCCTTGAACCTGCATCGTCAATCCTGCGTTGTCGTCGTCAAGCGATTCGGAACCGCCCTTGGCGGCACATCAACCCCGGCCGAAGCGAACGTCGCCGACCAACTTCGGCCGCGCGCAGAGGCCCCTAGGAAAAGTAGCTCTCGCCCCGGGCAGATGCAAACGCGAGAGCAGATGGCAAAGCAGCTCTGGCCAGATAGCTCAAGCACCGTCCGACGAGTCGCGCGAGCTTGCATCAGAATGCTTCGGGACTCTTCCCGGGAGGATAACTTGGAGGGCGGCAGGAGGCAAAACGCCCGATTGCTGCGGCCTTGCATTCGCCCTAGCCGCGGCAAGGCCGAACGCAGCGCCCAATCCGGCTGATTCGGACCAACAGCCGACGGCGCAACCGAGACCGTCATACAGGCCGTATCGTGGCAGAGCAGGGGGCGGTTCGCCGCCAAACGCAACCCGACACACCAAGAAGCCGAAACCGCGCAGACTCGCGCGGGGCCGCCCTCCGAAAGAAGCGACCACCGATGCGCCCATCAACCGGAATAACCCGAAAGACCGTTACTTCTTGCGGTGCCGAATCTTCGCACGCATACGGCGTTTCTTCCGGCCGATCTTCCGACGTCCCTTACCGGTCTTTTTTGTTCCCACGCTCGACTCCGCAGTCAATAACGGAGACTATGGTCTCCGGAGGCAATAAGAAAAAGGGGCTGGCAAAAGGCCTGCTGCCCAAGGCAACTTGGCCAAAGAGAAGAAGATAACATCGCTCACAACCGTGATGCAAGGGGGGCGGCAAACAAAGAATGCCACGGGGCTTTGCCGCAACCGCCGCGGGCGGCAGGTGCTGAGACATCGCCTTGGGGGCGGCCGGCTGCCGCAAGCGACGAAGATCGAGGCCGCGGCACACCAAATAGAACCGTGGTCGCCCCAAAAAAACGCGCCCTGCCCGACGTTGGTCGGCTGGCTGCCAACGGTCAACTGGCCTTCGCCGCCGCTTGGGCGCCAGCCTGGATATCCTGCAACCCGCGTCCCAGCTTCCGCCGTTTCGAAGAATCAACCGCTTCGGCGGTGGCCGTCAGCGCCGGCGGCGACTGCCGTACTGCGTCGGCCAAACGAATGCGAATGTCGTTATCTTCACTGGGCGTTCCCAAATCGTTCACGGCATCATGGACGCCCAACAAAACCGCTTGCCGCACTCCGTCGCGAATCCATCCGAAGAAATTCATGAGGCTCCCTCCTGGCAGTCAGGGTCTATCCGAGAGACGCACAACGCGATCATCCGTTCCCACCACCGCGAGCATCAGGGAAATCAAGCTCCGAACCGCCTTCCTCTTGCCATCGCGGCGTCCACCGTCGGTTCAGTCACGGCCTCGCCCGCATCGCAGCGGCAAGGGTGGGCGGGAACAACGTGTTCTCAGATAGCCTCCCACGAACAAGGTCGGCAGAGAGTAACCGCAGCCGGTCGATCTGTCCAGACCGATCTGGCTGGACCCGGCCGCCCGCGAATCTGCGCAAGACAGACAATTCGGGGACTGCAAACTGCGAGTCTATCACCATGGGTTGCCCGCAAATCGCTCATGCTTTCCTGATCCCCGTAAACGCGAGGTTGCAACCGCTGCCAGCCTAATCGTGCAGTCCAGCCTTCTCGCTGGTCCACGACTCTGAATAACAAGTCCCAGTTGCATTTAAAGAAATTCGCCCGTCGGCGCCCGAAAGGACACCGACGGGCTAAACCACCAAGATTATCTGAATTCCGCAGAACGTCGCGGGCCGGGCCGAGGCCGAGTCGCATTGTTCCACGGGCGAGGTACTGTGCGGCCCCGCTCAGCTCACTTTGAAACGGGTAACCAACTCGCGCAGCGCCAGGGCTTGAGCGCCAAGCTCCTCACTGCTGCTGGCCATTTCTTCGCTGCCAGCCACCGACCGCTCGGTAACCTCGGCAACAACGCTGATGGCCTTGGTCACTTCCTGCGCGCCGGCGGCCTGTTCCACGGTTGTCGTGGCGATTTCGCCGATCTTCACCGCCGTGGTCTCCACGCCCGAAACGATTTGCCGCAAGGCGTTGCCTGTCTCGGCGCTAAGTCGAGCGCCTTCCTCGACGCGTTGAGTCGACTCTTTGATCAAGGTCGAGATTTCCCGCGCGGCCTGGTTGCTGCGTTCGGCCAGTTTACGCACCTCGTCAGCAACGACGGCAAAGCCCATGCCGTGCTCGCCGGCGCGAGCCGCTTCGATGGCCGCATTGAGGGCCAGCAGATTGGTCTGGCTGGCAATCTCAGAAATCACCTGGATGATTTCGCCGATTTGCTGCGAGCTCGTGCGAATCAGCTCCATGGCGTCGACCGATTTCTGCACCGCCTGCCCACCCTGTTCGGCCAGTTGGTTGGTTTGTCGCGCAAGGCGATCGGCCTCGATCGCGTTGCCCTTGACGGCTTCGATCGAACGCGCCAGTTGCTCGATCGAGGCGTTCATCTCTTCCACGCTGGCACTTTGCGATTGGGCGCCTTGGGCCAAGCTTTGCGACGCTTCGGCAACCACTCGGGCGCCTTCGGTGAATTGCGCCGCGCTCTCGGTCACTTGCCCAATCACCCCCGAAAGATCGGTCAGCATCCGTTGAATGCCGGCCGCCAGTTCGTCGATGGCCTCGTTGCCGTCCACCGTCACTCGGCGAGTCAGGTCGCCCTCGGCAGCGGCATTGACCACTTCAAGCAATTGATCCACCTTCGCGCGGAGCCGGTCGGCCTTTGCGCGGTCTTCCTCCAACCGTCGCCGTTCCTCAGCCGCCACCTGCTCCTGACGACGCCGTTCTTCCTCCATGCGTTCGCGCTCGCGAGCGGCCTCTTCTTCGCGCCGTTGGTGCTCGGCCTCGGCGAGTTGACGTTCTTTCTCAGCGCGTTCGGCCTGCAATCGCTGCTCGCGCAGGCCCGCCTCGCGGACCTCTTCCAAAGCCTTGGCGGTTGCCTCGATGGCCGAGTTCGCCGCGGCGGCCATCCGCCCGATCTCGTCGCTGCTCTTCACCTCAATGCGCTGCGAATAGTCGCCCGCGGCCACTTTCTCCATCACCTGCACCGATTGAACCAGCGGGCGGCTCATGCGGTAGGCGGCCCACTGCGAGAAACCGCCGCAAAGGATCGTTGTGAAAACAGCCGCCCCGATCGTCCACCACATCACCGTGTCGATCGCCGAACGGGCGCAAACCGCTGCGTCTTGGAAGTCTTCTTCATAGGCGCCGGCGCCGATGACCCAATCCCAAGGCTCGAAGTAGGCGACGGCCGAGATCTTCCAACGAGCTTCTGTCTCGTCTTTGTTCTTCCAGGCGTAGCGTTGGAAGGCGCACGATCCCTTGCCGGCGGCAATGGCCTTGTCGATCATCTCCTTGATGAACAGATTCCCGTCAGCGTCTTTGGCCTCGATAATGTTCTCACCGTCGCGTTGGCCTTTGAAGGAAATAATGTACTGTCCGCGCTGATCGCCCTTGCCGCCGATGACGAACGCGTAGCCCGTCTTGCCCACGACGGTATCGATAATGCCTTGGCGCAACTCGGGCACATCCTGCTCCTTCAAACCGTAATAGAGAGCGCCGATAACCCGCTTCTGGCTGTCGAAGATCGGCTCATACGCCGTCTGGTACCAGGCATCGACCACAAATGCTCGGCCGAAGTATGTTTCGCCGCGGTTCAACGCCGCCACAACCGGATTCGGCTGGCCATCGGGATTGACGGCCGGAATGTAGGTGCCGATCGCTCGGGCGCCTTCGTTGGCCACGTTGGTCGCCACACGGAGCATGTCGCCGTTGTCATTCATGCGTTGAAAGATCGTGCATGTGCCTCCGACCAACGAGCAAACCTTGTCAACCACCGGCGTGGCCGTCTTCAGATCGCGGTTCTGGCCGAGCCACTTGTCGCCGACCAGCAATTTGGGCAGTTCTACCCGCGTGGCCTTCTTAGTGAACTGGTTGACCGCGTCCCACGCGATCTTCTCATCCGATTGCTTTACCGGACCGCTGTTGGTAAAAACCTCGCGCGCCACGGTATTGTTCGCCCGCAACACCCGCTGCAAGCGAACGTGATAGGCCGTGAGCATGGCATGCAGGTTCTTCACCACCTTCTCGCACTGATCATGACCCAGCTTGTCCACCTCGGTGATGATTGCCTGCGTCTGGCTGCTCCGTTGCGACAGGATGGCCCCGATGATGATCAGGCCGGTGGCCAAAATCCCCACGATGCTCAGAAGAAAGATCTTCGTCTGAAACCGCATGTGAACGTACTCCCCAAAAAAGCCGACAGTTGGATTCACCGAAAGCGCCTTATGCAGTTCGCATGTCGAACAGACCATTTGGCGCTCGCGTGTGCATCACCGAGTCGTCGGAGACTTCCCGACAAGTCGTTTTTTCTACCCCCCCGGTGATCAAGCAACCATAGCTTGCGAATGAGCAACGGGAGGTTATGGCAAAAAGAATTTGTCCTTCCACTTAGGTACTCCGACCAGCCTGGTATAAGTACGATCAAGAACAGGACCAACCACGCAAAATTGTTTACAACCCATTTTACTATAGTCACTTACGATACAAGCACATTCTGGGGTCATTCGGTGAGGCGATTGTGCATACCCCCACCATAGGACTAAAAAGATTCGATAAATGGCCGCACGCCCACCCCCCCCACCGATGAGCCATATAGGATTTAACCGCGATGCCGCCGATGCGTTCCATCTGCCTTGGCTCAAGCCGCTCGGCGCCACTGGCGCCGACAGTTCACTCGGGCGGGTCGGCGCTGTTGCTCGTCGCCAGTATGATGACGGAGACAACTCCAGCGTTCGGTGCGATGTTGTTTGGCAGACCATTCGGACAAGGCCGTCGCATGGGGAAATGGTTTCTGCGGCCAGCGAGCTAGCGAACTGCCGGGCCGTTTCATCGCTATTTCCGAAGACTTGAGCCTTGTCTCAAAAATGCAATGTGCAACGAGGGCGACCGATGGGACTTCGGATTCGCCCAAGGGAACGTTGGCCCCACTGAAGATGGCAAGTCCGAGAATCAATCAACAGCCTATGGATTCCGAAAGCGACATCGTGACAACTATCCGTCCCGAGGAAGCAGGCGATGAAGGCGCGATTCGATCCATCCTCATCGACGCGTTCGCAAACCATCCGTTCAGTCGCCAAACCGAACATCTGATCGTTGATCAACTGCGTCGTGCCGACGCCTTGTCGCTTGGCCTGGTCGCCCTTGTCGAGGGCGACGTGGTCGGCTACATCGCCTTTTCCGAGGCAAAAATCGACGGCCAATCGTGTGATTGGTACTTGCTCGGCCCGGTTGCCGTTCGGCCCTCGCTCCAGAAACAAGGCATCGGACAGGCGTTGATCCGCGATGGCTTGCACCGTATCCGCCAACGCGGTGCGCAAGGCTGCTTTCTGGTGGGTGATCCGGGCTATTACACACGCCTAGGGTTCCGGCACATCCCCGGCCTGTTCTGCGCCGATGTACCGCCCGAAGTATGTCTGGCCCTGGTGTTCTCAGGAGCAGTGCCCCAGGGCGAGGTGTTGCATCACGCGGCGTTCTCCGTCGGCCTGTAGCGTGCGGCAATCGCCTGCGAGGCAAGCCGCATTGATGTGCGCACGTCGCGCAAGCCCGCGGACCGTGAGCATTGAGCGTGACGGCCGACGTTGCCTTTTCCTCCGCTGGCGGCATAATTACGTGTTTTGACCTTCCCCCGAGTGTCGTTCCATGGCAAGCGAAGACTCAGCGAGACCTCGGCCCCGCATTGCAATCGTCGGCGGCGGGATTGCCGGTTTGGCGGCCGCCCATCGAATCGTCGAGGCGCGGCCGGGGACCCAGCTTTCGCTGTTTGAATCTGCCGATCGGCTCGGCGGGGTGCTTTCCACGCTCCACGCCGACGGCTTTCAGGTGGAGCGCAGCGCCGACAATTTCATAACCACGCTGCCGTGGGGTCTTGATCTGTGCCGGCGACTCGGGCTTTCCGAACAGCTTTTGCAAACCGACTCGCGATTTCGGCAGACATTCGTCGTTTATCGCGGCCGACTGCACAAGTTGCCCGACGGATTCCTGATGATGGCGCCCACCCGCCTCTGGCCGTTGGCTCTCACCCCGCTGCTTTCGCCTTGGGGCAAGATTCGGGCGGCCATGGAGTATTTCATTCCTCCGCGGCAAGACCCGTCGGACGAAAGCATGGCCCATTTCGTGCGGCGCCGCATGGGCCGCGAGGCGTTTGAACGTTTGGTCGAACCGTTGGTCAGCGCCGTGTACGCGGCCGACATGGAGCGACTGAGCGTGCTGGCCACACTGCCCCGATTCAGAGAGATGGAGCGGGAACACGGCAGCCTTATTCGCGCCATGCGGCGGCAGCGGCGCGCCGGCCGTCAGACACAGCGGGAGAGCGGGGCCCGATACAGCATGTTCGTCACGCTGCGCGACGGTTTGACGGCGATCGTTGACGCCATTGCCGCCCGATTGCCGCCAGACGCCATCCGATTGCGTGCACCCGTCTCGGGCGTAGCGCCCGCGCCCGAGGGACGCGGTTGGGAGATCTGCTACTCGGCCTCCGACTCAGCGACGGGCGAATCGGCGCGGCGGACCGAGCAATTCGACGCCGTGATCGTGGCCGCACCGTCGGGCATCGCTGCGCGACTGGTCCATGCCTTCGATCCCGAATTGTCCGATGAATTGGCGGCAATCGAGCACTCGGGCACCGCAATCGTCACGTGCGGCTTCAACGAATCGCAAATCGGACACCCGCTCGACGGCATGGGGGCGGTCGTGCCGGCGGTCGAAAACAGCCCGCTTTTAGCCATGAGCTTCAGCAGCCGCAAATACGCGCATCGCGCGCCGCCCGGAAAGACGCTGCTTCGCGCTTTTGTCGGCGGGGCGCGCCGGCCCGAGCTGGCAGAAGCGAACGAGGACGAGTTGATCCGATTGGTGACTGAAACGATCAAGCCGCTCCTACGGATCACCGGAGCGCCGTGCTTCATCGACGTTGCCCGCTGGCCAGGCACGATGCCGCAGTACCATGTCGGCCACCGCCAACGCGTCGAGCGAATCGAACTGCGTGTCCGGCGTCATGCGGGCCTGTTCCTTGCCGGAAACGCCTACCGCGGCGTAGGACTGCCCGATTGCATTCACGGCGGCGAAATGGCCGCCGAAGCAGCGCTTTCGGCTGTCGGCCTGGAGCTTCCGCGATAGCCCTCAAGACGGGCTTTAGCGTCGCCGGCTTGCTTCTTCGGCGCGGCCGTTCTAGAAGAAAACGGCGTACAGAACCAGTGTCGCCAAGATCACCGCAATACCGGCCGCCATCGCCCCACGCGACGGCGTCAGCGCGATCTTGTCCGTGCGTGGCAGCGCGATGGGCTCTTTCAGCGGTCGGGCCAAGGTGATCACAACCATCACCGCCAGCACAGAAAAGAACACCACGGCCATGCGATCGAGGAAGGCCAGATTCGGCAGCAAGATCTTCAGCCCGCCGTAAAGCACCGGCGTTAGCAACAACCCGACAAGGCCGCACAACCGCGGCGCCCGCTTAACGCCCAGGCCGAACACAAACACCGCCAAAACGCCGGGCGAAATGAAGCCTTGGAACTCCTGGATGTACTTGAATATCCCGCCAAACTTCGGATTGTTTAGTTCCGGAGCTATCGCGCAGCCGATGGCCATGAACACAACAACGCACGCGCGGCCCACGGCCACCAACACGCCTTGACTCGCATCGGGCTTGATGTACTGCCGGAAAATGTCCATCGTGAAGATCGTTGAAGCCGCATTGAGCATCGCCGCCAGCGAGCTGAGCACCGCCCCGAGAATCGCCGCCATCATGAACCCGCGCAATCCCTGCGGCACCAGCCGCTTGATCAACAACGCGAAGGCCGAGTCGAACTGGTAACCGATCAGTCGCTTGGCAACCGTGACCTTCGCCCCTTTCTCCGTTGCGGCGGCATTTGCGCCCCCGGCAGCCAACACCGCATCAATCTCCTTCAACACGCCGTCGTTGATTGCGGCAAGCGATCGCAGCTCCACCCGATCTTCGGACAAGCCCGCTTCGTTGTTCTTGTTGCCAAGCTGCGTCAACAACGCGCGATTGTGTTCCAGAAGCTTTCTCGCAGCATCGGGATGCTGCGCAGCGAAATGGTCGTCGAACGGATAAGCCGTCAACGGTCCCAAATGCCGTCCGGATTCAAATGCTTCTAAGGTGGCGCGATTCATCTTCGCGGCCTCGTCGCGCATGTCGCCGCTATACAGATTGAACGCGATCATCCCGGGAAAAACGATGATAAAGGGAATCATCAGCTTCAATGCGGCCGCAAAGACTACGCCTTTCTGCCCTTCGGCCAGCGACTTCGATCCGAGCGTTCGCTGCGTGATGTACTGGTTCAACCCCCAGTAATAGAAATTGGGAATCCAAAGGCCGAGGATCAACGCCGTCCAGGGAATCTCCTTGTCGCTCGCCGGCAGCACCATGTGCATTTTCGGCGAATTCAACTCGCGGAACCGGGCCAGGGCCCCCGAGGGCGCCGAGTCGGCCGCCAAGCCCAAAACGGCCGGGTCGGCATCGCCCAATGCGTTCATCGCCAAAATCAGCACGATGGCGCCGCCCACAATCAGGGCCGATCCCTGCAATAAGTCGGCCCAAGCGCAGGCCTTCAATCCACCGGCCACCACATACACGGCCGCAAGGATGCCGATCAGCCAAGAGGCCGAGACCAAATTGATTGTCAGGCCCAAGAACTCTTTGCCGTGAAAGAGAACGTCGATCATCAGCGCGCCGGAATACACCACCGCCGGAAATGTCACCGCGACATAAACGGTGACCATCAGCAACGACATCACCGTGCGCGCTCCGCGGTTGTAGCGATACTCGAGAAACTCGGGAATCGTGTAGATGCCGGCGGAAAGAAAGGCGGGCAGAAAGGCGAAGGCGACAACAACCAAAGTGATCGCCGCCATCCATTCGTAGCTGGCGATGGCCAGCCCGAGGTAGTTGGCCGCGCTGCCCGACATGCCGACGAACTGCTCCGTGGAAATGTTCGCGGCGATCAGCGAAAAACCGATCAACCACCACGAAAGCCCTCGCCCGGCCAGAAAGTAGCCCTCGCTGTCGGTCTTTCTACGCGACATTCCAATGCCGACCGCCACCACGGCCACAACAAACCCGATAAAGACGCAGACATCGAGCCAAGAGAGTTCCATCGTGAAGACCTCGAATGAACGATCAAGAACCGGTCGCGGACGATTCCGCCCCGCGCACCGATCGCGCTGCGGCCGGGGCGGCGACGAAACAAGACTCTGGAGCTGAGGAGAGATTTGTGCCGGACATGCCGGCCCATTCTAAGACGAAACGGCGCGGTTCGCCATGCCCCCGCAAGCACGGAAAAGCAGCTATCCACCCGAAAACCGGCCGAACCAAAACGGCAACCAGCGCCGCTCTCAATCCGCCTTGCCGAGCAGACGAAGCATCTCGCGGCCCGCGGCTTCGCCAATCAGAAGGAACGACTCGGCGTTGCGCCGGTAGTCCCATTCGCGGCCGCCCGGAGAAGGCTCAATGGAGAAGTAGAAGGGCTCCGTGTCCACGGCCGCGACATTTCCGGCAAAACCCGGATGATTGGGATTTCCGGCCTCCATCTGCGCATCGTGGACTTTCCGCTGACGCGGGGTCATCGCGTTGCCGTACTGGCCAAGGGCGACGACGACGATCGGCAATTTGGGCTGTTTGAACTCAACGCGCACATCCTTAATCAGCGCGGCAAGTTTCTGCCCGTACTCGTCCGCGAAGGCCTGCGACTGCGCGTCGGCAATTCCCTGG
>JARKPK010000062.1 GCA_029975295.1 Thermoguttaceae bacterium | reverse complement strand
GGACCCCTTCGCCGCTTGAAGAAGCTGATAGGCCAGCTTGCTCTTCTCGGCTGCCGTCTTCGCGCGGGCGGGATTGTAGATGCCGCCAATCTGCGCGGCGATCCTCTGCTGCGCGGCTTCATCGGGCGCCGGAAGCCGCTTTTTCGGCTTGGGCGGCTCTGCTGGCTTGTCCGGCGGCTTGTCGCCCGAGAAGTCGAAGGATGGGACCGCTGATTTCTCGACAGCCTCAGTGGGCTTCTCGAAGATCGGCCGCGTGAAGGGAGCAGCAGGCTCGGCATCGGCTGACCTTTCCGGTGGATCGGGCGCAATCGGCTGACTTAGCGTAGCGGGTTCGGCGCGCGGGTCTTCTGGCGGGCTTGGCGGCGCATTGGGGGCCGTCCGCGCAGGCAGGTTGCCAGGACGAACAATCGTCTGCTCCCCCTGCTTCTCGGCAACGGCCACTCGCCCCGGAGCCTTGTCCGCCTGCCGGGGCGCGTTCCAAGCCAAGACGCCCACAAGCAGCAACCCTCCCCCGATAGCGACGGCGATCATCGGCCCGAGGCTCGTCTGCCGCTTCCTGGCGGCATGGCGAGTTCGGGCTGCGGGCAGGGCAGACTCGGCAACCCACTGCGAAGAGGCTGGTGTGGCATCCTGGACTACAACGGGCTGCGCCCAAGGCGACGAATCCGCCGGGGCCGGCTTAGAATCCTCGGCAGGAACCGGTTGTCGCCGCAACTGCGCGTCGTAGGCCGCCTTCTTGGCCGGGCTGAGCAGGCAGACCTTGGCCGCCGCCACCTCGTTCAAGAGCCGCTGAGAAAGTACCGAGTGCTCGCCCGACTGAAATGTCCGCAGATGTCCCATCTGCCGGTCAGCGGCCGTGGCGATCACGTCGGCGCTGCTCTCATAGAGCGAGATCCCCAGCAGCCGATAGTGATTCGGCGGCTGTTCCCGGGGCGGGATGCCCAGCCAGACGTGATAGGGATCGAATTGCACTGTCTGCACGGACTCGCTATGGTGCGCGGCGTGGTTTCTTGCGATTGGGCGCTTGCAGCCAACCGATACCGATCGCCAAAATCACCGCCCCGGCGACACCGCAGACGATCCAGACGATCTCCTTATCGGACAAGGACGACGCTTCGGGCTGCTTCTGGGCGGGCTTGCTCGCCGGCTCGGACGCCGCCACGGGCTCGGCATCGGACATAGGGTCGGCCGGCTCGGGCTGCTCCGATGTTGTCGCTTCGGGCTTGGCCTTTGCGACGGTCTTTTTGTCCTTCGCCTCCGGCTGATCCTGCGGGGCGTCGGGGGCGTCCAGCAACAACGGGACCGGCTCGTCGGCCAAGGCAAGCCTGGTCCCCTCTCCCTTCGGGAGAGGATTCGGGTGAGGGCGGCCTGCCGACTTGATTGCCTCGGCGCGCAGGGGTGGGAGAAGGTTGTACCGAGCGATAATCTCCTTACAATGCTCGGGCGTGAGGAAGTCGGCGAAATCCTTCGCAACCTGACTGGCCTTGGGCGAAACGTAAAGCGTCAGCGTCCGCGCCAACGGATAGTCCTCCGGCAACGCGTCGGCCCGCGGCGGCATCAGTTGGGCGATCTCCCTCGTCTCGGATTCGGACGCTCCGCGGTCGCCCGGTTGCGAAGCTCTCCCCTGCGACTCGTGCGGCCCGCTCGCCCGCGGACCGCCCGCCGTCCCCTCGGCCGCCTTCGTCCGACGTTCCGTCGCAGTGATGCGCACCGCCCGCACCGACTTCTCGTTGGGCGGCAGTCGGCTCATGTCCACGAAGCCAATCGCGGCCGGGTCCCGCGCCACGGCCAGGATCACCTTGGCGGTGTCGGCAAGAGCCGTGTATTTCCAGGGGCCCTCCGCCGCGTCGGGGGCCAACGCCTCTTTGACCAACCGCGTGATCGGATCGCTTCGCCCGAGGCCCACGACGTGAATCGGCGCGCCCGCGCCCTTGGCCGCCGGCCAGTTCCTGATCCGCCCACCGAAAACGGCCTT
>JARKPK010000046.1 GCA_029975295.1 Thermoguttaceae bacterium | reverse complement strand
AGCCAGATCGGCTTTCAGAATCGAGGGGCCAATACTGTGGCCCGGCAGGCCGCCCCCTGGGCGAACAATGGAGCCCGTTTCCGGGTTGAGGCCCGAAGCAAAGGAGCCTCAATGCGGACTAATATACATGCGTACACATTCTTTGCAAGAGGCACCGCGAAAAATCTCGCGGCGCGAGTACGCCCCTGTTGTGGGGGCAACGCGATCGGGGCAACGCCACACCCCAAGGCGAGGAATGCCGACGAAATATCGACAAACTGATGGACATCCCGACTACCGACGTGATCGACGACCGCCGCCAGGGCTCGCTGGACTCGCCACGGAGCCGTAACCGTTCGGCATGCCCATCCTGCGGGGGTTAGCCGCAGGGGGAGTGGCGGCCGGCGCGGCGTGCGGCCGCCTTGGCCTCGCGCTGGCAGACAGCCAAGCCGATGACATCCCAACCCAAGATGGTCGAAGACATTCGCCTGCTGGAAGAGGCGCGCAACGCCTACGCCCGCCGCGCGCTGGCGCTGCATCGCGGCAACGTCCACGCGACAGCCCGGGCGCTTCAGATCACCGACCGCACGCTGCTTGCGCGGCTGGACGAAGGACCGAACCAAACGGCGACGCGGATCGGCACGGTGAGGTGGTTCACCATCGTAGAATCAAGCTGAGAATCACATCGGTCGCACAGTATGCGTGCAGACCAACAGGAGTGAGTCGGCGACGGGGGTGGGCCCGCGACAAAGCGCCCGGTTGACAGTTGGCCGCTGGGTTGCTAGGCTCCCCGTTGAATCAGTTGCACCACCCTGTTGACGGTGCAGATCAGCACAACCACGGGAATGTCAAAATAGCCGAGCAGCGAAGGCAACAAGACAATTTGGACTGACGCGCGAGCGTTAGGTATCTGCTTCGGAGCAAAACCGCCAACCTGAGCCCGCCCGGGCTCTTGATGTCTGGAGGCAGTACTTGGCCGCGCCCCCGTATGGGGGCGTCGAGCTGGGTGCTGTTCCAGACGCCCCTTGGCGGGGGTGCTCCGAACGGTCTCGGTTTCGGCGCTCCCTGTTTTCTTGCGCCGGTGGCCGAGCGAACTTCACGCGGAGAGAAGCTGCGGTTCACCATCGCCTGACGCGCAGGCCATGCTCCCGTGCAGTCCGACTGATGCCGGCAAGGTGCGCGATTCGAGGTCAACGATGGTCACGCTGAAATCGAGGGGGCGTCCATGAATACTGCTGAACGCAGAGAACCTGCGATTAGGTTTATCTCTGCTGCGATGGTTGTCGCGTGGGTTTGCTGCTTGCCGGCAATGCGGGCGAAAGCGGGAACCTACTACTGGGACGCCAACGGCTCGACCGCCGGCGCTGGGGCCTCACCCAGCGGCACATGGGGAGCCGACGCCTTCTGGAACAGCAATTCGGCGGGAAACAGCGGGACTTTCATCACGTCTCCCGGTTCCGACGACTCTCTGTACTTTGTCGCCGGCCCTGCTGTGGACAGCGGCGCGAATGCCTTCACCGTCTCTGTCAGCGGAACGCAAGTTGCCAAGGCACTGACATTTCAGGCGTTCGGCGCTGCAACGCTCTCCGGCAGCACTGTCAACCTCTCGGGGGGCGGGATCACCGTATCGCCGTACGCTTATGGCATAGTCCCGACGGGTCCGGTGACGATCTCGACTCCGCTTGCCTTGCAAGCGGCCCAAACCTGGACCAACAACTCCAGCAACGGTTTGATCGTTAGCGGCGCCGTGACCAATGGCGGCAAAGCGTTGGCGATTTCCGGTCCCGGCAACACCACGATCTCCGGCACAGTCGGCGGCACCGGCTCGCTGACCAAAATCGGCCAAGGCTCGCTGACGCTGACGGGCAGCGCCACGCATGGCGGCGACACGACGCTCAACGGCGGCGCGTTGGTAGTTGCTTCCTCCGGCTCGCTCAGTTCGGCTGGCGGTAATCTCTACGTCGGCAAGAGTGGACCGGCGGCCTTGACCATCCAGGACGACGCTTCGGTCAGCGTGGGCGGCGAACTCAACGTGAATTATCAGCACACGTCGGGCGTCGCCTCCGTTCTCACGTTGCAGTCGGGGTCGCTGGCCGTCGGCGGGCAGACGTATATCGGCCGGGCGGCCATGCGAACCGGCCCGAGCACCACCAATGCGGCCGTCTACCAAAGCGGCGGAACAGCCACGCTCACCGGGCAGCTGACGGTCGGCTACGCGGGTACGGCCACAAGTCTTTACGACATTAACGGTGGAACGCTCAACGCCAACGGCGGGATGCTCGTGGGCCGTCAGGGCAACGGCTTGGCGACCATTGACGGCTCGGCTGTGGTGAACGTTGGCAGCTCGGGGCTGGTGATTGGGCAAGATTCCAGTCTGACCACCGGCGGGAGCGTGAGCCTTGCCGGCGGGGAACTCAATATCGGCACTTCGATGGTCTCGGCCAACCTTACCTTAGGGAGCAATGGTGGCTTGGCCAGTTTCACCCGCAGCGGCGGTACGATGTACGTCAAGGGCGATCTGCTGGTGGGAGGGATCGCAACGCTGACCCTCAATGGGACGAATGGAAGCGTGGCTACCTCTTTCGGGAACACGCTTACACGCGTGAGTTCGGGCGGCGCGCCGGCCTTGGGCCTTCTTGTCATCGTGCCGTACACCGGCGACCTTGGCGATACCGAGGCGGTCAGCTTCGGCACGGTCCCAACCACTGAAAACAACATCGTCGGCCCGTGGGTCGTCGGGCAAACATCGGGGACCGACACGGCGGGCGACTACTTGACCGTCAGCAGCAACAAGCTGGCCGCCTTCGCGGGCTACCACGCAGGTTTCTCGGGTGCAGGGAGCACCAGCGTGGTCAGCGTCAGCGGCACGTCGTCCACTAACAGCAAGACCATTTACGCGATGAAGGTGAGCGGTACGGCCACGATCAACAGCGATCAGACCTTGACCGTTAGCTCCGGCGGCATGATCTTGGGCGGCGGAACAATTGAGGGAGGGAGCGGCAGCAAGTTGGCGTTCGGCTGCGGGGCGATGATCTATGCCGGCTCCGATAATCCCGGCACGATCAGTTCTGCGATCCAGACGAGCGGCGGTCTGGTCAAGTTCGGGCTGGGAAGCCTTGTGCTTTCGGGAGACAATAGTCAACTGATCGGTGGGATCATCGTGGGAACCGGAACGCTCAACGTCCGAAATCCTTCGGCCCTGGGGCCCGGCGGGGCCGGCAACAACGTGGTTGTGGCCGCCGGCGCCTCGCTGGAAATCCAGGGCGGCATCGTCCTGGGCAGCGTGCCCGTGACCATCAACGGCGCGGGCGTAGGCGGGAGCGGCGCGCTCAGGAACGTGAGGGACGATAATGGGACCAACAATCAAATCACCGGGACGATCATCCTCGGGAGCGACGCCCAGATCGACACGGCCGAGGACACGATGCTTACGCTCAGCGGCGGGATTCAGACGAACACCTTCAACCTGAGGAAGACTGGAATGGGGACGCTGGCGCTGAGCGGCGGCAGCAGCGCGTTTCTCGGCACGCTTACGGTGGCCGAAGGCACACTTGCCCTTCAGCACGGCAACGCTCTGGGGTCGGGCGGCGGCGGTGTCGTGGTCAACAGCGGCGCAGCGTTGGCACTACAGGGCGGCGTGAGCATTCCGGCTATCCCGCTGACCATCGGCGGCGCGGGCAGTGATTACAACGGTGTACTCCAGAGCCAAGGCATCAACGGCTTCGCCGGTCCCGTCACCCTGGTCGACGACAGCGTGGTGAACGTCAGCTCAGGTTCGCTCAGCCTGAGCGGCAACATCGGTGGTTCGTATGGCATTGTGAAGGTCGGCGCCGGCACACTCGTCCTCGTAGGCGCCAATACGTTCACCGAGGCGATGTCGGTGTTGGAAGGGGCTTTGAGCCTCTCCGGCGTGAACAATGCGGGCAGCCACGGCCCGTTGGGAGCGGCCACAAGCTCCATCGTGCTTGGCAGTGGCGGCAAGACGGCCACATTGCAATTCACGGGCGCGGGCAGCGCAGCGACCGATCGCATGTGGACGTTGGCTGCGGGCGGCTCCGGCGCGTTCCAGGTGGACGAGTCCGCTGCGAACCTGACGCTGAGCGGGGCGGTCAGCGGCAGCGGCGGCCTAAAGAAGACGGGCAGCGGCACACTCACCTTGAGTGCCGCGAACACCTACACCGGCGCAACGAACGTTAGCGGCGGCACGCTGGCGATCAGCGCGTCGGGGTCGGTCAACGGCACATCCAGCATCACCGTTGGCGAAGGTGCTGTGTTGCGCGTGGCGGCCGGACTAAGCGGCGACCAACTGCCGAACGCTGCAAGCATCAGCCTCAGCGGCGGCAGACTCGATTTTCGGGGCAATGGGGCGGTACAAGGCGAGTCGCTGGGCTCGCTGGCGCTCGGCGTCGGCCACAGCAACGTGACGGCCGCGCGTGCAATCGGCGCCGCCTACGCGCCGTACCTGCGGTTTGCCGGCGGCCCGGCCGCGCATACGACTGGCGCGACCGTCAACTTCTATTCGGACGCCAATTCGCAAATCCAGTTCCAGGCCGATCCGCCGGCGCTGGTCAACGGGATCATCGGCGGCTACGCCTTCTTCAGCGACGCGGACCTCAACGGCGTGGATTTTGCGACCATAAGCGGCACCGGCCCGTACACCGTTTCCGCCTACTCCGGCTACACAGGCGGCGATCTCGGAACGCTCTCGTCCGATCCGACCGCGAACGTGAAGCCCAGCGGCAGCCAGACGGCGATTGGCGCGTCGAAGACGTTCAACTCCCTGAATCTCACTGGCAGTGTTGGCGTCACGATCAGCACCGGCTGCACCCTGACGCTGAACTCCGGCGGACTGATCGGCAACACCATTGGCGGCATCTCCGGCGGAACGCTCTCAGGCAACGGCGAATTGGTCGTCAACGCGGTGCAAGCCCTGACGATCACAAGCGCTATCGGCACGGGCACAACCGCTCTGGTCAAAACAGGTCCGGCGAAACTCACGCTGACCTCCACCACCGCCATTCCCAGCGACAATATCTATCTCAACCAAGGCACGCTGGAATATGCCCCGGCCGGCGACGTGACTTACGGCGGCGTCATCAGCGGCGCGGGGAGCCTGCTGAAATCCGGCACGGCTACGCTGACTCTCAGCGGCAACAACACCTACACGGGTGCTACGACCGTCGCCGGTGGCGCGCTTGCCGTCAACGGCTCACTGGCCGCCGGCTCGGCGGTGACTGTTCACAGCGGCGCAACGCTTTCCGGCAACGGAACGATTGGCGGCAATGTGACCGTGAGCGGAGGGACCATCGCCCTGGGCTCCAGTGGAAACATTGCGGGCACTGTCACTGCCGCCAGCGGTGCGCTCACGATTGGCCAGAACGACCTGGGCAGTTATCTCAAGACGGCCGGTGGCGTCACGATCGGCGGCAGCGCCACCATCACGGCCGGCGCCAGCGAGGCGCAGATCGTCGGCAGCCTCAACTACACCAGCAGCGCCGACAGCACGTTCTCGGGCCGGATTGCAGGGAGCGGCAAGACCGTCTTGCTCGACTCGCCCGTCGGTACAACGCTTCTTCTGTCCGGCCCGAATTCCTACAGCGGCGGTACGGCGGTGGAGAGCGGCACGCTGAAGGTTGGCCACGAAAACGCCTTGGGCAACGGCGGCCTTTGGATCGGCGAAAACGGCACGCTCGACCTCAACGGCCGCAGCATTACCCTTCCCTCGCTCGACGGCATTACGGGCGCGACCATCACCGACAACGCCACGACGGCGGGCACGTCGGTACTGACCGTAGACATCGCCGTGGGCACGTCCACGTTCTTCGGCGATTTCCTCGACGGCAGCGCCCGCAACGTCGAGTTGGTCAAGGACGGCGAGGGAACGCTGGCTGTCGGTGTCCTGGACTTAAGGGGCGACCTTGCCGTGTCGGAAGGATCGCTGATCGTCAGTTACGTTCGCTGCGACACGCTCAGCATTGGCCCGGGGGCGAGGGTCATCGTGCGGGAAGGCGGGGGAACTTCGGTGCTCAATTTGCTGGATGTCGGCGAGCTTTCGCAAGGCTCCATGACGGCCTCTCCGGCGTCCGCCGAGGCGGCGGCCGTTCCCGAACCGGGAAGCCTCGTCCTGCTGCTGGCCGGTTCGCTCGCGGGACTGCTTGCCATCGGGGGCCGCCTCAATCGCGTTCGCGGAAAGAAAGCTTGACAACAAGCCGGGAGGAAAACCGTGAAGAAGCGCAACTGGATTTTCGGCGACCGGGGACGCGCGACGCGCTCGCAGCCCAAGGGCCTCAAAAAGCGGCGATTGTCGGTCGAGCTGTTGGAACCGCGGGAAATGCTAAGCGCGGCCGGCTTGCAGCCCGAGGCGATGTATTACCTCAAACCAATCATCAGCGGCGCCGAGGCGGGCACCGCAGTGATCGCCTCGGCGACAGGCGACTACCGCGGCGGCGGAACGCCCGGAAGCCTCAACGGCAGCTCGTACACGGTCGTGCTCGACGAAGGCGCCGCGGTCGGTCAGACCGTGAAGCTGGAACTGTACGTGAGCATTCTCGGGCTGGACGGCGATCCGACGAACGACGGCTTTCTCAAAGGCGCGCTGAATATCCTCAACCGCCCGGACGCGACGCCCTTGGTCGGCAAGCCGAGTCAATTGTCGTTGCTGCCGGAGTTCAAAGAGTTCGGCTACTCGAAGGGGAAGGTCCAGGGCGACCTAGACAACGACGGCGGCCTCGATCTCGGCGGCCCGATCAATGTCAGCGGCGTGCCCGATAGTCGGGGTTCCTGGGTCATTCCCTGCGCCATGACCAATCCGGTTTTCGGCAGCGGATTCAACGGCAACGGTTGGGTGGACATCAAACTGGGCACATTCACCTTCACGATCGGTAGCGTCCCCGTTCCCGGTGCTTCGACGCAGCTCTGGGCACAGCCGGTGGTGAATTCCGGTTTGAAGGCAGTCCACACGTTCATCGCCGACACCACGAATCTCGCGCATACGATCGGCACCAACGGCGGCGATGTTCGTTGGGGGCCGGCCGTGACCATCGTAATGGCCGGAAAGCCCGATTCCGGGACTGCCGAACCGAGCGACGCGACGACCGTGACGGACACCACGCCAACCGACGCGCTGACCGACGACAAGGATTCCACAGCCCGGCTTCTGGCCGCATGGACGCCGAATCCCCGGCCGACCGGGGATCGACCTTCGAGCAGCAGCCGGATGGTCGTACTCGCCGCGTACACTCCCGCGCCGATCCTCGATCACAGCATCCCGGAACTCGTGCCGTTCGTGGAAGGTTTGCGTCAGATTCAGGCCGATATCCTGAGCGACTCCAGCGCCCGGCCGTCGTACTGGGGCGAACAGCTCACTGCGGGCGGCGGCGAGTATCGGCTGCACCTCAACGACAACGGAATGCTGATTCGGCAGTGGATCATCGACTGGGGCGACGGCAGCGAGCCGCAGACGGTTCCGAACCAGCCTTGGGTCGTTCATCGGTATCCCGGCGGTGCGGGCCAATATCGAATCGCGGTAACGGCATCCAGTCTCAATGGCACGTACTCCGGCGGCAACACCGGCGACGAACAGGGCCGGGACTCCATCGGCGGCGCCAACGATCCCATGCGCGGAGACGACGCGGAGTTCGATTCCGGCTCGGCGACCCTTGGCGTTCAGGCCGAAAACGTGCCGCCCGTGCTGCGCGTCGTGGCAAATCGGCAGGCCGACGAAGGGCAGATGTTCCATCTGCCCCAACTCGGCATCTTCACGCACGCAGCGGTCGCCGGGGATTTCACCTACGAGATCGACTGGGGCGACGGCTCCACGCCCGACAGCGGCATGGCAACCATCCGCTCCCAAGGGTCGCAGAACGCTCCGCTCATCGGCTCGTTCGGCGGCCGGCACGCCTACGCGGCCGCCGGCATCTACTACGTGGCTGCGACTATCACCGATCCTAACGGCGGCTCGGACACGCAGACCTTTGCGGTGACGGTCGAGAGAAACGCCCGGCCGTTGCCGGCGCTCGTGGCGCCCAGCGGCTTGGACGCGATGGAAGTATCGGCCGGCGGAGTCCGCTATGCCGGTGGAGAGGTGGTGTTGACTGTCAACGATCTCGGGCTGGGAACGGCGCGCACCTACACGAATCTGTGGCGATCTCAGGGTGCTGCGGACCTCGGCGTCGGCCTGGGCTGGCAACTCGACGAATCGCCCTACGTGGTGAGGACGGCGGACGGGGCCGCAGTGGTCTTCGGCGCTCAGCAGTCGCTCTGGTTCGCCCAATCGGGCAACGATTATTCGGCGAAGTTCGGCGCGAAGGAGCTTCTCAGCCACGACGCCGAAAACCACCTGCTCACGCTCGTCGAGCCAGACGGGACGATCTACCAGTTCGACGATTTCAGTTTCTCCGGCCCGCGCATGGGTCAATTCCGCCGCATGGTCGCGCCCGGCGGCCAAACCGTCGAAGTGACGGGCTGGGCCTTCGACGGCCGGATCGCCGAAATGCAGTGGCGGGCGTCGGCCGCGGCCGTTCCTTACGAAATGCGGCTTTACGTCTACCTCCGCGAGGGCGCGAATGCCGGAAGGCTGGAAAGCGTCGAAGTCTGGCGCAATGAGGCAGAGGACGCTCCCGCCTGGCAGCGCGTCCGCAAGGTGATTTACGCCTACTACGGCGAAAGCGAGGACCACGGCCTTCCCGGCAATTTGAAGACGGCCACGCTTCAGTTCTTTGGCCTCGGCCCGAGCGGCCACTACGATTGGATCGGCGACCAGGTTGCCTACTGCCGCTACTACACCTCGGGCGATGCCGCAGGGCTGCTCAAAATGGTCGTTTCGCCCCAAGGCTTCGCCGACGCCGACGCCGCGCTGCAACCCTACAGCACGGGCACGCCCTACATCGCCGACGATGCCGACCTCGACGACTTCAGCAGCCGCTACTATCAATACGATTCCTCCGGTCGGGTGATCGAAGCAACCATCGGCGGTCTCTACACCCATACCTATGACTATGCAGTTAGCTCGGCTGCCGACGGCTACAACCTCTGGAAGCACAAGACCACCGAGCACCGTCCGGACGGCAGCGACTACACCGTCTACGCCAACTTCCTCGGCCAGGTTCTGCTCACCGACCTGGAAGACGGGGAGTCGAACCACTGGTTCACCTTCCGCGAGTACGGCGACGACGGCTACAACGACGCCTTGCTCACCAAGCTGGCCATGCCTTCGGCCGTGGCCGGCTACAGCGAATGCGCCGCCGGCACGTTCGACATGACGTTCACCAACTCCGGTGATTCCGGGCTGGTCTACTGCTATACGTACTATTCCAGCGGCGCGGCGGGCTACCTCGAATACGAGCAGGTGCAAGAAGGATGGAACGGCACGCCCATCAACCTCGCCAAGTACGAGTACACCTCGCACAGTTCCGGCGGCGCGTCCGTGCATCCCCTCTCCGCCCTGACGGTCTACCCCGATGGCAGCGCCGCTGTAACCACCACCTATGCCTATACGTGGTACGAGGACACGGTTCAAGTCAAGGAACGGAAGACCACCTTGCCGACGGTCTCCGAGGACCAGAACGGCTCCGGCGAACCGGCCGCCCAGTTCGAGTATTACGACGCCGCCGGCAAGCTCGTGTGGACGGCCGACGAGCGCGGCCGGTTTACTCACTATGAATACAGCGGCGTGACCGGTTTGGTGGAGACAGCCATTGCCGACGTGGACGATGGCGCCGGGCACGCTCTGCCCGAGTTCGATCTTCCGGACTGGCCCGTCCTGCCCATCGACGGCCTGCACCAGGCGACCGACTATGAGTACGATCTGCTCGGCCGCGTCACGCAGGTGCTCGGGCCGGCGCACAACGCCGTGGTGGACGGCGCAGGCGACGATGTACGCACGGCCGCGTGGGTGCGGTATTTCGACGCCGGCCGCGAGATCCGCTCGGTCAGCGGCTACGCCACGCTGGGTGAAGGAGCAGCCATCGCGGCCTGGGCGCTGGTCAACCCCGTTGCCATCACCAAGTACGACCGCGACGGGCGTATGACGGACGAAATCGAAGCCGCCAGCGGCGGCAGCGCGACCATCGACGGTAAGAAGCTGGAAGACCTCGACCTCCAGAGCTTCGGGCCGTCTTCCTACACCCGCCGCACGACCTACGCCTACAACGCGGCCGGGCAGTTGACCGCCACGAACGTGTATACGATCATCTACCCGGAATGGCCGGCGTTTTCGGTGTTTTCCGCGACCGAGTACGGCTACGACTCGCTGGGCCGACTCAACCGCACCCGCACGCCGGGCGAGGTCATCACCCGAACGCTCTTCGACGTCCGTGGGCTGGTCACCAGCGTGTGGGTCGGCACCGACGATGACACCAACGGTTACGGCGAGTGGTCGCCCAGCAACGCGATCAACGCGAACCTGGTCGAAGTCACTTCCTACGTTTACGACAACGACTTGGCCGGAGGCGACGGGAATCTCACCAGCCTCGTCCGGCGCGCCGACGCGAACGCCGCCAACGACCGCACCACTTCCTTCGGCTACGACTGGCGCAACCGCCTGTCCTATATCGTGCTGCCGGCCGACGAGCAAGGTCGCGTCACCTACACGCTGCTCGCGTATGACAACCTCGACCGGGTGACCAAGACGCAGCATTACCACGACGACGATGACGACGTGCTCAACGGAGGGCCAGAACCCTATGTCAACGGCGCGGGCGACGAAGACGTGCTGCTTGCCCAGGATGAAACCAGGTATGACAACCTCGCCCAGGTCTACCGCAAGGTGGCCTATGGCGTCGAAGACGGCATCCCGGGCGACGCGCTCGTGGACAACTTCTGGTACGATGCGGCGGGCAACCTAGTGAAATCCCACGCCGGCGGTACGCAGCAGTTCACCAAGCGGCAATACGACGGCCTCGGCCGGCCCGTCGCGGTCTACGTCGGCTATGATGTGGACGAGCCGATTGGCGCCGCCGGCACGCTTACCGAGGCCCTCGACGTGGCGGGCGACACGATCTTCGCGCAAACCGACTACGCCTACAACGCGGCCGGCAAAACGATCTTCGTCACCGGCCGCGAACGCCTGCCGAACGCAACGGGCGAAGGCGCGCTGACGGGCGGCAACGCCCGGACCTCCTACCTCGGTTATTGGTACGATGCCGTCGGCCGGCAGATCGCCACGGCCGACTACGGCGCGCCGGCCGCCGCGCCGACGCGCGGCGACGACCCGCCCGAACGCAGCGACTCGGTGCTGGTCACTACCGCCCTGTACAACGCCCGCGGCGAGTTGCAGAGCACCTTCGATCCGAACGGGCGAGAGACGCGGACGATCTACGACAACGCGGGCCGCGTCAAGACGGTCATCCAGAACTTCAAGAACGGGAACCCCGCCGACGGGCAGTCCGACGAAGACATCGTGACCGAGTACGGCTACAATCCGCAACACCTCGTTAGCGCCGTGACCGTCACGACCAGGGACAACATCCAGACGACCAGGTACGTCTATGGCACCGATGTCGGCGACGCCGGCCCGGCGATCTACCGCAACGACTGGGTGCGGGCAGTCATCTACGCCGACTCCGACGATTCCTACAACCGGTACACCCACACGATCTCCGATGGCGGCGACGGCTACGATCGCGTAGAATACACCTACAACCGCCTGGGCGAGGTCGTCGCGGTGAAGGACCAGAACCAGACGGTCCACGAGTACCTCTACGACCGCCTGGGCCGCCAGGTTGCCGACAAAGTGACGTTGGCCCAGGGATCGCCGATCGACGCGAGTGTCTTGCGGATCGAGCGGAGTTACGACGTGCGCGGCCTGCTGGAAAAGGTGACCAGCTTCAGTGACCCCGACGGCGGCGCCAACAACATCGTCAACCAGGTGCAGTTCGCGTACAATGCCTTCGGCCTGCTCGCCACCGAGCACCAGGAGCACGACGGGGCGGTGGACGGGAACACGCTATGGGTCGGTTACGAGTACGCCACGGCCGCCCAAGGGTTGCGGCCCACGGCGGTGGTCTATCCCAACGGCCGCTACGTCCGCTTCGATTACGGCGACGGCACGGCCGACGATTATCTCAACCGCGTGCAGGAGATTCGGGACGACGACCAATCGACGCTGGCCGCGTACACCTACTTGGGGCTGGGCCGCATCGTGGCGGAAGATTTCGCCGAACCGCAGGTGAAGCTGGACTACACGGCCGCCGGCGCGCTGGACCAGTTCGGCCGGGTGGTCGATCAGGTGTGGCAGCGCTACGGGGCGAATCCCGAAACGCTGGAGAGCTTCCGCTACGGCTACGACCGCGCAGGCAACCGCCTGTGGCGCGAGAACCTCAAGGCCACCGGCCGCGACCTCGACGAGCTTTACGCCTACGATGAACTCTACCGTTTGATCGGCGCCCAGCGCGGCGACCTGGTGGAGAACCAGCAGACCGGCGAAAAGGAGATCGACGGCTCGACCTTCGCTCAGCAGTGGAACCTCGACGGCCTAGGCAACTGGGCCGGTTTCAACGAGGGCACGGCCGTCGGCACGTGGACACTCGAACAGCAACGCGATGTCAATGCGGCCAACGAGATCAGCAACATCACGGAAGGCCAGGGCCAGACGCAATGGGCCACGCCGGTCTACGACAAGGCCGGCAACATGACTTCGCTGCCGCAGCCGGGCGATCCCGAAAACAGC
The DNA here is from genome assembly GCA_029975295.1 of Thermoguttaceae bacterium. Classification (GTDB taxonomy): domain Bacteria; phylum Planctomycetota; class Planctomycetia; order Pirellulales; family Thermoguttaceae; genus JARKPK01. The sequence goes on along the minus strand of JARKPK010000046.1, from coordinate 2,306 downwards.
TTCACGCTGGTTTATGACGCCTGGAACCGCCTGGTAAGGGTCGCGGCGGGCGAGACGACGGTGGCCGAGTACGTCTATGATGGACTGAACAGGCGGATCGTCCGCGTCGTCGGCTCGACCTGCGAGCACTTCTACCATGCCGGGCGGAGCGTGGTCGAGACCCGCGAAGGCGATTCGCTGGCCGCGCCCCAGCAGCCCAAGCACCAGTACGTCTGGTCGCTCCGCTACGTCGATGCGCCGGTGCTGCGCGACGTGTATGACGGCCAGGGCGAGCGTCAGGACGACCAGCGCGTCTACTATCTGACCGACGCCAACCACAACGTCACGGCCTTGGTGGGACTGGTCGAAGTCGGCCAGGGGCAGTTCGCTTGGCAAGTCGTCGAGCGCTACGTCTACACGCCCTACGGCGAAGTGACCGTTTGGGACGCCACCTGGACGAACACGCAGTCGCCGGCCGGTTTCGCCAACACGGTCCTTTTCACCGGCCGAGAGCTTGATCCGGCCACGGGGCTCTACTATTATGACGCCCGCTGGTACGGCCCGCACTTCGGGCAGTTCGTCAGCCGCGACGTGATCGTCTCGGCCGACGCCAACCCGTACCGCTACGTCCGCAGCAGCCCGGTGAACTTCCCCGACCCCAGCGGCCGCGGGCCGTGCGGGCAGCCGGTGTGGGACGCCGACCTGGGCCGCTACGTCGATCCGCTCTACGAGCAATGGGCGGCCGAGGCGCGCCAGCGGCAACGCCCGGTGCGCCAGGCGTCGAGCGAGCCGGGTTTCTGGCAAGGGTACTGGTATTACCTTTGGAATCCGTCGAAGATGGACCGCGACTTGCGAATAGCACAGAAGGTCGCGTTAGGGACGGCTGCTGTGGCAGGCGGAGGCGCGGCGGGACTGGCCGCCGGTGGAGCGGTGACAACTTGGGTGGCTGCCGGTGGGGCACCCGCAATCGAGGCTTCAACCGCGGGCAGCGTGGTTGGCGTTTCTGTTGGAAGCACTACGGGTTATCTGATCGGCAGGCCTCTGGGCACGGACGTGGCGAACGTCGGCGCCCTTGGCGGCGGCCTGATCGGCGGGTTCGCGCCAGCAGTAGCCCCCCCTCGTCCGCAAGGGATGACTCCGGCGGAGCGCGCAGCAGCCGACGAGTTCTTCGGCAATCCGATGCGGCAACCGGAACCCTATGTTCCGCCCTTCGACCCCTACGCTCCGCGTTTCACGCCACCGAACGACGGCGCGATATTGCGAAATCCGCGCCCCGGCGGTCCGATACCGCCGTTCTCCAACAACTAAGGCCGAACGCGGCGTGTCTCAGAAGCGCCAAAAACTATTGGTGGGAGCGGCGTAAATGAATTCCGAAAGATGCATCGTCGCCGGATGTGGCAAGAAGCCGGTTGTTCATGTTCATCGCGCATGGAATCACCGGCTTGGCCAAGAGGCACGCGTCTGCGCAGATCATATTGAAGGTTTCCTCAATCGGTACTACGAAATGCGGATCGTCGGCGATGGTAGAGGGCAGAGGTGGGGAGATGCGACTCTCTTTGATATTGACATGCTGGTGTACGATGAACGCCCGGACAAACCATGCCAGTTCTCGCTCCGCGAAGTCGGTGGAAGCCGGCGACTAGACTGTCAAACCGGCCCATTCGAGGTGGCGGCGTTATTGAGGGAACTTGAGCGTTTCCCGGCTCCGAGGCCGTTGACGCATCGTGCGATGGTATCGCTCATGGCTGCACTGGGCGGTCGTTTGGAGCGCGTACTGGTGGACAAGCTCTTGACCGCAGAGCGCGTTTATGAGGGCAAGTTACATATTCGGCAGGCGAGCGCGGCGGTAGTCGTTGACGTGCGCGTCAGCGATGCGGTGATTCTTGCGGTGATATGCGACGTGCCAATATTCGTCTCGGACGAGGTGCTGACAGCCTTGGCGGAGACGCAATGGTAGTCGCGGAACGCGAGGTGGAAACGCATCACAGAAGCGTAATCTTCGCTTTTGAGTCGTACTGCTGACGCTCCATCAGCGAACGCTGCTCGCGGCTTGTCGAGTAGTGTCGACTTCGCACATAATGGAAGCGTTCGGTCTTTGGCAATCTATGGCAACGGTGTGCATCCCTGCGTGCTGCGCGGGCGCTGCTGAGGAATCCCGCCGCCGCATCTGGCCCGCACTTGGAGCAGTTCGTCAGCCGCGACGTGATCGTCTCGGCCGACGCCAACCCGTACCGCTACGTCCGCAGCAGCCCGGTGAACTTCACCGACCCCAGCGGCCGCGGGCCGTGCGGGCAGCCGGTGTGGGACGCCGACCTGGGCCGCTACGT
>JARKPK010000041.1 GCA_029975295.1 Thermoguttaceae bacterium | reverse complement strand
AGTTGTTGCATGACACTCACACCAACAACAACTACCTTAGAGCCAAGCCTGTTCTCATTTCCAGAGGGATTTTGCGGCAAACTTCCCGGTCGACAAACCTCCCCGCCCAGCGCTACGCTCGCACCGTGGAGCTATTTAGGTTTTGCGCCAACAGTGCGTTCGGCGGCGCGGCTGGCTCGCGGCGCGAGTCGCTGGGCTGTGCGGCGGATCGCACCCTTTTCGCCTCTCTGTGCGAAGCGTATTGGGCGGTTACAGCATGGGTAAGGTCTACACGCGCGGCGGCGACGAGGGCTTCGCGGCGACGCTCCTTTGGGGACGCCGACGGAAGTCGGACGACATCTTCGAGGTGGTCGGCACGCTCGACGAGTTGAACAGTTTCCTGGGTTGGGCGGCCTCGCATTCGTCGGTTGAAGTGCTTCGTCCTGTCCAAAACGATCTGTTCGAAATCGGCTTTGCGGTGATGTCGGCCCAGCCGTTCGATCCGGAGGGATTGCGGGTCGCTTGGCTTGAAGCTCAGATCGACCGCATCGATGCGGAGAACCCGCCGCTAACCCGGTTCATCCTGCCGGGCGGCAGCCCGCCCGCCGCAGCCGTTCACTGCGCCCGTGCCGTTTGCCGACGAGCGGAACGCGTGTTGGTCGCGTTCGAGGCGTCGGCGCCGATCATCCGCTACCTGAATCGGCTGAGCGACCTACTGTTCGTCCTCGGGCGACGGCTCAACGACGGCAATGAAGTGTATTGGGAACGCAGCGGGGGGCAGCCCGTGCAAGATGCTCCGCTGACGTAAAGCGGAGTTCGTCCGCCGCAGCGTTGGCGACGGCGTCTATTCACCCGCACGCTGTTGGCCATTCGCCCGCACGCCGCTTGTGGCTACTTGCCGGCAAGCCATTGATGGCAGGCTTCTGCCGCCAGCCGACCGTGATTGATAGCATGCACCACCAGCGACGCGCCGCGGGCAGTGTCGCCGGCGGCAAACACGCCCGGCACGCTGGTCATCCATCGGTTGACCGAAACATTGCCTCGCTGATCCAAATCGCAGCCGAGTTGTTCGATCAACGGCTTGTGCACAACATGCAAGAAGCCCATCGCGATCAACACGAGTTGGGCCGGATAGGTGAATTCCGAGCCCGGCACCTTCACCATTTCCGGTCCGCGGGGGCCGGGCCGCCACTGAACCTCGACGCCGTGCAACTGGCGGACTTCGCCGTTCTCGCCGGTGAGGTGGGTCGTCAGCGCGCTCCAGCGCCGCGTGCAGCCCTCTTCGTGCGACGAACTGGTTCGCATGATCCGCGGCCAGAACGGCCACGGGGTTTCGGGATTCTTGCCCTCGGGCGGCTTCGGCAAGATTTCCAGTTGGGTGACGCTTCGAGCGCCTTGGCGAATCGACGTGCCGACGCAATCGCTGCCCGTATCGCCGCCGCCGACGACGATCACGTCTTTACCCCGCGCCGTTAGCGATTCTCTGCCGTCGAGGTGATGATCGCCGGCATTTCGGCGGTTCTGGCACGCAAGGAACTCCATGGCGAAGTGGACGCCGCGGAGTTCCGCCCCAGGCACATTCAACGGACGAGGCTGGCCGGCGCCCATGGTCAACAATACAGCGTCGAAATCGCTGCGCAAGCGATCGGCGGGCAGATCGACCCCCACTTCGACGCCGGGCTCGAACTTGACCCCTTCGGCAACCATCTGTTCCAAACGGCGATCGATGATGTGCTTCTCGAGTTTGAAATCGGGGATGCCGTAACGCAGCAACCCGCCGAGCCGGTCGTCTTTCTCGAACACAATCACCTCGTGCCCCAACCGGCCCAGTTGCTGCGCGGCCGCCAGCCCGGCGGGCCCCGAACCAACGACCGCCACGCGACGGCCCGTCCGTTGGCCAGGGCGCAACGGATCGACCCAGCCGGCGGCAAAAGCGCGCTCAGCGATCTGGTACTCGATCTGCTTGATGTTCACCGCCAAGTCGTTGTAGGCCAAGGTGCATGCCGCCTCGCACGGGGCGGGACAAACTCGGCCGGTGATTTCGGGAAAGTTGTTTGTCGAGTGCAGGTTGTCGGCCGCTTCGCGCCACTTCCCCCGAAAGACCAAATCATTGAACTCGGGAATGCGGTTCTTCACCGGGCATCCGACGGCATGACAGAACGGAATGCCGCAGTCCATGCATCGCGCCGCTTGCTCGTTCAACACGCGCGCCGCCAACGGCCGATCGACCTCGTACCAGTCCCTAATCCGCTCCTCGATCGGACGGTGCGGCACTTCCACTCGTTGAAACTCGATGAAACCAGTGGGCTTGGCCATGGTTGTTTCCCAAATCCCATCATTACTTGAACAGTGTGCTCACTCGCGGAACAGGCTGCGGCGTGCAGCCCCCCGTTCCGCCCTTCTCGGTCGGCCTACGGCTTGGCGACGAAAACCTCCTCAGTGGCCGGGGTTTGCTCGGTGGCGTGATGCTCGCGCTCGCGCATCTTCTCCAGGGCCTTGCGGTAGTCGATCGGCATCACCTTGACGAACCGCCCGGAAAGGTCGCGCCAGTTGTTGAGGATCCGCTCCGCCTGCTTGCTGTTGGTGAACTGGAAGTGACGGGCGATCAACTGGTGCAGCGTCTCCAGGTCTTCCGGCTGCCAAATCGCTTCGAGATCGACCATGTCGAGATTGCACAGCGTGTCGAACAGTTGAGCTTCGTCGAGAACGTAGGCCACCCCGCCGCTCATGCCCGCGGCGAAATTTCGCCCGGTCTTTCCGAGCACGACGACGGTTCCGCCGGTCATGTACTCGCACCCGTGGTCGCCCACGCCTTCCACCACCGCCGTGGCGCCGCTGTTGCGCACGGCGAATCGTTCACCGGCCACGCCGTTGATGAACACCTCGCCGGCCGTCGCGCCGTAGAGCAGCGTGTTGCCGACAATGATGTTTTCCGCCGGGTCGAAGGTCGTTCCCGGCGGCGTGCGGACGATGATCCGCCCGCCCGAGAGCCCTTTGCCCAAATAGTCATTGGCGTCTCCGACCAATTGCAGCGTCATCCCGCGACAGGCGAAAGCGCCGAAGCTCTGCCCGGCCGATCCCACGAACGTGATGTTGATCGTGTCGTCGGGCAGGCCCGCCGAACGATAGCGTTTGGCGATGTGGTTGCTGACGATCGTCCCCACGGTGCGATTCGTGTTGCTGATCGGCATGGAAAGACGCACCGGCGTCTGACGTTCGATCGCCTCCGACACCAGGGGCAGAATCCGCCAGTCGATGTGATCGGCCAAAGGATTCGTCTGCGGTCGAACGCACCGCAGCGCGCAGCCGTTGGATTGGTCGGGCGCCTGCAAGACACGGCTGAAGTCGAGCCCTTTGGCCTTCCAATGGTCCACCGCTTTGCGAACGCTCAAATACTCCACGCGCCCGATCATCTCTTCGACTTTGCGGAAGCCCAATTGGGCCATAATCTGGCGAACTTCTTCCGCGACGAACAAGAGAAAACGCACGATGAAGTCGGGCTTGCCGCCGAACTTGGCGCGCAAGTCGGGGCGCTGAGTTGCAATGCCCACCGGGCAGGTGCCTAAGTGGCACTTCCGCATGAGCAGGCATCCCAAGGCGACCAGAGCCGAGGTGCCGAAACCGAATCGTTCCGCACCGAGCAAGGCCCCGATCACAACGTCGCGCCCGGTCTTCATCTGCCCATCGCACTGCACCACAATGCGGTCGCGCAGGCCGTTGAGAACCAGCGTTTGTTGGGTTTCGGCCAGTCCGAGTTCCCAGGGCGTGCCAGCATACTTGATCGAGCTGAGCGGACTGGCCCCGGTCCCCCCGTCGTGTCCGCTGATCAACACTTCGTCGGCGTTTCCTTTGGCCACGCCGGCGGCCACCGTGCCCACTCCGACCTCGGACACCAGTTTCACCGATACTTTGGCTTGCGGATTGGCGCACTTCAGGTCGAAGATCAATTGCGCAAGGTCTTCGATCGAGTAGATGTCGTGATGCGGCGGCGGCGAAATCAGCGACACGCCCGGCGTAGAATGCCGCAAGCGGGCGATCTCATCGGTCACCTTGTGCCCGGGCAACTGCCCGCCCTCGCCCGGCTTGGCCCCTTGCGCCATTTTAATCTGCAAGATCCTCGCGTTGGCCAAGTACTCGATCGTCACCCCGAACCGTGCGCTGGCCACCTGTTTGATGCCGCAATTGAGCGAATCGCCGTTGGGCAGCGGCTCGTAGCGGGCCGGATCCTCGCCGCCCTCGCCGGTATTGGCGTTCGCGCCCAAGCGGTTCATGGCAATCGCCAATGCTTCATGGGCTTCTTTGCTGATCGAACCGTGCGACATCGCCCCGGTGTAGAACCGCTTGACGATCTCGGTCGCCGGCTCCACTTCTTCCAAGGGGATCGGTGTCCCGCCGCGGAACTCGAACAGACCGCGGAGCGTGCACAGTTCGCGCGATTGCTCGTTCACGGCCTTGGAATACTCGGCATAGGCGTTCGGCTCGTTGTACATCACGGCATGTTGCAGCCGCGTGATGGTGGTCGGATTCCACAGGTGCGATTCGCCGTCCAGGCGGTAATGGTACTCGCCGCCGAAATCGAGTTCCAAATCGCCGGGCCGGCGCGGGGTGAAACCGGCGCGATGCCGCGCCAGGGCCTCGGCCGCCAGAACGTCGAGGTCGGCGCCCTCGATCCTCGACGCGGTCCCGCAGAAGTAGCGATCGACCACGCCGCGGCTAAGCCCCACCGCCTCGAACTGCTGGGCAGCGAAGTAACTGCGAATCGTGGAGATGCCCATCTTCGACATCGTCTTGAGGATGCCCTTTTTGGCCGCGGTGATGAACCGATCGATCAACTGCTCGATCGGCGTGCTCTGCGGAAGATCGCCCTCGCGGTGCATCTTCATCACCGCCTCGAAGGCCAGGTACGGATTGATGGCGTTGGCGCCGTAGCTGATCAACAGGCAGAAATGCTGGACCTCGCGCGGTTCGCCGCTTTCGACGACAATGCCCGCCTCGCTTCGCAGCCGCCGCTGCAACAGCCCGTGATGCACCGCGGCCGTGGCCAGCAAGGAGGGAATCGCCGCCCGTCGCGGGCCCACGTTGCGATCGCTGAGGATCAACAACGAAGCCCCGTCTCGAATCGCCGTTTCCGCTTGATCGACCAGATCGTCCAGCGCCCTCCTCAGCGCATCGCCGGGTTCCGGCGCGGTTGCGTCGAAGAGCATCGGCAACGTCACCACTTTGAAGTCGGGCCGCGCCGCAGTGCGCAGTCGATCCATGTCGTCGGTCGTCAGAATCGGATGCGGCAAGCGGAGCTGGCGGCAGTGCTCCGGCGACTCGTCGAGCAGATTTCTCTGCTTGCCGGTAAACGACATGAGCGACATGACCAGCCCCTCCCGCAACGGGTCGATGGGCGGATTGGTCACTTGCGCGAAAAGCTGCTTGAAGTAGTTGAACAGCAGCTTCGGCCGACTGGAGAGAACGGCCAGCGGAGTGTCGGTGCCCATCGAGCCAACCGGCTCCTGCCCCGATTCGGCCATCACCCCGACAACCATCTCCAACTCTTCTCGCGTGTAGCCGAACGCTCGAAGCCGCTGGTGGATCGTTTCCGAATCCCCGATCGCCGGACGCGAGGGTTGAAACAGGCCGCGCAACTCGATGCGGTTTTCTTCCAACCAGCGACGATAGGGCCTGCGGCGGACGATCTTGCCCTTGATTTCGTTGTCGGTGATGATTCTGCCTTCGACCGTATCGACCAGAAACATGCGCCCCGGCTGAAGACGGCCTTTCTGAAGAATCTGCTCGGGCGGGAACCAGACCACGCCGACCTCGCTGGCCAGAACGACCAGTCCGTCGGTCGTCACCACGTAACGGCACGGCCGCAGCCCGTTGCGATCCAACGTGCCACCGACCAAACGGCCGTCGGTGAACACCATGGCCGCCGGGCCGTCCCACGGCTCCATGATCGCCGCATGATATTCGTAAAACGCACGTTTGTCGGTGGAGATGTGGTACGCCGGACCGAACGCTTCCGGAATCATCATCATCAACGCGTGCGGCGCGCTGCGCCCCGCCCGAACCAGCAGTTCCATGCAGTTGTCGAAGGCGGCGGAGTCGCTCCCGCCGGGCTGAACGACCGGAAAGATGTCGTCCATGCGATCGGTCAGCGACGGGCATTTCATCGAATTCTCGTAGCCGCGCAGCCGATTGATATTCCCCCGAAGCGTGTTGATTTCCCCGTTGTGGGCCACCATGCGAAACGGTTGCGCCAACCGCCAACTGGGGAATGTGTTGGTGCTGTACCGTTGATGCACAACCGCCAAAGCCGTCTCGGTCCGCATGTCGGCCAAATCGGGATAATACGCGAACAACTGCGGCGCAAGAAACATGCCCTTGTAGCAAATCGTCCGCGACGACATGGTGCAAACGTAGAACCAGTCGGCCTGCGGCCCCAACTGCTCGACAACGGTTTTCTCAATCCGTTTCCGAGCCACAAACAAACGTTGTTCGAGGGCCGTGTCCGACCAACGGCCCCCGCCGATAAACGCCTGCCGCACCACCGGCTCGCTCTGCCGCGCAATCTCGCCCAGCGACGAGTTGTCTGTCGGCACGTCGCGCCAGCCGATCAACTCCAGGCCTTCGCCGGCGACGACCTGGGCGAAGATCGCCTCGCACTGCGATCGAGCCTGATTATCGCGCGGCAGAAAGACCATCGCCACGCCGTACTGCCCCTCGGGCGGAAGCGTGAACCCCAGCGAATCGACCTCGTCGGCAAAGAACCGGTGCGGAATCTGAATCATCATGCCGGCGCCATCGCCGGTGATCTCGTCCGCCCCGGCCGCACCGCGATGCATCAGGTTCAGCAACACTTGTTTGCCGTACTCGATGATCTTGTGCTCGCGGCGTCCCGAAATGTTGACGATCGCCCCGATCCCGCACGCATCGTGCTCGAAAGCAGGGTCATACAGTCCTTGGGCAGGCGGATGCAACGATGTGCTCACGTTCGCGTCTCAATCCCCAAAAAGCTCGATACTACAACCCATCAAACCATTCTATTCGGCCGGGCGAATCATGGTCACTTCTCCCATTCCGACCCGCCCACACCTAACAATCCTGAGGTCCGGCGACCAACTCTGCATTGGGCCGCCATCGCCCGCACGACGCGTTTGGGCGGTTTGCGCCCCGCTGCCGCGTGGCGCTCAGTCGTTCGGACGGCGACTCTCCCTGGGTGATCGCATACAACTCGCCCCGCCGACAACCTTGGCAAGACCGCTGCCGCAGACGCCACCCGATCGGCAACACGTGCCGCAGTGCAACACAGCCGCGCCCGGGCCGGCCGAGTCAGCCGGTTCGCCGCCGCCCTGCGTCATCGTTGCAGCCCAAGCACGCGGAAACAACCCACACCGGATGAGTGCAGCCTCGGAGGGCACGTTTCTCCGACGCGACGTTGATTGCCCGGGCTCAGCCTGCCGCTAATGGCTTCACCGCATAAAGGGAGCCGCTGCTTCGTCCGCGGTGCAGACGATCTTCAAATCTCATCGCAGCGACCTCCGGCAAGCGGCACCAGTTTGCTGCGGCAACCTCCGTTGGAGCAACGGATTGCCGATGGAGACTCTTCATTATAAATGACTAATGTACCATCGGCAATACTATAAGCCCTGCTTTTATTCCTGCGAATTTCCGCTAATGCTTCGATCGGCCGCCGCATGGGGGAATCGGGCCGTAGAACAAACCCCGCAAACAGCAGCAGATTCCTCGTAGTGCACCCGTTTGAAAACCATCGGGCAACCGGAGAGCAAGTGGCATTGCCCACCCCTGGGGGCCGCGTTGCCAGCGCAGCAGGTTTTCCGTCAACCGCAACCGACCGAAATCAACGCCCACGGAGGCCCAATGCAGCTCCGCCGGCCTTTTCGACAGGTGGGCATGCTTCCATGCAACGGTTTCTCTCGAGACACATAAACCGCCATTTACGGCCCACGTCTGGTGCGATCAGTGAAATTGACATCATGCCGCGGGTTTGCCATACTGGCAGCCAACAGTACCTAAGCGTTGTCGGCAATGGGGGATGCGTCGCATGAACGAAGCTGTGGAGCAGTTGTATCAGCAGCGGTTGACCCGGTACGTCAGGGCCATGCGACGGGAGAAGCCAGATCGCGTCCCGATTCGCCCCTTCGTCGCCGAATTCACCGCGAAGTACGCCGGCTACACCATCCAAGAGGTCACCCACGACTATCATAAGGCGTTCGCCGCTGCGCGCAAGTGCGCCGCGGATTTCGATTGGGATGCGGTGGTGCCCAACATGGTGTATGTCTGGACCGGACTGGTCAAAGCGGTCGGCATCAAGTATTACGCATGCCCCGGCATCGAAATCCCGCCCAACACCCCGTTCCAGTACCTTGAGCCGCCCGACGACCAAGCCCATATGCGTCCCGACGAGTACGACGAACTGATCGCCGATCCGACGGGCTACTTGTACAACGTCTGGTTGCCGAGGGTGACCACGGAAGTGCGCGCACAAGGCGAGACGACCACGTATCGAAACAATCTGTCGTTCGTGCGCGGCTCGATGGCCATGCTGAGCTACTTTCAAGCCTTCGGAGACCAGATCGCTCGATTGCGGCAAGAATCGGGCACACCGTCGGCGCTGAGCGGAATTCTCAAAGCGCCGTTCGACATCATTGCCGACAAGCTTCGCGGATACCGCGGCCTGTGCATGGACATGTTTCGGCAGCCTCAGAAAGTGCTGGCCGCGTGCGAAGCACTAACGCCCCATCTGCTGCACATCGCCGCCAGCGGCGCCGATCCGCAGCGCAACTTGCCCGTCGGGCTGTGGATGCATCGCGGTTGCGTTCCGTTCCTTTCGCCGGATCAATTCGCCAAGTTCTATTGGCCCACGCTGCGGCAGATCATCGAAGGGCTGTGGGCGCGCGGCATTCAAACTTTGTTCTACGCTGAAGGCGAATGGAACGCCAACCTCAAGTACATTGCCGAGCTGCCGGAAGGAAGCATCGTGTATCATATCGACCGCGGCGACGCCTTCGAGGTGCATCGGGCATTGGGCGGGAAGTTCTGCATCAGCGGGGGCGTGCCCAACGATCTGCTTGCATTCGGCCAACCCGACGACGTGAAGGAATGCGTCAAGAAACTGATTCAAACGATCGGCCGCGACGGCGGGTATATTGTTGACGCCAGCGCCATCATGCAAGACGACACTCGCGTGGAGAACGTCCGTGCGCTGACCGAGGCCGCCCGACTCTATGGGGAGTATTGAGCCATGCCGAGCACCGACCCTTCCAACCAACACTCCGAATCCCGGCAGCCGATCGCCCCGGGCGTCTGCCTGCCCTGGCAGGTGGTCTCGCGCGAATGGCCGAAGATCGAAGGCGATGCCGATCTGGTCCGACGGGTTTGGGAAGAACTCGATTCGTTGGCCTACACGTATATCTGGCAATGCCTTCTTTCGTTCTGAGCGCAACGGCGAAACCAAGAGAAGAACCCGGCGAAAAAATCTGCTGTTTTCGGCATGGCGGCCGCGGGCTCGCACCGAGGCAAAGGCCGCGGGCCCGGCGAATCGCGTTGTTCAGCCGGCGAGACAATCGATCACTAACCTGTTGAGGAACCCACTATGAGCGACCAAACAACGCTAGCCGACGCTCTGGCTCAATGCCGCGAAGACCAAGTGCGCGAGTGCATCAAGGCGATGGTCGCATCGGGCGCCTCGGCGACGGAGATCATCACGGAATGCAATCGGGGCATGGCCGCGCTCGGCGAACGTTTCCAGCGCGGCGAGTGTTTCATCCCCGAACTGATGTTCGGCGGCATGGTGATGAAGAGCATCATGACCGAACTGGCCCCGCTGCTCGGGCAGGCGGAGGCGCAGCGGGCGATCGGCAAAGTGGTGATCGGCTCGGTGCAACACGATGTCCACGACATCGGCAAAGACATCGTGATCATGATGCTTCGAGGGGTCGGTTTCGAAGTCGTCGATTTGGGCGTCGATGTTCCGCCCCAACGATTTGTCGAAGCCATCGCTGAACACCAGCCCGACGTTGTGGGAATGAGCGTCCTGCTCACTACCTGCTTCAAATCGGTCGTCAACACGATGGACGAGATCAAAAAGTCGGGGCATCGCGACCGCGTCCGCGTTATGGTCGGCGGTGCTGCCGCAAGCGAACTGCTCAAAGAGCACGCCGGCTGCGATTTCTACGGCAAGACGGCGGTCGATGGAGTGGATTTCGCCTGCTCGGTTGTCGGCGCGGCCCGGTGAGGTGTATGATTCTCAAGAGCGCGGGGCCAAAAGCGGCGATCGCTTCGCGCGGAGATGATGGGCGAGCGAGCCGCAGTCCGAACGCCGGCGCAACCGTGGAGCGCTGGCCGGCTGGGCCCCGGTTTCCTGAAGCCCGAATAGGGGCCGTTTTCATCGTGCTGTTTGTCGCACCGCCAAAGGATGGTGTTTGTCGCTATGATTCGCACTTACGGATGGGCAATTCTTGCGGCATGGTCGGCCTGCCAAAGCGCGGCCGCTCAGGACTGGGCGGTCAAGATGTTCGCCGTTACCAGCCACGATTTCGGCGTGGTGGCCCGCGGAGCCAAGGCCGAGTTCGACTTCGTGCTTCAGAACATCTATGAAGAAGACGTGCATATCGCCTCGGTGCGTTCGAGCTGCGGATGCACGCAACCGCAGATCGTCAAAGACTCGCTCAAAACGTGGGAGAAATCGGCCATCCGCGCGGTAATCGACACGCGCAGCTTCCTGGGCCGCAAAGACGCGACGCTGACGGTGACGATCGATCGGCCGTTTCCCGCCGAGGTTCAGTTGCACGTCTATGTGTTCATTCGCGGCGATGTCGTTGTTCAGCCGGGGGTGATCAATTTCGGCACCGTTGAGGCGGGCACCGGCGCCGTTCAGAAGGCCCGCATTAGCTATGCCGGCCGAACCGACTGGCAAGTGCTGCGCGTGGAGTCGGCCAATCCGCATGTTGCGGCTGAAATTGTGGAAACCGAGAGAGGCCCGGCGGGGATTAAGTACGATTTGATTGCCAAACTCAAACCCGATGCCCCGGCGGGCTACATCCAAGATCACTTGGTCTTGGTGACGAACGACTATATGGCGTCAACCGCGCGAGTGCCCGTGCCGATCGAAGGGATCGTCGGATCGGCCATCAGCGCGCGACCATCCGTTCTGATGATGGCCACTGAGAGCGGGGCCCCGGTCACACGGCAAATAGTCGTTCAGGGGCGCCAACCATTCCGCATCGTCGGCATCGACTGTGCCGACCCTCGCGTGCGAGCGACCCCGCCGACCGAGTCGAAATCGCTGCATATCGTCGGGGTGACGTTCACCGGCTCGACGACGGCGGGCATCGTGAATACGCGATTGCGGGTTCGCACCGACGCAGGGCAGGGGGCGGTGCTCGACGTGCCGGTTCAAATCACGGTTTCTGCGCCCCAGGTCGGCAGCGGCGATGGACCGTCGCCCGGAGCCAACGGCGGCGTCAAAGCGTTCTGATGGCCGTCCCCCTGCCCAGAGATGGTGAGCCGCGATAAACTAACGGCATTCCGCTGGTTCGGGGCTTTGGCGGGTAATCCGCATGCGATCGCCGCGTGGGCGTTGAACATGCCCGATCGAGCAATGCGGCCGGGGTGCCCAATCCCGGTGCGTTGGCGGCCGCGACTCTCCCCGGCGGCGTCGGAGCGGCAATCCCAGTCTGTGAAGATTCCAACCAATCGTTGGGGGTGTCCGATGGAGAAGCGAATCTACAACTTTTCACCCGGTCCGGCCATGCTTCCGTTGCCCGCCTTGGAAGAGGCTCAACGCGACCTGTTGGCTCTGCCCGGAACGGGAATGTCGATTCTGGAAATCAGCCACCGATCGAAGAAATTCGAAGAGATCATCTCCACGGCCGAGTCGAATTTGCGCACACTCCTGAAGATTCCCGCCGACTATTCAGTGCTCTTCCTACAGGGCGGCGCGCAGCTTCAATTCGCGATGATCCCGATGAACTTCCTGCGCAATTCGGGCAAGGCGGCAGACTATGTTCAGGCGGGCACATGGGGCAAAACGGCGGCCGCCCAAGCGAAGACCCAAGGCGCGATCAACATCGCGTGGGATGGAAAAGACGGCAATTACAACCGCATGCCCAAGACGGGCGAACTGAAACTGACCACCGGCGCTGCTTACCTGCACATCACTTCGAACGAAACGATTCAGGGAATCCAAATCCAATCGGAGCCCCAAGCGAACGCTCCGCTGGTTTGCGACGCCTCGTCCGACTTCCTATGCCGTCCCGTCGATGTTTCGAAGTACGGCATCTATTACGCATGCGCTCAGAAGAATGCCGGGCCCGCCGGCGTCACCGTCGTGATCATCCGCAACGACTTGGTGGAACGCTCGCCCGATGATCTTCCCAATATGCTCAGCTACAAGGTGATGGCGAAGGAGAAATCGCTCTACAACACGCCGCCGACATTCTGCATCTACATGCTCAAATTGGTTACCGACTGGCTGCTGAACACGATTGGCGGCCTGGACAGAATGGCCGAAATCAACCGTCAGAAGGCCCACATGTTGTACGAAGCCCTCGATCAATCGGCCGGTTTCTATCAAGGACATGCCGAAAAAGAAAGCCGATCGCTGATGAATGTCGCCTTCCGGTTGGCCAAGCCCGAATTGGACGAACCCTTCCTCAAACAGGCCCGCGAACAAGGGTTGGCCGAGTTGAAAGGCCATCGTTCGGTGGGTGGATGCCGGGCCTCGATCTACAATGCCATGCCGATCGAAGGGGTGCGGCTGCTTCGCGATTTCATGAACGATTTCGCCAAGAGAAACGGCTGACCTGCGATCCGACGCCCCGGCCAGACGACACGCATCGGCCATCGGGTTCGTACGGGCATTCGCACCGATAGGACTTGCCGCGTCTCGGGCGATCACGGCAAACCATTGGCAATCGAAGTGCCGACCGGACACCCAAGACACAGCCTGCTGCCGGAGCGATTCGAACCGTTTTCTTATTGCTGCAATTCTCACCTGACCCAGCGTCGCTGGGCCATCGCGCTAACCCCCCATGGTTTGCGATAGGCTCTCCATTCTACAGAGGGGGAGAACAGCGGGTCGCTCCTGTTGTTCCGACCCATTCGCCCAGGTCTGCGTTCCTGGCTGAGCAGGCCAAAACATCGATTGCTGAGGGACCGCCCCCCCGCGAGCCATCTCGCGTTCGGCCGACGATCATCGTTGGCGTTTGAGTGTCGCCGAAAAAAACCTATTCTTTGGAAGCATAACCGGTGACAGGTCGCTCGGCTGCGTCTTGCACCGTCGCCCGCGGTCACCAACCGCAGCGATCCATGGCCGTCGAACCCAGTCGGTCTGACAGACGCACCGAGAACCGACTGCGCCAGCCGACACGTTGGCGCCACGCTGCCGAAGAGACTTTCTATGCGACGCTGGATTTCCACAACCACGGCGACGCGATTCGCCTTGTTCTTAGGCCTCGTGGCCTTGGTCGCCACCGGCGTTCAATTGGCGCACACAACATACGACATGTTCGCTCAGCAGCGGCGCGCCACGGCAGCGCTGGCTGAGGCTTCGCTCCAGTTCGATCTGGCCATTCGCCGCTACGTTCAGCACACCCTTCGTCCCGCCGTTCTCGACGCCGAACTGGAACCATCCTCGCCCGAACAATCGCACACATTCCGCCCGGAACTCCTTTCATCGTCGTTCATCGCCCGCAGCATCTTTGAAGACGTGGGCAAGAATGTCGAGGGACTCAAAATCCGTTTCGCCTCGGACAACCCGCGCAATCCACAAAATCAGGCGACGGAACAGGAGCAGCAGCTCATCGAATACTTTCGCGCAAACCCCGAAGCCAAGTCCTGGGAGGGGCGCATCACCACCGATCACGGTGTTTTCTGGGCCCGGGCCGTGCCGCGGCGGATGAAAGAAGAATGCATGCAATGCCACGGCGAGCCGGAAACCGCTCCGGCTTCGCTGCGGGCGCGGCCGGGTTCGGCCGCCAAGAAAACGAGGTGGCCGCCATCGACCTAGTGACGATCGACTGGGCGCCGATCGAGCGGCAACTTTGGTTGCACGGTTCGCGGCACTTGTTGTACTGCATGGCGAGCGGCCTGGCCGTGTTCGGGATTGTGATGCTGGCGTTTCGCCGCATGGTCGGCAAACCGCTGGGCGCGTTCACCCGGCATGTCTCGTCGCATACCCGTGCGCCGACGCCGACGGACGAAGCCCTTGCGGCCCGCGACGACGAATTCGGCGTGCTGGCGCGTACGTTCAACGAGTTGGTCAGTCGCGTCGAATCAGCCATGAATGAGAAAGACGAAAAGGTTGCTCTGTGCCTGGCCAACGAAAAGGAACTTCAGCGTTATCGTGATTCGCTCGAGCAGCTTGTGGCCGTCCGCACCGCCGACCTGGCGCGCGTCAACCGCGAACTGCAACTGCAAACCGCTGCGATCAGCAAGAAAGAACAGGCTCTTTCCACGCTGCTTTCGTGTCTGCCCGGCATGGCCTATCGGTGCCGCTGCGACCGATATTGGACGATGGCCTTTGTAAGCGATGGGAGCCTGGAGCTGACCGGCTATGCGCCCGAAGAACTGCTGGAGAACCGGATGCTCGGCTTCGAGGAGCTGATTCTTCCCGAAGATCGCTTGTTCGTCCGCCAGCAAGTCGAACACGCCCTGGCCGATCACCGCCCGTTCCAACTGGAATACCGCATCCGCACCAAAGGCGGCCAAGTGAAATGGGTCTGGGAGCAAGGCGTGGGTGTGACCGACGAACAGAGCGGGCAACTCTTCATCGAGGGTTTCATCGGCGACGTTACGCACCGCAAGACCGCCGAGGAAGCGGCCCAAAACGCCCGGCAACGACTGGAATTGGCCATCCGCAGCGCTAATCTCGGCTTGTGGGAATGGCACATGCCGAGCGACTTCGTATCGGTCGATTCCTCGTGGTTGGAACACCTCGGATATCGTCCCGGGGAAATCCCGTTGCGGCGGCGGGCCTGGCTCGCGTTGATCCACCCGGAAGACGTTCCGGCCGTGCGGAAGGCCGTGAAGACTCACATAGCAACCGATCGGTTTCTCGCCGCCGAGTTTCGTTTGCGCAAACGAAATGGAGAATGGATTTGGGTGCAAAGCCTGGGACGAAGCATCGAGCGCGACCAGCGAGGTCGAGCGTTGCGGCTGACCGGCGTGGTTCACGACATCAGCGACCAGAAACGGACCGAAGCGGAACTCGCCCGCGCCAAAGAGGCGGCCGAAGCCGCAAGCCGCGCCAAAAGCCAGTTCTTGGCCAACATGAGCCACGAAATCCGCACCCCGATGACCGCCATCTTGGGCTACATCGATCTGATCGCCTCGGAATGCGGCGGCGTTTGCAACTTCGCCAAACAGCACATCCGCGAATACCTGAGCACGATTTCACGGAACGCCGACCATTTGTTGCGGCTGATCAACGACATACTCGATTTCTCCAAAATCGAGGCCGGCACGCTGGAACTCGATCGGCAGCGGAGCAGCCTATTCGAGATCGTCGAAGACTCCCTGCAATGGGTGCGCGGTTTCGCCCATCGCAAGAAGATCTCGCTCGATTGCGTTTGGGAGCCGGGCCATCCGGAACAGATCGTCACCGATCCGGTGCGATTGCGTCAGGTGCTCGTAAACCTGCTCGGCAATGCCGTGAAGTTCACCGACCAAGGCGGCGTGCGATTGCGTGTGGCCTCGGCGGCCCATCACGGGCGCGCTTGTTTGATCTTCGAGGTTGCCGACACCGGCATCGGTATCGCGCCGGCCGACATGAACAAGCTCTTCCAGCCGTTCTCGCAGGTCGAGCAATCGCACAGCCGCCGGTTCGAAGGCTCTGGATTGGGTCTGGCGATCAGTCGCCGCTTGGCGCATCTTATGGGCGGCGAGATCGAAGCCGAAAGCGAACCGGGGCGCGGCAGCCGGTTTTCGCTCTATTTGCCGATCGAGGCCGTTCGGGCGACGCCGGCCGCCGACTCGCTGCCGGCGTCGTCCGAAACGAACGGTGAAGCGCCGAATCAACGCGTGCAGAAAATCAAAGACGCCTTGTGCGGTGTTCGCGTATTGTTGGCCGAAGACGGGATCGACAACCAGCGGCTGTTCACCCGCGTGCTCCATCTTGCCGGCGCCGAGGTTGTTGTGGCCGAAAACGGCGAAGAGGCCGTGGCCAAGGCCCACGAGGCCGACTCGGCGGGCACTCCCTTCGATGTCATTCTCATGGACATGCAAATGCCGTTGCTCGACGGCTACTCCGCCACCGGACGCCTGCGCGGCGCCGGCTACCAACGGCCGATCATCGCGCTGACGGCACATGCCCTGGCCGACGACCGCCAACGATGCCTCACCGCCGGCTGCGACGACTACCTGGCCAAGCCGGTGCAGTTCGATCGACTCGTAGAAACCGTCAAACGCTATTACGGCATCGGCGCCCGACTGCTCGCTTCGGAAGAAGCCGTTCCGGCCGCCGACGATGCGAAGCCGACCGATAACGGCGATGCCATGCGATCGGCCGCCCTGTGATGCCGTTTCACCCGCACTTCATCGTACGATCGAAGGCTCAGAGCCAAAAGGATTCGTACGTCTCAGAAACACAATGCAACAGCGAAAGTGCCTGCTCGTCGCGGGAGCCGCCTCCCTTTTGCCACTTGTGTTTTGATGGCGATCCTAGCCTCAATCGTCGCCACGCCCCTACAGCGGACGATATCGGGCCATGTCGCGACCGATTCCCGGGGCAAGGCCGTGGCGATCACTTTTCCGTGAAGAAACGGTGGATGGTCGTGTGATGATACGTCTCTCCGGGCCGAAGCAAGGTGGACGGAAAATCGGGGCGATTCGGCGAGTCGGGGTAATGCTGCGTCTCCAAGCAGACCGCCTTGCGGCGCGCCCCGTCTGAATATACTTGTACGCCCGGCTGAGTGGTGCTCACCTCCATCGCCCGACCGCTGGCAGGGTCTTTCAGCACAGCAGCCACCGCAAGCCGGCCGGGCTTCTTGCGAAGCACGAAGCAATGATCGTAACCGATCTTCAATTCGTCGATCCGCGCACCGATGCGAGCGGGCTTGCGGAAGTCCAAGGCAGTTCCCTCGACCGAAACCGGATCGCCCGTGGGAATGAGGGCGGCATCGGTCGGAAGGTACGCGTCGGCCCAAAGCGTCAGTTCGTGATCGAGGATGCTTCGATCCGGCTCGCCCGATAGATTCCAATAGGCATGATTCGTCAAGTTCACGTGAGTCGGCTTGTCGGTGGTCGCCCGATACTCCATGACCAACTCATTCTTGGGCGTTACGGCGTAGACGACCTCGGCCTTCAACGCACCGGGATATCCTTCTTCGCCGTCGGGGCTGGTGTAGGTCAGCCGCACGCCCGTACGGCCCGGTTCCCGCAGCTCGGCAGCGTGCCAGAGCTTGCGATGGAATCCTTCGCGACCGCCGTGAATGTGGTTCGCGCCGCTATTCTTGGCCAAGCGGTACTCTTCTCCATCGATGGTGAACGTGCCGCCGGCGATCCGGTTGGCGTAGCGGCCGATGACGGTGCCCAAGACGGTCCGCTTCGCCCAGTAGTCGTCAAACGTCGGCAACCGCAGAGTGACATCCGCCCAGCGGCCGTCGCGGTCGGGGGTGCGAACGGTGACGATCATCGCCCCAAAAGGCGTTACAAGCACTTCCAACTGATCGCCGTTGTGAATCACGTACAGCGGCGACTCGGCCCCGTCGGGCAGGCGTCCGAAGGGCTTGATCTCAATCCGAGGTTCATCGGCCGAAACCGATCGGATCGCCGTGAGGCAGGCAACGACCACCGTCAACAAACCGAACAAAACGAACGGGGTGATCCTCCAGTGTCGCGTCATGACAACGCCTCCCATGTGTTAATCGATCGTCGGTGAACAACCGTGAACAAGCGTCTGCCTTGTTCACAACCATCCGACCTCCGCGCGCTTGGGCCGCAATTGTTGCGATTGCGGCCGCTTCTGCTCTTGTGGCGACTTGCTTGGCCCGCGCCCATCGCGCGACCATGAGGAATGATACCACGGCCCGGAGCGATTCGCACTTGCGATCAAGCTCACTGGGCACGCTTCGCTTCTGGGCAGGACAAGCCAGGGCAGGGCAGGGTGGGGGAAAACAGGCGGGAGGAGGCCGGTGCAAGAGAAGTTGAAGCAGAAGGGGATACGGACGGAGAAACATACCGGGCCGCCATGTGCAAGCACCTTGGATCGCCCCGGCCCCAGCGGTACGATAGAGTTCAACGTCGGGCATGTTCCGCCTCGCGGAGTCGGTCGCCCGAACCAGCCCGTGCAGAGCCCCAAGGGCGGTTGTTTCGCTGACGGTGAGAGGCAGAGGCAATGTCGCTGTTCGATTCGGTGGAAAAAGCGAACCGGCTATCTGCCCAGCCCTTGGCGGCGCGGATGCGGCCGCGCACGCTCGATGAGTTCGTCGGGCAGCAGCATTTCCTCGGCGAAGGCAAGCTGCTCCGACGTTTGCTGGTGGCCGACCGGCTCGGATCGGTGGTTTTTTACGGGCCCCCGGGCACGGGCAAAACAACACTGGCTCGCCTGCTTGCCCACGCAACGCGCAGCCATTTTCGTCAAATCAGCGCTGTGGCCGCCGGCGTGAAGGAACTGCGCGAAGTGCTGTCCGCGTCTGCCGACCTACTGGTCGCCGAAGGCCGTCGCACGCTCCTCTTCGTCGACGAAATCCACCGGTTCAACAAGGCGCAGCAGGATGTTCTGTTGCCCGATGTGGAAGAAGGCGCAGTGATCTTGGTGGGCGCCACCACGGAAAACCCGTTCTTCTCGCTCAACAGCGCCTTGGTCAGCCGCAGCCGCGTGTTCCAATTCGAACCTCTCTCGTCCGGAGACATCAAGCAGCTTCTTCGCCGGGCGTTGGAAGATCGGGATCGCGGTTTCGGTGCTCTGGACATCGAGATGGACGACGACGCTCTCGACTTTCTTGCTGAAGTGAGCGACGGCGATGCCCGCCGCGCCCTCTCGGCGCTGGAAGTCGGCGTGTTGTCGAGCCGCGAGTTTCCCTTGAAGTTCACACGATCGCTGGCAGCCGAGTCGGTGCAGCGCAAAACGATTGTGTACGATAACCGCGGCGACTCCCATTACGATTCGATCAGCGCGCTGATCAAGAGTGTTCGCGGCAGCGATCCCGACGCGGGCATTTATTGGCTCGCCCGAATGATCGAAGGCGGCGAAGACGTGCGTTTTCTCGCCCGACGGTTGGTCATTCTGGCCAGTGAAGACATCGGCAACGCCGACCCCCATGCGCTGCCCTTGGCCGTGGCGGCTGCACACGCCTGCGAAATCGTCGGCCTGCCCGAATGCCGCCTGACCCTGGCGCAAACCGTGGCCTACCTAGCCTGCGCGCCGAAATCGAATGCGGCCACCGTTGCGATCGACGAGGCGCAAAGTGACGTTCGCGAGTCGCGTCTGCTGCCGGTGCCCGTGCATCTCCGCGACAGTCATTACCCCGGGGCTCAACGATTGGGACACGGCCGCGATTACCAGTACGCGCACAACGCCCCGCAAGGCGTGGCCGCCCAAGACTACCTGGGCGTCGATCGGGAGTACTATCGGCCGACCGATCGTGGATTCGAGCAGCAGATTGCCGCGAGGCTGGAAGCAATTCGCCAGCGGCTGCGCGAGGCGAAACGCACTCGGCAACCGACCGATCAGCCCGAGGCGTCTTCCGAGGCGAAGTAATCGACGTCGAACACGGCGCGGGGCTTGCCCGGACGCTGCTGCGGCGGCGATGACCGCTCGACGGGACGTCGCCGAATCCGCCGCCGAGCCGAGGGATCGGCTGCCGGCTCAGTCGCCTCCGATTCGCGCAGTGAACGATCGTCGTTCGCTTCGAGCGCCTCGGGCAAAGATTCCGGGGCCGGTGGTGTTGTAATCGCCGACAACGGCGGATCGGGCAGATTCTCGGCCGGCGGGCGATCGGTCGCCGCTAACGGCTCTTCAGCAGGCGGACTCGCATTCACTTGATCGCTGCCGAACGCGGCGGGAGCGTCGGACGGATTATCGGCCGCGGCGGCAACGGGCAATGCGCGGCGACGCCGGACTGCGGCGACAGGCTCGGACCGATCCCATCGCGTCAATCGCAGCGGTTGGAGCGGCCGATCGGCATGACGGGGCAGCCGCCCGCACCGCGATTGGCGGCGCGCAAACAGATCCAGCAGCGGCTCGTGACAGGTGAACACGATCACCTGTCGCTGCGCCCCATATTCGGCCAACACGTCGGCAGCGGCCGACAAACGGTCGGCGTCGAAATTCACGAGCACATCGTCCAGCGCCAGCGGCAGATCGACGCCATGCCGCGAAAAATAGTCGGCCAGCGCCAATCTCAGGGCAAGGAACAACTGTTCGCGCGTTCCCCGACTAAGCGACTCGATCGACCAGCATCGGCCCTGGCGGTCGTCCGCCCGTAAACTCCTCTCGCCCATCGGCGTCCACACCCGTTCGTAGCGGCCGTCGGTCAGCCGCGAGAAGAAGCGCGACGCTTCAACAAGCGTTTCCGGCTGACGCTCTGTCTCGTAGAGTTCACGAACCTGTTCGAACGCGCGGCAAACCGCCGCCGCCGTCCACCACTTTTCCCGAGCCGAAAGCAATTGCTCGTCGAGCGACGACATTTCCAGCCGCAAACGATCCAAATCTCGATTCGAGTTCCAGTCGCCCAACTGCTTGTTCAAATCCCCCCGCTGCTCCAACCGCCGGCCCA
This sequence comes from Thermoguttaceae bacterium, assembly GCA_029975295.1. Lineage (GTDB taxonomy): Bacteria > Planctomycetota > Planctomycetia > Pirellulales > Thermoguttaceae > JARKPK01. The sequence goes on along the minus strand of JARKPK010000041.1, from coordinate 5,491 downwards.
ATTCTCTGGCCACGGCCGCGGCTTGCCCTTGGGCATGTTCTCGCTGATCGACCCATTGCGCGGCCGTTCCCGTTTCCCACAGATCGACCAAGTTCGACAGGGCGAAACGGCCGGCAAGAGCCGTCTCGATAGCCCGATCGATTTCGGCCACTTCGGTTTTGATCGCGTCGGCGCGTTGCGCCTGTTCGGCCTTCTGCCGCAGTTCGCCGTCCGAGCCCACTCCGCAGGCGGCCCACAGCGCGCGGCGCCGATGCCTCCAGCGGGCGCGGGCCTCGACCAGCTTGCGCACCTGCCGCTGCAACACCCGGCGGCGGCGGCGATTGGCCAGCCGTTCGTTGTGGGCGGCCTCGGCCTGATCGAGCAACTCGCCCAAGCGCCTCAACTGATCAAGAGGAGAACCGCTCACAACCGCACCGGCATCGCGAGCGCACTGTGTGATGCGGTCGGCCAACGCGCGCAACTCGCGCTGGGTTCGATCGTGTTCCTCGACCAGTCGCCGTTTGGCAGTGCTCAATTTTCTGAGGCGGCGCAGTGCAGGCAGAAGCTGCTTCACGCGCGCGGGGGGCCACGAACCTCGCAACCCGGCCCGCCGCACCGCGTCGTGCCATCGTTCTTCGGCGCCGCGAAGTTCTCGAGTCGCCTGACTCACACGATCAGCGGCCGCCTGGCCGTCGCGGATCGCCTCGTTGTACTGGGCTTCGACCGGCAGCAATGCCTCCCATTGGGCCACTTCGGCCTCGGCAGCCTTCGCGCGGACCGCGGGCGGGCCCGAACCTCGCGGGAGTTGACGGTCGAGGGCATCGCGTTCCTCTTCGGCCTGTTTGCGCTGAACGGCCAGCAGTTCCAATTGCTTCCGAACACCGTCGAGCCGTTCGGCGTGGTACTTCTCGAACATCCATTTTCCCAGTGCGGCGGCCGCACTGCCGGCCACGCCAATGGTCGCAATCGTCAATCCCCAACCGCCGCCCACGTACTGCGGAAACACCAAGGCCAACAGAAACAGCATGATCCCCAAGGCGAACACGCCGCCCAAAACCGCCAACATGGGCAACGGGAGCAATTGTTTAGCCGTCAACCGATGGCTTTCCTCGTCCAACTCGTCTCGGTAGCGGCTGAGCTGCGCGATCCGCTCGTCGAGGTGGAGCCTGCGCCGCCATTGCGCGGCGATTCGACCGCAATCTTCGATTGCCGCGGCAACGCTTTCGGCATTACCGTGGCGCAGGGCTTCTTTCAACCGCGACTCCGCCTGTTGGGCCCGCTTTTCGCACTCGGCCGCCTCGGCTTCCGCCGAGCGAAGCCGGCTCTGCGCCCTGCGAATGCCCGCCGCCGCCCGCCCCAGCCGCCTCCGCGCCGCGCGATCGATCGTCGGCGCCGGTTCGCCCGGGCGCAATCCGCATTCGGCAGCCAACCGTTCCGACTGCCGATCCGAATCGGCGACGGCCCGCTCGCATTGGGTGTTGCGCTCGATCAATTGCGTCAAATAGGCTTCTTGTTCGCGCAACGCGGCGAGCCGCGGGGCCGTGCGCAAAACGGCCGTGCTCGTTGCGTTGGGAACATCATGCCCGTCGATCAGCGCAAGCTCCTCTCGGACATCCGCCAACCGGCGACTGACCTCTTGCTCGCCGGCGTCGATTGCCCGCAAACGATCGATCGCCTCGTCGGGCAACACGGCGACGCCCAAAGTCTTCAGCTCGGCCAGCAGTTCGCCGCGGCGGGCCCATTGCGGTTGCAAGGCGAGGGCTAGGTCGTAGAGCCGAATCCGATCGTCGATCTGCCGCGCCTCCGCCTCTAACGAGGCGATCTCAGCATTTAGCTGGTCGCGTTGGGCTGCGCAACGGAAGTAGGCGTGCGATCGCCGCAGCAGGTCGTCCCACGCGGCCTGCGTCTTGCGTCGCTCGTCGAGCAAGCGGGTGATGTGCGAGGGCCGACCGGGGCCGTCATACCAGCGGCGGCGCAAACCGTCGAGCTCGCGGATCAGGTCCACCGGCACGCTTGGGTCGATTCCCACCGCCAGTCGATAGAGCAATTCCGCCGCATCGCCGTCGCTTAGGGCCGACAAGGCCTGCAACTCGTCGAGTCCGATGGCGAAAACGTTGCGAAACAACGATTCGCCGGCGTCGCCCACAAGTGTCTTCAAATAGTGTTCGCCGAAATGGGTGCCATCGGCGGCGACGATGGTCACGGCTTCGCGCCGATCGGAGTCACAACGGCGACTGATCTCGAATCGCCCCTCGTCGGTGCAAACCGCCAGCGATCCCCCGCCGGCGTCTTCCTCCCGGCGATCGGCCAGATAGCCGGCGCGGGCGTTGCCGAAACCGTAGAACACGCCGCGAATGAACTCGAGCAACGTCGTCTTGCCGGCCTCATTCGGGCCATACAACACATTGACACCGTCATCGAGGCCTTCGATGTTCAAGCCGCGCCACACACCGAATCGGTCGATTCGCACTTGGGTGATCTTCACTTCCGACGCTCCTGGTCGCCAAGCAAATCCACGGCCGTCAGCGCAGCGCGGCGCAACAGCTTTTCCCGTTGCTCGCCCCCGAGCATTTCGTTCGCGGCAAAATCGTCAACGCTTGCACCTGCCCCAAGATAACCGGCAAGATTCAGCGGGAGATCGCTGTTGACCTCCCAATGGCGGAGTGTTCGGAGAACGTCGCCCCGGAACGACTGCTCCTCGTACCATTGGACCGGTAGCCCGCCCACGCGTTCGACATCGATCGCGGCCGTCCAAACTGCCGGTCGTTGGCGGCCCAGCGCATCGCGCAATTGCTCGGTCAGCGCCTCGCATCCGCCCGGTTGACGCAACTGATCGATCAACTCACCGCGTCCCTCCAGCGTCCAACGAACCAACAGATCCAATCCCCCGGCTGTCTCCAGCAATCGGTTCGCAGTCTGCGTCAACCGCTCGGTCAGTTGCTCGATCGACGCCAGATCATCCACTTCCAGACGAGGTGCTTCCCAACGAACCACGTCGGTGGGCACGAACATCGGCCGAGCGACGCCGTCGTCAACATGAACCAGGGATGCCCCAAAAGCGCCCGGTTCATGCGGGCCGCGGCTTTGCGTAGCGCCCGAGGCATGAACAACCGTCGAGGAGATCGGCTCGACGGTCCAGAGGTGAGGCCCGCCAAAGGCCCAGTAGTGAAGCTGCCGCGACGCAAGCGCCGAGCGATCCCATTCGCCGCGCACAAGGGCCAGCGTGAACAGCCCTGTAGGATCGGCCGAAAACTCGTTGACCCGCAGCCCCCCCGTCTCGTCGGCGCCGCACACAATCAGGCGGACCAACGGCTCTCCGCGCCGCGAGACCACTCGCTCCTCGACCCTTCCTGCGGCAAAGCGATGCACGTTGCTCGGCAATGGCACCGCCTCGGGCCACCAGTGGAGCGATTCGATCGAACTAAGCACCCAAAAAACCGGAATCTCGGCTGCCGCCAGCCGCGCAAACTGCTCGCGCAGAAAGACGGGTCCGCGCGGCCCGCACCGCCTCAGGTCGAGCAGATCGCCGGTGAGCAGCACGAACTCGACTTCCTCGGCCAGCGCCGTTTCAAAAACCTTCGCTGCTGCGGCATAGGGGGCATCGACCAGCAGATCAACCAAGTGCTCGGGAATTTCAGCCAGACCGGCCATCGGGGCTTCGAGGTGGAATTCGCCCGCCTGCAAGAACCGAAATGCCCGATGCCTCATCTGCGACCTCCCGTCGAACAACCTATTTCCTCGAACGTCAGACCGGTCAACGCAAGTTCTTCGAAACCGTCCGCGCTTCAAGGCCAACTAGCAGTCGGCGTTCGGCCGAACCGCTAGGCGATGCAGTCAACCGGTGCCGGGTTTCTCCGAAGAGTGACGGCCCTCCGCGAAAGCGAACGCCACAGGCTGCGCAATCTGGACAAAGTTTACCGGCCGAACGCTAGCATTGACAATAGACATCGTGGGGAAAGATCGTACATTCCCGTTCGCGCCCGGTTGTCTCTCAAACACATTCGCCTTGGGCCGGATCGCTCCGAAAAATCGCCTGCTATCGAGCCAACGACAAAAGTTGCGTTCGGCTGAAGGTAAAGCTTCGTCCAACCCGTCCGCGCAGGGAATTGGGCAGGAGGCAGATTTCCGCTGGGGAGGGGGTGGCAAGAAGCTACCGGGCGGAGTGGGGAGGAGCCGCGGTGTTACGAGGTATTGGTTGCGGCGGGAGGTGTGCGTCGCAGGGCTTGCGATGGCCCGGGACTGGCGGACTCCGAAGGGTGGCGGCACAATGCCGCATTGAAAGGAGTTCCCAATGTCAGAAGCGAAGAGTGTGGTTGCCGCGGAGTCCCGACCGTTGCCGCCGTCGAGGCGGCGGTTTTCCGATGCGTTCAAGCGGGACGCGGTGCGGTTGATCGTCGAGGCGGAGTATTCGTTCAAAGCGGCGGCTACGGCCGTCGGCGTGTGCGAGAAGACGCTCCGCCAGTGGCATAAGGCGTTGGTTCCGCCGCCGGCTCCCTGCGGCGAGAACGCTTCGCTCCGCGAGCTGCGCGAAGAGAACCAGCGACTGTGGCGGCAACTGCTCATAGCGGCCGTCGTGTGCTGCCTTGCGTGGCCGAGCCCAGCGTCCGCCGACACGTACTCCTACTATTACTACTCGCTAGAATGGCTGATCGACGCGAGCGACTCGATTGTCGAAGCCACGGTCGTAGCCAGCCCGTACAAAGGGAACCCGAACCAATCGACGGCAACCGTCAAGAGTGTCGGCCGGGTGCTGAAGCAGATCGGCAAAAACGGGCCGGCCGAGGGGGACACGTTGCCGACCCACATCGCCAAGGGCGACGAGCACCGAGTGCTTCTGTTCACCCGCCCGCTGGACAAGGAGCGAGGGGGGGAGGAGCGGGCAGTGTACTGCGTGTACCTCACAGCCGACACCACCCCGGAAGGCGAGAAGAAGGATCCGTTCACCCTGCTGCCTTGCCACTCGTCCGCGTGGGAACGGCTGGCGTTCTCGGCCCCGACATGCGTGGCGATCGACCAAACCGGGAAGGTGCTGACCGACCCCAAGGAGGTGGTCCGACGGGTCGAAGCCCGGGTCAAAGAGAATCCGAAGCGGTTGTCCGCCGAAGGTCGCTACGTCAATTGCGGCCCGAAGGTCGATGACGGAGACGACCACAATTTGCTCGTGCCCTAAGGCAGGCTACTTCGCCTGGCGGAAGCGGCGGCCGAGCGTTCGGGCGCAGCGACGGCATCGCATCCGACAGGCGGTTCAAGAGGCGCATGCCGATGCGCACGGCATCTACGGCAGCGGTTCATCGGCAGTCACTCGCAGGCAGTGATGGCTTTCCGAACGAACCCGCGTGTTCTCCCGCAGGGTGAACACGCGGTTGCGATTGAGGGATTGGCCGCGAATAAAGATCGCCCGGGCGATCGCCAGACGCGACGATTGGGAGTCGGCCTGCCGCAACACGGTGGCCGCGGCGATGCGGGAAATGGGCCTGCGGAGCCGGGTGCGGCGAGGTTTTCGCCCGACGAC
>JARKPK010000033.1 GCA_029975295.1 Thermoguttaceae bacterium | reverse complement strand
CCATGCGCGGGCGCAGATGGCCAAGCGATTGGTGGGCGAGGCCGAAGTGCGCCGTGTTCTCGGCGCGCCGGAGCGGGTCGAGGCGGTGCGGCCCGGCCGTGTTGTGGCGCAAGGCATGGCCGGGGCCTACCTGTTGCGGGTGTTTGTGGACGTGGACCGCAGCCCGCCGGAAGTGGTTACGGTGTATCGCACAAGCAAGATCGAAAAGTATAGGAGCGAACCATGAAAGCGACCTACGATCCGAAGACCGATACGCTTTCGCTGGAATTGAAGCCGGGGCCGGTGGCGGAAAGCGATGAAGACAAGCCGGGCGTAATTCTCGACTACGACGCCGAGGGCAATCTTGTAGGCATTGAAGTGCTCGATGCGTCCAAACGGGTGTCGGAAGCCAGAACCATGCACTTTCAGGTGGCCGAGTGATGCTTGAGTTGCGCGACGATCCGCCCTAGAAGAAAGAAAAGCGCGCGGTGGGCGAACTATGGGCGGATCGGAGCAAGGGGCAATGCCTGTTCGTAATGCCGAAGGGGAAGGACTGGCAAGCGATTCAAGCCAAGGTGCGCAAGCAGTGAGGCCGCGTCCCGCGGGGCAGGAAGGGAAACGCCATGCCGGAGAACGAACTGCAACCGATGGAAGCCGACGATGATTGCCACCAAAGCCGCAACCAACGCGCGCCGGAAAGCGAAGGCCAACAGTCTGAAGCAACCCGTACGCGGCTAGTAGAATTGCTCGATTCCCTCGGCAGCGAATGGACACCGGTTGATTCCGCGGACAACGTGCCCTTGTACCTTCTCTGTGGGGCGGGCCTTGCGGAATTGCAATTCTCCGGTCGGGCATGGTCGAGCCAATCGGCCCTGGATTTTGAAGCCACGGCCTGCGGCGTGTGGATCGACACCGATCGCAAGAGCATCTTGCCCGACGAAATCCGCCGCGTGGTGCCGGCATGGGGCGGCCTGGCGGTGGCCGTGCAACTGAACGTGCCCGTTGAAGCACGGCTGACGAGCCACGGGAAGACCTGCAAGCGGGAGTTGCGCGACACCGGCCCCGAGCTGTTCCTGGAGTATTTCTGCAGGCACCCGATCCGCGGCCGGGTGACGGTGCGACTTCTCGGCAACGAAGGCCCGGCCCCGGGCGCTGTGAAAGCGGACAACGTGACGGGCGAGATCGTCAAGGTGCTTCAAGACATCGCGCAATCACACCGGACCCTTGCGGCGGCCAGTGGGGGCCAAGGGTTAGCTGGCGGCGGGCAAACGGCACGTCCGGCGGGGATGACCGTAGGCAATGGCGTTCCCGACAAAGCAACCGCCCCCGCGACCGAAACCGTGAAACCCAAGCGAAGCACTGAGCGTGGCGAAGGTTACGCCAAGCTGGTTGCGGCCCCGACGAAACACCACAAGTACGCCGACGGGGGTTGCCTGAACCTAGAACCGATCGGCAACAACGAACTGGCCCGATTGGCGGGCGTTGCCGAATCGACCGCATCGGAATTCTTTAAGAAGCAGTTTCATGGGTTTAGGCAATATCGGAACTGTTGCACTGATGCCAAGCGGCTGGTAGCGGTGCTGAAACTGTTGAATCAGGAATACTCGCCCTATCATCTATGCGGGGCTAAACCGCCCAGCGAACGCGAACGCGAAGACGACGAATAGCCCGCGCGTTCGATCATTCGGCATCTCTTGCCGAACGCGCGAAAAATTTTCTCTGCCTCGCAAAACGCGGCTTTTGCCGACGTTTTCCCGCAATTCGCCTACTGTTCGGCATCTTTTTACCGAACGCTGTGCCAACGGTTATGCGGGCCGCTGGGCACCATCGGTTGCGATGGTCGGCGGCCGGCGAATCGTTGGAGTCAGAGCAATGACAACGCAGAATCAGCAATTCCCTTTGGCCTTGCGGCCGCGTGAGGCGGCCAAGGCCCTCGGCGTCAGCCCGCGAACGCTGTGGAGCCTGACGGCCCCGCGCGGGCCGATCCCGTGCGTTCGCATCGGGCACGGCAAGCGGCAAACGGTGCTGTACCCCGTGGCCGAGTTGCAAACCTGGCTGAGCCGGCAAGCCGAAGCCGTGAAGGAGGGCGAAGATGTCAACGCCCGTTGAACGGATTCTGGAAGCTCTGCCCGGCCATTGGCGCGTTGTGCCCGTCCAAGGCAAGCGCCCCAACGCCGGACCCAACTGGCCCGCCAAGGCGATGCGAGTAGATCATAAGCCGGAGTTGCCCGCCGGGGCCGACGGCTGGGGTCTGCTTCACGGGCCAGCCAGTGGCGTAATCGACGTGGAGTGCGACGGCCCGGATGCCGAAACCGAGTATGCCCGGCTGGCCGGCCCGGACGCGCCGGTATGTCC
>JARKPK010000036.1 GCA_029975295.1 Thermoguttaceae bacterium | reverse complement strand
GGGATGGCGCTCGCGAAACTGAACGTGGTCCACGTCCAAAGCCTGATTGCCGCAATGGTTGACGCCGGCAAAAGCCCCGAAACGATTCGACTCGCATACGCCGTGCTACGTCGCTCTCTCAAACAAGCGGTTCGTTGGCGACTGATTCCTTACAACGCCTGCGCGGACGTTGACCGGCCGAGAGTACCCAAAGCCGACATCAAACCGCTCAGTGCCGCGCAGGTCGGGGCGTTGCTCAAGGAGGCCGAGAACGATCGGCTCAGCGCATTGTTCGTGTTGGCCATCGCCACCGGAATGCGTCTCGGGGAACTCTTGGGGCTGCAATGGGCGGACGTGGACTTGGACGCGGCCGCCGTCATGGTTCGCCACACGCTCACCGAACTCAACGGGCGGATGTTTCTCACGGAGCCGAAAACGGCCAAAAGCCGCCGTCGCATCGACCTGCCTCAGGTGGCCGTCGAGGCCCTGCGCCGGCACCGTGCCAGGAATGGCGCCGATGGATTCGGAGAGGTTCCCTGGGTCTTCTGCAACAGCCAGGGCGGTTCGCTCCGCCGCACCCATTTCCACTTCAATACCTTCAAACCGATGCTCCAGCGCGCGGGACTGCCGGACATCCGCTTCCACGACCTGCGGCACACCTCGGCCACGCTGCTCCTCTCGGCCGGCGTACATCCGAAGATCGTCCAAGAGCGGCTGGGCCACTCGCAGATCAGTGTGACTCTGGACATCTACTCGCACGTGGTGCCGACGCTCCAGCTCGAAGCGGCCGGCAAGCTCGACCGGCTGTTGCGCGACGCCCATCCGCCGACCGCGTTATAGAGCACACCGGCGTCGCCCTGCGTCCACGACCGTCTGCGGTCGTCCACCCTATCGGCCGGAAGGGCCGTCCACCGTCGTCCAGTGGCGTCCACGGGCGTCGTTTGTCTCGGAAAGCCGAGATTGGCTACAAATTGGCTACATGGAGCGATTGTCGGCGTGGAAGCGGCGCAAAAAAGAAGCCCCGCAAGTCTTTGCGGGGCTAGGGTTTAGGAGAGCGGAGGGCACGGGACTCGAACCCGCAACCCCTTTCGGGGCACCACATTTCCAGTGTGGCCGCTAGCCATTCGCTTACCCTCCAAAATGGTCACAACACGCGAATCTGTCGGGTGTAGTCTTCTTCACCTTCTTTCGCACTGTTCGCAAACGGATCTTCCTGTTTGCACCGTTCGCAGATGCTTCTTCGCCGAAGAATCGATTCCGTCTGCGTCTGCTACCTCACAAAAGGCTCTGCCCCACCTCCATTCACGTCTCGCTGCGGGACACTTTCGCCGATTGTTCCCAAGCAATCCAAGCAGATCGTCCGGCTGCCAGTTGAAATAGCATTTGCACGCACACTGGGTAGCGGTTGCAAACGATTTTACCCACAAGGGCTTGTGCAAGCATCTTGTTTTTCAACGGGCTGCTGGAGGGTCCAGCACCACCAGACTCGCCCGGCCGAGCAATCTCGCTTGGGCACTGCGTCGCTAATAGGCTATTCAAATCGCAGGGCGATTCTGCGCGGCTGCTCGATCCATCCGGTCCGTTGCTGTCTTGCCGGCAACGGACCGTCGCCGTCTCAAAGACAACGCGATGCAACTCACAAGGAAGTTGCAACGATGCACCGGCACCTACGCCTATATCGGTCGAAAAACGCCGTATCTATCGTACCCCATGGCTTCGGCCTTGCCCAGAGAGATCGCCGATTCGGCCGGCTCACTTGCTCCGTCTCAGGGATTCGATCTACGCCGTCTCCCAATATACAACCTTTTCGTGATAAAGCAGTTACGCCCATTCAACAACGCGTTGGCCGCATCGCAACTCGGCCAGGGGGAAGTCTCCGGATCAAAGGCGGCTGGGGCGATCCGTTCTCGTGAGGGAGTTCCCGGGATCGGTCGCATTTTTGGCTATATGCTGATCGAGTCCTTTTCTCGGTGGACAAGCGGGTACGAGGTCTGCCAGCGGCCAGAGCCCGCCGAACGGAACACCAGCCCAAGGGGAGGAAAACCGCTCGGGTCGGGCCGTGGCCAGCCGGGGCCAACCGCCGGATGTTCAGGGGGCCGAAATGTTTGTATGCCAATATCTTGCAATCGTGCCGCGACGGGTCAATCTGCCTTGATTCGCCGGGTAACGATTTCTATAATCCGCGACACCTCAAGAGCTTTGCCGTTGACGATGGCGCGGTGCAAACGGTGGTGCGCATAGGAGGATTGATTCGCCGATCCATCGGCAACGCAACAAACTCAACACGGCCCGCACGTGCTGAGCCGTTTGTTTGCGCCCGTCAGATCGCACAGCACTGCCGCTGAATACAACAGCGAACTGGTTCCTAATGCAGCTCTTAAGGTTAGGCAGCTTCGCGCGACGAATGCAGCCGCGTGATGTTTTTCCCCTGCTATCGCAGGAAGGGAGACATCGCCGACCGTCTGCGAGGCGAATCGCTGTCGGCGAGTCCAAGGACGGACGTTAGTATTTTCGCACTTCGGCAAGGACGCTGTTCTGCACCGTTTTTCGCAGCCCAACGCCGCTGATCGCCTAGAGACGCGCCGCGCGCCGCCGCGGTGGTCGTTCGCCGTTCGCATTTCTTGTGCGGCCGCCTTGGCGACGTTGATCTTCGGGCCGCTCACTGCGGCCGCGCGCGCGAGCGACATTGAGCTGCCGGAACTCGACCGCAACGCACCGATTGAGATATCGGCCGATGCGGGCAATCGCTGGCAGCAGGGCGCATACGAAGTCTGGCTGTTGCGGGGCAATTGCCGGATCGCCCAAGCAACCGGTTTGGTCGAGTGCCGCGAGGCCGTCGTTTGGGCGTTGCGCCGCGAGGCCGGCGATGATCGGCCGACGAAGATCATCGCCTACTGCGAAGGGCAAGTTTCGGCTTCCGAGTCGCGACACCATTTCCGAATGATCGAGAGCACATGGTTCGGCCGCTTCGAAACACGCGCAACGGCCGCGTTTCGCGTGCTGCGGGTGTCGGGGCAGCCCGATGTTCTTCCGGCCATTCATCGTCGCGCGATGGCCAAGTTCGAGCCCGGACCGCCGCCGGCGATCATGCAAACGCAGTTCCTCACGTCGCCCGCGGGCGGCCCGACGATCATCTCGCCCGAAGCCGGCGCCGTTCCTGCGGGCACGCGGAGAATTCGCGCCTACCCGCGAAGCAATCAAGACGTGCAGGCGGCCTGGTACGCCGATCCGCAGACGAATCAATGGGTGGCGCTGGTCAGCTCGGGCGTGAACTTGATCATCGACGGCATGGAAGGCGTCGGCGCGTTGGACATCGCGGCCGATCGTCTGGTGATTTGGACCCGCAGCGCCAACGAGCCCGACCTTTCGGGCCGGCGCCCGCAAGACGCACGCATGCCGCTTGAAGTTTACATGGAAGGCAACATCGTCTTCCGCCAGGGCGAGCGAGTGATCTATGCCGACCGCATGTACTACGACGTTGCCAATCAGGTGGGCACGGTGCTGGGCGCCGAGATACTTACGCCCGTCGAAGGCTATCAGGGCCTGCTGCGATTGCGTTCCGAAATCGTTCAACAGAGCGGCGAGGGGCGGTTTTTCGCTAAAGACGCTTTCATCACATCAAGCCGCATGGGGTATCCGAGCTACCGGTTGCAGGCGGGAGACATCGAATTCACCGATGTCCAGCGCCAGGCGGTGGACGCATGGACGGGCATTCCGCTGGTGAACCCGCAAACCGAAGAACCGGTGATCGAGCATCAGCGGCAGGCCGTGGCCAGGAACAACTGGATCTATCTCGGCCCCGTGCCGATTCTCTACTGGCCGACGATCGCCACCGATCTGGAAGAACCGAGCTTCTACCTGCGCCGCGTGCGTGTGAAGAACGACAGCATTTTCGGCACCCAAGTGCTGACCGATTGGAACGGTTACGAGCTGTTGGGCATTCGGAACCGTCCGGCGGGCACGCGCTGGGACATCAGCTTCGACTATTTGAGCAAACGCGGTTTCGGCCACGGAACCACCTTCTCGTACGACCGGCCGAACTTTCTCGGCTTGCAGGGGCCGACACGCGGGGTGTTCGACTACTGGGGCATCTACGACAACGGCGAAGACAACCTCGGCTCCGATCGGAAAAACCTGACGCCCGAGGTCGATTATCGTCACCGCTTGCTGTGGCAGCACCGTCAGCGATTCGAGAACGACATCCAACTGACCGGCGAGGTGGGCTGGCTCAGCGACCGCAACTTCCTAGAGCAGTATTTCGAGCGAGAATGGGACGAATTCAAAGACATGTCCACCGGCGCCGAGTTGAAGCAACTCAACGGCAATCGCGCGTGGAGCCTCAACGCCGACGCGCGGCTCAACCCGTTCTTCACCGAAACCGAGTGGCTGCCGCGATTCGACCACTTCTGGATGGGCCAGCCGCTGTTCGGCGTCTTTACCTGGTACGAGCATTCCAGCGCGGGCTACGCGAGATTCCGTCGCACCGACGCGCCGAAAAACCCGAACGATCAGCCGTTTTCCTATCTGCCCTGGGAAAAAGCCGCCACGGCGGAAGGGGAGCGATTGAGCACCCGGCACGAGATCGACCTGCCGCTGCAACTGGGCCCGATCAAATGCACGCCCTATGTGCTGGGCGAGTTGGCCCACTGGGGCACCGACCTGAACGGCGACGACATGAACCGGGCTTATGGGCAGGCAGGCGTTCGCGCGACGATGCCGATTTGGCGCGTCGATCCGACGATCGAAAGCCAGCTTTGGAACGTGCACGGCCTGGCGCACAAGATCGAGTTGCAGTTCGAGTTCCTCGTGGCCGACGCGAATCGCCGAATGGACGATTTGCCGCTGTACGACAATCTTGACGACAACTCGATCGAGGCGGCGCGGCGCCGGTTCCTTACCAACACCTTTGGAATTGCGCCGTCCGTTCCGCCGATAGTGGCCGACCTCGATTCGATCAACAAGAGGGCGTTCGACGAACGCTACTACGCTCTCCGCTACGGCATGGCGAGCCATGTGGCGTCGCCCAGCACCGAGATTGCCGACGATCTGATGGCGATGCGGCTCGGACTGCATCAACGCTGGCAAACCAAGCGCGGCCTGCCCGGCGCCCGGCGCATCATCGACTGGATCACCTTCGACACGAACCTGACTGTCTTTCCCGAGTCTCAACGTGACAACTACGGCAAGGCGGTCGGGCTTTGGGACTACGACTTCCGCTGGCACGTGGGCGACCGAACCACCGTCGTTTCCGACGGCATCTTCGACTTCTTCGAAGACGGTCAGCAAATCACGACCGTCGGGGTGTTCTTTAATCGGCCGCCGCGCGGCAGCCTGTTTGTGGGCATGCGGTTCCTCGAAGGCCCAATGCAGAGCCACACGCTCTCCGCATCGTACAGCTACTGGATGAGCCCGAAGTGGGTGTCAACCTTCGGAACCAGCATCGATTTCGCCAAACAGGGCAATCTCGGCCAGAGCTTCACGCTCACACGCATCGGCGAATCGTTGTTGGTCAGCGTGGGCTTCAACGTCGATCCGATCCGCGGCGATTTCGGGGTCGGTTTGGCCGTCGAGCCGCGGTTCCTGCCGAAAGGGCGATTGAACTCGATGACCGGCGCGCGGATTCCGCCGGCCGGCGCCTTCGGGCTCGAATAGCCGCCCCTGCTGGCAATCGCCCGGCAGTCTCGCGACGCCAGAAGGGCCCGACCTGCGTCCGGCCGCTCTGCCGGGCAGAACCCACGCCCGTTGCCCGGCTGGCCGGCCGGGAGGGGCTTGCGAACCGCCGTGCGGCCGTTACCATGCAGTGGTCGCCGTCGCCCGAATCGTCCCTCATACGGCCGGAAACAGAACCGTCATGGTCGAAGACTTGCAGCACGCTCCGTCGCGGGGATGGCGAGAGAAGTTCGCCGACGCCTTCCGCGGTCTGAAGACGGGCATTCGCGGCCAAGTGAGTTTCTTCGTCCATTTCTTCTTCACTTTGGCCGTGATCGGCGCCGGCCTGATCCTCGGCGTCAATCATGTCGATTGGTGCATCCTGTTCTTGTGCATCACGATTGTCCTGGCGGCCGAAATGTTCAACACCGCGTTGGAACTGCTCGCTCAGGCCATCAGCGATCAGATCGATCCTCGCATCGGCAGCGCGTTGGACGTGGGCAGCGCGGCCGTGCTGATTGCGGCCATTGGAGCGGCGATCGTCGGCCTGATCGTCTTCTTACACCGCGTGCTGGTGCAGTGGGGCATATTGACCATGTGAACCGCCCGCCGCCCCAACGGCGCGCGGGGCGAAGCACTGCTGCTGCGTTCTCAGGCCGGTCGCCGCACTCTCTGCACTGCCGCCACGTTCTGACAGGGCGTCTTCCGGCGTCTTGCCGATCGGCCCGGCCGCGCCGCGGCTGCGCCATGCTCTGCCGTGCTGAAGGCCGTTATAAACGGCTGCGGTGCGCCCAAAGCCCCAGAGCCGGATTGCCGATGAAAAAGAACCGTTCGCCGTCGTCGGCGGTATGCCATCCGTCGCGACGCCGCTCGGGACGGTAGCGGGCCGTCATCGCGGCCAAGTCGCCGTAACGGTAGCCGACCGACTCAATCTCTTCGCGCGTCAGCTTGCCTGGGCAGTACGTGACGGTAAAACGCCCCTCCGGCGACCCGTGAATCAAGTGGGCCGCGGCCGACAGGTTGTCGCGCAGGTCGGCGTTCTCGGCCACAAAGCGCAGCACCTCGGGCGTGGTGCGATAACCGTATTTGCGGATCAACCGATCGATCTGGGGGTCTTCGCCAAAGGCGCCGACCTCGGGCGCCAACACAACCAGTTCCCCTCCGGTGGCAATAGCCATCCGGGTTCGGTAAATCGACTTGTTCCCCAACCAAGTGCTGTGAAACTCCTCGGGATCCAAATAGACGACCACCTTCTGCGGTTCTTCGTCGAGCACGGTGAAGTTCACCTGCACCGAGAGATCGGCCGCGCGGTGGAAGCACTCGGAATCGTCGCCCACGTACAATCCGCGGACCGCCAGCGTGCCGTCGTCGCGCGGCCCGATCACCGTCAACACAAACACCAAAGGCAAATGACGGCAGAAATGATCTTGGGCGTAGTTGAGAATGCGGCGCAACGGCGTGTCGGCCCGCCCCATCATCCGCTCCATGCCGTAGGCGGCGCCGATGAAGTGGCTTTCGTTAATGCCCAATCGCCCGCCCGTGCCCACGAACAGGTTCTTGTTGTAGTTGGCCATGCCGATCACTTCGTGCGGAACGACCTGGCCGATTGAGAGAATCAGATCGTGTCCGCCCTGCCACACCAAACGGTTCAATTGGGCGGGCCAAGGCTGCTTCCAAATCCCCTCGGTGACTTCGGCCACGAAGTCGGCGGGAACTTCGCCGACGGTAACGACCTCGTTTCGCCAATCGTGTACGCGAAAAAGTTCCGCCGGCACCCGCGGAAACATCTTTTCGCGCTGCCAGACGGGCATTTCAAAGTGCGTGCCCAGCGCGGGCATCACGTCGCGCAGTCGTTCGCCGAAATACTCAAAGGCCATGCAGGTGATCGGCCCCGCAAAGCTGTTGGCGCGCGTAAAATCGGGCGGCAGGGCGAGCACGCGGTTCCGTGGGCCCAGGCGGCCAAAGACATCGAAAAGCAAGTCGCGGATCACTTCCGGCGACAAATCGGTTTGCGGAGAACCCTCGGCAAGATACAAACTCATTTCGGTCAATTCCGCAAAGGACGCCTCGGAACACACTCCCATCGGCCGCGAAGCCCCCTGCAACAACCGCCGCAGGGTCCATCAGCCCAATAAACGCATTAAGAGAACGGTCAACAGCACGGTAAGCCCGATCAGCCCCAGCGCGGGCAACACCACAACCCACACCCACCAGTATTGAGTTCGAAGCCGCCGCCAGATGTCGATCGGCCGCAACGAATCGTCGACGTCGGCGGCCTGGACGACGAAGCTGGCGCTCTCGTCACTGTCAATCGTTTCCGCTAAGTGCTGCCTGGCGGGCAATTGCGAAAGCGGAATCGGCCGAGGCGGCAACATCCGATCGGGCCCGGCGGGCCGCGCGGGCGCATCTCCGGCCGTCGGCGGCAATTCCACCGCCGGCGCTTTCTCCAGCATTGCCTGCAAGCCGGGCAACTTCGGCACGCTGACCGGCGGCTTGGCCAACAGCGGCCGCTTGCCCGCCCACGGCGACAAGCGTTCGATCACCAGCTCGGCCGAGGCGATTCGCTGCGCTGGGTCTTTCGCCATCATGTCAGCCATCACCTCGACGAACTCGGTGCTCAAACGCGGGTTGAGCCGCCGCGGGTCGAGCGGGCGCAACTCGCAATGCGCCCGCGCCTTGTCGGCTGTGGAACCGCCCGGAAACGGCACCTTGCCGGTTACGGCATAGTACAACGTGCAGCCCAGGGAGTAGATGTCCCAAGCCGGTTTCGGATCCCAAGGCGCCTTGATGTGGTCGGGCGAAAGGTAATCGGCCGTTCCCACGATCTTGCCGTAGCGTGGGTCTTTTTCCAAATCGCCTTCCAGCGGACCGGCCAGCCCCAAGTCGGAAAGCTTCGCCTCGCCGTCGGGCGTCACCAACACGTTGCCCGGCTTAACGTCGCGATGGATCAGGCCGCGGGCGTGGGCGTGCGCCAAGCCTTCGGCCACCTGGCAAATGATGCTGGCCGACCGCTCCATGTCGAGCGGACCGTCGCGGCGAACCAGCTTCCGCAGATCGCAGCCCGGCACATACTCGGTCACCAAATAGTACACATTGCCGTCGTGTCCGGCATCGAGCGCTCGAACCAGCGCGGGGTGATCGAGCTTGGCCAACGCGCGTATTTCGTTGTTGAAGTTGAGAATGGCCTCGGGCGTGCTTTTGGCGCGGGGCAGAACCTTCACCGCCACCACTCGGCCCAACACGCCGTGCTCGGCCTTGAACACCTGCCCCATGCCGCCCTGACCGATTGAATCGACGATCTTGTACGGCCCAAGGGTGAACTTCGTCCGCCCTTCAAGAAGTTGGCCGGCCTGCCAACTGTTGAGCACTCCGATCTCGACCAACCGCTGCGCAATCTGCTGGTCGGTGGGCGGGGCGTCGGCCGACGGTTCATCGGTTTCCGACCATCGAACGCCGCGGCGAGCGGCAGCCAATTGCTCTTCGCTGACCAATCCGCTGGCCAGCGCACACTGTTCGAAAGCGGTTCGATCGCTGCTGCTCACCGTGCCGCTACCCGTGATTCCACAACCGGTTCCGACCAATACCGCCCGCTTGCCCAACGACCAGGCGCCGACGTGTTTAGTGATAGGCAACGCCCAAGCTTCGCCCCGTTGCCCCGGCGTGCCCCCGCCAACGACCGCAACTGCCTGCCGACACCCTACTCTTACGTTACTCAGGCCGAGTCCGCCTGGCAATCAGGACGCCGCACCTGAATCTCATCGCCGACAAGGCGCACCTCGTACGGTTCGGTGCGCAGCCGAGACGCCTCGCGGCACACGCCGTCCTCAAGCCGGATGTCCCACAGGTGCCGATCGCAAATGACGTTCCCCTGCTCGACGATTCCCAGGCTGAGCGGCGAACACATATGCGGGAACTCGTCTTTCAGCGCATAATAGCGGCCCTGAACGTGAAACACGGCCACCCCGACATCACCGCAGCGGCATGCTCTCCCCTGCCCTTCCGGAATATCGCCAACATGTGCGACCGTGATAAAATCAGACACAGGCAACCTCGCTCTTGCCCCACACAAACGCGATTCAACGCGGCCCAAGGGGTGCCGATCCGTCGAAAACCCGAACAACTCCGCCAAAACGCGGCCGTCCGCAATAGCCGGCCTGCCGTTGGTCGGCCTAGTTCCATGTCGATTCTGCGACTGAATTACGGCCTGCTTGCAAACGAGGCAGGCTCACCGCCGCAATCATTGCTCAAGGACCGAAAAACCCCATGAAAGAAAACATCATAAAGCAAAAACTCCGCAGCGGCCAGACGGTTTTCGGGAGCTGGCTGACTTTGGGCAACCTGACGGCCGCGCGCATCTTGGCCCGAAGCGGATTCGATTGGCTCACCGTCGATCTCGAGCACGCGCCGATCGATTGGTCGCAGGCCGCGGCACTGTTCGCGGCGGTTGCCGACGCCGGTTGCATCCCGCTTTGCCGCGTGCCGGAAGGAAGCGTAGTCTGCGTCAAGCGGGCGCTCGATGCCGGGGCGTTCGGCATTGTGGCGCCGATGGTCGAGTCGGCCGAACAGGCTCGCCGA